>CBDCAG010000002.1:0-718384 GCA_965213805.1 uncultured Granulicella sp. | reverse complement strand
GAACGCACCAGAGGATGGTTCCTCTCAATGTCCTTGATCGTCGCCATGAAAGTGATAAGTGAACCATTGAGATAGTGTCCGACATGTGCACCCTCCTTGAAAGTCGGCGTTTTCGGCAATCTCAGGTTTTGGCAACTTGCGGGGAGCCTGATTATGGATGCGCGGCAAGGGAGGCCGCCTCCATGACTCAGAAGCGCAAGCCGAAACTCCGTTCGACGAGGACGATCTTACGCCTGCCGGACCTCGATCACTCTAAGAGTTCTGTCCTGCAGAGCCTGGGCTCTGCTGCTTCCAAGCGAACCTATCGCGCTGCGATCGAGGACTTCATCACCTGGTACTGCTCCGAGCCACGGCTTGCCTTTGGACGAACGGTGGTTCTGAGGTATCGGTACGAGCTGGAAACCCGCCGTCTTGCTCCGGCGACGATCAATCTCAGGCTTGCCGCCGTGCGGCGGCTGGCCTATGAGGCGTCAGACAATGGCCTTCTCAACCCAGATCTCGCCGCCGGCATCCGGCGTGTCAAAGGAGCTAAGCGGCTTGGAATGCGTCTCGGCAACTGGCTAACGGCTGATCAAGGAAAGCAGCTGCTCGCGGTGCCAGCGAGCGATTCCATCAGGGACAAGCGGGATTATGCCGTTCTGTCCCTTCTTCTGGGCTGTGGGCTCCGTAGGGCAGAGCTCACCTCCCTTACCCTGGGCCACCTTCAGCAGCGCGATGGGCATTGGGCGATCATCAATCTCTTTGGCAAGGGCGGGCACATTCGGACGGTGCCGGTTCCGAACTGGGTCAAGGTCGCATTGGACCGGTGGGTCATTGCCGCTTCCATCAGTGAAGGCGCGATCTTCAGGCGGGTGAGCCGTACCGGAAGGGTCTGGGGGCCGCGTATCAGCGAAAAGCTTGTCTGGTGGATCGTCAGACGACGAGCTGAGGCTGCAAAGATTGAGAAATTGGCTCCTCACGACCTTCGTCGTACCTGTGCCCGCCTGTGCCATGCTGCCGGAGGCGAACTGGAACAAATCCAGTTTCTGCTCGGCCATCGCTCGGCGGAGACGACGGAACGCTATCTAGGCTCACGCCAGCGCCTCGCCTCGGCTGTCAACGACAAGATCGGCTTGGAGCCAGATTCTGGAGGGCCATAGCGGCCGTTGCCGAAAACACGACTTTGCGGAAAGAACCGCACTTGGTCAAGGGAAGAGCGTTTATGGAGATCTACCCAATGTCGGTCGCTGAAACAGCGCTGGATGACTGACTTGACCTGTGGTCACCGGTTGACATCGAGCTACTGATTTTGCCGGTAAGACGCCCGGACTACCAATCGCGATAAGGCGTGTCTGACAGCACAATCTGGTCGTCCGAAAGTCCGGTCAGCCTTTCAAGGCTTTCTCGGTTCTCCTTTTGATGTGGACCTGGCCCAACGATGATCCTGTGAATTGCCGAAACAATTGAGGACTGAAATTCGAATTCACGATAAGGAACGACCATTGATCCGCGAGTGCGGAATTTTACCGGCTGTGGAACCATGTGGTCAAACAGCATGATGCGCCATTCCTTCTCTTCTTCGAAGGCCGCGTGTTTCGTATTCGCTGCAAAGAACGAAACCGACTTAGACAATGACTGACGCGACTCTTCGCCTACGACCGAGGGTTCTGTAAGAAAGCGGCTTGTCACTTTATCAAGATGCTCGTCGCTTTCCGATCGCCCGACATAGATCGCCGGAAGAAGCATGGCCCCACCGTGTGATCCTTCGGGAGCGATCGATCGCCAACGCGCACAGAAGGAGTCGCAGCACTCTCGCAATGCAAAGATGTTGAATCCAATTGAGACTCCTCGTCCCTGCGAGTAGCCTCTCCATTGACTCAACCTATTACCACCGTCCTTGGAAAAGCACACGGCAAAAACATCTGTCTGCTGAGGGTCGTCGGCGGCTTCCAGCACTTGTCCCAGCCACTCATTATTTGGATGGTTTGCATTGGCGAGTAGTGACTTCGCTTTCGTGCGGAGAAGATCCCACAAGACTTTCTGTTCACTGGTGTCATTCATATAACGGATGTGGGTTGCCCAAAGAGCGTTATGTTGCAGGATGGATAGCAATGCATCCACTGTGGTGTAGTGGTACAGGACAGGGTCTAGCATCCATTCTGGGATGGTGGTCGGTTCCTTGCTCATGAACACTGGCTCTCTTACAGAATCTTAGCCATGATTCAGCCTTCTTGATGTACATGGCAGCTTTTTTTGTGCTGCAGTCTATAAAACCCCCAATGCGCTCCCGGAGCTTCGTACAGCTGAGAGCGCGCTGCTCCAAAGGAAAGCAAAATCGCCAATGCGCTCAATGAGGTTCTGATTAGTAACGAGAAGTCGGCTTGTCGTCAGTAATCCGCCTCGTTCCCTGAAAACGGTGTTATGAGCAAGTTCGTTTGCATAGAAGCCCGGAAATGGCTTGCCGTAGGCGGGATGTCGCCTGAAAATCCCGGCCCAGAAAACTACGAATCTCTCGCCCGCATCCTGATCTCCAGAAAACATTCAGTTTCTCATCTTCTAAATCCTCTGAGTTATGGGCTCGCGTGGGGAAAATCGGGCATTTCGCCTCGACTTCCTATACTAGGTCGGGGTGGTGTGTGCGGAATTTGGCGTAAAAGTGTCCTGTAAGTATCAATGCTCGGTCGGAAACATGCCATTTCCGCCTCGATGATGCGCAAATCCACCCATGAATTTACCCCTCGGTTCCGGGGAGATTTTTAGGGGCCGCTGCGCGGCCTGGGGCTGGGATTTCGGACTTGGCCTGCGTTCTGGATCCGGGGCCAGTTCGAGGCGGGCGGGGCTACCGTGCGTGGAGAGCTCGGCGGGATCGAGATCGGCGTTCCTCGCGTGCGGGGAAGGGTTTTATGTATTTTCGGGGGAGGGACCTGAAGTGGCCTACGGTCCGGATGCTGGGTAGGAGCTCGAGGGGCTGAGGGTTCGTAGATGTGAAGATCCCTAAGAGGCAGAGGCGCCAGACTCCTCGCGCGCGCGGGGAAGGGTTTTATGTATTTTCGGGGGAGGGACCAGGTCCGGAGAACTGGATCTCGTTGTCCTTCCAGACCGCGAGCACGAAAGTACTGTACCAGACCTTGTAACGGGTCGCGGCGTCCGCGGTCACGTCCGAGAAGGTGATCGTGAAGCCGGGAGTCGCGGTGCCGACGGTCGTGTCGAGACCAACGCCGATCAGCTCCATCGGGGTCGTCCCGATGCGATAGCCGAGGACGTTGTCCGAGTAGGTGGCGGCTTCTGCCATGCCACGGAAGAGCGAGCCGTTGAAGCCGAACTCAGCAGACGTGGTACCCAGATCCTGGACCTGGTAGGGAGTGTTGACTACGCCCTGGCCGGCGGTCCCGAGAACGAGAATGGAGTCGTTGCTCGGCTGAAAGCTCGAGTTGAGTCCACCGTCGAGCTCGTTGATGATGACGCCAGGAAGGTTATTGTAGGTCTGCATGAAGAAGATCTCCCTCTCAAGGAGAGGCTTCTTCGGGTCTTGACATATCTTAGATATGTTTATTACTCTGTAACTTCTTACTATGAAGCGCGCCGCCCTCTATATGCGTGTCTCGACCGTCGACCAGCATCCTGAGACTCAGCTTCACGATCTCCGGGCGATGGCTCAACAGCGTGGCTACGAGATCGTCGAAGAGTATACGGATCGGGTCAGCGGGGCGAAGGCCAAGCGCCCGGGCCTCGATCAGATGTTGCGAGATGCGCGGCGCAACCGGTTCCAGGTCGTTCTGGTCTGGGCTTCGGATCGGATCGCCCGGTCGGTCAAGCACTTCCTCGATGTTCTGGACGAACTCAACCGGTTGAACGTTGAGTTCATCAGCTTCCGGGAGCAGATCGATACGGGAGGACCGCTTGGCCGGGCCGTTGTGGTCATCATCGGGGCGATCGCCGAGCTCGAGCGCAGTCTGATCGTCGAGCGAGTGCGCGCCGGCATGCGCCGCGCGAAGCTCGAAGGACGCCACATCGGACGGAAGCCACTGGAGCTCGACCGGCCGGCAATCCTCAAAGACCGGGCTCGGGGGCAAAGCCTGGCACAGCTGGCAAAGGGCCATCGAGTATCCCGCGCGACCATCCACCGAATACTCAAGGAAAGCAAGCAATCTCAGGAGATAACGATATGACTGAACATCAGTCCAGGCCGTCCTCGATCTACATGCTGCTCGCCATCGCCCTCGGCTATGTCGTCGGCCGGTCCTGCTTCCGGCAGAACCCGACCCCCTCCGGTGTGCCGGACCGCGACGCCATCCTCGGCAAACTCGATGATCAGCGTAGGGTCCTCTACGATGCGCACAAAATCCTCTCCCGTGTCTCAAAAGGCATGGAAAAAGCCGCCGCTCAACCCCACTAGAATCAACGGCCGAATCTTACCATCCGGCTGTTCCATAAGGTGTGGACTAAGGAACAGCTCGTAGCTTGAGTGGCAATCATCTGGTTGAGATAGTCCGACGTGCCGGCAAGCGCTGGCATTGGAACCAACTGCTTATGAAGCAGGGGTCGAGACATTACAAGGAGACAGTTGTGCGCAAGGTTTATTCACTAAGGCAGGAGCGTATTTTGCAGGTGGCGGCAGGTATCTTTGCAAACAACGGTTATGGCGCGTCCCCTGTTAGAGATATTGCCTCCGCCGCCAGAGTGAACGAAGTTACCATCTTCCGCCAATTCAAGAGCAAGTTAGCTTTGTTTCGTGCGGCGGCCGATTATCTTGCTCAACAGACGCAGTTTCTTGAAAAGCTTGATGCCACTTGTCGCCAATGTGATGCAAACGCGGCCCAATCGATAAGGGCGGTCGTATCGACTTGTTTGGAAATCTGTTACGAAGCCCCAGATCTTGTTGGCATATTGAAGCAGGCCCTCATCGAGAATTCCAGTGACCAAGAGGTCGCGTATGTTTTTAGCGAAATCGAGAGGGACTATGTGCAACCTCTCCGCATTTTCGTCATGGACTTCAGCAATGCATCCAAGCCCGCCGGTGGCGGCGAAATGGCAGGTTTGATGATCTACTGGACGCTGCTCTCATTGTTGTCTTCGCACTTGGATCGTAATAACAACTCGTCCATAAGGACAACTAAGTCGCGAGATGCCTTGGCCGCCACCTTAGTAGATACTTGGCTTAATGGCGTCACAAATAAGTCATTTCCCGAGCGTCAGGTACACCCTGAAATAAGCAACGCTCCCATGGCCAAGGGTATCCGCCTGCTGAGGTGAGCTTATAACCGTAGCACTGAAGAGTACGAAGGAGCGTCTTTCAGATTCTAGTCGGCAGCACGACCAAGTGAGCATCGAGAATGCGATACCATCGCGCTACGAGAGAGCCGCAGATGCCGAGAGGGTTAGGAGAAGACCTCGGCTTGAGAGACCGACGGCGTATAACCAGAATCACATCACTCCAAGCTGGAATGATCGCCTTAACAATGAGCGGCATTTCCTGCTCATCAAGGTTTGCCGACACACTCACTCCGCTCTGGCACTCACGGGAGAATCGGTTCGATATGAAGGGTGACGAAGATTTCTGATCTGATCTTCCAGCCCGTTGAGGTTTGCCGCCACATCGCAGCGTAGGTGCCGGTGTGTGCGACGGAACCAGAAGAGAGCGTTGCGACCCACACGCCGTGCTCTGCAGCAAGATTCTGATCGTCTCCTACGTTTACGACCTCGGGCGTCCGCACATACGTCAGGCTCTGCTTCGGGTGGTCGAAGCCTCGTCTGAACAATTCCAAATATTCGGCACGCGAGGAGACGAACGTTCCGTCACCAATGATGCCAACGTAGTCCCGGTCGAGGGAGTCCTTAACACCGAGCAAGTGACATTGCGCAATCGCACGATTGGACCTTTCTCGCGCGCGGAGGATCTCTGCTTCATTCGACCCTTTGTTCAAGCTAAAACGCTCATATAATTCCAGTGTGGCCTAAAGAACTACCCTATTGCAAATGACGCGATGCCAGTCTGGTCGTTTGAAGTGATCAGGAGCCTTCAGCGTTGAAATCTGTACGATCTCCCCTTAGCACTCTACAAAGAGCTGGTTTGTAACGAAGAAGCTGCCTATTCTCGCCACATTGGCGACCGAGAGGTGTCCAATGATGAACCGCTTTGTGTTAAGCATCCTTTCGCCTGTCCGAGAACACCCTATGTGTTTAAGACGAATGGATCAAACCCACTGCTGAAATCCAACGCGCGGCGGCTAAGGATTTAGCGAACGCTGTGGCCGAGTCTAGCCCACGCAAGCGAGTAGAGTGAATGCGTAAGCAAGAATGTCAACAGGACCTTTCTCCATGAACCGTCGAGTCACTCGCCGCACTGCGCTGGAAGGCATAGCCGCTGTCTTATCCCTTCCTATCTTGGACCACTCATACTTGATCGCGCCACTCACGCTCGACGCGCCGCTTGAGGAATTTCGCTACGACCAGATCTCCATTCTGGGCAAACTCCAGCTTAAGCAGCGTGAAAACGTGCTTGCGATTCTCACGGGCCTCAACGATGATTCGCTTCTCTACCCCTTCCGGGCCATGAGCGAAACAGCAGGGAAGACCGTTTCCGGCACAAGTCTCCCGGGATGGTATCAATATTATCCTCATTACGACTTTCACCACGATACTGGAGGTTTGGCTCCCGGCCACAGTTTTGGCCAATGGGTCTCAGCGCTTTCCCGCTTTTATGCGCAGTCGAAGTTCGGCAACGGAACTGGCGACACGCATCTCGCGGAACAGGCTAAACGCCTGAACCAACTTCTTGGCGAATGTATTGGTCCCGGCTACTTCGCGAAGACTGTTTTCCCTGCATATAGTTACGACAAAATAGTCTGCGGCTTGATGGATGCGCACCGCCTTGCCGACGATCAGGCTGCTTTCGCACTACTCGACCACGTCACCGATTACGCCGAACCCTCGCTTCCCGGCCGAGCGGTAGAACGCGAGACTTCCTGGAAGCTCGGTGCAGGGCCTGAATGGATGTGGGACGAGAGTTACACGATCCCCGAGAACCTGTACCTTGTCTCCGCCATGGGAGCGGGTCCACGCTATCGCCACATGGCCGAGCAATATCTCGAAGATGTTACCTACTTCGAGCCGCTCTCACGTAATGTCAATGTTTTGTCTGATCGACACGCATACAGCTACGTCAATGCCCTGAGTTCTGCCATGCAGGCGTATTTTGTGGATAAAAGCACGATGCATCTCGATGCGGCGCGCAATGGATTCGCAATGCTGCAGCAGCAGAGCTTTGTGACCGGCGGCTGGGGCTCGAACGAACTGTTGAAAAAACCCGGTTACGACGAGCTCGCCAGCAGCCTCACCTCTTCGCATAACAGCTTTGAGACGCCTTGCGGCAGTTATGCTCATATGAAGCTGACGCGCTATCTCCTGCGCGCTACCCGCGACGGCAAGTACGGCGACAGCATGGAGCGCGTCATGCACAACACGATCCTAGGCGTACTCCCACTACAGCCGGATGGTCATGCCTTCTATCACCAAGACTACAACTATGCTGGCAAGCGTATCTACTCGAGCACTATCTGGCCCTGCTGTGCGGGAAGCCTGCCTCAGGTTGTTGCTGACTATGGCATCAACACCTATTTCCACGAGCCTGGCGCCATCTGGATCAACCTTTACCAGCCATCCAAACTGTGTTGGATGCAGGGTGACAAACCTATCTACCTTGAGCAGACCGGTGAATTTCTGGATGGGGGCGTTGTACGCCTCCGCATCATTTCTTCGGTACCCGCCAGGTTTGCGCTCCGCCTTCGCATCCCCGCATGGGCTGAGGGCGAGAATAGACTACTCGTGAATAATCGCCCAGCGACCATCGCCGCAAGAAAGGGCTTCACCTCAATTGATCGTAAGTGGCGCAACGGTGACACCGTAGAGCTCAGTCTCCCAATGTCCTTACGTCTTGAAGCAATCCCTTCCAACGGCGGACCCGAGCACCTCGACACTGTCGCCCTGCTCTACGGACCACTCGTCCTCTTCGCCCTGCGTGATGCCGCTGAGCTAGGTCCGCTCAAGCTAACGCGTGATGCGCTGCTCGCCGCTGTGCATACCGGGCCGATGGAATGGTCCGTGGAAAGTCAGAGCGGGCCCCGTCGGATGGTTCCCTTTGTACAAGTGGGCGACCGCACTTATTCCACCTACGTTACGGTCGTCTGAGTCTCCTACGAAATATAACTTTGCGTCTCAACCAGATGATTGCCACTCAAGCTACGAGCTGTTCCTTAGTCCACACCTTATGGAACAGCCGGATGGTAAGATTCGGCCGTTGATTCTAGTGGGGTTGAGCGGCGGCTTTTTCCATGCCTTTTGAGACACGGGAGAGGATTTTGTGCGCATCGTAGAGGACCCTACGCTGATCATCGAGTTTGCCGAGGATGGCGTCGCGGTCCGGCACACCGGAGGGGGTCGGGTTCTGCCGGAAGCAGGACCGGCCGACGACATAGCCGAGGGCGATGGCGAGCAGCATGTAGATCGAGGACGGCCTGGACTGATGTTCAGTCATATCGTTATCTCCTGAGATTGCTTGCTTTCCTTGAGTATTCGGTGGATGGTCGCGCGGGATACTCGATGGCCCTTTGCCAGCTGTGCCAGGCTTTGCCCCCGAGCCCGGTCTTTGAGGATTGCCGGCCGGTCGAGCTCCAGTGGCTTCCGTCCGATGTGGCGTCCTTCGAGCTTCGCGCGGCGCATGCCGGCGCGCACTCGCTCGACGATCAGACTGCGCTCGAGCTCGGCGATCGCCCCGATGATGACCACAACGGCCCGGCCAAGCGGTCCTCCCGTATCGATCTGCTCCCGGAAGCTGATGAACTCAACGTTCAACCGGTTGAGTTCGTCCAGAACATCGAGGAAGTGCTTGACCGACCGGGCGATCCGATCCGAAGCCCAGACCAGAACGACCTGGAACCGGTTGCGCCGCGCATCTCGCAACATCTGATCGAGGCCCGGGCGCTTGGCCTTCGCCCCGCTGACCCGATCCGTATACTCTTCGACGATCTCGTAGCCACGCTGTTGAGCCATCGCCCGGAGATCGTGAAGCTGAGTCTCAGGATGCTGGTCGACGGTCGAGACACGCATATAGAGGGCGGCGCGCTTCATAGTAAGAAGTTACAGAGTAATAAACATATCTAAGATATGTCAAGACCCGAAGAAGCCTCTCCTTGAGAGGGAGATCTTCTTCATGCAGACCTACAATAACCTTCCTGGCGTCATCATCAACGAGCTCGACGGTGGACTCAACTCGAGCTTTCAGCCGAGCAACGACTCCATTCTCGTTCTCGGGACCGCCGGCCAGGGCGTAGTCAACACTCCCTACCAGGTCCAGGATCTGGGTACCACGTCTGCTGAGTTCGGCTTCAACGGCTCGCTCTTCCGTGGCATGGCAGAAGCCGCCACCTACTCGGACAACGTCCTCGGCTATCGCATCGGGACGACCCCGATGGAGCTGATCGGCGTTGGTCTCGACACGACCGTCGGCACCGCGACTCCCGGCTTCACGATCACCTTCTCGGACGTGACCGCGGACGCCGCGACCCGTTACAAGGTCTGGTACAGTACTTTCGTGCTCGCGGTCTGGAAGGACAACGAGATCCAGTTCTCCGGACCTGGTCCCTCCCCCGAAAATACATAAAACCCTTCCCCGCGCGCGCGAGGAGTCTGGCGCCTCTGCCTCTTAGGGATCTTCACATCTACGAACCCTCAGCCCCTCGAGCTCCTACCCAGCATCCGGACCGTAGGCCACTTCAGGTCCCTCCCCCGAAAATACATAAAACCCTTCCCCGCACGCGAGGAACGCCGATCTCGATCCCGCCGAGCTCTCCACGCACGGTAGCCCCGCCCGCCTCGAACTGGCCCCGGATCCAGAACGCAGGCCAAGTCCGAAATCCCAGCCCCAGGCCGCGCAGCGGCCCCTAAAAATCTCCCCGGAACCGAGGGGTAAATTCATGGGTGGATTTGCGCATCATCGAGGCGGAAATGGCATGTTTCCGACCGAGCATTGATACTTACAGGACACTTTTACGCCAAATTCCGCACACACCACCCCGACCTAGTATAGGAAGTCGAGGCGAAATGCCCGATTTTCCCGCCCGGGCGGCGCCTCAGAGGGGCCGGCCGGACGCGAACTTGCCGGGATAATTGGGTAGATTTTGGCACGGCATCCTCGGGACGGTTAGCACGGCCCGGTGATGGTTGGGCTACTGGTGTTAGATCCTACCTAGCTCTGGTCCAATCCAAACCGGTGCTTTAGCAACTCGACCTTGGAGCGACCATGCGACTGCCACTCACGCTCATGCGGCTTTTCCCAGTTAGACGGGGCAAATGCACCTCCCCAACAATCGAACGCAAATCGCATCTGTCGAGCGCAGACGTCCACGGGCATGTGACCCACCCCCGTACCCAATCCGGGGCACGCGAGCGTCCGTACCCCTGCCGACTCCGCAGATGTCAATGCAGCCAGGAATGACTGGTAAGCATGATTTGTCCAGGAAACATCAGTTGGCAGACGCATCGTGGGACAATGCGCCAGCCAAGGGCAATGCGCCGTCAGGGTAGGCACCATCAGGCATGTACCCACGGGCTGTTCTCCACGGTACACGCGCCAGATCTCGCGTTGCACACGCTCTTCCAAGCCGACCCCGAAATGCTCGATGATCGCCGCATCGATTCCTCCATCCATCAACGCAAAGGAATTGGCTGGACTTACAAGGCAGTCGAAGGCACTTGGCAGAGACCGAAATGAGCTGTGATGCACACTGATTGCTTCAACACCAGCGAACGCGTTACGCCAAGCCTCGCAGAGTTCAAGCCGTGTATCGAAGAGGAGCACATTCATAGCCGGAGGTGCCAAACTTGCCGTGTTGCAGAGCATAACACTGAGCAGTGAAGCTTTGCGACCACCAACTTCTATGAATGTAAAACCGATGATCATTCCCACAAGGCCGGCTTCAAGAAGTGACTCGAAACTTCTTAGTGAGTGATGTGGCCTGATATTGCCAGTTGAGAAGACTTACGTATTGCTTCCCATAAGACGACATATCAATACTGACCGCGTAGGTTGCTAGCGATTTATAATCGCAAAGTGCTGACCAGGGCTGAAAGAGCGGCGGTCTTCTGGCGGCGGCTCGGGTAGTAGATGAAGAATCCCGGATAAGGTTGGCACCAGTCCTGCAGCACGCGAACCAGTCTCCCGTCTGCCAGGTACGAGGCTACTTCCTGTTCGGCCACATAAGCCAGACCGACACCATCCACCGCACCGCGATTCACCAGTTCTAAATCGTCGACAATCAGCGACCCGGTCACGGCCACAGAAAGAGTCTTTCTTCCTTTCTCAAACTCCCATCGGTATAAGCCTGCCGAGCCGTGGCGGAAGTTGATGCAGCGGTGTTGCAGGAGATCAGGTTCTTTCTGAACGGAGCGAACGATTTCACACTAAATAAGGTGCCGTCGGGTCTCGCATCTTCCGGAGTCCGAAATTCGGTGGCTCTCTCTGTTGGCATGGTTTACTCCCCGTTACTCTACTCCGGCTCAGGATAGAACCATCGGAACCGGAACTGAATGCCTGAATCTCGCGATCTTATGCCTGTTCCTAGCTATGGTGCCCGGGTGGGTCATGGATAGAGCTGAAGAGACTCTGGTGGATCCAAGTGCGGCATGTCTTTACGCATGTCTCGGTTGACGTACAAAATGGGCACCCACGTATATCTTGCCATTAAAGGCCATGTTAAGGAAGGTGGGCTCTTTGCCGAGTATCTCGGCTCTGGAAATCGGCATCAGGTTTACGATTTCCATGCGGCCTGCAAGGCTCTCGGACACTTGAGGAAGAGTGAGAATGTTGGCAGATCTCGTCAGCAGGAATCGGCCTGCTCTGCGGTCGTTATCAACGGATCTCTTGATGGCTCTCAGAAGTTCCGGGGCTCTTTGCACTTCGTCGATGGTGATCAGATCGAATCCACGGACAAAGCCAGCGGGATCGTTGCGAGCGGCTTCAAGCACCGTGTCGTCATCCGAAGCACATACTGGCGGTCCTTATCGGCGAACTGTTGGACAAGCGTCGTCTTGCCGCACTGTCGTGGTCCTATCAGCATGACCACGGGAGTGTCAGTGAGGGCAGTGGCCACACGTCGTGCTGCGAATCTCTGCACGAATTGGAAATTGGCGTCGGCCATCTCGGATTAATGTATCGTCTAATCCGGATCGGATCCCCGTCTAATTCGGATTACATCCACGGCCAAATCGGAGAAGTTGAAAGCCTACCGCCGCAGCCTCGGCAACCGATCACCACCGAATTCCAAGGGAGTTTCGCCTTAGTCCAGAACTACGGCAAATCCCCATACCCACTGAGTCGACGTACAAATAGCGTACACAACAGAGCCGAAAATGGCCCAAATGAGCCCATCCCAACCCAAAGCAGCCAGCCCGTAACATCTTTCCTACTATCAATTTACGCTGATCCTAAACCGCTTAACATACTTGGAAGGCGGCGCTGAAAAGGCGGGCGTCGGCGGTCGATCCCGTCTCTGGCCACCACATTCCAAAAAACTTAGCTGAGATGGAAGAAGACATCACGCGCAATTCACACGGATCAGTCTCCATTTTTCCCGTATCGCTCGCCACGATGGTTTGTTCGCGAAGGAAGCGTGTTTCATTCGACAGTTTGCTGGCTAAATTCCGAACCCCGGGGGACCGCACCAATATAGGAAGTTTCATCAGAACAACCGATTTCGCCACCGGGCTGCGCTTCAGAGCTCACAAGAGGAAAAACTGAACGATTCTTGGAGACCAAGATGCGGACGAGAGATTCGTAGTTTCTGGGCCAGGATTCGAGCGACATCCAGTGTCCGGTGGCCATTTCAGGGCTTCTATGACAACGAAGTTGCTCATAATGCTTTTTCCAGGGAGCGACAGTGGTCGATGAGTGACTAGACCTGTTATCAACAAGTGAGAGCTGGTCTCTTGAAAATCGCCGGCCCTGATCTCAACGCGCTTTTACTCTACGACATTCTCCATCAGGACGGCATTGGGGACCGTCACGATCTTTCCGTTACTCTCAACGGTTGTCCCTACGGAATTTACTGCGACCACCGTTCCGTGGACACCTTGGACTTCGATCTCCCTGCCCTCCGGGAAGTGATCGCGGATAAATGCGCCAGCCAGGATATTCGAGACCACCGCTTTGCTCCCACTACCGAAAGCCAATGCGGATGCGATTCCGATGGAGAACAGAATGACGGCGAATATTATGGTCAGGATAGCAGTCTGAACTCCGAGCTGTGCCAGCGTGATGATGATGACGATGAGCGCGATGAAGTAGCGCGCAAGAGCGCCCAGAGCGCCGGCATACTCCAAGCCTGCCGCCTTTGCAGTTCGAGTAACCGATGCGGAGATCAGTCGGGCAAACGAAAGACCGAGCACGAGAATCAGCGCGGAGGCCATGACGGATGGGATGTAGGCGAGCAGACGTGTGACAACGCCTGACAAGTAGCTGAGTTTGAGGGCTTCGGTCAGGGGTTCTAGCATGAGAAGAAGGATGAGCCAGAAGGAGAAACTGCTGGCAATGCGAGAGAGCGGGATGTCGATGCCGATGTCGGCCAAAGTGCCGGCGAGGCCTCGTCTCTCGGCAAGTCCATCCAGGCGTAGCGAGATGAAGAGCTTATGGATGAGACGCGCTATGAGTAGCGCTAGACCCCAGCCGATTAGCAGGATCAAGATGGCGCTGAGCAGGTTTGGAAGAAAGCCTACGATGCGCTGGAGCGATGAGAGGAGGGTTGAACGGACGATGGAGGAAAAGGTCTGGAAAAAGTGGTTCATGGTCTCCCTTCCTTACTGTTCTGAACTGCTTGCCGGTACCGGCGCACTTGTGCTGGATCCGGCGGGACGACGGGGATGTTGACACGCTTGAAGAGCAACTTGAGGAAAGCATTCAACACTATCCAAAAGCCGAAGATCTGACGTTCCAGCACAAAGCGTGCGCCGCTCAGAAGGGAAGCTCGCTTGCGGAATCGATCGATTGTGTCCGGGGGCGCCTCGAGACTCAGTCCCTCCAGCCCCTCCGGTCGAAGCTCGGACTCGTACTTCGAATCATCGTTCATGAAGCCTCCCTATATATTTTCCTGAACAGCTCGCGTGCGCGAAGCAGTCTCATCTTGACGGCACCCGTTCCCAACTCGAGGATCTTTGCCATCTCCTGTATCTCAAGCTCCGTGATGTACTTCATGACTAGCAGCGTACGGTCTCCTTCACTAAGCTGGTCAAGCGCCCACTGAGCGCGCCCTTGCCGCGGGGTGGGTAGAGAACGCGGGTCAACCGGCTCAAGCAGCAACTCTTCGTTTCTGCCGAATGAACGTTTCTTTTTTGCAATGGCATTGAGGCAGTGGTTATGGACGACCCGGTAGAGCCACGTTGAAAATGAGGATCGACCATCGAAGCTGGTGATGCTGACGAAAAGGCGCAGTAGGACCTCCTGGAGGAGATCCTCTGCATCTGCGGCGTTCCCTGTGAGGCGAAAGCAAAGTGTATAGATCTTGCTCTGATAAGCACGTACCAACTCCTCGAAGGCATCATGTCGGCGCGGTAGTTCGCGTTTGCACCGGGCCACCAGCGCAAGATCTTCCTGGGGTGACCTCATGAGGCAAGATACCGCCGGCCACGCCGCTGTCGTCGCGACCGGTCGCCCGCCCCCTTGTGAAGCACTGACGCCACTCCTCTCCTTTTGCGCCGTTGGCCTGGCATCGCTACCTGCACCTCTGTAGACAACCAGAATCCTAGAAAAAGTCACGATCTATTTTTTTTCGCTTCGTGTGACTTTGGGCCATCCTGTGTTTGTCTCAAAGTCGCAACAGAACGGTGAACCCTCTCGACCGTGCAGAGAGGCATCCGTTCAAAGGAGATAACGCAATGAAGAAGACCATTTTCGCATGCTTCGGGATCAGCTTGGCCGCCTGGCTGCTGGTTTTCCAACGTTCGGCAGGCTCATCCGTTTGGCGCTGGGCAACAGGGAAAAGGATCGCCGGAAGAGTTGACCAGGTAAAAGGCGTCGGCAAGGAGACGGTCGGCAAGCTGACAGGCAATACTCCGCTTCGCGCGGCGGGTGTCCTCGATGAAGCGCTGGGAACCGTGAAGCATGGCTTGGGCAAGGCGGTCGCTGAGACGCATGAGGCGATCACGTCCTAAGCGCGCGTCGCAGAGCCGATAAACTTATCAATCAACTTTGGGAGAGAATACATGACTCAATTTTTTGAGAAGGAACAGGAATTTTTGTTGAAGCGCGGCCAGTCGTCCAACGTCTCGCTGTCGTGGGGGGGAACCATCGCCGGCGTGTTTGCTGCCATCGCGATCCAGTTATTGTTAAACCTACTTGGCATCGGCATTGGAGCCAGCTCGATTGACGCTACGCGAGGCGACCAGCCGGGCCAAGGAATGGCCATCGGTGCTGTGATCTGGTTCATCCTTTCGTGGATTCTTTCGCTTGCGATCGGTGCCTGGCTCGCCAGCCAGTTCTCTGCGTCGAACAACCGCCGGACCGGGGCGCTGCAGGGATTTTTGGTGTGGTCCGTAGCGTCGATCGTAGTCGTCTATCTTCTCAGCACCGCAGCAGGCAACCTGATTGGCGGCACGGCGTCAGTGATCGGCCGTACAGCAACTCTTGTGGGGGCCGGCGCCAAGACGTCAGCCCCCGGCGTCGCGGGGCTGGTGTCTCGCGCTACCGGCATCACACCCAGCGACATCTCAACACAAGCGGGTGACATTGCCTCCGACCCCAAGTTTCAGCAGATCATCGGCGACGCGGTTCAGAACGGAAGCTTCAGCCAAAGCGACCGCGACTCCCTAATTAAGCTGATGGTGGAACGTGGCCACATGTCGCCCGAGCAGGCGAATCAGGATCTCGACAAGTGGCAGACACAAGTTGAAGTGGGCGCCAAGAATGCAAAGACTACGGCTCTCAAGGTGGAGGACAAAGCTGCTTCTGGCGTGTCGGCGACGGGCTTCGGCAGCTTCGTCTCACTGCTTCTAGGCCTCGCAGCGTCCGTAGCGGGCGGCATCTTCGGAATGGCTTCCCGATCACGTAGCACGGTTGTTTCGGAGGTGCGTGCGTAGCAGCGGCGAACTCCTCAACCAGATATGTCCGGGCTGTTCATCAAGGACTCGAAGGCATCTTCCAAACGTTTGGACTGCGGACGAGAATCCTTCGCACAATCGTGATTGGGCCTCAGGAAGAGCATGAGCATAGGGCGCTTTTTGAGAGATCTTGAGGCTGCGCGAGGTCGCTTGTTCTGCGAGATTTCACCTCAATGAGGCAGCCGATCGACTGAAGAGAAGATGCGAACGTCTGGCCTCGTTCGCGGAGGGCGATGCGTAAAGAGACCCTGCAGGCTCTTGCTGCAGGAGAGCCGCTGGGGTAATTCACTACCATGCCTCACGGACGAGGTGCTGAGGTCCTTGTCTTTCTGCTGACCAAGATTCAAGCCGACATCGAAGATGTTTGAATCAGCCAGAGCCACCTTAGGCCGGCTGAAAAAACCGCTGCGAAAGGCGTCGATCAGTCGAGGAAAGTAGACCTTTCCAATGTCAGAGCGCAACGTTTGACGCTTACGGGCAGCTTCTGGAACTATCTCCACGAG
Organism: uncultured Granulicella sp.; assembly: GCA_965213805.1. GTDB lineage: Bacteria > Acidobacteriota > Terriglobia > Terriglobales > Acidobacteriaceae > Edaphobacter. The sequence goes on along the minus strand of CBDCAG010000002.1, from coordinate 701,759 downwards.
GCCAGGTTTCCCGTCATTGAAAGCTTGCGGACTAGTTGTCCTTACCGCATGAAACCAAAACGCTTCATTAATCAAAGGAGTAAGCAATGAACGAAGACACCGCAAAAGGAACTCTCGATAAGCTGACCGGCAAGGTAAAAGAGACGCTTGGACACCTCACCGGCAATGAAGCTCTGGAGAACGAAGGCAAGCTGGGTCAGGTTAAAGGTTCCGCGGAAAGCACCTTCGGTCACGTGAAGGATGCAGGCAAGCAGATCGGTGAGAGCATCGATAAGGCGACGAAGTAAAAACAGTGGAGCCCCGATTCGAATGCGTGATTCGGGGCTCCATAAGTTCTCTAGGGGCTGGATAGGGCTCTAACCTCGACGGTCAGCGCCGACAAGTCGGCGGCACACACCTGGTCGCTGTTCCCAAGTCGCTTGCCCTTCGAGATGAGCAACTCGCAGACTATGCCATATCGTCGATGTACCCATCGAAGACTCTTGCCACAGGCGAAGCTTCTTCAAAGTCGCTGTCGTCGGAAACTTCGTCGATGTGGGGCCGGTGATGGGATGAAATTGGAAACGCCGCTTTCTGTGCGCTTCAACTAGGGTGGAGGCAGGAAAGACGCGTTGAAGACCACGAGCACTGCTCGGCGGCTACTTCTTTGCTGTGCGGCACTGTCTTCGTTATACCTCCAGCGATGCTCGCCTCTTACATTTTCGATAAGACAGGAGCCGAAAGCCCGTAAGTCGCACTGTGTCCGGTAGACATTGGCTCATTAGCCCTTGATCATGCTTCTCGTTCGACAGCCCTCATCGCCTGAGTCATGTTATGCACAATCAACGCGGGCCAATACGCACTTCCCGGTCTGATGGTCGTAATGATGGGCGGTATCGCCATTCGCCTAAAATACAAAGTGCCGCAAACTCTCTCATGGGGTGTTCCACTTTGCAATTGACGAAAGAGCATAGATTCCTGACGAAGGCACGGATCGGGCTCGCTTGCAGCTTACTGTTTCTCGCAGCGAGCCCAGCTCAAAGAGGCGCTATTACTGGTCAGCCTCTTTCATACGCCTGCCATCACATCACGAAGCCCCTGGTCATCGACGGTGTTCTAGATGACCACGAGTGGCAGACCGCGCCTTGGACCACCGACTTTGTCGATATCGAGGGAGCCGCCAAGCCCACGCCGCGGTATCGGACACGCATGAAGATGCTCTGGGATGACAAGTATCTCTATATCGCCGCGGAAATGCAGGAACCGGATGTGAAGGCCACCTTGCTGAAGCATGACTCCGTCATCTTTCACGACAATGACTTCGAGCTCTTTCTGAAACCTCTGCCGCTGTCTCCGAGCTACTACGAGTTTGAAATCAACGCGTTGAACACCGGGTGGGATCTCTTTCTCAGCAAGCCGTACCGCGAGGGAGGCAAGGCTGACAACAGCTGGGACATTCAAGGCCTGCGAACGGCGGTTTCGGTCCAAGGCACGCTGAACAGCTCCTCTGACATCGACAAGGGGTGGACCGTTGAGATCGCCTATCCGCTTGACGCTTTTCTATCGCGCCAAAGTGTGCCGCACCCGGAGCCTGGCACCACCTGGCGCGCGAATTTCAGCCGCGTGGAGTGGAAAGCCGGTCAAGCGAAAGAAGATAACTGGGTGTGGACTCCTCAGCACATCGTCAACATGCACGTGCCGGAATATTGGGGCTACCTGCGCTTCGTTCGATGAGCTGAACGTATGCGGGCAAAAACATCAGATGAACCTTCACCGCTGATAGACGATTTGGGTTCGTTGTCGTATCTTCGAGACTCACATACCTGAAATCTGGAAGCAGTCCTGCCGCGCCGGCGTCTGCCACGGGGCCAGGATACGAAGATCGAGCAGCAAAACGAACCCGGCCGTAACTGAGAGCCAGGACGTGCAAGCGAATTCGGAGATGAGGCCACAAATGAAGAAGCTTTCCTATCTAGTGCTGGCGAGCAGCCAGGCTGCCGTCCTGATGTGCGCCTCGTCAGGCGCGCAAACCGTTACCGGAACCATCACCGGCATCGTCAGCGACCCCACCGGCGCTGTCATTCCAGGCGCTCACATCGTCGCGCACGCGACAGACACGGGTGTTAACTCCGAGACGACAGCCAACGCAGCCGGCCAGTACCGCATCAGCTTCCTCCCGATCGGGCGCTACGCCGTCTCGGTCGACGCGCCCGGCTTCACCACGGAGAATGTTCCGGCCTTTCAGCTTGAGGCTGTGCAGACCGCCAATTTCAACGTGAAGCTCGTTGTCGGGAACTCCACCACGGTCAGCGTATCGGACACCGCTACACCTATCCTCAACACTAACGACGCCACACTGAGCGGCACCTTCACTGCCAACACCATTCAGAACTTCCCGCTCAACGGCCTCGACTTCTCCGCCCTGTCGCTCTATGTCCCAGGAGCCGTCAGTACAGCCGGAACCGGTGGCACTACGAGCATCGAGCGCAGCAACTACTACACCGACTCGGTCAACGTGAATGGCAATCGCGCCCAGTCGAACAACTACACGCTCGACGGCATCGACATCAACGAAACCTTCAACAACCTCATTTCCTACAGTCCCGCGCCGGAATCGTTGCAGGAAGTAAAGGTGCTCACCGCCAATTCGCCCGCCGACTACGGCAACGTTAACGGCGGGGGGATCGTGAGCATTCTCAAGAGCGGTACCAATGCCCTCCACGGTTCGGCGTATGGCTATCTGCAGGACTACCGCACCAACGCCAACTCCTACGGCAATAAGCAGAACACTCCCGTCATTGCGATCAATCCCTACTCTCAGGCTCAGTTCGGTGGTACCTTTGGCGGCCCGATCAAACGCGACAAGCTGTTCTTCTTCGTAGACTATCTGGGCTCGCGCTATCACAAGGGTGGCACCTCTGCCATCAGCGTCTTCAGCCAGGCCATGCGCAACGGAGACTTCTCCTCGCTGTTGACCGCCGAAAATCCCGTCCAGCTCTACGATACGCAGAACAACTTCGTTCCCTATGTCGGCAACGTCGGAATCCCTGTCGTCAATCCGGTCGCCAAGTTCCTCTTCGCGAACCCCAGCCTGTATCCGCTCCCAAATGCCGCCCCGGTCGATGGCATCGTGCAGAACAACTATCAGGGCACGACCCGCAGCTATAAGGCGAACAACCAGGGTGATATCAAGGTCGAGTACGATCTCCGCCCCTCAGACAAGATCACCGGCTTCTATGCCATGTCCACCGCCTATGACGGCTCAACGGCACTGCTCGCCATCAGCTTTCCCGGCGTAAATGTGTATCCCTCCAAGGTCACCGGCGCCAACTGGGTGCACATCTTCTCGCCTGCCATCGTCAACTCGGCGCGCATCGGGTTCACCCGCACCGTCTGGAATCAGGGCCTGCCCGTCGATACTACCGGGCAGTTCGGCACCGGCGGCAACGCCAAGGTCGGCATCAACTTCCCCAACCAGAACTACAACGGCTTCACCTTCCAGGGTATCAACGGCCTCAGCGGTGTCGGCACTCCCGCGCAGGATGGCGGCTTGGTCGACAACACGTACAGCTACATCGATAACCTCTCGTGGCAGAAGGGTAAGCACACCCTCACTTTTGGTATCCAGGCCCTGCGTTACCAGAACAATTACCCCACCAGCAACAACAACGGCTACCTCGGCAGCATCGGCTATAACGGCGAGTTCACCAGCAACCCGTCGCTAGGCAACGCCGGCGGTTACGGCGGCGCGGACTTCCTGCTCGATCGCGCCAACTCCGCCGCCGCCACGCTCAGCAGCGTCAACGTAGGCCAGCGGCAGTGGCGCGTCGCAGGCTTTGCTGCCGACGACTTCAAGGCCACCCCCAGACTCACGTTGAACTTCGGCGTTCGCTATGAGTTCGACCAGCCTTGGATTGAGTCCAACAACAAGACCGGGAACGTAGACATCGCCACCGGCCAGGTGCAGTACTCTGTCAAGGTTCCGGTCGGCGCACCCGTCGGCTCCGGCATCTGCCCCACCCGCGCCTGCTACGACAGCAATTTCAACCAGATCATGCCGCGTCTTGGTTTTGCCTATCAGGCGACCGATCGCTTCGTCGTCCGCGGCGGCTACGGCGCCACCAGCTTCTACGAAGGCAACTCGTCGAACCAGCGACTGACTTCGATCACCCCGTTCATCCAAGCCGTGCAGGCCACCGTCGTCGCTCCCACGGCCGGGAACCCGGGCACACCTCGCACAGCCGAAGAAGGCTTCAGCGGCGGTAGCACGCAATACGGCGGCACCTTCAACGTCTATCCGAAAAATATTCAGCCCGCCTACGTTCAGGAATGGAGCTTGACCACTGAGTTCGCCGTCACGCGCAGCCTTTCTCTCCAGGTCGGCTACCTCGGAGAGCAGGGTCAGCACATCGAAGACTACGGCAACCTCAACCAGTGGAAGGTCAACGGCGACGAAACCTCAGCCCCCTTCTACAACAATCAGTATCTTGGGGTGAACGCGGTCGATCCCTCAGTCAGCATCGGATCGGGCGGCTTGCTCATCACGGAATCCCGCGCCGCCATGGATTACAACGCGCTCCAGGCCGTGCTCCGTCAGCGCACCGCGCACGGCCTCGAGTTCACCCTCAACTACACCTACGCCAAAGCCCTCACCAACAGCCTCGGCAACTACGCACTCAATGTGAACGGCTTCTCGGGCGCCTTCCAAAACTATTACGACAGCGCCGCGGACTGGGGTCCGTCCGGCTATGACGTGCGCCACAACTTCAGCGGCACCGGCGTTTACGCGCTCCCCGTCGGCCGTGGCAAGGACTATCTCAACAACGTCAACCGCATCGTCGACGAACTCATTGGCGGCTGGAAGCTCTCGGTCGCGGCCGTCGCCTACACCGGCTTCCCTGAGACCGTCACCGGCCCTGGCAACAACTCAAACAGCTACGGCAACTCGCGTCCGAACCAGTACCGTCACATCACCATCAAAAATCGCTCGTTGAACTCATGGTTCGGAACCGACCCCTCGGCAACCCCCTGCACCACCCCCGGCGTCGACAATGGCGTCTGCGCCTTCGGAACCCCGGCAAACAACACCTTCGGAACCGCACGCAACGGAAACGTGCGCGGGCCTGGATACCTCAACGTGGATATGTCGGCATTCAAGGAATTTCACACATTCCGCGAACAAAATCTAGGCTTCCGCTTCGATGCCTTCAATGCGTTCAACATTACAAGTTACGGCAACCCAGATGTTGGGCTGACGGATACGAACTTCGGAAATGTCTCGAATCAGAATGTCCGTTCAGTCGAACGACACCTACAATTTGCTGCAACTTACAGATTTTAGGCTGATGCATCCGAGTAAAACGAAAGTGGAGCCGACAGCCACTGATCCATCTTGCGTAAGGTCCGAAGCCGAGTGAATGCTGTCTAACGTTGTGGTCGCCGGAAAAACAATGACGGCGACGCAAGCCAGTCTGTAACCGTCGCAGCCGGCACCCACAAGCTGGTAGTGGTTGGCTACGAAAGCACGGGCGCATCGCTGTCGAGCACCGAGAGCTTCACCGTCGGCGGTGGCGCGGCACCCTGCTACCCGTCCTCGGCGGGCGCGAAGATCTGCTCGCCGGCGCAGAACGCCACCACGAACTCACCGGTGACGATCGTCGCCGGCGCAACCGCGGGCAGCGGCTACATCACTGCCGTCCGCGTGTACGTGGATAGCGTAGCCAAAACCCTCATCAACAATCCCCAGCAGAGCAAGTCGTTCGCGATCAATACCCCGGTCACGATCGCTGCTGGCAAGCACAGCATCGTGGTGGTCGGCTACCAGAGCACCGGTGGTTCCCTCAGCGCGAGCGATAGCGTCATCATTCCGTAATGTAGATGGCACGTCTCGGGGGCTACCTTCGGGTAGCCCTTCTCTCTAGAAGGATCCGGGTGCGAAATTGCCGCCAACTTAGACCTGGGCCAAGGTCGTCGACAGCATAGTTGCCGAGATTCCGACTTCACGGAAGCTTTGCTAAAGGTCTCGGCTTCTCGGTGACGGCATCGGTGATATAGCGCGAATCAAGAATTTGCTTTCTGACGGATCTGTTAGCAGATCATTCCCTGTCCGCTTTAGACTCAGGGGGTCTGCTTGCCGGGCTGGCCGGATGTGAGAATCCGTAGCACTGAGAGAATTGTGGTCCAACTGCGCGTTATGGCCGGCACCCCGAAGAGCAAATCAATGTGACCGAGATAGCCAATCGTTTTCATTTGGCAGCGGGGCACACCATAAACGAGACGACCCATTGAGCCAACGATTCGCACAAGCCACGCGTTGTCTTGGGGAAGCACAATGGGAGAGGCACTACTGCAACGTCCGTCCTCAGAGAGGATGCTTGCGAATTGGACATCATTCGCGCGCGGTGACTCTGCTCCGAACGGATCGTCCATCTCAAGTCGAATCAGATCACTGCCTTCGCAGACACCGATCATTGCTTCAAACGGCAACCTGCGGCGCATTTGGTAGGACATAGCGCGCGACCCAGGTTTGCGAATGACAAACGTGCCTGCGCTCCCCGCGTTTACGCAATCGAATCCGTGCAGATCTTTGGCGAGCAAACGTGGAGCGAAAAATTCGCTGTCCTCCAATTTTGATTCCGCGGACGAAAACGACCAGAGCCATGCATCCACTGTTGCAGGAGATAGATCTGGGGAGCTTTTTCTCAAGTTGGCTTGCTCAATGAGTGCGGTGCTTACGCTGCCGTGCGGTTTCTCAAAGAGTGGGCTCCCGGTTGACCTGATGATCGCCGTGCCACACTTCTCGGAAGGAAAGGTCTTGGCTCTCGCTTACGCCTTCCAGTAGGCAACCGTTTGGCACAGGCGCAATCCAAGCATTTCACGCGAAACGCTGGTGCCGCCACTCGTCGAGATTGCGATACAAGAGCCAAAGAAGTCCTGAGCGCTGCCTACTTGAGCGCTGCGCTTCGAGAATCAATCCGCGAGACTTTGTAACGCTGGGACGGACCTTGCTCGATGAAGCCTGCCAGTCCGTCTAGTAGTGCCTGACAGTTCGGAATCGATTTGTATCGAGCAGGTCGTCAATTCAAGGGTGAATCGCCTGCGTCTTCGCGGGTCTGCTATTCGCGCGGCTGACCACCTAACAGACGAATGCGATCGACAGCGTCCAGACGGACCCCGCTCACTGTAAACATCTATCTCGGGGCTCGTGTCGACCCAAGACGCTACCCACATCCGTGTGCTGAATCCATGCCTTGTAATGACTTGCGGTGCCATCCGTGTCGTCTAAGTTGTTGTGTCTGTAAGAGATTTAGCTTCTGAAAAGGCCGGCGTCGGCGGTTCGATCCCGTCTCTGGCCACCACATTTCAAAGCACTTAGGGCCAGTCGACTGAATAACGTTCCCCAAACTCAACCCAAGATCGTCAATTCTCGTTTCGGCAGCAGCATTTGTGAATGAGTCATTTTGTTCGCGCCGAGTAGACTCTCGACGATCTCTGGTGTGCCTGCCGTTTGGTCGTTGTCACTGCCTTTGCGTAGTCGTTCATCGTGGTCAAGCTGTTGGCATGGCGCATGAGTTCTTGTGTCACCTTCACGTTATCCTAGTCGTCGAGTAAGCAGGAAGCCATGGAGCGCCGGAACGAGTGCCAGCCGACCGGCTCGGTGAATCGAGCCGATGCAGGACGTAGCGGCAACGCCGCCCGGCGAGCAGGGGCTGTTAGCTAGCCTGGGATGTGGCCCAGGTAGCGGTCGAGCCAGTCGAGAACGGCATGGACGAGTTGGGGACGCTGCTGGGTGACGTCGTGGGGTGTGTCGAGTACGACATGACTCTTGTCTGCGGCGGGCGTACTGAGCATGGCGAAGAACGGGTTCTGAGCCTGTTCGAGGGGGAAGGTAAAGTCGTACCGGCCGTTGACCATGAGGGTCGGGATCCGGATGCGGGAGACAAATTCGGCCTGGTCGCCGCCGGGTGTTGGACGATCGAGGAAGTAGCCTCCATCGAGGAAAATGGCGGTTTTGAGCCGTGGCTGCAGGAGGCTGACGAGGATGGCGCCATCGGCCGAGCCCATGCTGACGCCAAGATAGCCAAGGCGAGTATTGTCGATGTCGGGCCGGGTCGCCAAGTAGTCGAGCGTACGGGCGGCGTCCTTGTACCAGTTGGTGGTGAGCTGCAGCGGTTGCGAGGCGCCGGGCATGCTGTTCTTGAGGCGTCGCTCGTAGGTCTCCTCGTAGATGGGATACATGACAGCGCGTCCGCTCTGCAGGATGTAGTCGAAGAACTTGATGTCGCCGAGTTCACGCCCTCCCTCACTGGATGGGATTTCGGTCACGCGGGCGCTGGGGAAGAACAGGATGGTCTGGTAAGGCGGCTTCACAGTCTTTGGCAGGAAAAGATAGGCGGACATGCGCTCGCCGTTGTAGGCGGCGTCGAAGCTGATCTTTTCCTCGCGCCAGTCCTGCGTCTCTCGGACGGTGCCACCATCTTCGACGTTGAGGGGCGCCTGGTTGTTATAGCGGTACAGCAGGGTGTACGCGCGAAAGACCTCGTCGGGTACGGGCTTGAAGTGGGTGAAGTCGCGGGCGAGATGAGTGACCGGGGCGGCGGCCGAGCCGAGCGGGCCGAGGTTCCGCACGCAGCGAACGCCATTGGCGGGAGAACGGTCGAACGGTGAGAGAGCCTCTGGGCTGGAGTAGAGATAGGCGGGTGATTGCCAGGAGCCGCCAAGGATAAAATGCAGCTTGTTATCGACGGGATTGGCGACCCACTCGCGAACGTTGCCGGCCATGTCGTCTGTTCCGAATGGCCCGATGCCTTTCGCGGCACCAGCCGTGGCGAGCGAGCTGGTGGACAGGTTGCTGAGCTGCACGGTGTAGGCGGCGACATCGGGCGGCGCGGCCGAGTACCACTGCGCGAGCACGGGGAGCTGCTTGTCCGCGTAGGCGGCGTATGCGGATGCTTCGTACCAGCTGACGCCGCTCACCGGGAAGTCGGCCTTGCCCTCGGGGAAATGGCCGGCGACCCAGGTAGCCGGGCCGGGACGCCCGGTGATATCCCGGAACTGCGCGGAGGGTGGGGCGGGGTTCGCCTTCGCCAGTTCGGACGGCCAGTACGCGGGCTTGTCATAGCCGCCAGCATCGACGAAGGCCTGGTACTCGCGGTTGGTGACTTCTAGGCGATCAATGTAAAAGGCTGGTAGCTCATACGGGCCGACCCACCCGATGAAGGCAAGGTAGTCTCCCCAGGTGCTCGCCGCAGCGTAGCCCATGCCGGCGGGCGCGTTGTGTGCTGCTTCGAGAGGAAAGTTCATCTCGGCGTTTGTTTCGGGTGCCGTAACCAGTTCGCCTGCACCGGGTGCCGAGACGCGCCAGCGAAAATAGCCCTTGGGCATGGCGACATTCCGAAGGGGAGTGTTGCCGAGAATGTGCCAGGGGCCGTCGGGGGTGAGGTAGTCCTGGATCTCGACTTTCGCGTTAGACGGTGTGGAAGTCACCGAAGTTTTGACGGTGTGCGCTGCAGCCAGCTGAGCCAGTGGAGCATCGCCGGGGAAGATCTGCTGGGCACGGCTCAGGATCGCCTGTGCGGCAAGCGGTTTTTGCGCGGCGATCAGTTCGTCGAACTGCGCGGGTGCCTGCTCGCGCGCCCATGTGCGCTGCGAGGAGCGATGAAGCCAGAGCGCGGCGGCTGCGGCGAAGCAGACGAGCAGCGTGATGAGGCCTGCGATCCAGAGTCGCGATGTCTTGCCAGAGGCTGGTGTGGTCTGAGCCGTGTGCGAGCCGGTGAGCTGAGCCAAGAGCTCCGAGGTATCGGCCGCGAAGGCTGAGGCAGTCTGATAGCGCGCGCCGGGATCCTTTTTGAGCGCGCGGGTGACGATCGCCTCGGCCGCCTCGGGCGCGTCCGGACGCATGCTGCGCAGGGTAGGCGGATGTCGCTCGAGGATGGCGCGGAGCAGGGCGATAGGAGTGTCGGTCGAGAAGGGCGGGCTGCCGGTAAGCAATTCAAAGTAGAGGACGCCGAGCGACCAGAGGTCGGAGCGCGCGTCGAGGGTGCGCTCCTCGGCCTGCTCGGGGGACATGTAGCGCAGCGTGCCGACTAGACTGAAGGTTTCGAGCGAACGGGTGGCGTCCGGTCGGGCAGCAGGATCGAGCAGCTTGGCGATGCCGAAGTCGAGGACTTTGACCTGACTTCGCGGCGTAATCATGACATTGCCCGGCTTGAGATCACGATGGATGATGCCCAGTTCGTGGGCTTCTTCCAGCGCCTGAGCAATCTGCAGGACGATGGACGTGGCGTCCTTGACCGGCAGTGGCCCGGAGCGGAGGAGCGCGGCAAGCGACTGCCCCGCGATGCACTCCATCACAATGTAATCGAGTTGATCCTGCTGGCCCACATCGTAGATCGCGGCGATGTGCGGGTGGCTCAGGCGGGCGAGGGCGAGGGCCTCCTTATGGAAGCGGCGATGGGCGTCATTGCCGGCCTCGAGCATACCGGACAAGAGCAGCTTGATGGCCACGTCTCGTTCGAGTCGTTGATCGCGCGCACGGTAGACGACGCCCATGCCGCCCGCGCCGAGAGGTTCGAGGATAAGGTAGCGGCCAAGCGTGGTGCCGGGAGCGACGACGTTCGAACCTAGGGTGTCCCTGGGCGTGGCGGTGACATCGCTGGACGGGCCGGGATGGAGGGGCGGATCTGGCATGGTGCTCGGGTATAGTTGCTGGGGCCCAGATGTCCTACCATGTTCCGGGAAGGTCACGACAACTGCAAGAAGAATAATTGAGTTTGGCCTTTGACCGTGACTGGAACTCGCCGAAAACAACGACTTTCGAGGAGTTTGTCTTCCAGCGTCTGCTACTACCTGAAACCGACCACGTTCCTAGAGACTTCGACCCAAGGAGCAGGCAAAGTCGGATAATGCGCCGAGGGTGCTTTGCGTTGATTCTCCAAACGTAGAGTTCCTATGGTGATCCTTCGTGGCGAGCAAGTTGTACATTCACGCTCTGAGCTCGGCCCTTCGGCGTGGGATTGGCCGGCAAAAAAGACCCTTTCGGGGACCCGTTCATTGGGGCCAACCAACGAAGTCAAAGCTACTCTTTAACGAGACGCTTGTTTCTCGTTTTTGGACATGTTGTCTATCCAACCGTCGGGGTGTTGGAGCATTGAGTCTTCTTATGCTCGAAGATGCAGCGTAGGCGAGATCAAGACGTCACCTAGAAAGAGTAAAAGTCTGACCGATCAGGATGTCCTGGCGTATGCCGCATCGAAGTCGAGACGGTGAATAACGTCCACTACCTAGTGAGTCGCCTCGACGTTGCATATGTCGACGAGATGTCTCTGCATGGCGTCTCGCGCCACGGCTGTTGCGCGGCAGATGAAGTACAGGAGGCACAACACCACTCTGCCCTGTGCCCACGGGCTCGGACGGTACCAAAGATTATGCCTCTTAGAGAAACTCGTGGCTAGTCTTGGCGGTGTCATTGACCTTGTGTTGGATTACGGACAATAGAAAAGCCGTCATCGGCACGACCACACCTCCCCTTCTCCTGTTCATCTACCAAGGCACTATGTTCATCCTCACTTCTTCGTCCTCTCGCAATATAAGGTTTAGCGCTGCATCAAACCACCGACACGGAGGGGTGACTGTTTCACAGCGGTCCTGCGATGCGATCTTGCCGCGCGCCTGGTCCGCGCGCGATCTTGTGCCTTGCTGCGATCGCCTCGTCGGCGAAGAGCACAAGGTAAGCGCTCCGGGGGAGAACTCGGCGGCGGTCAGCACGAGCAACGGCAACCTATGGTCGACGGAGCGCACGCGCATGATAGGGGTGCGGACGGACAATGCCGAACCCGGGCAGCACGGCGACGTTATGACCTGCTCTTCAATGACGATGGCGAGGTTCAGTGACAAGAAGCCGGCGATCCGCCGCAAGAAGGTAACCGGCGCGGTGCAGACGGCCGAGTCGACTAAGACGGAGCAATCGGGTGATCTAGAGCAGACGACCGCCAGATCGTGTGGCCCCGATCGCGAGATGACAGGCGGCTCGTCGCAAGATCTTCCAACTAAAGCTCGGTAAAAGTAACTCCAGACCACCATTACGAGGTTGACAATCGTTTCAACTGAATAGGCTACACGGCGGGCATTTCCAGAAAGGCCGTGCCACACATTTTTATTCCAAAAACCAGATGCGATTTACTGAATCAGCGGTAAGAGGAGCAATAACAAATGCGAAACGCTGCAAAGATGAACCTTCACTGCCTGCTGACTGCCGGGATCTGCTTTGGAATGCTGACTGGGGCGTCCGGTCTTCACGCTCAATCTGGTTTGGGCGGTTCACAAACGGCTCGTCCCCGATTAGCAGACCAGGCCACGGATGCGGGAGCACTAGTCACTCTTCCCGGACATGTTCGCCGCGGACTCACGACACAATCGAACGCCGGACCGGTCGAGGACTCCACTCCGATCACGCTTACCCTTGTCCTGAAGCGCAGCGCACAGCAGCAGCGGGAGATGGAGGCGCTGATCGAAAATCAGCAGACGCCAGGCTCCGCTGACTATCACAAATGGCTCACACCAAAAGATTTTGGCGAGCGTTTCGGCCTTGCGGAAGCTGATGTCAAACAGCTTACGAACTGGCTGGAGTCGCAGGGCATGCAGGTGAAGAGCGTCCTCAACAACGCTTCGATGATCCGGGTTGAGACGAGTGCCGCCGGCGTTCGCAATACCTTCGGAACGCAGCTCAACTATTGGAATATTGGTGGCAGGAAGCTCATCGCGAACGCGCAGGAGCCCAGTATTCCAGCAGCCTTCGTTCCCGTGATTGCTGGGATCAAGGGGCTTTACGCTGTTACGCCCCGACCCACGCACACAGCGGTACAGCACGTAGCTTACGATCAGGCCGCGCACAAATGGCATAGCGCTTCTACATCGACCCCAACCGGTGCGCGGCCCGACGAAGTCTTCGATAGTGGTGCTTACGAGCTGGAGACGCCGCAGGACCTTTACACCATTTACAACGTCAATCCTATCTTCAATAAGGGGAACCGCGGTGGTGGCTCAGTCATAGGAATTGTCGAGCCGAGTGACATGGACTACGGTACGGTCGACAGCAACGGGCAGGCGAGCGGCGGAAATGTGGCGACGTTTCGCAGTATCTTCGGGATCACGACTCCGCTCAACATGGTGGTGATGCATGGAGCGGGAAGCGTAACCTGCGCCGATCCCGGTACGGTCAACTTCCTTGAGGAAGAAGCAGCGATCGACGCGGAGTGGTCCGGAGCTGTCGCGCCCGCGGCGAAACTACTTTTCATGTCTTGCCCCTATACCGGTACGGCGGATGGTCTCATGGACGCCGAGTCTGCACTCGTCGATAACAATCTCTCAGATGTCATCACCGTGAGCTTCAGCAGTTCTGAATCGAACGAGGGCACGAGCGGTTACGCCTTATTAGATCAGCTGTACAGTCAGGCCGCGACACAGGGACAGACGTTTGTCGTAGGAAGTGGCGACTCCGGGTCTGACGATGCGGATCAAAATACCTCCGGAACGGCCGTAAGTGGTGTCAATGTCAACGTCCTTGCTTCGAGCCCGCTGGTGACAGCGGTCGGAGGAACCGACTTCTCGGATTATTTCGATCAATTTGTAGGTGGCATTTCTCACACTAAGTACTGGGGCTCCACCAACTCTGCTTTCTATGGGAATGCCTTGGGTTATGTCCCGGAGATGACCTGGTCGAATAGCTGCGCGGACAGCATGGCAGCGAGGACCGCCGGCACGACGCCGGCCGCGAATTGCGCGATGGGAGCCAACGCTCAGCCGCCGGTGGATGGCACGGTCATCGGTGGAGGTGGCGGCTTCAGCGTGCATTACGCTCAACCTTCGTATCAGGCGCGGGTTCCCGGGTTGAACACCGCGGCCACGATGCGCGCTATGCCGGATATTTCACTCTTTGCAGCCACCGGCTATTTCTATCACTTCCTGGTACTTTGCAGCGAAGGTGCCCCCTGTACTTCTGCCTCCACCATTGGAGGCGCGGGTGGCACGTCGTTCGCAGCCCCGCAAGTCGCAGGCGTAACCGCGTTGCTGGTGACACAAACCGGCGCACGCGTGGGCGGTCTCAACTCCCAGCTTTACAGCCTCGCCAAGAAGCAATTTACGGCCCCTGCGACTGCGAGCGCCTGTTACTCCAATGGTCAAACCGTAAACAACGGCGTAACGGTTGCTCTTCCCGCAGCCTCCTGCATCTTCAACGACGTGACAACAGGCAATAATGATGTACCGTGTGCTGCTGGAGCAGAGAACTGCTTCGTCAACACCGGCGCACAGTACGGCCTGCTCTCCTTGAATGGGGCAACGTCTCTCTCGATCGCTTACCCTGCAGGTGCGGGTTACGACGAAGCGACCGGCCTCGGCTCACTGAATATCGCTAACCTCGTCTCGGCCTGGAATCAGCCGGCGTCGCCAACGACTCCGACCAGCACGTCCCTCTCCGCAAACCCGAGCAACATTACGTCAGCACAGTCTACAACGCTAACCGCAACAGTGACCGGCCAGCCTACGAAGGCGGGCACTTACCCGACCGGCATGGTCAGCTTCAGTGCTTCCATGAACGTGCAAAGCTGCACCCTGACTAACGGAAGCTGTTCGGTGACAGTTGCCGGCTCAGTCCTCTCCGTTGGTGGTAACTCGATCAACGCAACTTACTCTGGAGACTCGCAGTTTGCTGGGTCAACTTCGGCCAGCATCAACGTCAGCGTCACAAAGCCTTCGACGTGCATGCCGGCTTCCGCTGGAGTCTCAATCTGTTTGCCCGGTGCGGGTGCTGGTAACGCCACCAGCTCACCGGTGACGATTTCGGCCGGTGCCTTGGCGCAGAGCGGCAACATCACTGCGATCCGGGCTTACATCGATAACGTCGCGGTGTTCACGGCCAACAACCCGACGGCTTCGAAATCGCAGCAGGCAAGCCAGGCCGTAACCGTCGCAGCCGGCACCCACAAGCTGGTAGTGGTTGGCTACGAGAGCACGGGCGCATCGCTGTCAAGCACTGAGAGCTTCACCGTCGGCGGTGGCGCGGCACCCTGCTACCCGTCCTCGGCGGGCGCGAAGATCTGCTCGCCGGCGCAGAACGCCACCACGAGCTCACCGGTGACGATCGTCGCCGGCGCAACCGCGGGCAGCGGCTACATCACTGCCGTCCGCGTGTACGTGGATAGCGTAGCCAAAACCCTCATCAACAATCCCCAGCAGAGCAAGTCGTTCGCGATCAATACCCCGGTCACGATCGCTGCTGGCAAGCACAGCATCGTGGTGGTCGGCTACCAGAGCACCGGTGGTTCCCTCAGCGCGAGCGATAGCGTCATCATTCCGTAATGTAGATGGCACGTCTCGGGGGCTACCTTCGGGTAGCCCTTCTCTCTAGAGGCTGTTAGGAACTTATAAGAGCGGTGTTAATGAGTTTGTTTGTCATGAGGATCGCGAAGGCGATGTAGTGGAAGCCTTTGAGGCTGGTTTCGAGCCGTTCGTAGTCTCGTGCGAGTCTTCGGAAGCGAGCGGCCCAGGCGAAGCTTCTTTCCACGACCCAGCGACGCGGCAGCAGCACGAAGCCTCGTTTGGCCATGGGGTGTTTGACCACCTCGAGCCGGATACCATGTTCTTCGGCGGCCTCGGCGGCGTTCGGTCCGGTGTAGCCCTGGTCGACATAGGCCAGTTCCACCATTGAGCCGGTGACCTCTTGCACTTCGGCGGCGAGCGCGCCAACCTGCTCGCGATCGCCTCGATCGGCAGCCGTGACCTTCAGTGCCAGCAGGTGGCCCAGCGTATCGACGGCGATGTGGACCTTAGATCCCTTGCGCCGTTTGGCTCCGTCGTAGCCCGCGCGAGCACCGCTTTCCGGCGTCGACTGTAGGGTGCGGCTGTCGATGCAGACAGCCGTGGGCTGGCCTCTGCGCCCCGCCCACTCTCGGACGATCGACTGCACATCAGCCACCAGAACCTCGAACACGCCCGCATCCAGCCATCGCCGCATCTGCTGGTACACCGCCCACCACGGGCCGTACTCATGAGGCAGATAACGCCACTGCCCACCCGTCCGAGCCGCATAACGAACACCGTTGAAGACCCGGCGCAGATCATGCCTGCGCTGCAGGCTATCCTCCCGGCACAGCAACAGATACGGCAATACGAACTGCCACTCTTCATCCGTCACATCCGACGGATACCCCAGCCCCAGCTTCCCTGACATCCCTCTATGCTCGGCAAATAACTCAACCCAGCAAAGACTCTAGCTCGGTACAAAGTCCCTAACAGCCTCTAGAAGGATCCGGGCGCGAAATTGCCGCCTACTTAGACCTGGGCCAAGGTCGTCGACAGAATAGTTGCCGAGAGTTCATCTCAAGTCGAATGAGATCACTGCCTTCCGCTCGCGGCTTGCGAAAGACGGTGAGTCGAGCGGAGACCTTCGCACGAGCAGCCTCTGCTTCAGTAAGTTGGTGCCCAAGCTGTTACTTTTGTTGTACTCACAGAAGTTTCAAAAGGGCTGATTTCAGCAATTTCACTTGCGTTCGTCGGGGTAAGCGGCGAGGCTAAGGGAAACGCCCAGAGGAACCAATTGAGAAAAATCCCCAGACGTAGCTTCACGGCGATGTGCAGTGGTGCATTGACCGCAAGTACTCTTCTTGCCGGATGGCCTCGTTTTCTTGCAGCATTGCCTTCCGCGCCTGAGATGACGGATGACGAGATCGCCAGCCTTACCTTGCTCGAAGCGTCCATTCGTATCCAGAACCGGTCGCTCACCTCCCTGCAATTGACAAGGGCTATGTTGAAGCGCATTGCGGTCTACGATCCTAAGTTGAACGCATACATTACGATTATGGCCACTGAGGCACTTAGACAGGCGGCACAGCTTGATGAAGAGGCGAAGTCCGGCAAATTTCGCAGCCCGCTGCACGGTATCCCGGTTGCACTGAAAGACAACATCGACACCGCCGGCACTCGTACCACAGCCGCGAGTCCGATGTTCAAGACACGCGTGCCAACCGAGGATGCAGAAGTGGTCAAGAGGCTGCGGGCCTCGGGCGCCGTTATTTTGGGTAAGCTCAACCTTCACGAGTTTGCACTTGGTTGTACAGGCGACGTTTCTTACTTTGGTCCTTCACGTAACCCCTGGGATCTCCGTCTTGTTACGGGTGGAAGCTCAGGTGGTTCAGGCGCCGCAGTCGCGGCAGATCTATGTTACGGTGCATTGGGCACGGATACCGGCGGCAGTATTCGCGTACCGTCTTCGTGGTGCGGCATCGTTGGCATCAAGCCCACCATCGGCTTGGTGTCGATCCGCGGTATCGTTCCCTGCCTGGCATCGCTTGATCATTGTGGCCCGATGGCCCGCACGGTAGAAGATGTGTCTTTGATGCTGACGCAGCTCGCTGGCTACGACCACGAGGACATTTTCAGCGTCGAGCATGCTCCTCAGGACTACTTCAAACTGATGAGACAGCCGGTGTCGAGTTTCCGACTTGGCACACCAGTTGAGTTCTACGATCATCTGGAACCTGAGGTCGCGGAGATAGTCAACGCGGCAATCGCAGTTCTGACTCGCCTTACGCAAGGCGTCACCTCACGCGCGACGCTACCCTCAATTCCGGAAGGGGAAAACTTCTTCAATGCTCTGGGTGACACTGCCGCGTACCATGAGCCGCTGATCAAAGCATCCGGCATGGACTATATGCCACCAACCATCAACGATATGAAGGAGATCATGGCGCCAGCGACAGCGGCTGATAGCTCTCGATCTCATAATGCGCTCGTCATGATCCGCCGAAGGATCGACGCCGCTTTCAAGGAGTTCGATCTGGTAGTCGTTCCGACGACCACCAGCCTGCCGAAACCCATCCAAGATGCACTCAAGGTCGAAATGAGTGACCGTAAGCCCAGGAAAGCCTATGACTTTTTTGATCCGACTTCGGGCTGTAGCAACACCGCACCCTTCGACGTCTATGGAATTCCGGCGCTCACGCTGCCGTGCGGTTTCTCGAAGAGTGGGCTCCCGGTCGGCCTGATGATCGCCGGGCCACACTTCTCGGAGGGAAAGGTCTTGGCTCTCGCTTATGCCTTCCAACAGGCCACCGACTGGCATAGGCGCAAGCCAAGCATTTCACCCGAAACGATGGTGCCGCCGCTCGTCGAGGATGCGATACAAGAGTCAAAGAAGTCCTGAGCGCTGCCTATTTAAGCCCCGCGCTTCGAGAATCAATGTCTCCACTCCTGTTAAAGCTACAGCGAAAGTAGCACCCGAAAGGCTTGCGCATCGCTTACCTGGACAGCACGTTAAACGGTAAACCAGCGACCAGCACAACGTTGAGCGTTTCGTCAGCCCCGCACTACCAGGGCGCACCCACCACGCTCACCGCCCAGGTCACTGGCAATTCGCCGTCCGGCACCGTGTCTTTCTTCTCGGGCAGCGCAGTGGTGGATACCGCTCCGGTCGACGGTTCTGGAATTGCCAGCGTGGCGACCAGCAAGCTGTTGCTCGGTGCGTCGACAGTTTCTGCGGTATACAACGGCGACAACAATAACGGTCTTTCCAGCTCGACTCCGACAAACATCACGGTGCTCTCCCCGCAGTCCGTCACGACAACCGGCCTGGCTGTTTCAAGCAACGCGGTATACACAGGCGTCCCCTTCACCATCAACGTCTCTGTGATCTCTAACGGCGGCGCGTCGGCCCCCACCGGTAACGTTCAGTTCATCGCGAACAACGTCGTCTTGGGGACGTCCGGCATCAACGCTGGCGGGACGGTCTCATACACTTACACGCCGACCGTCGCAAATACCTATGCGGTCAGCGCCACGTACGTCGGAGACGCAGCAAACCTCGCGTCGTCTTCCAGTGCGCAAAGTGTTGTCGTCACGACAAACCCAAATCCGCCCACCCCTTCAGGCTGCCTCCCTGCAGGGGCAGGTGCCCTGATCTGTGCCCCGACAGCGGCGAGCACCGTCGCATCCCCGATCACCATCACCACAGGCGCCGTGGCGCAGACCGGCAACATTGCCTCCATTCGAGCCTATGTGGATAACATTGCAGTCTTCACGGTTGCGAATCCAACTGCTACGAAGTCGTTCCAATTGAGTCAGGCTGCAACGGTCGGGGCAGGAACGCATAAGCTGGTGATCGTGGCCTACCAGTCAACCGGCGGCAACGTTCAGGCCTCCGAAACCTTCACGGTTGGAGAAACGACGGCGCCCCCTCCGCCCCCTCCGCCTCCTCCGACCGGGTGCACTGCTCCGGCCTCCGGCCTTACGATCTGTACACCGGCCAAGGGCGCGACAATATCTTCACCGGTGCAGATCTCGGCGGCTGGCACAGCAGCATCGGGAAATCTGACTGCACTCCGGGTGTACGTGGACAACGTCTCACAGGCGACGGTCAACAATCCCAAAGCCACCAAGTCGTTCTCGATGAATCTGCCGGTGGCGATTCCCAAGGGCAAGCATAACCTCGTGATCGTTGGGTATCAGAGCACAGGCGGTTCGGTAAGCCTTGGGGAGACAGTCACGGTTCAGTAAGAACCTCGGATTGAAGCAACCTCGCGCCTGCATGGTTTTCCGCCCTCCCGTCGTCATTTCGGCGGTCGCCAGGGCAGGCGCGTTCCCACAATCGACTCGAAGCACGAGTGAGGTCCTCACCAGCCGACCAACGAAAGGGTCAATCACCTACATGCCGGGTTCGCCGCATGGGCCCCCCGGAATACCCCCTGACAGCTAAGCGGAAGCACCGCCTGGCCGGTCCTGTGTCCGACGGTAACCGGCCACCTACGGTGTGCCCGACCGCGACGCCCTTTCCGGCAAGCTAAACTATCAGCTCAGGGTCTCATACGACACGACAAGATCCTCTCCCAGGTCCTAGAAGGTATGGAAAAGCCGCCGCTCAACCCCGCTAGGATCAAGGGCCAAATCTCACGATCCGGATCTTCCGAAGGCGCGGCTTGAGAAACGGACACGATGTCGAACAGGATTCTGAGAGCAAATGCACAAGTGCCGACTCGGTCGCACGATCGATCCTCAATTCCGCGGCTCGCGAATTGACGCACATAGGCCCCACAATACATTTTGTTGCCAAGTGTGTGAATCGCATTGGCGAGTGCAGCGCCGACGCATCACTCACTCAGGTCGATGTCTCTGGCTCAGCACGGAGTTGGCGACATACAATTATATTTCCAAGCCCACAATGCGCACTGCTCTGCAGACTTGTGCCCCAGATGTTCGAGTATCAGTGCAGCCCCAACTGAGCTATTTTCTCGTAGAGCAAACGCCGATGAACACCCAACGTTCGCGCGGCATCCGACTTGTTACCTTGAGAAGCCTGCAACGCTCGCTCGATGAGATGGCTCTCCCAACTTGCGACTGCCTCGTGGAAAGGCAGTGTCTCAGCCGCTTGCGCGTCGAAAACACCCGGTGTGGCACTCTTCTCGATGGCTAACTCATCCAGGATTATCTCGCCTGTGATGGCCAGTCCACCAGCCTTTACGGCAGCTCGCTCGATCAGATGCTCCAATTCGCGCACATTACCCGGAAAGGCGTAGTTTTGCAGTGCCGCAATGGCATCAGCAGCTAATCCAGTCGAAGCGAGTTGATTTCGTTGAGCGTAGCGCGAAAGAAAGTATTCAGCCAACGGTAGTATGTCTGACTTTCGTTCCCGCAGTGGTGGGAGCCGGACCGTGAAGGCGTTGAGGCGATAGAAAAGATCGGCACGGAACGACTTCTGTTCGACATCCTCTTCTAACGGTCGGTTGGTCGCAGCGATCACCCTGACATCAGCATGAATGGAAGCAGTTCCGCCCACCCGCTCGAACGTGTGTTCCTGCAGCACACGCAGGAGCTTGGGTTGAAGCGACAGCGGTAGCTCTCCGATCTCATCCAGGAAGATCGTTCCGCCGTCTGCGGCTTCAAACTTTCCGCGCTTCTGTGCCACTGCGCCGGTGAAGGCGCCGCGTTCGTATCCAAAGAGTTCAGACTCCAGCAGCTCGGGAGGT
Source organism: uncultured Granulicella sp. (assembly GCA_965213805.1). Classification (GTDB taxonomy): domain Bacteria; phylum Acidobacteriota; class Terriglobia; order Terriglobales; family Acidobacteriaceae; genus Edaphobacter. Next base: position 680,766 of record CBDCAG010000002.1, on the reverse strand, counting down.
AATGCTGCACAGTTGAGGATGATGAAGTGTCGACGGCTTCTCGCGCTGTTTTGATGAATCACGCGGGCAACAACTTCTTTTCCCGTTCCCGATTCCCCCAACAGCAAAACGCCAACATCCGTTGCGGCGACTCTGCCGATGTTCTTGAAGATTTCGATCCATGCTGGCGAGTTGCCGATAAGCTGAGGCTTGAAGCCTCGTTCGGATTCAGTGAGTTCATCAAGCGAACTGTCCTTGAAGCGCTGCCGTCGTAATACCTCGACCTCGCGCTGCAGTTCCATGTGGCGGACTGCGCGTGCGACGGTGGCAAGGGCCAGGTCGATGTCGAGAGGCTTAGTGATGAAGTCATAAGCGCCAAGCTGCATCGCCTGCAACGCATTCGGCCCCGTGCCATGTGCCGTAAGAATGATGACAGGCATCGTGGTCAGCAGACCTTCGGACTGGAGACTCTTGAGGAACTGTTCCCCTCCGCCACCGGGCATCTTCCAGTCGCAGAGCGTAAGGTCGACGATCGTCGTCTGAAGCAAGGCGATCCCTTCTTCAGCATTCGTGGCAATGCGTGTCTGGTAGCCCGCATCCGACAGCAGTTCCCGTAGCGTCTCCCGAAAGTTGTGATCGTCGTCGACGATAAGCACTTCAGCCATCTTGTCCTGCCTCTTCATCTGCTTGTCTCAGCGTATCGCGATCATCTCTATTCAGAGGAAGCCGGATTGAGGCTACAGCTCCTCCACCATCGCGGTTGGCAAGCAGCAGCTCGCCTCCGTGAGCCTGCATAATCTCAAAGGAGATGGAAAGACCGAGTCCTGTTCCGGTGTCCTTTGTCGTATAGAAGGGATCCATTGCATGAAGTAAGGCGGTTGACGTAAATCCCCGCCCATCGTCCGTGATGTCTATCTTGGCGAAGTCTACATCGAGCGTCGTGGTGATCGTTACCCTTCCACCCGGCGCGATAGATTGCGCGGCTGAATGAACGGCGTTCTCCATTAGGTTGTCGAGCACCTGCAACAATCGGCCCCTGTCTGCCGTGACAATAAGGTGAGACGTTGCACGAGAGATAATCTGGATACTCTTTGCCGCTTCTTTGTCCGCCCATGTCGAGGCAGTGACCGCGCATAGATCATCGAGTGAGACGGGCTGAAGTTCGAGTTGAATCGGTCTGGCGAAATAGAGGAGACGACTGATGATCGTGTCGAGGCGGTCAATCTCTTCGAGGATCACGACGCTGCTCCGCTTGCCCGCTTCCGCATCAGTAGATCGCTGCCACATCTGGGTCCGCATGCGGATCGTCCCCAGCGGATTGCGCAGCTCGTGCGCGATCCCGGCGGCAAACTGCCCTAACGCGGAGAGTCGTTCGTTGTGGTGAAGCTGGGATTCTAGGGTCCGCTCGTTCTCGATCTTCTGTTGCAAGGCGAGAGCCAATGAGTCGATACCGTGGAGAACGCGATCGAATTCTTCGAGTGGTGGCCGGCCCCGCACCGGCAGGCCTGCTGCTGGCAAGCCACCCTCCATTGAACCCAATCGCTGGAGAACGGTCTTGACTCCGCTGCGAATCTCCGTCGTAACGAATATAGCGAGCAGCGCCGTCATCAGTGCCGCAATGCCGAACCCGACACTTCCCAATAAGAGTTCGCGGCTCCGTCCTCCCTCGATTCCAGGGAGGCGCTCCATCAGCCACGCAGCGCCAGTGACTTCATCCGTAGTTTTGGCGGTTTGATCAGTCCGGGACGATTCCTGGATCGGAGCCGCTACAAAGAGGATGGCGTCATGCGGCCCCTCAAAGCGAAAAGTCTTGATAGCGTTCGCCGTCACCGCCTCTCGCGCAAGATTCTCGATGGTAGGCCGCTCCCGCTCCGGCATACCCTTCTCCGCCCCTGGTCCCTCATGAGTTGGGAAGGCATATCCAACAAGAGCATCGGCTTTTGCAGCATAAAAGCCCCCTTCGACGCCGTCTTCGTGCTGCAGGGTTTCGGATGTAAGCCCTTTGAGCAGATCAGGTCTGGGATGCGGGGGCCGATGCGGCAGCGCTGGAGGCGCAAGAGGAGGAGGTGGCGGCGGCGGAGGTCCCGGCTCGATAGCTCGCAGGGAGTTATCGACGGTTCTATGGTCGGCGTAGTTCCTCGCGAGACTCGCAGCGATGCTGACGAGATGGTGCTCCGTCAGCGTAAGCGTTTCTGCATGACGATTGCGGAGAAACGTGAATAAACTAACCGCGGCGGCGGCGAGGAAGAGAAACGTCAGAACAACGAGCAACAGGATGCGGGAGCGAAGGCTTCTCCAAAAGATCTTCGGCATTCGGCTCCTCTCTCGTCATGCTCCCTAAAACTTCTATCAAGCACCTGACGTAATGGTAAGCAACTTAGCTGCCATCGGCACCCTGCCTGATGTCGGCGGCCGTCAGGAAGATCAGATGCGCATAGCTTCCACAAGTGAAAACGACCTGTACGCAATCCGCACAGCAGGTGAGCGGATTGCGGTCATACAACGAGGCTCCTGAAGTCTAGCCCCCCCCAAAATATGCTGGCACCGCAGAACTTCGGCGCTTGGGAGAATTGGCACTCGGCTTGCCCTAGGAAGCGTAGAGGTATAGCCGATGCAAATTCGTTCTTCTCTGAAAATCAAGGTACTCGCGCTTGCAATAAGCTGCTCCGCGGCATTTGCACAAAGTCCAGCTCCCACTCCCGCAGTGCCTCTGGCTGTTCCGCCGGATCGGGCTGCTGCTAGTCCCACCACCCCGCAGCAGCTTCCGGTCGTTACACAATCCTCTAGGGTCCGCGCCTTTAATACTGGTCCGAGCGGAGAGGTCCGCACTCTGTACCTGCAGAATGGCAGTGTCGTTAGCCTGGCACCCGTACTTGGCGGGCAGATCGGCTCCGCAGTCCGCAAGGGCGAAAAGATAACCGTGACTGGCACGAAGTCAGAGTTCAATGGACAGTCTCTAGTCGAAGCGGCGAACGTCCGGATCAACGAACAGACGTTCTCTGCAAACGCGCCCGCGCTTGGACCGCTGTCCGACCGTGTGGCACCTCCGCCGCCGGGCGCACCGCAGCCACCTCCCGCGCCCTCACCCCGACGCAGAAACGCTGCTGCTGCACCTGCGCCTTGTGGAGCGACTGCGGCTGCACGGCCACCAGCAACAGGCCCACATGGACCTCCTCCCCCGCCTCCCGGCTTCGAAGCTGGGACTCCTCGTCCGCCGCTTCCGAGCGGAGCAGCACTACCCCCGCCACCGGACGGAATGGCGCCTCCTCCTCCGCCTCAAAACTGAGGCCTCTTCTTTTGCGCACTATTCCGCTCCTGACGGGTGCGCGGGCATTCCTTGCCCACGTATCCACGCGGGAGAAAGACAGCAGTCGAGTTGCTTGTCCGATGGGCAAAACTGCAACGGCATCGAGCCCGTTACCAATGGAAAGAAGGAACTACTGATGCCTCCTCGGAAGAAAGCTGCAAAGACGGCCGCCAGAAAACCGCCGGCCATCGCCACGATAAGCAGCGCCAAGCGAAAGATCTGCGCCGGGCCTATAAACACATGGGCCCAGTAGCAGTGCTCCGCCACAACCCAAAGTCGTATGCCGCAAAAACCTGCAACTCAAAGGTTATTTAGTTCATTGAAAGTTGCTACGAATGGTCAACGCTAACCAAGTCGATCCCGAGAAGAAAAGAAGTATCCACGCCCTGGAGGCGACAAACTTCTTTCTTGCCGACGTGCAAACCGGGGTCGGGCCGTTTCTGGCAGCCTACCTGGCGGGAGCAGGTTGGGAGCCGGGGCGAGTCGGGATGGCGTTGACCATCGGAGGCATCATCACGGTTGTTTTACAGACTCCAGCTGGCTCGATCGTCGATCAAGTGAGATCAAAGAGACTGATTCTTGTGCTGGCTTCAGCCGTTCTCGCTGTGGCAGCGGTCCTGCTCAGCACCACAGTTGCACCTTGGGCCGTATACACCTCTCAAGTCCTCATTGGAGGTGCAGTGCCATTCCTTGGACCAACGCTCGCTGCGGTTACGATGGGAATCGTCGGCGTCACCTTCTTTGATCGCCAGTTTGGAAAAAATCAGTCCTTCAACTCGGCTGGCAACGTGGCGTGTGCGCTTCTGATTGCGGGGATGAGCCACTTCTTCGGAAACCGGGCCATCTTTATCACGGCTGCTGTGCTGACCATCCCCACGGTCCTTGCCGTTCGCGCGATTAGGAGCAACGACATCAATGATGACTTTGCTCGTGGCGGAGCCAGTCAGCTAAAAGGGGAGGAAGTCGCTGCGAGAGTTTCCGTGATGAAGACGCTGCTTGGAGATCGCACTCTCCTGCTGTTTTTCACTTGTGCTTTCCTCTTCCACTTTGCGAATGCGGCGATGTTGCCGCAACTGGGGGAAATGCTTTCGCATGGTTCGCGGACTTCTGCCGCTCCGTTCATGTCGGCCTGCATCATCGTGACTCAGGTCGTCATCATGTGCTTCGCTTCCGCCATTGGACGATTCGCTAACCTGCATGGCCGGAAACCATTGCTGTTGGTCGGCTTTGGCGTTCTGCCGGTCCGCGCACTTCTCTACACTTTGACTCACAACACGGAAATCCTGATCGCTATCCAACTACTGGACGGTGTCGCGAACGCAATCTTTGGTGTTGTTTCGATCCTCGTGGTGGCGGACAGAACGCGTGACACAGGCCGTTTCAATCTAGTTCAAGGCGCCCTTGCAACAGCAGTAGGGCTTGGCGCAGCTCTCAGCACGACGTTCGGCGGGAAGCTTATTCAGCACTTCAGCTACCGAATCTCCTTCCTGTCTCTGGGCGCCATCGCGGTCCTCGCGTTTGCTTTGCTGTGGACGACGATTCCAGAGACTCTTACGAACATGAACGAACCGGACAAGAACGCATCCTCCCCACTCAAGCCCCAGGAGCTTCCAGCGTGAACACTGTCGCACAAAAACGTCTATTTCAGCCAAACTCCCCCGACGCCGCCGGTGTGGTGAGTTGGGTCCACTTTGGCGATCTCCACATGACCGAGGCCGGTCAGCGTAACCACCTCGACCTGGTAAAGATCGTCGACGAGGTTAATCGAGCCTTCGCGGATTCTGTAAGCTTCGTCTTCTTGCCCGGAGACGTAGCCGACGACGGCAGCCGCGCCGCCTACGCAGTCGTGCGCGGCGAACTCGACCGTCTCGCGGTGCCATGGTGTGCCATCCTCGGCGATCACGATGTTCATGAGAGAAGCTTCGCTAATTTTAGCGAGGCGATGTCCGAGGACACTCACTATGCGTTCACCGTGGGAAGCGCGCGATTCCTGGCGATGAACGCCTTCGATGTGCCCGAGCCACCCTCCTTCACCGTGTCCGACGAGCAGCTCCGGTGGGCTGAAATCGAACTCCAACGGGCCACTCAAGACGGACAGACCAAAGTACTCCTCATGCATTGCTACCCGAGCGACTTGAAGGTCGGCAGGCATGAGCTGCAGCGTCTCGTCCGCGATTACGACGTGCGGCTGATCGACATGGGCCACACCCACTACAATGAAATCGCCAACGATGGGCGGACACTCTACACCGCCACCCGCTCCACGGGACAGATCGAAGAGGGGCCGGTCGGTTACTCCGTCATCAACCTTGATGGCAATGCGGTAAGCTGGCGATTCGTAGAGTTGACCAAACTGCCCGTCGCTATCATCAGCTCGCCGAGTGACGAACGGCTTCTGACAAAGTCCAGTGAGATTCTGCAACGAACCGTTACAGTTCGAGCGAAGTTCTGGGGTGAAGCAGAAGCCTTAGAGGCGAGCGCCGATCTGGGTGGGCAAATGCACGCAATGAAGCGCGTAGGCAACAGTCACGTTTGGGAAACGGACTTGCCGACTCCGAGTGAAGGACTTCATTCTTTGAAGGTTTTGTTCAAGGATGTGCACGGAAAAATAGCGAGCGACGAGATTCGGCTCGCAGTCGGTCAACGTGCGGAACGAAAGTCGGAGGAGCGCGATCAGGACAATGCACTTAGGGCGTGGCCGGAGCATGGGCTTCTCGGAACTCAGCTCGGACCCAACAAGAACGGAAAGAAGCGGTGATGATTTCGACGCATATTGCACACATTGTTCTGCCTCTAATTGTCGCCGTCAGCATTGCCCTTATGCTGACGCGCCCGCGTGGAATCCCCGAGGTCTGGTGGATCTCTGGCGGAGCACTTCTCCTCATCGTGTTGCGGCTCGTCCCGCTGAAGCTGGCGGGGCAAGCCATTGCCAAAGGCAGCGATGTTTACCTGTTTCTGATTGGCATGATGCTGCTCAGCGAATTGGCGCGGGAGCAAGGTGTCTTTGATTGGGTAGCTTCTGTCACCGTACGCGGAGCTAAGGGTAGCTGCTCCCGTCTATTCCTGCTGGTCTACGGGGTGGGAACGCTCGTGACTATCTTTATGTCGAATGACGCCACAGCAGTTGTGTTGACGCCCGCCATTCTGACAGCGGTTCGCAAAGCAAAGGTCTCACCGCTTCCATATCTGTTCGTCTGCGCCTTGATTGCGAACGCCGCGAGCTTCGTGCTCCCCATCTCAAACCCCGCGAACCTGGTTGTATTCCACACCGGGATGCCTCCTCTGGGGACATGGCTGGCAGACTTCGGGATTCCATCACTGCTCTCAATCCCTGTAACATTCTTCGTCATGCGTTTCATGTTTCGAAAAGACCTCTGCAAGAGCATCGACTGCGACGTGGAAGATACCAAGTTGAGCGAAAACGGCAAGCTTGTGCTCGCTGGTCTCGTCCTGATGATCGCGGTGCTTCTCACGGCATCCGCACTGAAGAAGGACCTGGGGCTGCCCGCGTGCCTTGCCGCGCTTGTGATTACCGCCGTCGTCTCCATCAAGGGAAAGTGCAATCCCGCAAAGCTTGCCCGCGAGATTAGCTGGTCAACGCTTCTGCTTGTCGCTGGCCTGTTTGTCATGGTGGATGCGGTTGAGAGTCAGGGGGCTTTGAATCTCACCCAGCAGTGGCTCGCCTGGGCGTCGCACTTTGGTCAGAACCTGGGCGCGCTCGTCGTGGGCTTCGTCGTAGCAATCGCGAACAATCTTGTGAACAATCTCCCTCTAGGTCTTATCGCGGGTGGCACGATTCAAGCGGCGCATACGACGGGGCTGATGGCCAATGCCGTTCTGATTGGTGTGGATCTCGGCCCCAATCTTTCGGTCACTGGCTCTCTCGCTACCATTCTGTGGCTCCTAGCGCTCCGCAAGGACTCGAGCGATCAAGTAGGCGGGGAAAAGCTCGATGTGAGCTTCTGGAAGTTTTTGGAAGTGGGTGCTGTCGCGATGCCCGTGGCGCTCTTTGCTGCGCTTAGCGGAGCGATCCTGATGAACATGCTGGTTGGAAACTAGTCACAAAGGAGAGTCTCATGAATGCAAACGCCGGGTTGATCATTCCTTTTATCATCATCGGAGGCGCGCTCCAGAGTTGCGGCGCGGCCATGAATGGTCAACTCAACAAGCATGTAGTGAACCCGTGGCTTGCGTCGGCCATCTCATTTGCACTCATCACTTTCTTTTTCGCAGGCGCTTCGTTGATCCACCCGCACCCGCTTCCTACTCAGAAAGACCTGGCTGAACTGCCTTGGTGGGCAGTCGTCGGAGGGCTTGTGGGAGCAGTGCAGGTTTATGCTGGCCTCACGTTGGTCAACAGAGTCGGCGCTGGACCATTTGTCGGCGTTACGGTCACTGCTGCGCTCATCACGTCGCTGCTCATCGACCATTTTGGCTGGTTCAGAATGCAGCCTCACCCACTCAATGCAGGTCGTCTGATTGGAGGTCTTCTGCTGGTAGGCGGTATTAGCCTTATCACCAAATTCTAAGAGTGCACAGGCTATAGCCTGTGGGAACTTCGCACCTGACCAGAGTCGTCGTCCCTGCTCCAGCCAACCTCGCGGCATCGAGCCGACCGCCAACTACATTTCAGTCAGGTCAGAGCAACTGAGGGTGTGAACGGCCCCTTCATGCGAGAGATCAACGACCAGAGGCGCCGACGAAAAGCATCGCTGCCTCAGACCCCAAGACATCAATGCCCTCGGCCCTTGAGCCAACCCCCATTGCTACCCAAGTTCTTGCGGAAAGTTTCAAACCTCAAACGACTTGCGGCACCATCCCTGTCGTCAAGTTGTTGTATCTGCCACCCGTTTAGCTCTTGAACGGACCAGCGTCGGCGGTTCGATCTCATCTTTAATCACCACTTTGAAATGCACGCAAGCTCTGTCAAAAAACCGCAGGCGTTTCTGCTCCCCAACCTCTGAGCCAGCTTGCTTGTTCAGGTTGCTCTTTCGTTTGTCCAGAAGCAGAAGCAGAAGCAGAAGCGGAAGGCTACGCCCGCGTCCTTCGATGCAGAAACTAGTCGAGGTCCACATGCGGACCAATATCGAGACTGTATCGGCGGCCGTTCTTGGCGGCGCAGGCGTTCATGATCACGCGGATTGCGCGACTGGTAATGCCTTTCGCACCGAAAAGTGTCGGCAGGTCTCTTGAAGGACAACGCACTTGAAAGAGCACTGCGTCGCCAAGGCTCAGGCTCTGCAACTGCAGTTCGGCTGGCTCCGTAATCAACGATGCGAAAACTGTCCGAAGCATCTCCCGCATTGCTAGGTCGCATGCAGGCAACTCCGATTCGGCGCGCCCTGGTTGCTCAACAGACCTGTCCATCATGCAGCCGATTTTAGCTGTGCTGTTGCCTATTCGCAAACCACTTTAAAAGCCGCTCCAACCCGGGGCGACCGCACTCCCTAGCTTTCGAGGGCGGCCCGCTCATGCGGGCGACGCGATCTCCGGATCAGCAAAAGGCCCTGAAATCAAGCAGAAGCAAGCGTAACCCTCCCTAGTCTCCGGCCAGCGCTCTTGCGCTAAAGGAGAACTTCTCTTGTCTAAGCTTACCGTCAGACTCGCCACCGTCGTCCTTTCCCTGGCCGCCCTCACGGGCTCTTCGCAGTACACACTCGCTCAGTCAACGACTCCGCCGACTGTTGTCAGTGGGGGCGATCCGCAACCCACTGGCGAAAAACCGAAGGTAATGCTGATCTTTCTCTCCATGTTCCTGGCAGTCTCGTAGACTGATCCTGTCGCTCGGAGAGCGCCCAGGAGACGAGCATGCAACTTACCGGCGTCGATCGTCTCTTCTGGGTGCTCTCGTTCCTCGGCAACTGCGGTCTCCTGGCAGTGTTGTTAAGCCGGAGAAAGCTGTCCGTCCTACCAATCTTTACCCTGCTTATCGCGACAAACATCGCGCGGACGATCATCCTCTTCTTTACCCTGAGGTACGGCTCGGCGGATCAATATTTCTACACCTACTGGATCCTGGCTTTTGTAGACACGCTCTTGCAACTCGCCCTCGCGTATGAACTGGCGACCCATGTCTTTCAGCCGCTCGGCGCTTGGGCACCCGATGTTCGGAAGAGCTTGATGACGCTGATTTTCCTAAGCCTCCTGGCCGCCGGGGGCCTTACGTGGCTGGCGGTTCCGCCCACCGAAACATTCCGTCTTGCGGTGGTCATCCGCGGCGATTTCTTCTCATCCGCCTTGATGACGGAGCTGTTCGTCGTCATGATCGCCCTCTCGGTCACCTTCGGACTTCCCTGGCGCAGCCACGTCAGCCGCATCGCCCAGGGCTACGGTGTCTTTTGCCTCGTCGGGATCATAACCGACGCGGCCCACGGCTACTTTGGTTCGAGCAAAGGAAGCGCCGCCTATAAGCTGATTTCCCATATTCAGATCGGTCTCTACCTTTTCTGTCTTCTATATTGGATCATTACTCTTTCCATGAAAGAGCCGGAGCCTCGTAAATTGCCGCCGCAACTACAAATCGAACTCCGGGCCTTGCAACACAGAGCATCGCTCGTTTTGAGCCATCTTCGCACCATGGGAAGCGCCCAATGAGGCAGCTTGTCTTCCTGTTTGCCGTTGCCGCCTTTGTCGTGCTTCTCGTATCCGTAGCAGGGTATTACCTGCTGCGTGCACGGCATGCTTCGAGGAAATCCTGGGAGCTTTTGATGGGCAGGTTGAAGCAGATTGACCGGGAAAAGATTGCCGCCGTGGCGCTGGACCTTCTGGAGGAACAGGACGGAACGGAGCATCTGGAACCGTCCCTGATCTTCGACATGATCGACGGGATGAATGGCCTCGATGCGCTCGAACAGAATTGCGAAGTACTGATCGACCTCGCGACCTATGTGCAGAAGTGGTATCCGGAGGCATTGGCGCTCTCAGAAGAACTGCGACTGAACGCACGCGAGATTAGGTGGCACATCGGTCGCCTCCGCGGTGCTTCCCGCACCGGCCACCTGCGCGAGCAGTTTCCCGCCTACGCGCAGCGCGCGGTGGCAACCTATTACCTCATGACCCGCAGCTTGCTGCTTCTTTATGAGGCGGTTCACCTGCCTGAGTATGCGGAGCTACAACACGCGATCTAACGGTTTTCAGTTGCAGCATCGGTCACCTAAGGAATCCGCCGCACTGCTGCTGCAACGACAGTCCCGATCACCTCAATTTCTTTCTTGTACCGAAAGCGCCGATTGGATTCGAACGACAGCGCATGCGGAATCACGGTCAATAAATCCGACTCGCGGTCCAGCTCACAGAATCCCGCCAGATATCTGTCCCGCGTCAACATGAAATAGATTGGCCGGTCAAACTCATGATTCCATTCGCGGCGTCCCGCGATCGATCGCTTTTGTATGTCGATCAGGATGATTGACCCAGGAGGAATCATCGGTTCGAGCGTCCGATCATGGCGACCAATCACGGCACGACGGAACGGACCCGGAAGGGTGTCCGGATCGGCAGGAAGCAGGCCGGTTTGTTCCGGTGCCGCATCGCTCATCAGGCTGTCCGGCAGCAACGCCCGTCCGTACGTGTCTAGGCTACCCTGGGTCAATAAAGTAGCATTGGGGACCGAGAGCGGCTCCGCTCCGACGGCCACCGCTTCAGCAGGGGGGCACATCGCAAGCATCTGCTCCGGCGTCAGGCTATAGACACTCGCCAGGACGATCAGCTTCGTGGCGGACAGTCCGCGGTTCTCACGTTCGACCCGATCAAGCCAGCTTGCCGAGATCCGGTATGCAGGGTTTCCCCATTGCTGTGCGAGGTGCATCGTGCGCTGTTCTACTTCGCGAAGTGTCAGCTTCCACGATAGGCGCGTCGCGCGCAGCTTCCCTCCGATACCGTCCATGAAAGTTATCCCTGTTGCTCAGCAAGAAATGGGCGGCCCGAATCAAATCGTCGCGGTCCCTCATAAAAGGCTTATTCGTTGTTGCTTCATGCTACATCAGACCTCCCGCATAGGCAGCCCTGCTTCGTTGCCCAAGAGCAACAACTTCCCGAGAGTCAAATGCGAGTCGCTTTCCCTAAGCCGTTCATCCTAAAAGCCCAGCGATAAGACTGATACGACAGTGGAGGCTTTTGTTGCGTGCAAGCAACAAGCTCGGTCTCACCATTCCGCGCGCTGGATTTAACGTCCACGATAACTCTGCCGGCCTTATACCGAGCACCAGCTAGGTGCGGAGAGCATGACTGAGATGGAATGGAACGGCAACTGCGGGTCTCGCGGTTGGGCCGTTCCGTTGCTCTATTCACCTGTGAGCAATCATCCCGACTAGAGCTTTGCCAGCTGTGCGCAAGCAACAGCCTCCGACGAGAAGTCAGCCCGACTCAGCTCAACCCAAAAGTCCATCTTCATCTGCCGTGCGCTAGACACTCGCAATCAGTCGCGTTGCTCGAATTCATCTCCCAGCAAAGTGCTGCTGCTATCAAGCTCCCGGAGGTTTTTCCGATGAATGCACCCCGTCTTGCGTTTGCGACAGCGGTCTTCGCGCTGACCAGCACCTCAACCCTCACGTACGCTCAGGATCGCGATCGCGACGACCGCGGTCCGATCAAACACGTGCTGCTGCTCAGCGTCGACGGCATGCATGCTGTCGATTTCTACAACTGCTCCCGCGGTATCGCCGGCGTGAACGGCGGCCAGCCCTACTGCCCGAACCTCGCCGAGCTGGCCGAGCATGCAGTCAATTACACCGCCGCCGCGACCTCAAAGCCATCGGACTCGTTCCCCGGCCTGATGACGATTTTGACCGGCGCGACCCCGAAGACGATGGGCGTCTACTACGACGTAGCCTACGACCGTTCGCTCGATGCCCCCCGGATCACGACCGGCAACGGCGTAGCCGGCGGCCCCTGCACGCCATACGGTGTGCCCACCGGCACGACGACCGAGTATGAAGAGGGAATCGACCTCGATCAGACGAAGCTGAACGGTGGTGCGCCGGGTGCGGCTCTCACCGAGGGCGGAATCGCGTCAATCGACGCCAGGCGTCTTCCGCGCGATCCCGCGGCCGGTTGCGCTCCGGTGTATCCGTGGGATTTTGTGCGGGTAAACACGGTCTACAACGTGATCCACGAGGCCGGTGGGTACACCGCCTGGTCGGACAAGCATCCCGCTTACTCCTCGATCGGCGGACATGGCGGCGGCACCATCAACGATTACTACTCTCCTGAAATCAACTCGAACGTCGTGCCGCTCCCCGGCGTCAAGACCCCGAACGGCACATCCTGCGCCGTTGTACGCGACCCCGCCTCCGATCTCACCGCGTGGACCAACAGCTTTGCCAACATCCAGTGCTACGACGCCCTCAAGGTGAATGCGATCCTGAACGAGATTCATGGCAAGACCCATAACGGCGCATCGGCAAAATATCCCACGATCTTCGGAATGAACTTCCAGGCAGTCAGTGTCGGCGAAAAGCTGATTGAGCCGACCGTTGGTTCGGGCGGCTACCTCAATGCTGCGGGTCTTCCTTCGGCACAACTGCTGGGCGAGTTCGAATACATCGATGCCTCCATCGGGCAGATGGTGGCTGAACTGAAGGCCACCGGACACTACGACGACACGCTGGTAATCGTCACCGCGAAGCACGGCCAGTCGCCAATCGACCCGAACCTCTACTCCGCTCACCCGGGCAAGACGAGCAACGGAACGACGCCCGCAACCCTCGTCGCGAATATGCTTCCGCTCTCGGAATCGCCAAACAATCCGACTGGGATCGGCGCAACGGAAGATGATCTCTCGATGCTCTGGCTCAAGCCGGGTGCAAGCGTTACCGACGCGGTCAGCACACTCGAGCAGAATGGCGCCGCGATCGGCCTGGGACAGGTCTTCTACGGCCCCAGCCTCGCGCTCAATTACAACGTTCCCGGCAACGGCCCGCACCAGGATCCGCGCACGCCGGACATCATCGTCACTCCAAACATCGGCGTCACCTACACCGGCAGCAACAAGAAACTTGAGGAGCATGGCGGCTTCTCGCATGACGACACGAATGTTCTTCTGCTGCTGGCAAACCCCGGCTTCAAAGCCCGGACCGTCACCATCCCGACCGTGACCGGGCAAGTTGCGCCGACCATCCTCGAAGTGCTCGGACTCAATCCCAGGCTGCTGGATGCCGTGCGGCTTGAAGGGACGGAAGCCCTCCCAGGGGTCTACACCCATCACGAGAATCACTAAAAAGCAGAGGGAGACGGGTCAACCCCGTCTCCCTCATTTTTTCCCAACCTCTGCATCCCAAGCCGCAGGCGTAAGCCGTCGGTCCCCGAGACGAACGCCATACACTCAGGAAAATGATTGCAGGAACTTGAAGTCCACGGCTGCAGATTCAAGTTCACTATGCTCGAACGGCGCCTCCTGCTCGGCGAAGGCATGTTCGATGCCCGCCTTCTTCCCCGCCTCGAAGATCCGCCGATACTGCACGAAGCCTCGACCCAGCTCGATGCCGGACGGTCGCTCCGGGCCGCCGAGGGAAGTACTCGGCTTGGCAATCGGCTTGAAGTCCTTGATGTGCAGCATCTTGAAGCGGTGTGGATAGGTCTCCAGGTAATGCACCGGGTCCGCACCCGCCACAGAAAACCAGCCGCAATCCGCCTCGAAGAACACGAGCGCCGGGTCCGTCTCATGCAGCAACGTGTCATATCCGTAGCTGCCATCGGGTAACCGGTTAAACTCATAGTTATGGTTGTGATAGGCGTAACGGAGTCCGCTCGCCTTGGCCTGCTTTCCCAGCTCGTTCATTCTTGCGGCGATGCGTTTGAAGTCATCCCCCGCGGGCGCACTCTTGGCCTTTCCTTCACTCATCATGTGCCACAGTGACGAACTGGTGGCATACGTCGCGCCCAGCGTATGTGCGTCGGCAAAGGCTGCGGCTGCGTCAGCCTCGGTGAACTGCAGATGAGCGCTCGGGCAGTCCAGTCCGACACCCTGCAGAAGCTTGCGGAACTCAGCAGCACTCTTGCCGGCGAACCCCGCCGTCTCCACCTGCCGGTAGCCGATCTCATGCAGCTTGGCCAGCGTTCCGGCAGGGTCAGCGGTCAGCGCCTGGTGCACGGCATAAAGCTGGATGCCGATCGGCAGTCCCATCGGGCTTGCAAACATCGGGGTAAGTCCGCCCAGGTACGCGGCGCCCGCGGCAACCGCAGACCGCTGAAGGAAGGTACGACGATTCATGATGGAGGGTCCTCAACTTCCGGCTTGAGATAGGGAACATACCGCAGCGCCTCTCCTGAAGCGTTGCGAGATCACTCACAGTGCAGCGAACGCATTTTCGCGATCGCAGGCGCAGAAGAACAATACAGGACCTTGGCCATCATCATCCAGACCCCCATCGGGCACGACTGGCCTATGCGACCTGCTCCTCTTCGAGCGCGTTGACCGTCTCTTTGCTCAGCGCTTTTTCATGCAGCAGAAGTTCGGCCGCTCTCACCCTTGGGTTGGCATGAAACCACGTCTGGATGATGTTGTTGCGCAGCAGGTTCGTCACCGCCAGCAGAGACATGCCCTGGTGATGTGCCATCCACGACCGCACGATCCTCGGCTCTCGCGCATGGGAGCCCGCCTTGTGCGTCCGTCCGTCTTCGGCGTGGGTATAGTCGGCGGCTTCGAAGTACCCATAGCGGCCCGTCCAGTTCAGCGCTGCCATCTTCCGCAGATTCGCGAGCGCCTCCTTCCGCAGAACGGGCATTGCGAGAAAGGTGCTGTACGGGGAGATCACCGGGCCGTCTTCAGCCCCGTACTTCAGCGCAACCTGCGGTATCCCCCATGCCTGGTAACCGTAACGACCCTGCGCATCGGTCTTCGCGAAGCCACTCTCGGAGATACCCCACGGAATGTCGCGCACATGCTCATACTGGATCCTCACCGCTGCCTCAAGCGAGTTGGATACAAGCGTATTCGGGTAGCTGCGCATCCAGAGCGACGGCATCATGAACTCGAACATGGTGCCCGTCCAGGATAAAAGGCAAGCCTTCCCGTCCACCAGAACATGCGACCGGTCCAGCCGGAACCAGGCCTGCTGCGGAATGTCTCCCTTGGCAACAGCAAGGAAGGTCGCAATACGCGCTTCGGAAGCGAGCAGGTCGTAGCACGCGCTGTGAATCTCCTGCGTCGCCGCATCATAGCCGATCGAAAGCAGCTGCCGCGCGGGAACAAACAGGAACTGGTAGTCCATGACCTCCGCGCACTGCTCTGAGTGATTGATGATCGAGAGCAGATCCCGGTGAAGCTGCGCGAGCCGCTCCTTCGCCGCGCCCAACTGACCCAGCAACCTTTGTGCCGCTTCAAAATCCGCTGAGTCCGGCGTAACCGACCCAAGCGTCTCCGAAATCCCTTGGACAAACCCTTCCGCTTGTTCAGCCGATGGGACTGTCGCCGCTGCTCCCGCAAGCAGTCCCCCCTGCCGAAGCAGGGAAGCGTGCTCGGGCAACATCCAGGGTGCGAAGTCGGTCACGAACTGCGCCAGCGCAGTCCTGCGACGCAACCGCTCCTGCCCGAGCCATGGGTCAGTCGAACCCTCACTGCGCGCATCGCTGGTCTGATCCTTGAACAACTCGGCGACTCGCGACTCGAGCGGCCCGGCATAACCCGCACTGTCAGACCCGGCGAGAACCTCGAGACCCGCAAAGCTCTGCAGGCTCACCAGCGGACGCTTCAGTAAATCGAGTGTTCCGGTGTGCAACGTATAAAACGACGCCGCCAGGTTGCCGCTGTCCACTGTAGAAATAGTGAACGGTGGCACCGCCTTCAGTGTTTCGATGTCGTACCAGTTGAAGATGTGTCCGCGATGCTTCTCCAGGCTCTCGTACGTGGCCAGTGTGCCGAGGCTCGCCTCCACAAACTCCGTCACGGTCAGGAAGCCGAGTTCGCATGCCGCCTGCCGGGCATTCATCAGCATCCCCAGGTTGGTCGGGGACAGCTTGCGGACCTGTAACAACTCCTTCTCTTCCACGTTATCCGGTATCAGCCAGTGATTCTCACGCCCCCCAAACTCCGAATAATACCGCCACAGATAAAGCGCTTGCTGTTCGAGGAAGACCCGATCCTTATCGCTCAACGGACCCACGGCATGTCCCGGGGACGAGCTCAGCCAACGCGCCGCGAGCGGGGCGATGATCCACAAAAACAAAACCGGCGACGCCGCAAACAGGGCGGCATGATGGAAGAGCGCAAGGTCCAGGCCAATCACCGCCGCAATCACCGGCGAAAGGTTGAGGTAGTTGTCGAGCGTGCCCTGGGACCGGCTCGATTCGGACTGCGCAGCCGTCTCCCACTCCAGCAGCCGCTGGCCCGAGATGAGCGACCGGATCAGCGTGCGAACAATCGCATCGACCGAAAGCATCATCTGGTGCGCCAGAAACGTGAGATTGATCAGCGCGAAGGCAAACGACGCCGCAAACGTCACCAGCGCACTCCCGGCGGCAACCACCCGCCCGCGGAACAGCGCCTTCAGAAGATCGATGCCCAACTGCACCAGCGCCGGAAGCAGCAGCAGAAGAACCGTCACCAGCGTCCAGTAGACCGGCCCCCCGGGAAGCACGATCCACCCCAGCACCAGCACCAGAAACGTCAGCGGCTCGACCACCGAACGACGCAGATTGTCGAAGATCTTCCACTGCGAAATGAACGAGATCGGATTCGCTACCAGATGACCAGACTCGTTCGGCACCCGCGTAAACAGCCACTGCAGAATCTGCCAGTCCCCGCGAATCCAGCGGTGTTTCCGCCGCGCATGCGCGTGATGCTGCGAAGGATAATCATCGATCACCTCCACATCCGTCACCAGGCCGGCCCGTGCATAGGCGCCCTCGATCAGGTCATGCGACAGCAGCGCATTGCGCGGGAAGCGCCGCTCCAGCACCTGGTGCAGCACCGACACTTCGTAAATGCCCTTGCCCGTGAAGATGCCCTCGCCAAACAGATCCTGGTACACGTCGGAGACCGCTCGCGTGTAGATGTCGAACCCCGTCTCACCCGAATAGATCGCAGACAGCCGCGAGCGCGACGCCGACGCAACGCTTACGCCAACCCGGGGTTGCAGAATGCCATAGCCTGCCGTAACGATCTTCCGGTCCGGGTCGATGATCCCGCGGTTCAGCGGGTGCGCCAGCGTGCCAATCATCCGGGCAGCCGTCGTGCGCGGCAACTGCGTGTCGGAATCGAGCGTAATGATGTACCGGATGCGGTCCAGCACAGACTGAGGCCCGCACTTGATTGGAAACGAATCGAACTCATGCAGCAGGAGCTTGTTCAGGTCGAGCAGCTTCCCGCGCTTGCGCTCCCAGCCCATCCAGACGCCTTGTCGAGAGTTGAAAACCCGGTGCCGGTGCAGCAGCAGGAACGAACCCCCCTTTCCGTTTGCATACTTGGCGTTCAGGTTCTCGCAGTATTGCAGCGCCATCCGTACCAGCGGATGACGCTCGTCCGGCGCCGGCTGCGTCGTGGTATCGGGCAGGTCCGTCAGCAACGCAAAGTGGATGTTCGGATCTTCGTTTGAAAGATAGCGCGCCTCCAGGTCCTCAAAAAGCTCCTGGACCTGCTGTTCTTTCAGCAGCAGCGTCGGCACCACCACCAGGGTCGAAGAATCCGCCGTCACGCCCTTGCTGTAGTCGATCTTTGGCAGCGCCTCGGCCTGGAAGAACGACAGCACGATGTTGTTCACCAGGTCCACCGCGCCCTGCGTCACCGGCACCAGCGCCAGCAGCAGCGCCGACATCGCCAGCCAGAAGTTATGGTGCGGCACCACCGGCGCGATGATCGGGACGATCACTAGGATCGAGAAAACGATAATGCCGAAAACATAAACGTACTCGTTATGCCGCCGCAGCAGGTCTCGCATCCGCACTTCGAGCGGACCGTGATAGCCAATGCGCTCTCGCAGGTGATCGAGCCCCTCGGCGAACAGGTAGTAGCCGATGTGCCTGAGACGCTCTGCCCGTCGAGGGTCAGGGTCGCCGGTGCGCTCCGCCCGTCTCGCCAGGTCGAGCGCAGCGCGCGCCGTCTCCACCTCGTCCTTATCCGAGTATTTGGCCAGGTGAGCTACCCGCACCTGGTACGACTGGCGCGTGTCGTCGTCCATCAGCCCGTACGCTCCCGCCGGGTCTTCGCGCAGGATCGACTCAAACCGTACAAGTGATTCGAGCAGATACCGCCATTCAAACTGGTTCAACCGGCGAAGGCTGTGCAGCGGCGCAGAGAAGGGAGACTGCTCGATCGGACCCAGCGAGCCATCCGCCAGCGCCTCTTCCGCACGATCCAGGATGTACTCGAACTGCGCATGCTTCAGCGCCTGCGGCAGCAGCAGGATCTCATCGAGCAGCAGCGCGTGCTTCTGCTGCACCTCCGTCACGTAAACCGAAAGCGAGTCCGGCGACCAGACACCCTTGGCGCACGAAAGATACTCTTCAGCAAGGTTTGTCACGCGCGGCAGCGTCCCATGCGGGGCAAGCCGGATGTGCGGCAGAAGCTCGAACGCCTTGGCCGCGCTCTCACTTGAAACGATCGCCGCTTCGAGCATCCGCGTGCTCTCGAGCAACTCAAGCTGCGGGGTCAGGTCCTTCCCGGAGACCTGGCTCTCTGCCTCCTTCAGCACGCCCTTCAGCCGCTCGGTCAGCTCCTTGAGCCTGGTCGCCAGGCCGTTTTCATACTTCGCCGCAGCCATCAACTCCCACGACTCGGCCAGGGCCGCCGCGTGTTCGCGCAGCGCCTGGTCCGATACGTCAGGCCTCTCCGGAAGGCTGCCCGCAACATCGTCAATCGTCGACGCGGTCAGCTGATCTCGGCTGGTTTCTTCATTGTGAGTCGCTTCCAAACGATGCACTCCTGATCTGAGGTAGGCGGCAGTCAACGATCATTCTGCATGACGTCCAGCAGATCCCGCGAGCCTACCGGTAGCTTGCTGCCTGCATCTCGAACATACCCGCGTAAACGCCACCGCGCGCCATAAGGTTCTGGTGATTTCCTTCTTCGATCAACTGGCCGCCCGAAAGCACCACGATCCGGTCAGCCATGCGTACCGTCGAAAACCGGTGGGAGATCAGCAACGCCATCTTCCCCTGCGTCAATTCGGCGAACCGTTCAAACACCTCAAGCTCGCTGCGTGCATCGAGCGCCGCCGTCGGTTCGTCCAAAATCAGCAACGCCGCATCGCGCAGGTAAGCCCGCGCCAACGCAATCTTCTGCCACTCCCCGCCCGAAAGCTCGACGCCTCCTTCAAAGCGCCGCCCAAGCACCTGGTCGTATCCTCCCGCCAGCTTGGCCACGACCGTATCCGCCAGGCTCTTGTGCGCCGCATCGTCGATATCCGCCTGTTCATGCGGCCGATCCACCCGGCCCACCGCGATATTCTCCCGGGCCGTCATCTCGAACCGCATGAAATCCTGGAAGATGACCCCCATATTCCGATGCAGATCTTCCAGCGAATACTCCCGCAGGTCCACCCCATCGAGCAGGATGCGCCCCTCCGTCGGATCGTAGAGCCGCGTGATCAACTTGACCACCGTCGTCTTGCCCTGCCCATTCTCCCCGATCAGCGCGATCCGCTCACCCGGCGAAAGCGTCAGTGAGAAGTTCTTCAGCACCGTGCGCTCCGTGCCCGGATAAGTAAACGACACATTGATGAACTCGAATCCCTGCCGGATCGGCCGCGGGCAGGGAAGTCCATCCGGCTTCGAGTAAACCGTCGGCTCCATCTCGAAGAACGCGAGCAGGTCGGTTAGGAACAGCGCCTGGTCCGCAATCCCGGAGGCCGTCGAAAACACCTGCTGCAGGTTCGAACTCGCCTGCTGGATCGCCGCGGTCAAAAATGTAAACTGCCCAATGTCATACCGTCCGCCAAGCGTCCGCCAGATCACGTAAACATACGCACCGTAGTATCCCAGCGTCCCGATAATCCCCAGCAGTCCCCCCACGATCAACTTCGACCGCGACAGCGCCACGTCCTCGAAATAAATCTGATCCGCCAGCGCCTGGAACCGATCCGTGAAGAACTTGTTCAACCCGAAGAGCTTGACCTCTTTCGCCCCTTCGCGGCTGCCCGCAACCTGGCGAAGATAATCCATCGTCCGCTTCGCCGTGGTCTGGCGAAAGTTCTTCGCATAGCCCAGAAACGCATAGTGCGTTTCGCCCAGGAACGACGGAATCACTCCCATCGCCAGCAGCAGCACAAGCCATGGCGAAGCCCACGCGAGCGCCGCCGAAAATACCAGCGTCGTAATCACCTGCTGGAACAGCCGGCCCATCTGCTGGATCATCGCGAGCCGGTCCGTCGCCTGCACCCGCGCCCGCTCCAGCCGGTCGTAGAAGACCGGATTCTCGTAGGTCGTCAGGTCAAGCCGCGCCGCCTGCTCCATCACGCGCACGCTCACATGCTGCGTGTACCGGTTCGCCAGCAGCGAGTCCGAATAATCAATCGCCCGCGTCAGCAGCCCGAGAAACACATTCAGCCCGACCTCCGCACCCACCAGCATCCAGAAATTCGCAGGGAGCGCCGACCCATGAATGTGGTTCGCAATATCCGTGATGATGTACTGCGCCACCTTTGCGATCGCAAACGGAAGCGTCGCGACGAACAGCCGCAGGACAAGCCCCCACGTCACCACTGCCGGCCCGGAGTCCCACAGGATCCCCAGCACCGGGGGCATATTCTTGAGCGCACTCAGCCGCTCGCTCCATGGGCTGCGCTGCTGCTCCTGCTGCACGGCTGTCGTCACAACCACCGCCGGCGGCTATGGCGTTCAGCGCTGAATGTCTTTCCCATGGTGTGTCCGATGACAAAAACCTCGTTTCGTTTGCCTGCCTGCGCCTTGGCCCGCCAATCAAAAAGCAACCCCCGCGGCCTTTGCGCAAACCTCCTGCAGGATACAATCCCCCATGTCGCGCACAGCACCCAAGCCCGGTTCGCCAGGCGGATTCATCCCTGCCGCCGTACATCCGCGCTCCGCCGCACGGCTGCCGAGGATCTCCTCTTGACCCGAACCCAACGATCCCTCGTCTCCGTCCTCTGCTGCGCCCTCGGGTTCGGGTCCCTGCAAGCCCAGCCGGCAGCCTCCACGCCCGCCTCCCCCCGGCAGCTGCCCCGCGTCGTCATCCTCAGCGACATCGGCAACGAACCCGACGACCAGATGTCGCTCGTCCGCCTGCTCCTCTACTCCAACCAGCTCGACCTCGAAGCCCTCATCGCCTCAACCTCCACCTGGCAGAAGACCGCCACCCATCCCGAGACGATGCACGCCATCGTTGCCGCCTACGACCAGGTCCGTCCCAACCTCCTGCTGCACGCCAAAGGCTGGCCTCTCGCAGCCGACCTCGACCGCCGCATCTTCGCCGGACAATCCGCCTACGGCCTGGCCGCCACCGGTCCCGGCAAATCCTCCGCCGGCTCCACCGCCCTCGCCGCGGCCATCGAGCATCCCGACCCCCGCCCCCTCTGGATATGCCTCTGGGGCGGCGCCAACACCCTCGCCCAGGCGCTGCTCGATCTCCGGTCGTCCCACACCCCCGCACAGATGGCTCAGCTCGTCTCCCGCCTCCGCATCTCCTCCATCTCCGACCAGGATGACGCCGGCCCCTGGCTCCGCCGCGAGTTCCCCCACCTCCCCTACACCGTCAAGCCCAGCTCCCCCAACGGCGACGAGTACTTCTACGCCACCTGGACCGGCATCAGCGGCGACCTCTACTATCGCAACGGCGCCGGCGCCGACACCCACCTCGTCACCAACGAATGGCTCGACACCAATATCCGCGCCAAGGGTCCGCTCGGCAGGATGTACCCGAAGTTCCTCTTCATCATGGAAGGCGACACCCCTTCCTACCTCAACCTGATCGGCAATGGCCTCGCCTCGGACTCCCGCCCCGACTTCGGCGGCTGGGGCGGCCGCTACGTCTTCCGCCAGCCCTACGGCGAGCCCCACGAGATCTGGACCCAGGGCGGCGACCTCTTCACCCGCGCCACCTCCCAGGATCGCGTCACCGGCATCGACGGCCTCGAACACGTCTCCGACCAGGCCACCATCTGGCGCTGGCGCGAGGCCTACCAGAACGACTTCGCCGCCCGCATGGACTGGACCATCCACGACTTCGCCCACGCCAATCACAACCCGGCGCTCGTCGTGAACGGCCAGCCCGGCACCGCACCCATCGAGCTGACCGCCAGCCCGGGTGACGCAGTCGCGCTCGACGCCTCCGCCAGCAAAGACCCCGACGGCCAGCCCCTCCAATACAAATGGTGGCTCTACCCCGAAGCTGGCCTCACCGGCACCCACGGAGCCGACATCACCCTCGAAGACCCCACCCGCCCGCGCACCACAGTCAGGATCAAATCCCCCTGCCGCGATGCCTGGATTCCCGGCCTCCTCCCCTGCAAAGGCGAAGGCATCGCCCACATCATCCTCGAAGTCACCGACAACGGCACCCCCCGGCTCACCTCCTACCGCCGCGTCATCCTGCACGTCACCCCACCCACCCCCTGAGCATCGTGAGTCTTGTAAACTGCGGGCGAGATGAAAAAAGCTTTACTGCTCGTCCTCCAGTTCGCCGTCTTCCTCGTCCTCTTCCTCGGCGGCTCACTTGCCGACCCATTCAAACTGCGCTGGTTCGTCTCCCACCCCACCCCAACCTCCATGCGCTACTTCGTCCCCGGCGGCCTCATCCTGATGCTCCTGGCCTGCCTCGTCGTGCTTGGCATCGAAGTCGCCCGCAAGCGCTTCGCGGCCGCCCAGGTCACCTCGATCGCCTTCGCGCTCGCACTCGTAGCCGGGCTCCTCGCAAAGTTCGGCTGGGTCACCCATGAACTCTTCTGAAGCCTTCCTGCACCTCCTCGCCGGCGCCCAGTCCGAGCTCGATCAGGCCTTCCCACCCCTCGAAGCCCCCGTCGCCGGACGCGCTGCCGAAGTCCTCGCCCAGGCCGCACGCCGCATGGCCGACAACTTCCCCTATGCGCACCCGCTCTACGCCGGCCAGATGCTCAAGCCGCCGCACCCCGTCGCCCGCGCCGCCTACGCCATGGCAACTGCCGTCAACCCCAACAACCATGCACTCGATGGCGGCCGCGCCAGCTCCGCCATGGAGATTGAAGCCGTCGCCGAAATCGCCGCCATGTTCGGCTTCCCGCAGCACCTCGGACATCTCACCAGCAGCGGCACCTTCGCCAACCTCGAAGCCCTCTGGGTCGCCGGCCAGACCCACCCCGGCAAAGCCATCGCCGCCTCCGCCCAGGCGCACTACACCCACGAGCGCATCTCCGGCGTCCTCGGCCTGCCCTTTCACAAGATCGCCGTCGACTCCGCCAACCGCATGGATCTCGTCGCGCTTGAAGCAGCCCTCGCCACCGGCGCCATCGGCACGGTCGTCGTCACCCTCGGCACCACCTCCTCCGGTGCCGTCGACCCCCTCGACCAGATCCTCAAGCTCCGCGATCGCTACGCCTTCCGCATCCACGTCGACTCCGCCTACGGTGGCTACTTCGTCCTCGCCGGGAATCTTGCCCCGCCCGCGCGCCTCGCCTACGACGCCATCGCCCACGCCGACTCCCTCGTCGTCGACCCCCACAAGCACGGGCTCCAGCCCTACGGCTGCGGCTGCGTCCTCTTCCGCGACCCCGCCGTTGGCCGCCTCTACCGGCACGATTCGCCCTACACCTACTTCACCTCGGGCGCACTCCACCTCGGCGAAATCTCGCTCGAGTGCTCCCGCGCCGGCGCCGCCGCCGTCGCACTCTGGACCACCCAGAAGCTCCTCCCGCTCACCCGCGATGGCGAGTTCGCAGGCGGGCTCGCATCCTGCCGCTCCGCCGCGCTCGCCCTCTACCAGCGCCTGCAGCCGGAATTCCTCGTCCCCGTCGCCGCCCCGCAACTCGACATCGTCGTCTGGGCCTGTCCCGGCGCAACCCTCGCCGAAAGCTCCGCACGCGCCCAGCAGATCTTCGACCGCGCCGCCGCTCTCGGCCTCCACCTCGCCCTCGCACGGCTCCCCGTCGCCATCTTCCCCCCCGGCACCTGGCCCGCCGGGACCTGGCCCGCCGACCCCAGCCTCGCCGACCCCAGCCCCGCCGACCCCAGCCCCGCCGAACCCGACGTTCTTTGTCTGCGTTCCGTCCTCATGAAATGGGAACATCTCGCCTGGCTCGACTCCATCCACGGCCTGATCCGTCAGGCAGCAGACTTCTAACTGACTTTTCCGCAAATCCCCATCGCCTCGAACAAGGACGGCCCGTCGTTTCGTGAGACCGATGGGTTACCTGCGATGGCACGAAAGTATCCCCCGATTTCGAGACCATCCCTGTGTGGTTTGTTAGTCTTAAGTCACGCGAAATACTTTTCCATCGGGATATGCGCAATCCGGCCACCTCTTGACGACCTGATCACAAGACCACGGCTTGCGGCGACGACCCACCCCTCAAACAGACTCAGCGCATCACGATCTTTCTGGAGATCCTCCACCGATGACCATCAAGCCCACTCCACCGAAGCAGAAGTTCGATCTGAGCGCCCGGACCATCGCTTACTTTTCGATGGAGATCGCGCTCGACCCTGCACTCCCCACCTATTCCGGTGGTCTCGGTGTCCTCGCAGGCGACACCCTGCGCTCCGCTGCCGATACCGGCGCGCCCATGGTCGCGGTCTCGCTCTGTCATCGCAAAGGCTACTTCCAGCAGCATCTCGATGCCGAAGGCAAGCAGACCGAAACCGATGTCTGCTGGACCCCCGGCGACCTGCCCTCCGCCGGAGAAAGCATCACCCTCTCCATGCAGGGTCGCTCCATCAAGATCTGCGCCTGGCGCTTTGACGTCGTCGGCGTCGCCGGCCACGTCATCCCCGTCTTCCTGCTCGATACCGACATCGAGGGCAACGACCCCTACGACCGCCGCCTCACCGACAAGCTCTACGGCGGAGACACCTACTACCGCCTCTGCCAGGAGACCGTTCTCGGCCTCGGCGGCGTCCGCCTCCTGCACAAACTCGGCTGCCTGCCCGCCGTGTACCACATGAACGAAGGCCACGCCGCGCTGCTCGCAATCGGACTCCTCGAAGATCGCCTCTCCCCCGGCACCACCCTCGCCTCGGCCACCGAGGAAGACCGCCTCGCCGTCGCGAAGCAATGCGTCTTCACCACCCACACCCCGGTTCCCGCAGGCCACGACCAGTTCGGTCTCGACCAGATGTACGCCGTGCTCGGCGATGACCGCGCCAAGACCATCGAGCGCTTCGGCGGCCTGCACAACAACCTGATGAACATGACCTACATCGCCCTGCGCTTCTCCCGCTGGGTCAACGGTGTCGCCATGCAGCACGGCAAAGTCTCGCAGGAGATGTTCCCCGCCTACCACGTCGAATCCGTCACCAACGGCGTTCACGCCGCCACCTGGCTCGCCGCGCCGCTGCAGCGCCTGTTCGACGACGCCATGCCGCGCTGGCGGCACGACAACGCCTACTTCCGCTCCGTCTACGGCATCAAGCCCAGCCGCATCGCCAACGCGCACCGC
This sequence comes from uncultured Granulicella sp., assembly GCA_965213805.1. Taxonomy (GTDB): domain Bacteria; phylum Acidobacteriota; class Terriglobia; order Terriglobales; family Acidobacteriaceae; genus Edaphobacter. The sequence goes on along the minus strand of CBDCAG010000002.1, from coordinate 654,966 downwards.
GTCGGCAAGCGCAAGCTCGTCGAACTCATCGCCGACCGCACCGGCGAAGCGCTCAACGAAAGCGTCCTCACCCTCGGCTTCGCGCGCCGCGTCGCCACCTACAAGCGCGCATCGCTCCTGCTCGAAGACCCCAAGCGCCTCGCCAAGATCGCCAAGAAGATCGGCGGCCTGCAGATCGTCTTCGCCGGCAAGGCCCACCCCGCCGACATTCCCGGCAAGGGACTCATCCAGGAAGTCGTCGAGATCGCCGGCAAAATCTCCCGCGGCTCGCTGCGCATCGTCTACCTCGAAAACTACGACTGGGAACTCGGCGCGACGCTCACCCAGGGCGTCGACGTCTGGATCAACACCCCGCGCCGCCCCTACGAAGCGTCAGGAACCTCCGGCATGAAGGCCGCCCTCAACGGCGTCCCCAGCCTCTCGATCCTCGACGGCTGGTGGATCGAAGGCTGCGCCGAAGACGTCACCGGCTGGGCCATCGACGACGGCGACTCCGACTCCGCCGAAGCCACCAGCCTCTACGACAAGCTCGAGAACCGTATCGCGCCGCTCTTCGCCCGGCCCAACGCCTGGGCCCGCATGCAGCAGCACTGCATCGCGATGAACGGCAGCTTCTTCAACACCGACCGCATGCTCGGCCAGTACTTCTCGAACGCCTACTTCCCGCAGGCTCCCGTCACCGACGAGACCCCCGACGAAGAGACGAAGGCCGAAGCCCTCATCGCCATGCCCGCATTGGCCGGCGAACGGGTCGGCGTCTAGACACCAGGACGAAAGCAGGTGCGCCCTCATCGCGGGCGGCGACCACTTCCCGGGGTACTGAGCTTCGCATCGCCACGCGAAGCCCGGTACCTCGCGAAGCGGTGTCCGTCCGGCGTCAGGACGCCTTTGCCCGTGTCGGTAACCGGTAAAACGCATCCGCCTGGTTACATAACCCGTGTAACCGGTAAAGTGCGGCTAAAGCGGTTTTATCGGGTTACATTGAGCCCCTAATCGCCAGCCACCGCATGCGTCTCCGCCAACGTCTCATGCTTCTCAAACCGCCCGCGCAAGCGGTCGAAGAACAGGTAGACCACCGGCGTCGTAAACAGCGTCAGGCACTGCGACACGATCAGCCCACCCACGATCGTGATCCCCAGCGGGCGCCGCAACTCTGACCCCGTTCCCGTGCCGAGCGCCAGCGGCAGCCCGCCCAGCAGCGCCGCCATCGTCGTCATCAGGATCGGCCGGAACCGCAGCATGCACGACTGGAAGATCGCCTCCTCCGGCGTCTTGCCCTGCTCCCGTTCGGCCACCAGCGCGAAATCGATCATCATGATGGCGTTCTTTTTCACGATGCCGATCAGCAGGATGATCCCGATAATCGCAATTACCGACAGATCCACCTTGAACAGAATCAGAAACAGCAACGCGCCGACACCCGCTGACGGCAGTGTCGAAAGAATCGTCAGCGGATGAATGAAGCTCTCGTAGAGGATCCCCAGCACGATATACACCGCCGCCAGCGCGGTCAGGATCAGCAGCGGCTCGGACGACAGCGAATCCTTGAACGCCTGCGCCGTCCCCTGGAACCCGCCATGGATATCGACCGGCATGCCGATGTCCACGCGCGCCTGCTCGATCGCCGCGGTCGCGTCGGACAGACTCGAACCCTCGGTGAGGTTGAAGCTGAGCGTCGTCGCCGGAGCCTGCGACTGGTGATTGACCGCCAGCGGAATGCGCCGGATCTGGAAATGCGTCATCGCCGACAGCGGCACCATCGCGCCCGTGTTCGACTTCACGAAGATACTCTTCAGCGCGTCCGGGTCCTGCTGGAAGCGTTGAGCCACCTCCATCACCACGTGGTACTGGTTCAACGGCACATACGTGGTCGAGACCGGCCGCTGCCCGAACGCATCGGACAGCGTGTTGTCGATTGCGAGCGTCGTCACCCCCAGCCGGCTTGCCGTGTCGCGGTCGATGACGAGGTCGTCCTTGAGCCCCTGGTCCTGCTGGTCCGTCGCGACGTCCTTCAGTGAAGGGATGTGCTGCATCGCCTCGAGCAGCCGTGGAGTCCAGGTGTAGAGTTCGTCCAGCTTTTCCGACGTCAGCGTGTACTGGTACTGCGTCACCGCACCGCGCGCGCCGATGTTCAGCTCCTGCGAGGACTGCAGATACAGCGCCACCCCGGGCATCGTTGCGGTCTTCTCGCGCAGGTCGTTGATGATCTTCTCCGACGTCTGCCCCGACTTCTGCCGGCTCTTGTCGGAGTCGAGCACCATGAACATGTTTGCCGTATTCAACCCGCCGCCGCCGGGCCCGCCGCCGCCCAGGAACATCATCACGTTGTGCACGCCGGGCTCTTCGTTGACGATCTTCACCAACTCATTCGCCTTCGCCTTGATCGCGTCGAACGAGATGTCCTGCTGCCCGCGGATCGACCCGTTGATGCGCCCCGTATCCTGCTGCGGGAAGAATCCCTTCGGCACCACCGTGTACAGGTAGACCGTCAGCAGGAATGTCGCAACTGTCACGCCCAGCATGAACGGCTGCCGCCGCAGTACCGCGCGCAGCGCCCGGCTGTACTCCGCCAGCAGCCAGTTCAACACCCGCTCACCCGCGACGAAGAACCAGTTCTTGTCCGCCGGATCGTGCGCCTTCAAAAACTTCGCCGAAAGCATGGGCGTCGTCGTCAACGACACCACCAGCGACACCAGGATCGCCGTCGACAGCGTCACCGCGAACTCACGAAACAGGCGCCCAACGATTCCGCCCATCAGCAGGATTGGAATGAAGACCGCGATCAGCGAGGTCGACATCGACAGCACGGTGAAGCCGATCTCCTTCGAGCCGAGCATCGCCGCATCGTAAGGACTCATCCCCTCTTCGAGATGCCGTGAGATGTTTTCGATCACGACGATCGCATCGTCCACCACGAACCCGGTCGAGATGGTCAGCGCCATCAAGGACAGGTTGTCGAGCGTGTACCCGAGCAGGTACATGATGCCGAACGTGCCCAGCAGCGACAGCGGCACCGACACGCTCGGGATCAGCGTGCTGCGCACCTCTCTGAGGAACGCGAACACGACCAGGATCACCAGCACGATCGAGATGAGCATCGTGCGCGTCACGTCCTTCACCGACGCACGAATCGTCGTCGTGCGATCGAGCGCAACATTGATCTTGATCGCAGGCGGAATCGACGCCGCCAGCTTCGGCACGAGCGCAAGCGCGTTGTCCACGGCCGAAATCACGTTCGCCCCGGGCGACTTGAAGACGACGATCAGGATGGCCGGCTTGCCGTTGTAGCGTCCGCCCGTCTGGATATTCTCGACGCCGTCTTCCACCTCGGCGACGTCGCTCAGGCGCACCGCGCCGTGCGCCGTGGTCGAAAGCGCGGCCGCGGGTGCAGCGTTCGGCCGACCCGCCGCAGACCCGGTCGCCGACTGCGTAATCGGGTTATCCGCCGCCGCCGCCGCCGCCGCGCCCGCATTGCCGTTTACCGCCGATTGCACACTCGCCGGCAGCCCGTTCGGCGCCAGCGCGGACGACACCGGGCCACGATCCGTTGCGATGATCAACGGCGCATACGCCTGCGCTCCGAAGAGCTGGTCGGTGGTCGAAATCGAGACCCGCTGATCCCCGTTGAAATAGCCCGTGGGCTTGTTCACATTCACCGTGCTCATGGCCGCGCGCAACGCTTCAAGCCCGATGCCGTAGCCTGCAAGCGCCTGCGGATTTGCCTCGATGCGCACCGACGGCTTCGCCGACCCGCCCACGAAGACCTGCCCCACGCCCGGCACCTGCGACACCTTCTGCGCCAGGATCGAATCCGCCTGGTCGTACATCTGCGGGACGGTCATGGTGTCGGAGGTGAGCGCCAGGATCAGGATCGGCGCCTCCGCGGGGTTGATCTTGCGCAGCCCCGGGTTATACGGCAGGTTCGACGGCAGCTGCGAACGCGCCGCGTTGATCGCCGCCTGCACATCCCGCGCCGCGCCGTTGATATCCCGGCTGAGGTCGAACTGCAGCACGATCCCGGTCTGGCCGAGTGACGAACTCGACGTCATCTGGTTGACGCCGGCGATGCGGCTGAACTGCCGCTCGAGCGGCGTCGCGACGGCCGAGGCCATCGTCTCCGGATCGGCGCCCGGCAGCGATGCTCCCACCGAGATGACCGGAAACTCGATCTGCGGCAGCCCCGACACCGGCAGCAGCGTATACGCGCCCGCGCCCGCGAGCAGGATCGCAATCGAAAGCAGAAACGTGGCCACCGGCCGGTTGATAAACGGGGCGGAAAAATGCACCGCGGCCACTGCCGCCTCGACATGCGAGGCGGGCGCGGCAACCGGTTGATTCTTCTCACTGCCCATCATCAGCCCTTCGATTCTTCAGCGATCAACGCTGCTTGACTCCTAACCCACATGGGTATGCACCAGCTCTTCACGCGCCGCCTTCGCCCGCGAGTACCGCCGGCCGATCCGGTCGAAGAAGAGGTAGACGACCGGCGTCGTATAGAGCGTCAATACCTGCGACACGATCAACCCGCCCACGATTGCGATGCCCAGCGGTCGCCGCAGCTCACTCCCCGTACCGGTGCCGAGCGCCAGCGGCACGCCGCCCAGCAGCGCCGCCATCGTCGTCATCATGATGGGACGGAAGCGCAGCAGGCACGCCTGGTAGATCGCTTCCTTCGGCTCCATGCCGTGGTCGCGTTCGGCCTCGAGCGCGAAGTCGATCATCATGATGGCGTTCTTCTTCACGATGCCGATCAGCAGGATGATGCCGATCAGCGCGATCACCGAGAGATCGACATGAAAGATGAGCAGCGCGAGGATCGCGCCGACACCGGCGGAAGGCAGCGTGCTGAGGATCGTGATGGGATGGATGTAGCTTTCATACAGCACGCCGAGCACGATATAGACGACGATCAGCGCCGCCAGGATCAGCAGCGGCTCGTTCGCAAGCGAAGCCTCGAATGCCGCGGCCGAGCCTTCAAATTTGGCGCTCACACTGTTCGGCGGATGCAGGTCGCGCTGGATCCTGTTGACGACCTTCACCGCATCGCCGATCGATTTACCCGGAGCCAGGTTGAATGAAATAGTCGCCGCAGGGAACTGTCCCTGGTGCGTGATCGCCAGGCTCGCAGGCCGCTCCTCAAAGTGCGTGAAGGTGGAGAGCGGCACCTGCGTCCCGTTGCTCGACTTCACATAGATATTGTCGAGCGAAGACGGCCCGCGTTGAAAACTGGGCAGCACTTCGAGGATCACGTGGTACTGGTTCTGCTGCGTGAACATCGTCGAAACCTGCCGCTGGCCGAACGCATCGTCGAGGGTGTCGTCGATGTTCTGCGGCGTAATCCCGAGTCTCGACGCGGTATCGCGGTCAATCACGAGGTGGTCTTCAATCCCGCCCAGTTGCTGGTCGGAAGCCACGTCGCGCATCACGTCGCCATGCGCCTTGAACGCCTGCACCAGCTTGTCGGTCCAGAGTGAAAGCTCCTTCGCATTCGCGTCTTCGACCGAGTACTGATACTGCGTGCGCGAGATGCGGTCTTCAACCGTGAGATCCTGCGACGGCTGCAGAAAGGTCTGGATGCCTTCGACCTTGTCGACCTGCGGCTGCAACCGCGCGATCACCTGCTCGGCTGAGGACGACCGCTTCTCCCGGTCGCGCAGCGTAATCTGCACGCGACCGGAGTTGAGCGTCGCATTGGTTGCATCGATGCCGATGAACGAGCTTAGCGACTCCACATCGGGGTCTTCGAGAATCACCCGCGCGAGCGCCTTCTGCCGGTCCGCCATCGCGGGGAATGAAATGGTCTGCGGCGCCTCGGTGATTGCGAGCAGCACGCCCGTATCCTGCACCGGGAAGAATCCCTTCGGCACGATGATGTACAGATACACCGTCAGGATGAACGTCAGCAGCGTCACCAGCAACGTCAGCGTCTGGTGCGCGAGCACCCAGCGGACACCGGTTGCGTAGCGCGCAATGACCCAGGTGAAGAACTCTTCGGACTTGCGGTAGAACGCCGTCTGGTCCGAGTCTTTGGTGTGCCGCAGCAGCTTCGCGGCCATCATCGGCGTCAGCGACAGCGACACCACGGCCGAGACCAGGATCGTGACTGCGAGGGTTACGGCGAACTCACGGAACAGCCGCCCGACGATATCGCCCATGAACAGCAGCGGGATCAGCACCGCGATCAGCGAAACGGTGAGCGAGAGGATGGTGAAGCCGATCTGCTCCGAACCCTTCAACGCCGCATCGAGCGGGGTATCGCCCTCTTCGAGATAGCGCGAGATGTTTTCGATCATGACGATCGCATCGTCCACCACGAAGCCGGTCGAGATGGTGAGCGCCATCAGCGTCAGGTTGTTGAGCGAATAACCGAGCAGGTACATGACGCCGAAGGTCCCGACGATCGACAACGGCACCGCCACCGCGGGGATGACGGTTGCGCGCACGCTGCGCAGGAAAAGGTAGATGACCATCACCACCAGCCCGATGGTCAGGACCAGCTCAAACTCGACATCCTTCACCGACGCGCGAATCGTGTTGGTGCGATCCGTCAGCACCTCGAGATTCACGCTCGCGGGCAGCGATTGCCGCAGCTGCGGCAGCAGCTTCTGCACGGCATTGACGACGCCGATAATATTCGCGCCCGGCTGCCGTTGAATGTTCAGGATCACCGCCGGATTGAGCGACCGCGTGCTCCCGCCCTTGCCCACCCACGCTGCCTGGTACAGGTTCTCGGCCGAATCGACCGAGTTTGCCACGTCCGACAGCTTCACCGGCGAGCCATTGCGGTACGCCACGATGATGTTGTTGTAACTCGCCGCGGTAAAGAGCTGGTCGTTCGCGCCGATCGTAAACGACTGCCGCGCGCCCGAGATCGACCCCTTCGCCTGGTCCACGTTCGCCGTGCCCAGCGCGCTGCGCAGGTCCTCAAGCGAAAGCCCATAGCCCGCCAGCGCCGCGGGGTTCGCCTGGATGCGGACGGCTGGCTTCTGTCCGCCGTTCACCGAGACCAGCCCGACCCCCGACAGCTGCGAGATCTTCTGGGCGAGAATCGTGTCGGCTAGATCTTCCACCTTCGCCAGCGCCAGCGTATCGCTGGTCAGCGCGAGCGTCAGGATCGGCGCATCGGCCGGGTTCACCTTCGAGTACACCGGGGGATTCGGCAGGTCAGCCGGCAGGTAGGTGTAGCCGGCGTTGATCGCCTGCTGCACGTCCTGCTGCGCGATGTCGATCGACTCCGACAGCGCAAACTCGAGGGTAATGATGCTGCCGCCGCCCGAGCTTGTCGACGTCATCTGAGCGAGCCCGGGAATCTCGCCGAACTGCCGCTCGAGCGGAGCCGTCACCGAGCTCGCCATCACCTCCGGACTCGCGCCCGGATAGAACGTCTGCACCTGGATGATCGGGTAATCGACCTGCGGCAGCGCCGACACGGGCAGCTGCAGGTACGCCACGAGCCCCGCCAGCAGGATCGCCACCATCAGCAGCGCGGTCGCGACCGGCCGCAAAATAAACGGACGCGATGGGCTCATGCGGCGGGCGCAGCCTTCGCCGGCTCGCTCTTCGCCGGCTTCGGATCAACGGGCGTGTACTTCTTCAGCTTCTCCTGCCCGTCGACCACCACCATATCGCCCGGCGTCACCCCGCGCTTCAGCACCACCTGCGTCCCCTCCGTCAGCTCGATCGCCACCGGCTGGATGTCCGCGTAAAACTTCGGCCCCGGCTCATCCGGCTGCTTCACCGTCGGGTGTTCCGGGTCCTTCGAGTCCGCGCCCGGTCCGGACTCAGGCTTCGGACACCCGCTCGCCGGGCACGGCTTCGCCACGTACACGAAGTCCCCCGTGGTTCCGGTCTGCAGCGCGGCCGCCGGCAGGATGAGCGAGTTCGCCCGTTGCTCGAGCACCAGCCGGATGTTCACAAACTGGTTCGGAAACAGGGCCCCGTCCGCGTTCGGAAACACGGCCTTCACCTTCACCGTGCCGGTCGTCGTATCGATCTGGTTGTCCACCGTCAGCACCGTGCCCGTCGCCAGGTGCGTCGCCTGCGAGCGATCGAACGCCTCGACCGCCAGCTTCTGCCCGGTGTGCAACAGCTTCAGCACCGCCGGCAGCTGATCCTCCGGCAGAGTGAAGATCACCGTAATTGGCTGCAGCTGCGTCACCACCAGCAGCCCGGTTGTGTCGGTCGCATGCACGATGTTGCCCGCGTCCAGCTGCCGCAGCCCCACCACCCCGTCGATCGGCGACGTGATCCGCGTATAAACCAGGTTCACCTTCGCGCTCTCGATCGCCGCCTTGTCCGAAGCGATCGCCCCCGCCGCCTGTCCCGCGGTCGAGAGCTGCGTCTGCTGCGACTCCTTCGACACCACGCCTGCATCGAGCAGCGCCGTATACCGTGTCGCCTCCGCCTTCGCGTAATCGGAGGCCGCCTCGTCCTTCGCCAGCTGGCCCTTGGCCTGGTCGAGCGCCGCCTGGTACGGCCGGGGGTCGATCGTCGCCAGCACCTGGCCCGTGCTCACCCGCTGTCCCTCCCGCACATTCACCGTCAGCAACTGCCCGTCCACCCGGCTGCGCACCGTCACCGTGTTGAACGCCGTCACTGTTCCCAGCTCCGTCAGGTAAATCGGCATCGTGCGCGTCGCGACCGCGGAGACCAGCACCGGCACCGGCCGGTTCGCCGCCGCGTCGGTCGTTGCCTGCAGCGCCTCCGCCTCCCGCTTGTTCGCGCGAAACTTGTAGAACACCAGGGCGGCCACGCCCAGCAGGATCACGATCAGCAGCACGCGGCGAATCAAACCCCCGCGCGCAGCAGGAGGAGGCGTTGCCGCAGGTTGCGGCGCATGGGGGTCCAGCGTTGACTCCAAAGGAACTTGCTCCGTCACTGACATCAGGTTGGGTACCATTTTCGAGCGCCGCTCCGGCACCTCCGCCTCTCCGCCTCACAACCCGCGGCAGGGGCGTTCCGTCCCGGACACTCGATAGTGCAAGGATAAACCGGTTGAGCGCCTGCACGGGAGGAACGTCGCAGCTTTCCGTGTAAGCTGGCTCTAAGCCCTGACGTTTCATCCCAGCGGCCAGTCCTGCGGTTGTCGATCGTTGTCCGGAGCCCGTAACGTGCCTGCTCACCCACAACCTTCCGGAGCCTCTCTGGTAGCCGACGCCTCGATGCACGGCGAGCCCCCACCCACCGGCACGGTCCCCCTCTGCGTCGATCTCGACGGCACCCTCGTCAAGTCCGATACCCTCGTCGACTCCGTCCTCGCCCTCGTCCGGCAGAACCCCCGCGCCCTGCTCTCGCTCCCCGGCTGGCTCGCCCAGGGCAAGGCCGCGCTCAAGCAGCACGTTACCCACGCCGTCACCCTCGACGTCGCGTCGCTGCCCTACAACCAGCCGCTGCTCGATTTCCTCGTCGGACAGCATGCCGCGGGCCGTCCGCTCTTCCTCGCCACCGCCGCCGACCGTACCCTCGCCGACCGCATCGCGCTCCACCACCCCATCTTTGCCGGCGTCCTCGCCTCCGACGGCGCGAACAACCTCGCGGGCCGCAACAAGCTCCAGGCCTTTCGCGATCAGTTCGGCGACAACTTCTCGTACATCGGCAACGCCCGGCCCGACCTTCCCATCCTCACCGTCTGCCGGCAGCCCATGCTCGCCAACCCCGACGCCGCGCTGATGACCGGACTGCGCGCCGCGAAGATCACCCCGGCCCACATCTTTCGCGATCAGGCCAGCCCCCTCAAGGCATGGCTCAAAGCCATCCGCCTCCACCAGTGGGCCAAGAACGCCCTCATCTTCTTTCCTCTGCTGCTTGCCCACGTCTGGAAGAGCTCCGAGCCCGCTGGCCCGATCCTCGGCGCCGTCATCGCCTTCTTTGCCTTCGGTCTCTGCGCCTCGGCAACCTATATCGTCAACGATCTGCTCGATATCGAGGCCGACCGCCGCCACCACTCCAAGCGTCGCCGTCCCTTCGCCGCCGGCAACCTCTCGGCGCTTGCGGGCGTCGCCGTCGTCGTCACGTTTCTTCTCGCATCGCTCGTCCTGATGCTGCTGCTGCCGGTCATCGTGGCCCGCGTTGCGTCCCCTCTGCTCTCGCCGCTTGCCCCGCTCGCCTGGCTCATCGTCTACGCCGTCACCACCACCGCCTACTCGTTCTTCCTCAAGCGCGTCGTGCTGGTCGACGTCATCGTGCTCTCGATGCTCTACACCATTCGGATCTTCGGCGGCTCGGCCGCCAGCGAGATCCCCATCTCCAACTGGCTCGGCGGCTTCTCCATCTTCTTCTTCCTCTCGCTCGCCTTCGTCAAACGCTTCGCAGAGCTCGAAAGCCTGCTCAAGCGCGAGCAGGTCCCGACCAACGGACGGGGCTACCTGCTGTCGGATATCGAACAGCTTCGCAGCTTCGGGACGTCCGCGGCTTACGCTTCGGTCGTCGTCCTGATGTTCTACATTTCGAACCTGGATACGTCACTTTACCGCCACGCCGGCCGGCTCTGGCTCCTGCTCCCCGTCTTCCTGCTCTGGGTCATGCAGCTCTGGCTGCTCGCCTCCCGCGGCGAGCTTAATGAAGACCCCGTCGTCTACGCCATCACCGACAAGCGCTCGCTCCTGCTCGGCGTCCTGGTCGCCGCCATCGTCGCCTTCGCCATCTGACTTTCCTTCTCCTTGCTTCCTGGCATTCCGCAAACTGCTTCTTTTGGGATTCCACAGCAAAGCGAGGGATCTGCTTCTCGCCTTTGCCCTTGAGGATCCGCTATCAACGAACAACGATCAGCTGATCGATTGCCCGATAACCACCCCAAACACATGCCGAAAGCACCCTTGCCGAGACCCCCCGCAATCCCCGCGATACACTAAAACCCTCCAATGACCGACCAGATCCCCAACCTTCCCGCATACGACGAGCCCACCCTCGACCGCTCCTTCGCCGTACTCGAGGACGAGGTCCGCGCCGCCAGGACCGCCGACGCCGAAGCCTTCCGCCTCCACTGGCTGGGCCGCAAGCAGGGCCGCCTCAAGCTCATCTCGGAAGCGTGGCTCAAATCTGCCCCGGCCGAAGCCCGCAAACCGCTCGGCATCCGCTTCAACCAGCTGAAGCAGCAGATCGAAGCCGTCCTTGACTCCCCGTCGGTGACTGCGGCCCCGAAGCTCCCCGCCATCGACCTCACGCTGCCCGGCACCGCGCGTCGCCCAGGCGTCCCGCACCCGCTGCTGACCACCATGGACCGTGTCGTCGAAGTCTTCCATCACCTCGGCTTTTCGACCGAGCTCGGTCCCCAGGTGGAGACTGATTTTTATAACTTCGAAGCCCTCAACTTCCCCGAGAATCACCCCGCCCGCGATACGCAGGACACCTTGCAGATCGCAGGCCAGCAAAGCAAACCCAGCCGCGACCGCCTGCTCATGCGCACCCACACCAGCCCGGTCCAGATCCGGACGATGGTCGCGCAGGCCCCGCCGCTGCGCATCGTCATCCCCGGCAAAGTGCACCGCAACGACGCCGCCGACGCGACCCACTCGCCCATCTTCCACCAGGTCGAAGGTCTCTGCGTCGATGAGAACATCACCTTTTCCGACCTCAAGGGCACGCTCGACCACGCCATGCGCGCCCTCTTCGGCACCGATGTGAAGACCCGCTTCTTCCCCAGTTTCTTCCCCTTCACCGAGCCATCCGCCGACGTCCAGATCTCCTGCATCTTCTGCGGCGGTACCGGCTGCCGCAAATGCAAGCACTCCGGCTGGATCGAACTGCTCGGCTGCGGCATGGTCGATCCCGCCGTCTTTGAAGCTGTCACCGCAGAACGCCGGCGCCTCGGCCTCGACGACACCCCCTACGACCCCGCCCGCGTCAGCGGCTTCGCCTTCGGCATGGGCGTCGAACGCATCGCCATGATCCTCCACGGCGTCTCCGACATCGGCCAATTCTACTCGGGTGATCTACGGTTCCTGGAGCAATTCGCATGAGTGATCTCAAGGCCATCAACGCCGCCCTCAAGAACGCCACCGAGCTCCAGACCTTCGACCTCAAACGCGAAGCGGGCTACTACAACCTGAAGCTCACCCTCAGCCGCAAGGACAAGACCTCCGTCACCCTCGTCTGCCGCGACGTGCAGAACCTCGAGCTCAACCCCACCGGCGATGGCTTCGAAAAGTTTCTCGAACTCCAGGTCACCGACGTCTCCGAAGACGCCCTCGACCGCATCAGCTTCTCGCTCGAGGAGCTCCAGCGCGAGACCATCTTCCTGCACTGTGCCGCCATTTCCCTCGCATAAGACTTGACAAAGCCTGCGGTCCCGGACCGCGGCACGCGCCAGAATGTGTAGAAACTAGCCCCCTTTAGCCTGGGGTTAAAGCCTTTAGAATGCTATTTTTGACACGTTAACCCCCGGGGGAGGGGGTCGCCCCGAAACCCCCTCCAAACGGCGCAAAAAGCAAACTCGTGCAAAACCCCTGAGTCACGCCCGCGAGAAATAGTTCAGTCCAATCCCGGAACGGGCCTCAAGCTCTCAGCTCTCGGCCCAGGAGCGCAAAGCTCGAGAAAGCTGCCCTCCTCAAAGTAACCTTCAACGGCATCAGCAGCCTTGCGCCGCAGATACACTGAAACAGTCCTCCATGAAGATCCTCACCAGTTGGCTCCGCTCCTATCTGCCTGCGCTTGACGTCGATGACGCCCGGCTTGCCGAAGACCTTACCCTGCGCGGAATCGCCGTTGAAGGCGTCTTCGAGCTCTCGGAGGCGGCTGGCGAATCAGCCGGCTCGCTCTTCGACATGGACATCACCACCAATCGCGTCGACGCCATGAATCACTACGGCATCGCTCGCGAAGCCGCCGCGATCTACGACGTCCCCCTCACTCCGCTCGACACGGACTTGCCCGCTGCGGCGCCTGCGGCGGCTGCCTTTCCGGTCAGGATCGAAGCGCAGGATCTGTGCGGGCGCTTCACCGCGCGCGTCCTCCGCGGTGTCACTGTGTCGCCTTCGGGCGGGCTGGTCAGCCACTACTTCAACGAACTCGGCCAGAAGCAGATCTCGAACGCCGTCGACGCCTCGAACTTCGTGCTGCTCGGCATGGGACATCCGACGCATGCCTTTGACCTCGACAAGATCACGGGCGGCATCACCGTCCGCCGCGCCCATGCCGGTGAGCAGATCAAGCTGCTGGACGGGTCCACGCGCACCCTGGTCGCGGACGATCTCGTCGTCGCGGACGACGTAAAGGCGCTCGGCCTTGCCGGCGTCATGGGCGGCTGGGACTCGATGATTACCGCCGAGACGACGAACGTCCTTGTCGAAGCCGCGTGGTTCGACCCGGCGACGGTGCGCGCGAGCTCGCGGAGGCACCTCATCCATACCGACGCCAGCCACCGCTACGAGCGCGGCGCCGACTTTGCTGCCGCGCCGATCGCCAACGCACTGGTCACCAAGGCCATCCTCGCGGCGTGCGGCGGAACCATCGAAGGCGAGTTGGTTGACGTCCTCGTGCCTGCACTCGACGCGGTCACTGCCTCGCGTCCGGCGATCCAGCTTTCCATCCGTCAGGTTCAGCGGCACCTTGGTACGACGCTCGCGCCTGAAGGCATCACGGGCCCGCTGGTGCTGCGCTACCTCGCCGCGCTTGGCTGCGAACTGACGCCGGTTACGGATGACCGGTACGAGGTGAAGCTGCCGTCGTGGCGGCTTGACTTGACGCGTGAGATCGACCTCATTGAAGAGATCGCGCGGGTCTACGGCTACAACGGCTTCGCCAACACGCTGCCGACGCCGGCGGAGGTGATTCCCCATCCGACGGCGCGCCCGCTGCAGAAGCTGCGCGCGCGGCTGTTCGAGCTGGGCTTTTCGGAGACGCTTTCGAGCACGTTTGCGAGCGCCGCCGACAGCAGCTTTTTCGCGCCGGCGATGGCCGCGATCCCACTCGAGAACCCGCTGAGCGACGAGGCGGCCAACCTGCGGCCGTCGCTGCTGCCCGGCATGGTGACGATGCTCGCGCACAACCTTAACCGCGACGTGGTGGCTGCACGGTTGTTCGAAACGGGGGCCGCCTTTACCGGCTCAACGGACACCGTCGAAGAGGCGTTGTCGCTGTCGGTCGGGATTACGGGCGAACCGGCGTTGGCTCCGCCGTACGCGCTCGAAGCGCCTGTGTTCTTCGAACTCAAGGGTGCGTTTGAATCGGTGCTGAGCCTGTTCGAGACCGGCGCGGTGACGACTGCAACCGACGCCCTTCCAGCGGCCTTCGAGCCTGGCCGTGCCGCGTCGCTGTTGGTCGGCAACAAGCCCATCGCAAGCTTCGGTTTACTCGCCTCGGCTGAAGCGAGCAAACGCAAGCTGCGGCAGGCGATCTACGTTGGCGAACTGAACCTCGAAGCGCTGCTCAGGCTGCCGCTGCGGCACCCCATGGCAAGCGAACTGTCGCGCTTCCAGGCGGTCGAACGGGACTTTTCGTTTACCTTTCCCGATGCCGTCCTGTGGGCGACCATCGAGGCGTCAATCCGCGCACTCGGCATCGCCGAGCTACAAACGCTCAAGGTCATCGAAGTCTGGCGCGATCGCGCGAAGTATCCCGGGGTCTACTCCATGCTGATCCGGACAAACTTCCAGTCCACCGAACGAACCCTCACCGACACCGAACTCACCCAGTGGCACACGCAGATCATCGCAAAGCTGCAAAGCCTCGGCGGAACTATCAGGGGATAAGAACAGGCAACCGCAAATGCGCCCTTGTCGCGGGCGGCGACCACTTCGTGGGGTGGAGGCTTCGCGTCGCAGCCTCAGGCGGAGTGCGACGGCATACCACGCGAAGCTTCCACCCCACGAAGTGGCGTCCGTCCGGGTGAGGACGCACTTGCGGTTGTTCTCTCTTCAGGATGCCTCTGCCGAGGTATTGACGGTTCGCGTTCCTTTGGGTTTTGTACCGGTTTATTCAGGGTTTGGTTCTCTATACTGGGCTGGGAGAGCTAAGACTTTGGATAACGAAAACGCGAATATCAGCGCGGATGAGTTCCAGGCGCTCGAGCAAAAAGTGCTGCGGGCGGTAGAGGTCGTTCGCCGGGAGCGTGAAGCGCGGGCCGCGGCTGAGGCGGAGGCTGCCTCGTTGCGTGAGCAGTTGCATACGCTGACGGAGGCTTCG
This sequence comes from uncultured Granulicella sp., assembly GCA_965213805.1. Lineage (GTDB taxonomy): Bacteria > Acidobacteriota > Terriglobia > Terriglobales > Acidobacteriaceae > Edaphobacter. The sequence continues at coordinate 639,846 of CBDCAG010000002.1, read as the reverse complement.
AACCATGCGCAGAATCACATCAACACGCTGAACCAGGAGCGTGATTCGGTGAAATCGCGGGTGGAGAAGATGCTGCAGCAGATGGATGAGTTGTTGTAGGGTGAGTCGCTTGCAACCGAACAGAGGAGGGTCCGCAAGATCATGATGAACGACGTGCAGCAAGAGATGCTCGCGCAGGACCAGCCGGTATCGGTTGAGATCTACGACCAGATTTACACGCTGCGCGGGATTGATGCGGGCTACATCGAACACCTGGCGCAGATGGTCGATGCGAAGATGCGCGCGGTAGCGCAGCATGGCAACACGGTCGATTCGCTGCGGGTGGCGGTGCTGGCGTCGCTGAATATTGCGGATGAGCTGCAGTGTCTGCGCGAACGCTATACGGCGTTGGCGAATGCATCGAACCAGACGGAGACAATGCGCCACCGGTCGGCGTCGCTGACGAGCATGCTGGATGAGGTGCTCGAGGAGTTTGACGAGCCGGTGCGGCGCGCGGGCTAGCCTCGGTACGCGGACGGCTTTGCTTAGCGGACGTAGCTGTAGGTGCCGCAGAGGTCGGGTGAGTTCGAGAGCGCGTCGTGGGTGAAGACGGGCATCTTCGGGCCGGAGAAGAAGGCCAGCTGCAGGTCTTTGCCGACGACATAGCTTGCCATCCACTGGGTCTCGTCGCTGCCGCAGAGGGTATTGCCCTTGAGGAATTTTCTGGTGGCGGGAATGCTGACGCGGTAGAGGTTGGCGGTGCCGCCGGCGGTGCTGTCGGAGTCGAAGGCGGCGGCGATTTCGTCGGGTTGCAGGGTGCGAATCTGCGCAAGGGCGAAGGGCGCAAAGTTGATCGAGATGCGTTCGTTGACGATGGCGACGTCGCCGGTGATCGAACGGGCGGTCTTGCTGGCGGCGCGCCAGCTGCCTTTTTCCTGCGCGAGCGCGAGAGGTGTGCAGGCCAGTAAGGCGATCGCGGCGCAGGGGTGGAGGCGCTTGTGCATGGACTGAGCATGACACTGTTGGGAGACGGGATCAAGGTGGGTGGGGGGGGTGATCAGTTCTCAGTTCTCAGTTCTCAGTTCTCAGTTCGTCAGTTCGTCAGTTGTCGGTTTGGGGGTTGTGAGGTTGTTCCGTTTTTGAAAGGTGGATCGAACAAAAGTGGGATGGGCGCTTGACTTGCAGAAACCAGGGGGCGCGGGTAGCATCCAACCAGTCGTAACGAAATCACGGCCTGCAAAGCAGGTGCGCGAACAACGCAGGTTGAACCAATACTTAATGAACAGGGGTCTGGTTCGTATACATGGCTCGGTGTGCTAGGTCCGCCAGTCCGGAAAGCCTAAAGAGCCACGGCTGGATCCCACCGTCTTAGACGGGTTCACCTGCGCTTCGTCGCACGGCCCAGCGGGTCGGACTTCGCTTGTGGCGAATTTTTAGAAGCAAATGCAACTGCGCCCTTATCGCGGGCGGCGACCACTTCGTGGGGTGGGAGCTTCGCGTCGAAACATCACGCGACATGCAATCATCCGGCACGCGAAGCTTCCACCCCACGAAGTGGCGCCCGTCCGGCGTTAGGACGCGGTTGCTGTTGCTCTTATGTACCCCACTTTGCTTCATCTCGGCCATCTGACGCTGCCTACGTTTGGGGTGGTGGCTGCGCTTGGGTTGATGGGGGCGCTGGTGCTGTCGGAGCGGACGGCCCGGCTGGCGGGAGTTGATCCGGGCCGGCTTTGGGATGCGGGTATCTTCGCGGTGGTGGCGGCGTTTGTGTCTTCGCGGTTGCTGCTGGTGGCGTTTTACTGGCATAGTTTTCGGGCGTTTCCGGTGCTGCTGCTGACGGTGCCTTCGCTTACGGCGAGCGGGCTGCTGCTGACGGTGGTGGCGACACTGGGCTGGCTGTGGTTCAAGCGCATCCCGATGCTGCGGGCGCTGGATGCGTGGGCGCCGTGTGGGTGCGTGGTGTGGGCTTGCCTGGCGCTGGGACATTTCGCGGAGGGGTCCGATCCGGGGATGGCATCGACGGTGCCGTGGGCGCTGGCGCCGATGAGCGGGGAAGTGACGCGGCTGCATCCGGTGGCGCTGTATGTGGCTGTGTTGGCGGCGTTGCTGGCTTACGGTGCCTATCGGCTGCTGGCGCTGCATAAGGCGGCGGCCGGATACACGCTGGCCGCGGCGGGGCTGGGGCAGTTTCTGGTGAGCTTCCTGAGGCAGCCTGGGGCGGTGGGATTCTTTGGGCTGGATGTGCTGCAGTGTGCGGCGCTGGGGATGGTTGTGGGTGGGTCGGCGCTGATCCTGATGGCTCCTGCGACAATGGAGTAAGGGCAAGTGCGGCCTGACGCCGGCCGGGCGCCACTTCGTGTGGTTCTGGACGGGTTCGCCGCAGGAAGACAAGGATTCTTATGCCGTCGAAGAATATGCTGCCGAAGGGGCAGCGCCACCACACCGTTCGTCCGGAGTATGTTGCGACGCGCGGGGTTGAACCGGAGATGCCGCTGGTCGTGCCGGTGCTCGAGTTCGAGGACGATGCCGATGATGCGACGGTGCGGACGTTCCAGGCTGATCCTGCGGCTGCCGGGCTGCGGATCGACCAGTATTTATCGCAGGCGTTGCCGGATATTTCGCGTGGGCGGGTGCAGCTGCTGATCGAAGCCGGGCAGGTGCGGGTGGATGGCGCGGTGCCGAAGGCGAAGGCGAAGCTGAAGGGCGGCGAGGCGATCGAGATTGAAGGCCAGCCGAACCCGGAGCCGCTGCATGCGGTGGCCGAGGATATCCCGCTCGAGCTGCTGTATGAGGACAAGTACCTGGCGGTGGTGAACAAGCCGGCGGGGATGATGGTGCATGCGGGGGCGGGGTCGAGCGACGACGAGCGGAATCGCGGCACGCTGGTGAATGCGCTGCTGCATCATTTTCAGAAGCTATCGGATGTGGGCGGATCGTTGCGGCCGGGGATTGTGCATCGGCTGGACAAGCAGACGTCGGGTGCGATCGTGGTGGCGAAGGACGATGTGACGCATCGCAAGCTGGGGGAGATGTTCTCGGCGCGCGCGATGGCGAAGACGTATGTGGCGCTGGCGCATGGGCACGTGGCGAAAGACGATACGACGGTAAGCCTGCCGATTGCGCGGGACCTGGTGCGGCGGATACGGATGACGACGCGGCGGCCGGATGGGCGGTCAGCGGTGTCGCATGTCCATGTGCTGGAGCGGCTGACGACGCCGTACGGTGCGTTTTCGCTGGTCGAGGTGAAGATCGAGACGGGGCGGACGCACCAGATCCGGGTGCATCTGCAGTCGCTGGGGCACCCGGTGGTGGGAGACTTTCTGTATGGTGCGCCGCATGTGCTGCGGCGGACGGATGGGAAGGACGGGGTGCTCGAGCTAGAGAGGAATTTCCTGCATGCGGCGCGGCTGGAGTTCACGCATCCCCGGACGGAGAAGGAGCTGGAGCTCGAGGCGCCGCTGGCGTCGGAGCTGGTGGAGTTTCTGCAGGCGGTGCGGGGGGCAGTAGAAGCAAAGGCAATGGCAAGTGCGTCCTGACGCCGGACGGGCGCCACTTCGTGGGGTGAAAGCTTCGCGTTCTGGATCATCGGCTCGTCGCGTGACGCGGCGATGCGAAGCTTCCACCCACGAAGTGGTCGCCGGATGCGACCGGGGCACGTCTGCAACTCGCTTTCTCTCCTGTACGTCTCTCATTCAGCACGAGGTTAGGCCCATGTTGCGTCTCCCGGCAGTTCTGCTCCTCTTCTCTTCTCTAGCCGGCGCGCAAGCGGGCGAAACGATCAAGCTGGATGTAGTGGTGACGTCGAAGCATGGCGCGCCGGTTGCCGAGCTGAAGCAGCAGGACTTTACCCTCCTCGACAACAAGGTGGCGCGGCCGATTACGTCCTTCAAGGCGTTTGAGCATGACGCGCCGGCCGAGGTGATCCTGGTGCTGGACGCGGCGAACAGCGGGCAGGTGTCGCTGGCGAACCAGCGGCAGCAGCTGAATAAATTCCTGACGGCGAACGGCGGGAAGCTGGCGCTGCCGACGACGATTGCGATCCTGACGGACAAGGGCATGCAGGCGCTGGGCGGCAGCACACGCGATGGCAATGACCTGGCGAAGATCATGAACTCTGAGGAGATTGCGATCCGGTTCATCAATCGCAGCTCGGGTTTCTACGGGGCGGAGGAGCGTCTGACGACGTCGCTGCAGGGGTTGCGCCTGCTGACGGCAAATGTGGGCCAGAGGCCGGAGCGCAAGCTGATGATCTGGATCTCGCCGGGCTGGCCGATCATTTCGGGCTTCAACGTTGAGTTGAGCCGCCGCGAGCAGGCCGGGCTTTTCAGCGAGATCGTCGATTTCTCTACGCTGCTGCGCCGGGCGAACGTGGTGCTGTACGCGGTTGATCCAATCGGGGCGGGCGAAGGCCTGGTGCGCAAGAACTATTACACGCAGTTTACGCATGGCATCAGCAAGCCCACGCAGACCGAAGCCGGGGACCTGGCGCTGCAGGTGCTGGTCGAACAGAGCGGTGGGCTGGTGATGAACAGTGGCAATGACATTGCGGCGATGCTCGACAGCGCGGTGCGCGACGCGGCACCGTACTACGAGATCACCTTCGACGGGCCGCCGGCCGAGCAGCCGAATGTCTATCATCAGCTTCAGGTGAAGGTGGACCGGCCGGATGTGAAGGCGCGAACCCGCGAGTCGTACTATGCGCAGCCCCGGGTTGACAACGGGGACAATGCGCCAGGAAAGCCTGCGACCAAGTAGAATCGAGCCGTGCACCTTGATCTGATCACGACTCGCCTGCGTTCTGCTGCTTTTTCCGTTGCCGTGCTGGCCGCTTTTTCTGTGCCCGTGGGGGCGCGTTGCCAGACGCCGCAGCCGCAGCCGCCAACTTTGCCGCCCGCTTCGGCGACGCCTCCGGCGAACACGACCCCGACTCTGGCGGTCCCGACTCCGGCGGTCCAGGCTCCGGCAACCCAGGCTCCGGCAACCCAGACGCCAGAGACCCAGCCGCCTGCCGCGCAGGCTTCGCCCGACACCCCGACGCAGCCCGGCCAGGAGCCGACCTTCCAGCTGCCGACGGTGCGCGTGAACCTGGTGAGCCTGGTGTTTTCCGTGACGGACAAGAAAGGCCACTTCATCACCGGGCTGAAGCGCGAAAACTTTGGGCTGCTCGATGATGGTCGTCCGCCTAGCTCGGTGATCAGTTTTACGCAGCAGACGAATCTGCCGCTGCGCATCGGCATCATGCTCGATACGTCGAGCTCGATTCGCACGCGCTTCAAGTTCGAACAGGACTCCGCCGTCGACTTCTTCCTGCAGGTTCTGCACACGAATGACCGGGCGTTTGTGGAAGGGTTCGATATCAACCAGTACCTGGCGCAGGACTATACCAACAACATCGACTCGCTGAACCAGGGCATCCGGAAGCTGCGCCCGGGTGGCGGCACGGCGCTGTTCGATTCGCTGTACAAGACCTGCCAGAGCCAGATGCTGACGCTGCGCGAAGAGGGTTCGGTGCGGAAGGCGATCATCCTGGTTTCGGATGGCGACGATAACTACAGTCGCGCGCTCGAATCGGACGCGATCAAGATGTGTCAGCGCGCGGAGACGATCGTCTATGCGATTTCGACCGACACCAGCCCGACGCGTGGGAAGGGAAGCGACATTCTGCAGCAGATCTCGACCGCAACCGGTGGGCGGACATTCTTCCCAACCAAGATCGAGGACATTGCTAACGGGTTCCGCGACATCGAGGAAGAGCTGCGCAGCCAGTATTCGCTGGAGTACCGGCCGGCCGACTTCAAGGCCGACGGCAGCTTCCGGACAATTTACCTGAAGGCGACCGATCCGCGTTACAACGTGCGCACCCGCACAGGCTACTTCGCGCCGCGGCCCTAACTGGAATTGATTTAAGAATTCTGCAAACTTTCCCGGCGACCCTGTGTCTATTCGATCAGGAGACTTCCGCCATGCGTCTCATCCTGCCACTTGCGCTCGCCGCCCTGCTGATTCCGTCCGGTTTCGCTCAACAGAGCGCGTCGCCCGGCGTGCCTCCGCCGCCGCCCGCGCCGTACTATCCGCCGGTCGCTATGGCTCCCGCGCCAAATCTGCAGGCGCAGCTTGCCACGCTGACGGATGAACCGGCAACCCACGGCGGCTTTACCTTTGACCGGAATATGCTGTCGCTGGCACAGGGCGTGCTCGAATCACAGGGGATGGACGCGCAGCGTGCGGCGATCGCGCTGCGTGCGATCAGCGTTGACAACTACCGGTACCAGCGGCCGGCGTTTTATACGCCGGAGGCGATGGGCGCGTTGATCGAGAGCTATCACCAGCTGGGCTGGAAGCACCTGGTGAACGCCAACCAGACACCTGCGAACACCGCGCAGCCACGCGCAACGGCAACCGACCTCTGGGTGCATTTTTCGGGATCCGATATCGACGGGCTGACCGTGCTGACGCGTGCGAGCCGGATGATGAACGTGATCCAGATTGCGTGTGACCTGCGGCCGCTCGACCTGCTGCACCTTGGGGGTCACTTCGGGATCCCCCGGGTGGATCCTGACGCTGTGATGGTGCCGGCTCCGCGGTAAGTTCCGGGATGCCGCAATGCGAACGGCTGCCAGCGATGGCAGCCGTTCTGGTTTCACAGGCGGTTGGGTCTACCACTCCTTCGCGGCGGTATCCACCTGGACCGGGTCCCTGGCGACAGGAGCCTTCCAGCGCAGGATGGGCTTGCGCGCGGCGGTGGTTTCGTCGAGCCGCTGCAGCCGGGTGGTATGCGGTGAAGTCTTGACGAGCTCAGGATTCTCGGCTGCCTCCTGCGCGATCTGCTTCAGCGCGTCGATGAGCAGGTCGAGCTCTTCGCGGCTTTCGCTTTCGGTGGGCTCGATCATCATGGCGCCAGAGACGATCATCGGGAAGCTGACGGTGTAGGCGTGGAAGCCGTAGTCGATGAGCCGCTTGCCCATGTCGCCGGTCTTGACGCCGTTTTTCGCCTGCAGGCGGTCTGAGAAGACGACCTCGTGGAGCGTGCGGGTTTTGTAGGGCAGCTCGAAGGTGCCCTCGAGCTTGGCGCGGATGTAATTGGCATTGAGGACGGCATCCTCAGTCGTCTGGCGCAGGCCGTCCGGACCGTTGGCGAGGATGTAGGCGAGTGCGCGGACGAACATGCCGAAGTTGCCGTAGAACATACGCACGCGGCCGACGGTCTGCGGTCGGTCGAAGCTGAGGCCAAGCTTGCCATCTGTCTCGCGGGTGACGACGGGCGAGGGAAGGAAGGGCTCGAGAATCTTCTTGCAGGCCACCGGACCGGAGCCCGGACCGCCGCCGCCGTGCGGGGTTGAAAAGGTCTTGTGCAGGTTCAGGTGCATGACGTCGACCCCGAAGTCACCCGGTCGCGTCTTGCCGACGAGCGCGTTCATGTTCGCGCCGTCCATGTAGAGTAGCGCGCCCTTGGCGTGGAGGATGTCGGCGATCTTGTGGATCTCGGACTCGAAGACGCCGATGGTGGAGGGGTTTGTGAGCATCAGCGCTGCGGTGTCTTCATCGACCATGCGCTCGAGCTCGGCGAGGTCGACCATGCCCTCGGCGTTCGACTTGAGATTTGCCACCTGGTATCCAACCACTGCTGCGGTCGCGGGGTTTGTACCGTGTGCGGAGTCGGGCACGATGATCTTCTTGCGCGCGTTGCCGCGGGACTCGTGGTAAGCGCGAACCATGAGGATGCCGGTGAATTCGCCGTGCGCGCCGGCGGCGGGCTGCAGCGTGATGGCGTCCATGCCGGTGATCTCGAGCAGCGCGTCTTCGAGCGTGGCCATAATCTGCAGGCAGCCCTGCGAGAGTGACACGGGCTGGTAGGGGTGCGCCTCGGCGATGCCTTCGAGCCGGGCGACTGCCTCGTTGACGCGGCCGTTGTACTTCATGGTGCAGCTGCCGAGCGGGTACATGCCGAGGTCGATCGCATAGTTCCATGTAGAGAGCCGCGTGAAGTGGCGAATGATCTCGATCTCGCTGAGCTCCGGCATGACACCGAGGTCGGTGCGCGCGGCGGGGCCGAGCAGGCGCTTCGCATCGACTGCGGGCACATCGAGTTCAGCGAGGCGATAGCCCTTCTTGCCGGGCGAGCTCTTCTCGAAGATCAACCCTTCGTTCTGGTTGACGTGCGTCGTTACTTTCCTCGGGATACCAATAAACTTCTCATCTGCCATGGACTAAAACTCCTCTGCATCTTCACTCAACCCGGACTCCGAGTAGCTGCCGGAGACCGGGGCATCGATATCTTCTTCGCGGAGGCTGACGCCGAACACGACATTGTTCGCGAGCTCGATCGTCAGCGCGTTGCCCTCTTCGATCGAGGCTGTTTCAACCTGCTCGCCGATCTGCGCGCAGAGGGCGTTGCGGTATTCGGGCTCGCCGTAGGCCACCGAGAATTCGGTCAGCAGCACGTGCGGCCACGCATAAAACGTAAGGAGAGCGGACCCGAATCGCAGCTCGAGAAAATCCTCGACGAAGGAGACCGATTTCAATTCCTCGCCGATCAGTGCTTCGACATCCATCGCTAAGCCCTGGCCAACACTGGCTGTGCGATGGCGGCGACGGCCTCCGCTGCTGCGTCCATGTCGCTGCGCCGGGTGACTTCGGTGGCGCACCAGAGCGTCGCCCCGGGGCCAAGCTCGGGGTACCACTGCGAAAGCGCCAGGCCGCCGATGATCTTCTTCTCGAGCAGGCCGGCGTTGACGGCGTCCGCTGCCTCGTCAAAGGCGAGAACAAACTCATGGAAGCGCGGCGCGCCATCGAAGAGGACCTTACCGCTTCCGCTGCCGCTTAGAACCTCGCGCAGATAGGCGGCCTTGGCCAGGTTGTGTTCGGCGAGTTCGCGGACACCTTCCTTGCCGTAGACGGTGAGGAAGATGGTCACCATCAGGGCGACGAGCGCCTGGTTGGTGCAGATGTTCGAGGTCGCCTTCTCGCGGCGGATGTGCTGCTCGCGGGTAGAGAGCGTGAGCACATAGCCGCGCTTGCCGTTGACGTCTTTGGTTTCGCCGATGAGGCGTCCGGGCATCTGCCGCAGAAACTTTTCCTTGCAGGCGATGACACCGCAATACGGGCCGCCGTAGCTGAGCGCGACGCCGAAGCTCTGGGCTTCGAGCGAGACGATGTCGGCTTCAACCGGTGGCTTGACGACGCCGAGCGAGACGGCTTCGGCGATCGAAACGATCAGCAATGCACCCTTGGCGTGGACCAGATCTGCGATGGCCGCAACGTCTTCGATTGTCCCGAAGAAGTTCGGCGACTGGATTAGGACGCAGGCGGTGTCGCTGGTGATGGCGGCATCGAGCGCGGCCATGTCGACGCGGCCGTTTGAGGCGTAGCCGACTTCCGTTTGCGGGATCTCCTGGTGCGTCGCGTAGGTCTTCACGACTTCGCGATACTCGGGGTGCACGGTGCGCGCGATGACCGCGGCATTGCGGCCGGTGACGCGGACCGCCATCATGATGGCCTCGGCGGCGCCGGTCGAGCCCTCGTACATCGAGGCGTTCGCGATCTCCATGCCGGTCAGCTCGCAGATCATGGTCTGGAACTCGAACATGGCCTGCAGCGTACCCTGCGAGATCTCCGGCTGATACGGCGTGTAGCTTGTCAGGAATTCGCCGCGTTGCACCAGTGAGTCGATGATGACCGGCTTGTAGTGCTTGTAGACGCCGGCGCCGAGGAAACTCGCGTAGCCGGTTGCGTTGTTTTCGGCATAGCCACGGAAGCGCTCGATGATCTCCGACTCGCCATGCTGGCGGGGAACGTTCAGATCAGCCTTGAGCTGGTATTCCGCGGGGATCGTCGCGAACAGGTCATCGATCGACGCAACGCCGATCTCCTTCAACATCTCGACCCGGTCGGTCGGACTTTTGGGCAAATAACGCATAGTTTCCTATCTCGGTTGTACGGGACTCAGTGTCCGGTTTCTTCACTTACAAAGGTCTCGTAAGCCGTGGCATCGAGCAGCGAGTCGAGCGAAGTGAGCTCGGCTGCATCCTTGAGGTCGAATTTATAAATCCAGGTATCATTGGCATCCGAATTGATGGTCTCGGGCGCCGACCCGAGCGCTTCGTTGATCTCGGTGACCGTGCCCGAGACCGGCGCGTAGAGGTCGCTCACGGCCTTCACGCTTTCGACCGAGCCGAAGATCTTCCCGGCTTCGACTGCATCGCCCACCTTGGGAAGCTCGACGAAGACTATGTCTCCGAGCGAATGCTGGGCGTAGTCCGTGATGCCGACCGAGCCTGCCTTGCCATCCACGCTCAACCACTCATGTGACTTCGTGTACTTATATTCCGCCGGATACGCCATTCATCTCTCCAGTAAAAAGTCTAGTCTTGCTGAACTGATCGAAGCCCGTGAAACACTACGCCGTCACAACCTTCTTCGGCTTTTTGTAGAACGGCAGCGGAACTACCTTCGCCTTCACCGGCGTCCCGCGAATCTCAACGGCAAGCTCGGTATCGACCGCGGTGTACGCAACGGGTACGTAAGCCAGTGCGATGTTCTTCTTGAGAAACGGCGCAGGGGAGCCGCTCGTCACTTCCCCGATCTTCTCCCCGTCGAGAGTGACGACGGGATATCCGTCGCGGCCAATGCCGCGGTCGACCATCTCGAGCCCGACCAGCTTTCGCTTCGGTCCACCGTCGGCTTCCATCTTGCGCAGCGCCTCGCTGCCGACGAACGCGGTGCCCTTGTCGAGCTTGCAGTAGCGCCCCAGGCCAGCTTCAAAGACATTGATCGAATCCGAAATCTCGTGGCCGTAGAGCGCCATCGCGGATTCGAGCCGCAGCGTGTTCCGTGCGCCCAGCCCGCACGGGACGATGCCGAACTCTTCGCCGGCCGCAAGCACTTCGCCCCACACGCGGCTGCTTGTCGGTTCATCGGACGGGATGTAGATCTCGAAGCCATCTTCGCCGGTATAACCCGTCCGCGCGATCATGACGTTGTGGCAGCCGCACACCTGGCCCCACGTGAACCAGTAGTTTTTGATCCCGCTCAGGTCGGTCGAGGTCAGCTTCTGCAGTGTCGCCTCAGCCTTGGGGCCCTGGATCGCCAGTTGCGTGTAGTAATCGCTGAAGTCGTTGATGTGCACGCCCGGCATGTGGCCGATCTGCTTCCGCACCCATTGCACGTCCTTCTCGCGCGTGCCGGCGTTGATGACGATCAGGTAGTCGTTCTCGCTCAGCTTGTGCAGGACAACATCGTCGACGAACGTGCCGTCCTCGTAAAGCATCGCCGAATAGTGTGCCTGCCCGATCTGCAGCTTGCTCGCGTCGTTCATCAACAGGCGCTGCACCGCAGCCAGCGACCCGGGTCCGCGGAGCTGAATATCGCCCATGTGCGACACATCGAAGAGCCCGACGCCAGTGCGAACTGCCATGTGCTCGGCGATCAAACCTTTGTATTCGACCGGCATATCCCAGCCGCCGAAGTCGACCATCTTGGCCTTGTGGGAGCGGTGCACCGCGTTCAGTGCGGTAGCCCGCAGCTTCGCCAGTCCCTCTTCGATCGTCGCTAGAATGTCTGCCATAAAAACCTCAGAGGCCCCCACATGGGAGCCTCTAAAAGGTTAGCACTGAAACGCGCAGTGGCTGCGATCCGCCGCCCTTACAGGGTCTGCATAAACTCCGGCGAAACCGGATTCTCATACACCGAGTAATCCCGCGTCACGACGGTCAGACCGGAGGGCGTGACGAAGTAATTCTTCTTGTCCTCGGCCGGGTCGTACCCGATGACCGTGCCATCCGGAATGTGGACGTCGCGATCGATAATCGCGTGCCGGATCCTGCAATGCCGGCCGATATTGACGTGGGCAAACACGATGCTCGAGTCGACATCCGCGTAGGAGTTGACGCGCACATCGTGCGACACCACCGAGTTTCGCACCACCGCGCCTGAAACGATTGAACCCGCGGCGACGATGGAGTTGATCGCCATGCCGGTGCGGCCGGGCTCACCGAAGACGAACTTCGCTGGCGGATACTGGTAGGCGCGCGTCCGCATCGGCCAGCTCTTGTCGTACAGGTTGAAGACTGGCGTCACGCCGGCCACATCCATGTTTGCCTCATAGTAGGCATCGAGCGTCCCGACATCGCGCCAGTAGAGCGCCTGCTGCTTGTTCTCATCCACGAAGTTGAAGGCGGTCATCTTTGCCCGGCCCAGCAGCCCGGGCAGGATATTGTGCCCGAAATCGTGCTTCGAATTGGGGTCTTCCGCGTCCCGCATCAGTTCCGGAAGCAGTGTGTCGGTGTTGAAAATATAGATGCCCATCGACGCGTCCACCATGTCCGGCATGAAGGGCGACCGCACCTTGGTCTCCTTCGGCTTCTCTTCAAAGCCCAATACCTCCCCCTTGCGGCCGACCTCGACCACGCCAAAAGAACTGACCTCGTCCGGGCGAATGGGTAGCGTCGCCAGGGTCACCTCGCTGCCGGAGTCGACGTGCTGCTGCAGCATGCGCGCGTAGTTCATCTTGTAGATGTGATCGCCCGAGAGAATAATCACGTACTTCGGTTCTTCCGAGCCGATCGAATAGATGTTCTGGTAAACCGCGTCCGCCGTCCCCTGGTACCAGCTCTTCGAAACCCGCTGCATCGGGGGCAGGATCTCGATGAACTCGCCCAGTTCGTTCGCGACCACCGGACCCCAGCCTTCGCGGATGTGCCGGTTCAGCGACAGGGCTTTGTACTGGGTCAGAATGTAGACGTGACGCAGGTCCGAGTTGATGCAGTTCGACAAGGTAATGTCGATGATCCGGTACTGCCCGGCAAATGGAACCGCGGGTTTCGCGCGATCGCGGGTGAGAGGGAAGAGCCGTTCGCCGGCGCCTCCAGCAAGCAAAACACCAAGGGTATCTCTCATCGTTGCGGTTTCCTTTGAGCACCTATATCGGACTGACGGTCATTCGATGCGCCAGGGCGTGGGCACGTCTGAGCCCCGAGCGTATCACGTCCTGATGAGCGCTTTCATCTCCAGCTTTCGTCCATCCTCAGACGTAAAAATGCCCGGGCTTTTGACCCGGGCACATCATCATCAAAACCTCCACGTCAGTCAGCGGTGTTATCGTCTTCCGATTCGTCCTCGGAAAAAGAAGCCGGCAAACTGATTCGCAGTGATTTCAGGAAGGAAAGGTCGTTGCTGGTAAAGGGGCCATCGGTGGGCTCGCCGGCGGTCAGGCGCAGGGGCTCCGATTCGCTGACTTCGTCCTCGGCTTCCACTTCGTTCAGGCCAATCGTCGCCTCGAGCATCAGCAGGACATCAAACCCCTGCTCGCGAAGATTCTTGACGACTCCCGCGATGTGCTCTGACTCCGAAACCGACTCGTGAATCGCTTCGCCGAGCTGCTGGATAAGGTTTTTGACCTTCTGATTCAATGACACCTCCGGCTTCCCGTTGTCTTGGAGCTGCAGTTGAGCAATCGACGTGCGTGACTCGCAGCGGGTATTCCCAGAGGGGTAAACTCTCGAAGCCTAGGGAACGGCAATGCGGGCGTTCGTTATTAAAACCATACGCCGGACTGTTCTACGGTGCAATGACTCGCCTTGGGCGAGACTCGTCTTCCCGGGACGGCTCCCGATTAGGCGACGGTGTGGTGATCGGCCCACGCATCCTGCAGGCGGTGAGCAAGCTGATCCACGGGCTGGGCAAGCGCCGAGGCTTTCTGCTGGTTCTGCGCAACGACATAAGCCAGAGCGACCCCGATGCCGCCAATTAAAAACAAAAGACCCTTCATTCGACTCTCCTCACCGCGTACCTGGGTTAGACGCAACGGCCGTCCGGTTTGTGATTGGATGCACCCCCGCCTTCGTAGGTACACTTGCCCCATGGATCGCGTTCGCTTCGGTAAAGCCCTGGGCCTGGGAACACGCGACGCCGCGCGAGCGCTGCTGAACGCCGCCGACGCCGCGACCTCACCCGCCCCGGTGCCGCCATCCGCCCGGCCGCAGGCTCGGGCCGCGGGGCAGGTGGCCGCGGCGAAGACCATCGAGGCATCGCGCCAGGTTCGTGCCACCGCCGCCGGAGTCAAACAGGGCGGCAAGCGATTCGGCGAAGCGGTCTGGGGTCCGTTCGTCAAGCTTTCCGGCGTCCTCTGGCTCGAGGTCACGGGAGTCTTCTTCGGTATCTTCGCCCTCACCGCGGGTGTCGAAGTCTGGAAGCGCCGCGCCGACCTGCACTCCGCGGGCGACGCTCACACGCATCTTGTCTTCGCGGTCGCGATGCTGCTTGTCTTCGGCTACTTCACCGTCTCCAGCTTCGTCCGGGCCGGCCGCCGCGGTCGCCGCTAAGCTGCGTTTTGCGCAGGACCTACCTCTGATTCACTCTTGGCATCGAAACCTCTCAGCATCAGGAGCTGGAATGACCCCGACGCAGGCCCTCGCCGCCACCGCCCTCGCCTTTGCCTACGCCTGCGCATCGGCCGCAGCGTCTGCGCAGAACGCAGTCGCCGTCCCGCAACTCGACTTCATGCGTTTCTCCGGTACCTGGTACGAGGTAGCCCGCCTGCCCACCAAGGCGGAGAAGAAGTGCTCTGGCATGCCGCTTGCGCTCTACGCGCGCGGCGATAAGGCGGACCACCTCCAAGTCGTCAACTCGTGCCCCGCCAAAGATGGCAGCACCGAAATCCGCAACGCCAACGGCAAGTACGCCGATAAGGCCGGTGACGGCAAGCTCAAAGTGACGTACCTCTTTCCGTTTGCGACGAAGCAGTGGGTGCTGGCCACCGCACCGGACTACGACTGGGCGCTGGTCGGCAGTCCCAACCATAAGACGCTCTGGGTGCTCTCGCGCACCGCCGCCATCAAACCAGAGGACCTCGCCGAAGCCAAGGCGAAAGCCTCCGCGCAGGGCTTCGACACGGCGAAGCTGATCATCGCGCCGCCGCCTCCACCGCGCCACAACCGTGCCGCCGCGAAAGCTTCTTCCGACTAACTTCCGTCGCCCAGGAGTGGCGTCGCGGGCGCCACAATGCCCATATTCTCCCGGTTCCATTCGAGCATCTCTCTGACTGCCGTTTCGGCGTCCCGTACCCCGCACTGCGCCAGCTCAGTCAGCACCCGCAGCCGGTGTTTCAGGTGGTACGCCAGCGCTTCCGCCTCGCCGCCATAGGCTTCCGTGTCAACCTCGGTCTTCACCGCGAGCAGCAGATCATCGATCTGCGTCACGATCTCTTCGGTCATCGCCATCACGGCGGCCGTCAGCGCGTCGGTGTAAGCCTGCTCGCGGTGCCTGCGCCGCTTCTCGGCAGCCGTCGCAAACTTCGCCAGGATCGTCAGCATCTCCAGGTCGCGCTGGTCGAACGCCTGCCAGCGGCCGTGGGCGGCGACAAAAAGCACACTCCTCTGGCCTCCGGTTGACCACGGCACCATCAGCCCGTCCGTCACCTCCGGCGCCTTCAGGTGCACCATGTCGAAGAAGCTTTGCCTGACCTTGAAGCTCTGTGGGCTGCCGCGCTCCAGGCAGATGCCGCATGCGCTGGGCCAGCGGGGCAGGGTTGCATCGAGCATCGCCCGCATCCGTCCGGAGGCTGCGATCCACAGAAAGTATTCTTCGTCGCTACGGTGTGGCTGCTCGCTGCTGATGCCCGCGCTATCTGCGCCGCAGATGCCCATCGCCGCGTCGGCCAGGTCCTGCGCCAGCGACTCCGGCCGCTCGATGAACGACAGGCTCGTCGTCCATAGAGCATCGAACTGCTGCTGCGCCCCGCGCCGCCGTAAAGGCCGATGACGCAGTCCATTCGAGGTAGCCAGATCCACCACTTCGAGCCCCGTGCTATAGCCGCTGCTCATCGTGCGAACCCGGTTGACCGCACTTCGCTGCGAAGGCGGGTCGTGCGTTAGCCTGCTGTGGTCGGGTCGATGACGGTGCGCACCGCAGCCACCGAATTCACCGGAAACCCGCCGAGAGCTCCATGTTGTCGAATGGCCGCTTCATCCGGAGCGATGTAAATGCAGTACGCCTTGTCGTCGGTCACAAACGATTCGAGCCACTGCACCTGCGGCCCAACCTGCTGGATCGCCCCGCAGGAGATCTTCGAAATCGCCGCCAGCTGGTCCGCCGTCAGCGCACCAGCGCCAGGAATAATCCGCTCAATCACAAACTTCGGCATTTGCTGGTCCTCCGATTCGGTGTGGTGCGTTCCATTCGTTTCGCAGCGTCAGTCCAGCGGCTTGGGCTCAATCCTCTTATAGTCAGCCGGTGGCCGAAAAACCGTACTCTCTACCGTCTCGCGTGAAAAACTCCCAAGCTGAGTGTTTGACTCCATCAGCACCGCAACCGCTGTCGTGCCCGTGGACGCGTCGTCGGCCGGCGGCGGATCGGCTTTCTTCTTCCGGCTGAACCCGCCAAACGGGATGCTGTTCGCGATCGACTGCTTCATCAGGTCGCCGGCCGAAGGCGGCGGAGGGCCAGACGGCAGCGGCGCCTCCGAGGCCGCCGGCAGCGGCGTTCCGTTGGCCGTCGTGCCCATGCGCATGATCTGGAGCACCGGAATTCCTTTCAGCTTCGCCATCTCTTGCGCCATATCGGCCATGCCCTTGCCTGCCGCAGGCTGCGCCATCATGCCCATCATCTGCGGACTCATCGCCCCGCCCACCACCACGCCCATCCGTACTGCGTACTTCTTGTAAAACTCACGCACCTCGTCGTACCCCGGTATGTCAGGCGCCAGGTACATGTCGTTCGTAATTGCCAGCGACCCCGTCTGCTGCGACTTCTGGTCGGTCGCATCCATGGTCATCGTCAGGATCGATTCCTTCGCATCCAGCCCCGCGACCTCGCGCGTCGCGCCCGTATTGCGCACTTTCACGTTGAACTTCATGTCCACAGTCTGTGCCTGGTTCGCCGGCTCGGGGGCCTGCTGCGGCTGCTTCGACTGCTGCGCCTTCGCCTTGGCCTCCGCCGCCTCGATACGCTGCCGCATCTGCTCGAACGTCATCGTCGTGTACTCATGCCGGAGGTTGTCGATCTCCGTCACCGTCCCGGCGTCGAGGTCGATAATCTCCGAGTGGTCGCGGCCCACGCGCATCATGCGGTTGCCTTTCACGGTCACCGTCGTCACTACCGGGTCGCCCGCCTGCCGCGCCTGCCGGCTGAAGGTCCCGGCAAACTTCATCATGCTTACCACCGTGCCGCCGGTGATCTGCGTCGTCTCCTGATAAGTGAAATCCGCACGCGCCGCCACCGGGCCCATGCCCAGCGCGCCCACCATCAAAACTGTCAGGGTTTTCATAGCCTTCACTCCTGGGGAAAAAGGGCCCGGGTGGCGCTCGACGCCGAAGTATAACATTCCAAAACGTTTAGTTGGCAAGAACAATCTTTGCGCAGGCTTTGCACCATGAGCGAGGCAGCTCGACCACCCGCCACGACTCCCGCCCGCCCGCGACGTTCGTTACATGGTCGTTGCCAAACGGTAACCACCCCGTAGCACCCCGATGGCCTGCCCGGGCCCTCCGATGCTCACCACAAAGTTGTATAAAGCCCCACGCCCCGGTTGATAGACGCCAGCCAGTCCCCCTTTTAGGGTAAGCGAAGTAGCAGTTCAGGCATGTTCGCGGTACCGCATCTCAGCCGACCTGAAGGGACCCTTATACTTTTGAAAAAGCTCATCCTTGCCTCCTTGTCTTTCTTGTTCCTCTGCTTCTATTCGCATCCAGCCCTGGCCCAGACGACGATCCAGTCGCTCACCCGCGTCAACACCGCCGCCTGCCCCGCCTCCGGAGTGTTGCCGCCGCACTGCCAGCAGCACTTCGCCGGGCAGGCGGATTACCGTAGCGGCATCGAGACGCACGAGTTCAATCACACCGCCGCCAACGTCTCGAACGAAGACCTCCACGCTTACCTGCAGGATGGCGCCCGCACTCGCGTTTTCGCCAACTTCATGCTCGCCTTCTGCACCAGCAGCGGTACCTCGCTTTGCCACGGAAACGTGCTGACCGGCTATACCTCGGCCACCCTCGAAACTGTCGGCGCCCAGATCGAAGACCTGCGCAGCCGCCACATCGACGGCGCCATCATGACCTGGGAAGGTGCCGGCAGCACGACCGACAAGTCGTCGCTCGCCTACCAGAGCTACGTCAACGCCATCCACTGCAACGGCGCGCAGACCTGCGATCCCTCCTACTTCCTCATGTACGACGGACCATCCCTCGCTTACCGCACCCAGGCCACCGGCATCCCCGGCACCACCAGCCAGCCCTGCCCCACCTCGCTCGGCGGCAGCGCCTACGAGAGCTGCATCGTGGCACACATGAAGAACGACATGTGCTACATGAACGGCAAGCACTGGGGCAACGACGCCTACGAAAAATCCAGTGGACGGCCCGTCCTGCAGATCTTTATCAGCGAAACCGTGATCCCCCGCAGCGGCGCTGCGCCTTCCTGGACCAGCGTCTGGCAGCTGCTCAGCGAGTGGAACAACGACCTGCCCCACAACTGCCGCTATGCCCCCTATAACGCCAACAACGGCGTTCCGCTCATCATCTTCGAAAACGCCGGGGGCTTCGCGCACGAGGCTTCATCCGGCTCCTTCTACTGGATTCAGCCACTCACCGGCATCCCCAACCAGATGCAGGACAACATCGGCCCCTTCCAGAACGGTGGCACCCTCGAGCACTTCTACCAGACCGCGCAGGCCTACCAGGGCAAACGCACCTGGGGCGCCGCATACAAGGGCTTCAACGACACCAAAGCTCCGTGGGGACGCAACCGCATCATGGATCAGCGTTGCGGCCAGACCTGGGTCAACTCGCTCAAAGCCACCAGCCAGGCCATCACCGGTCTCGCCTACCCCTTTCTCCAGGTCGTCACCTGGAATGACTACAACGAGGGAACCGAGATCGAGAGCGGCATCGACAACTGCTATACCGTCTCGACCGAAGTCGCCGGCACCTCGCTCAATTGGTCGCTGCACCCCACCAACTCCTACTACGCCAGCCTCTCCACCATCTCGCACATCGAGATCTACGACTCGCATGATGGGTACAACCTCACCCTGCTGGCCAAACTTCCCGCCCAGGCCGGCGGCACCTACAGCCTCGCCAACCTTGGCGCAGGCCAGCACCACCTCTTCGCCCGGATGGTCGGCAAAAACAGCATCATCAACCGCATCTCACCCGAAACCAGCTTCACCAAGTAACCGCAATCAGCGGAAACGAAGCCCCACCCCCAAGGGTGGGGCTTTTCTGCTGAAGCGAGCCCTCGATCAGAGCCGTCGCCTTCCTGATGGTCAACTCTGAGGTAGCGGTTATCCAAATTCTCAGCTACCAGCGAATAGCTCTGAGCTCCTCGGCTAAAGAACGTGCAACTATCAGCTGAGCACTGGTCTTTCCTCTCCTTACCACGACCCCGTAAGCCCAAATCCCCTAAACTGATTCCGTCATGCCGCGTCCCCTTCACACTACCTCGCAGATCCCCATCGAGCTCGCCTATACCGCCACGGACGCCGCCACCCCCGAACTCGGCGCGCCCGGCGAATTCCCCTATACCCGCGGCATCCAGCCCACCATGTACCGCGGCCGCTTCTGGACCATGCGCCAGTACGCCGGCATGGGCGATGCCCAGGCGTCGAACGAACGCTACAAATTCCTGCTCGCCCACGGGACCTCAGGCCTCTCCGTCGCCTTCGATCTCCCAACCCAGATCGGCTACGACTCCGACTCGCCCTTCGCCCTCGGTGAGGTCGGCCGCGTCGGCGTCGCCATCGACTCCCTCGACGACATGACCGCGCTCTTCGACGGCATCCCCCTCGACCAAGTCTCCACCTCGATGACGATCAACGCCACCGCGGCCATCCTGCTCGCGCTCTACGTCGCCGTCGCCAAACGCAGCGGCATCTCCCCCCGCACCCTGCAAGGCACCATCCAGAACGATATTCTCAAGGAGTACATCGCCCGCGGCACCTACATCTACCCCGTCCCGCACGCCATGCGCCTCGTCACCGATACCTTCGCGTGGTGCGCCACGGAGCTTCCCAACTGGAACCCCATCTCCATCTCCGGCTACCATATGCGCGAGGCCGGCTCGACCGCCGCCCAGGAACTCGCCTTCACCCTCGCCGATGGCATCACGTACGTCCAGTCCGCGCTCGATGCCGGCCTCGACATCGACGCCTTCGCCCCGCGCCTCAGCTTCTTCTTCAACGCCCACTCCAACCTCTTCGAAGAGGCCGCAAAATTCCGCGCCGCCCGCCGCATGTGGGCACACCTGATGCGCGACCGCTTCGGTGCGAAGAAACCCCGGTCCTGGCAGCTACGCTTCCACACCCAGACCGCCGGCTCCACCCTCACCGCACTACAGCCGGAAAACAACATCGTCCGCACCACCCTCCAGGCACTCTCGGGAGTCCTCGGCGGCACCCAGTCCCTCCACACCAACGGCTTCGACGAGGCGCTCGCTCTCCCCACCGAAGCCGCCGCGCGTCTCGCCCTGCGCACCCAGCAGATTCTCGCCCATGAAGCGGGAGTGGCCGATACAGTGGATCCTCTGGCCGGATCCTATTTCGTCGAATTCCTTACCGATCAGCTCGAAGCCCGCGCACATCAGTACCTCGAAACCATCCGCGGTTTTGACCCCGCGCACCCTAATCTCGCCATGCTCCGCGCCATCGAACAGGGCTACGTCCAGCGCGAGATTCAGACCGCCGCCTACGACTACCAGCGCGCCGTCGAATCAGGAGAAGCCATCGTCGTCGGCGTCAACCGCTTCACCGAGCAAACCCAGGCCGACGTTCCCACCCAGCGCATTGACCCTGAACTCGAAGCCCGGCAAATTGCCCGCCTCCAGGCCCTCCGCCTCCGCCGCAACCCAACCGTTTGGCAGTCCACCCTCGCCGCCGTCAACGATTCAGCCCGTTCCGGCCAGAACCTCATGCCCCCCATCCTTGCCGCCGTCGAAGCCGAAGCCACTGTAGGCGAAATCGCCGACACCCTCCGCAAAGTCTTCGGCGAGTTCCGAGAGACGGTCGTCCTGGCATAAGACAGGCAGCGGCCAAAGCGCTTTGATCCCGGACGGCGACCACTTCATGGGAAAACGCTGCGCGCAGTCCACAGCGACCGTCAACCGCACGATCGGATGGCGCGCAGCGGTCCGGCCTGCGCAGACACCCGTTCGGCGTTCGCACGCACCTCGTGTTGCTCTTCCAAAATCATCGCCCGTCTATTTTGACCTCACCGAAGCGGTTGAGCGAGGCAACAAACCCCCTCTCTAGGACCGGCGTCCCACTACGATGCGGCTGCCTGCCCTCCTTACCGCACTTGCTTTCGGTTTCTCGCCCGGGATCGCGCATGAGATTCCGGAGACGCACGCAACCACGCTCAGCGACAAACCAATCAACCTCCCGGCTGATCTGAAGGGGCATCCCACGATCCTGATCGTGGGCTTCTCGCAGCACTCTCGCGACGCCGTCACCCAGTGGGCTCAGCGGCTCGCGGCCGACTATCGTGACTCTCCGACGGTCCTCTATTACGAGATGCCGGTGCTCACCGAGGTGCCCCGCCTGCTTCGCGGCGTCGTCATCCGGAAGATCAAACAGGATGTCCCGCCGCGCGCGCAGCCCCGCTTCATCCCGATCACGGATCACGCTGACGAGTGGCGCACACTGACCGGCTACGACAAGGATCACGCGGAAGATGCGGCTTACCTCGTCCTGTTGAACGCATCCGGCACCGTGAAGTCGCACCAGGCCGAAGGCCCGCCAACGGACGCGACCTATGCCTCGCTCAGGCGCCAGATTGAAGCCGTAAACTAAACAAAGGATTGCACTTATAGGTGCGCTGACATATCAATAAGTGCAGTTCGGAGCTCGCACGTTAAGTGCCAAACCCCAAGAGGGGTAGGGGCTCTTGCCAGGGGTTAAGTCCTTTAGAATGCTATTTTTGTACGTAAACCCCCCGGGGGAGGGGGGCAATCCGGATATTCCCTAGCGCCGGCCGATCCGATAGACGATTCCCCCTGAGATCGAGAAGAATTCACGGTATTCGCTGCCAAAATGTTCGACGATCACATCGGGCGAAAGCCGAATGGCAAAGTTCTTGGAACGATTCACGTCGATGTTTCCGCCGAAGGCGCCGATCGGCTTGGTGCGATTGCTGTAAAGCCCCGATAGATTCGTCGGGATCGTCTGCGTGAAATCGCCATGCCCGACGCCCGCCAACGCATGAAACGCAAACGAAGCACGTGGCTTGGCGATCCAGCGGTACTGCGCCCCGACCATTCCGGTGTAGAGAATGGCGACGGCGCGGCCGTTAAACTCAAAGTTGGGGACGACGGGCGTCGTCCCTGCTTCCACGCGGCCATCGACCATGCCGCCCCACCGGTTATTGAACCAGTAGGTGCCGGAGAACTCGCCGCCGCCGAGGTTCATGAGCTTGGGAACGTTCTGCCCGGCCTGGAAGTTCATGTAATTGAGGCCGCCGTAGAGCTCGTAGCGGTTGTCATAGGTGACGGGCGCTGCCGCGGCGAGCTTGCCGGGCGTCTGTGCCGTCATGTGTCCGGCGCCTGCCAGCGCCATGCTGCTGCTTACCAGAACCGCTAAAAACGTCTTCGAAATCAAACTCGTCCTCACTCCAGGCTGCAGCCTTCGTCAATCCCAATCACGTTGAGAGACTCCCTTGAGGATATAACGTTATTGCCGGAGCGGAGACAGCCTGGCAGACGAGAAGCAAAAGCAAGTTCGTTGGAACGGTCGCGGCTCGCGATCAGGGAGCGGTTACATTTGTCTCTGCATCCAATCGGCGGCACACGGCGTAAGTCGTGTGGGTGCGATAATTGCTGGTGGCAGCCGCATACCTGGTTGCACCTTGGAGAATTGAAATGGGAGAACTTTTTACACCGACTCACATGATCGTCCTGGCTGTCGTGGCCATTATCCTGTTCGGCGGGCGCAAGCTTCCAGAACTGGGCAAGGGGCTTGGCGAGGGCCTCAAGGGATTCAAGGAAGGCCTGAAGGGCATCAACGAAGAACCGGCGAAGACAGGCGAGACGGCGCATACGGTGACGCCCAAGGCTGAGGACACAGTTACAAAGTAGCGTGACTTCGGTTTCATGCGAATGCATCTTTCCTGTCGTCTCTACGCCGCCCTAACCCTTTCAAGGTGAGTATGAAGTCGAAATCGCGCTGGCTGATCAAACCGAACGAGAGGGTCAGTCTGGGCAAGATCGACGCCTCGTCGGAAGCGGGCATGTCGAAAGAGGCGGGCGCGGTGGCGCTCGAACTGAATCGGAAGCACCTGGGGAAGCTGCAGGAAGTGCTGTATGCCGGGCAGCAGAACGCCGTGCTGATTGTGCTGCAGGGGATGGATACTGCGGGCAAGGATGGGACGATCTCGCACATCTTCTCGGGCGTGAACCCGCAGGGGTGTGACGTCGCGAGCTTCAAGGTGCCGACCTCGCTCGAGGCGCGTCATGATTTTCTGTGGCGCTGCCACGAGAAGGTTCCGGCCAAGGGCATGATCAGCGTCTTCAACCGTTCGCACTATGAGCAGGTGCTGTCGCCGCGCGTCCACAAGGTGATTTCGACGAAGACTGCGCGCGAGAATATGGACCAGATCAACGACTTCGAATCGATGCTTACCCAGAACGGGACGTTGATTCTGAAGTTCTTCCTGCACATCTCGCACGAGGAGCAGAAGAAGCGGCTGCAGGCGCGACTGGACGATCCGGACAAGCACTGGAAGTTTTCGGATGGGGATCTGAAGGAGCGAGTCTTCTGGCCGCAGTATCAGGATGTCTATGAGGATCTGATCTCTCGGACTTCGAAGAAGCACGCGCCCTGGTTCGTGATCCCGGCGAATCATAAGTGGTACCGGAACTACGAGATTTCGACGATCCTGGTGGAGGCTTTGTCGGATCTGAAGCTGAAGTATCCAAAGCCAACGATGGATGTCTCGAAGATCAAGCTTTAGAGGTGGCTGCTTGGGAGAGCTGTTCCTAAATAGCTGAGAGCTTCTTCGCCGACAGCTGACGGCATGAGACGACAGCAAAAGCAGACTTCGCGCTTCGCTGCAAAATGACAAACCAAAAGCTTCGGATTGACTAAGCGCGCGAAGAAGGCGGGCTAGAGGGGCTCGTAGTCGTTGGCGGTGACGACGCGGATTGTGGGGGTCGAGGTGGCTGCGTCGATCATGATAAGGGTGGCGACCGAGCCCGCTGAGTACACGACCGCAGCGCCGGTGTAGAGGGTGGCGATCTTAGCGGTGGGGACGGTGCCGGTGGGCAGCGCCACGAGGGTGAAGGTGCCGGCCGGAACGGTGAGATAGCCGGTGTTGGTGTTGAAGCCGATGTTCGTAAGGGTGGGGCTGACATCGGTGAGCGCGGAGCCGGACGGCACGAGGTAAAGGTCGACGGCGCCGGCCCGGGTGGACTGGTCGATGAAGCGCAGTGCGATATCGCCGGCGGGTGCGGGGATGGCCTGGTCTTTGAGGATGAGTTCCTGAAGGTTCGCCGCGAAGTTGCCAACCAGGACGGTGTACTGGGAGTTGACCGCGAAGGTGCCGGAGGCGCTGATGAGGGTCTGCCTGGTGCCCGCGCTATCGACAAGCAATGTGGAACCGCCCGGGGCGATCGGCACATAGGAGGTGACGGTGCCGAGGCCAAGGTTGTAGGCGAGCGCGGACGACCCCTGGTAAACGTCGAGGCCCGGCGCGTCGGGCGAAGCGTCGATGATGCGGACCTGCGAGAGTTGCGGGGAGCCGGTGATGGACTGGCAGCCGGGCAGCGGGAGCAGCACGAGAGCTGATGCGGCAAGCTTCGCGAGCGTCGCTGGTCCGGGCCGGGCAAGGGCGTAGCGTGTGCCGCAGCTTGAAATGAAAGACCTCACGTTGCTCATAGGCTCCAGGCGAGCTTCTCGTTCATAAGCTGAGTGCAAGGGGGACCAGCCTCAACTGTAACCGATGGATGTTCCGCGGGTAAGCGGGAAAACCGGGCGTATCCAAAGATTCCCGCGTGACGAACAGGCGGCGACAACAGTTGCCGCCAGGCTGAGACGTAAGTCTTGCAGCGGCTGGCGGCATTCGCCATACAACTTGAGTGCCTGGCGGGCTGTTACTGCTTCTTGGCGATGATCTTGTCCTTGATCTTCGCGTAGGTTGCGGGAGGAACGATGCCCTTCTGGGTGAGCTGCGTCTTCGCCGTGTAGGGGCGGCCCTTGATGATGCGGTCGGCATAGGTATCGCCGACACCGGGTAGGGCTTTGAGGTCATCCTTGGAGGCGGTATTGAGGTCGACGAGCGGGGCTGCTGCTGCGGGGGCTGCCTTGGCGGCCTGGGCGCGGGCGACGGTCGCGGGCGCGAACGGGGCGGCGGACAGGGCGAGCATGAAAGCTGCGACGAGGAAACGGCGGAAGGCGCGCATTGGTTTCTCCTGGAGGTGCGGTTCGTTCTGTTGAATCTGTAGCGGGTTCAGCGTATCGCAAGGCGGGTTCGGGGAGCCATAAGAATCGCAGGGCGGGAACCATGCAGGACTGGGCCACCGCGGGAGGGGTTGAGTTGACTTCTCTTTGGGCCGGGTCTAACGTTAGAAGCGATGAAGCACTCGCTAATCATTTCGCTCCACAACGGCGGCCATCACCACCATCATGCGCATGGCATGTTGGCGGCCGTCTCTGGTGTGGAAGTCTAGAACCCACACGATCTCAGTTCTGAGAGGCCCGCCGACGCGATCATCGCGAGCGGGCCTTTTTATGTTCGGCACTTCGTACGTTGATGGAAGATGGAGATGATGATGGACGCCGTAACGATTGATTTCAGCAAGGGCGATGGGCTGGTGGCGGGGATCGTGCAGGATGCCCGGACGGGCGAGATCCTGATGCTTGGCTTTGTGAACGAGGCGAGCTACCAGCACACGCTGAGCACGGGCTATGTGACGTTCTGGAGCCGGTCGCGGCAGACGCTTTGGCTGAAGGGCGAGACGAGCGGCAACAAACTGCGGGTGGTGACAGCGTCGACCGATTGTGATAACGATGCGCTGCTGTTTCGAGTCGAGGTGGAGGGCGATGGGCTGGTGTGCCATGAGGGCACTGTTTCCTGCTTCACCAAGCCGATTGCGATGGCTGCGGCGCGTGAGAGCGAGGTTGCCAATGCCTAAGTTGAAGCTGGGGATTCCGAAGGGCAGTCTGCAGGATGCGACGATCGCGCTGTTCGAGGCTGCGGGCTGGCGGATCTTCGCCAATGGCCGGAGCTATTTTCCGCAGGTGGACGATGTGGAGCTTGAGTGCATGCTGGTGCGCGCGCAGGAGATGGCGCGCTATGTGGAGCACGGGGCGCTGGACGCGGGACTGACGGGGAATGACTGGGTGCTCGAGAACGAGTCGGACGTGGAGCGGGTGACCTCGCTGACGTATTCGAAGGTGTCTCGAGGGACGGTGAAGTGGGTGCTCGCGGTGCCGGAGGATTCGCCGTTTGAGAAGCCGGAGGACCTGGCGGGGAAGATCATTGCGACGGAGCTGGTGGAGTTTACAAAGCGGTATTTCGCTTCGAAGAATATTCCGGTGAAGGTGGAGTTTTCGTGGGGTGCGACAGAGGTGAAGCCGCCGACGCTGGCGGATGCGATTGTCGAGGTAACGGAGACGGGGTCGTCGTTGAGGGCGAACCGGCTGCGGATTATCGAGACGCTGATGGAATCGGAGACGCAGCTGATCGCGAACCGCGGGGCGTGGGCGGATGGGTGGAAGCGGCAGAAGATCGAGAATGTATCGCTGATGCTGAACGCGGCGATTGCGGCGCAGGGCCGGGTGGGGCTGATGTTGAATGTGGCGCAGGACGCATTGAAGGCGGTATCAGGGGAGCTGCCGGCGCTGTCGTCGCCAACGGTTTCGGAGTTGTCGGACGGGAAGGGCTTTGCGCTGAACACGATTATCGATGAGCGGCTTGTACGCGAGGTCATTCCGCGGCTGAAGGCTGCGGGGGCTACCGGAATCGTGGAATATCCGCTGAGCAAGGTGGTGCTTTAGATGTTGGTCCTGCGGACGTACGGGAAGTCGGCGAAGGCAGCCGCGTCGCGGATTGCTGCGATCGAGGATCGTGGTGCCTTGAACACGGCGAAGGTTGAGCCCGTGGTGCGGAAGATCCTGGCAAAGGTGCGGGGTGGCGGCGATAAGGCGCTGGCAAAGTATGCGACGAAGTTCGATGGTCTGGAGGGTAAGCCGCTGCGCGTGACCGCGGCAGAGATGGAGGCGGCATGGCAGTCGATCTCGCCAGATCTGCAGGCTGCGATGAAAGCGGCACAGGCGAATATCCGGTCGTTTGCCGAACACCAGATGCCGGAGGAGTGGACGGTTGATGCCGGCGGGATGACGACAGGGCAGATCGTACGTCCGCTTGGCGCGGTTGCCTGCTACGTGCCGGGAGGACGCTACCCTTATCCATCGACCGTGCTGATGACGACGACGCCGGCGAAGGTGGCAGGGGTTGAGCGCATCGTGGTGTGCTCGCCGAAACCAGCAGCGGAGACGCTGGCCGCGGCCTACCTGGCGGGGGTGACGGAGTTTTATCGCATGGGCGGAGCGCAGGCGATTGCTGCGCTGGCCTATGGGACGGAGACGATTGGGCGGGTGGAAAAGATTGTCGGGCCTGGGAATCTATATGTAACGGTTGCGAAGCAGATGGTGGCCGAGGTGTGCGGGATCGATATGCCGGCGGGTCCGACGGAGATCGGAGTGATCTCTGAAAATGGCGATGCCGCGGGAATCGCGGCCGATCTGGTGGCGCAGGCAGAGCATGATCCGGAGTCGCTGGCTGTGCTGGTGACGACCAAAGCCACGCTCGCAGACGGCGTGTCGCGGGAAGTTGAGCGGCAGGCTCGGTCGAACGAAGTGGCGAAGCAGTCGGTGGCGGCGCAAGGGGTGATCCTTGTAACCAAGACTGTTACAGAGGCGCGGGAGCTGGTGAATCGCCTGTCCTTTGAACATCTTTCGGTCGATGCGATGAGCGACCTGGCGTGGGTTTCGACGGCTGCGTCAGTGTTTGTCGGGCGGTTCAGTCCGCAATCGATGGGTGATTATTTCTCCGGGCCGAATCACGTGCTTCCGACCGGGCGCGTTGGCAGGATTCGTGGCGGGCTGAGCGTGCAGGATTTTGTGAAGGTGATCACGGTTCAGCGGTATACGCGAGCCGCGCTTGCGGCCTCCGGTCCTCATGCGATTGCGCTGGCCGAGGCTGAGGGTCTGACGGGGCATGCGGAGAGCGTTCGGGTGAAGCTAGGCAAGACGAGGAAGACGAAATGAGCACGCAGTTATTACAGGATCAGGAAGAGTTACAAGGAACCGCCGTGCGACCGCAGCCGAGGGGTGCCGTGCTCCAGATGCCGGAGTACCATCCGCCGCTGGCGAGCCGGAAGGCGCTGCGGTTGGACTTCAATGAGAACACGTTTGCGCCTTCTCCCAGGGTGATGGAGCGGATTCACGCGCTGAGTGCGGAGAGCATCACCACCTATCCCGAGCGGGAGCCGGTCGAACGCATCGTGGCCGCTCACTTTGGCCTGGTGAACGGCCAGGTGTTGCTGACAAATGGAGTCGATGAGGCAATTCACCTGATCTCGTGTGCTTTCCTCGACGCGGAGGATGAGGCGCTGATCTACACGCCGAGCTTCTTCATGTACGACGTTTCGATTGCTCTGATGACGCCGAACGGGCTGCGCAGGGTGCAGGCGGATCAGACGCTTGCGTTCGATCTGCCGCGGTTTCTGGCAGCGATCACGCCGAGGACGAAGCTGATGATTATCGCTTCGCCGAATAACCCTACGGGCGCTACTGTCCCGCGAGAGTCTCTGCTGCAGATCGCTGCCGCTGCGCCGCACGCGGTACTGATGGTGGATGAAGCGTACTTCCACTTTCATGGTGAGACGACCCTCGCCGATGTTGCGAATGTACCGAATTTACTGGTGACGCGAACGTTTTCGAAGGCGTATGGGCTGGCGAACCTGCGGGTGGGCATGGTGGCGGGCGATGCCACGTTGATCAGCTATCTGCGCAAGGTGTCATCGCCCTATAACGTGAATGGAGTTGCGCTGGCGGTCCTACCGGATGCGCTTGAGGATGAGTCTTATCTTTCCTGGTATGTCGAGCAGATCAAGGCGGGGCGGGAGCAGATCATGCAAGGGCTGAAAGCGCTTGGGGTGCCGTTCTTCCCCAGCGAGGCGAACTTCGTTCTGATGAACATCGGGCCCCTGCATAAGCAACTCGTTGAGGCGATGCGACGGAATGGGGTTCTGCTGCGCGACCGCTCTGCCGACCCCGGATGCGATGGGTTTGTGCGGATCACAGTTGGGGTTGGCGAGCAAATAGCGAAGGGCCTGGAGGCACTGCAGGCGAGTCTCGAAGAGATTGGATGGACGGCATGAGTGAAGCGCCGAGAACGGCAACGATCGATCGTAAGACGACTGAGACGCAGATCGCGTTGAACCTGAGCATCGATGGGCAGGGTACGTATAGCGTTTCGACCGGGATTCGGTTTTTCGACCACATGCTGGAGCTGTTTACGCGGCATGGCGGATTCGATCTCACCCTGAAGGTAACGGGTGACCTGGATGTGGATCAGCACCACACGGTCGAAGATACGGGCATCGCGCTGGGCGAGGCGTTCAACGAGGCACTTGGCGACAAGCGCGGTATCCTGCGTGCGGGCTATTTCGTGATGCCAATGGATGAGACGCTGGCAGTGGCGGCGGTCGATCTTTCCGGGCGCGTCGCCTACGCGGTCGATGACCAGGTCACGGTGCCTCTGGTGGGTGACTTTCAGACCGAGTTGCTGACGGATTTCCTGGAGGGCTTTGCGCGCGGGGCAAAGGCGAATGTGCACGTCAAGACGCTTTACGGACGCAGCAATCACCACAAGATTGAAGCGATCTTCAAAGCTTTTGCACGCGCTTTGCGTGGGGCATGCAGCCGCGACGAACGCATGAAAGACCTGCTCCCGAGCACTAAGGGGTTGCTGTAGCGTGATCGCTGTCATCGACTACAAGGCGGGGAATCTGACCAGCGTGGTGAAGGCACTGAAGTACCTCGGTGTCGAGACCGAGGTGACGCAGTCGGCGGAACGTGTGCGACAGGCTTCGAAGATTGTGCTGCCCGGCGTGGGGCATTTTCAGGCCACACAGTTGCTCGCTGAGCTTGGGATCACTGAAGCGGTTCGGGAGGCGATTGCCTCGGGTGCATGGTTCCTGGGTGTCTGTGTGGGGCTGCAATGGTTGTTCGAAGGTTCGACCGAGGCGCCTGGGATCGCAGGTCTTGGAGCATTTGCCGGTGAGTGCGAACACTTTCCGTCCCAAATGGATGGCGTAACGTTGAAGTCGCCGCATGTGGGGTGGAATTCGCTCGATCAGATTCGGCCGGGATCACGGCTGTTTCGCGGTGTAGAGCCGGGTGGGTTCGTGTACTTCACCCACTCCTGGCGAGCTCCGGTGGTGGATGCAACCGCTTCGGTGACAAACTATGGCGGGGCGTTTACGGCAGCAGTCGAACGCGACAACGTGATGGGCGTGCAGTTCCATCCGGAAAAGTCGAGCGCAGTAGGGCTCCAAGTCCTAAAGAATTTTGTGGAGTTATAACGGGATGCCATTTCTTTACGAGTTGAAGCTGCAAGCGGGCGAGCCGAGCTACACCTTTGTGCAGCAGCTTGCACCCGCCGGGTCGCTGGTGGGGACGGGCCAGCCGGTGGCAACGCTTACGGATGGTGCGATGGAATTTCATCTGCCCGCGCCTCGGCAAGGGTTACTGGTCGAATGGCTGGTGGAGCATGGCAGCCTTCTCGAGAATGGGGACGTAGTGGCAAGGATCGTGTGCGAGGGCGAGGCGGCTGCGGTCCCCGATGCTGTGCCGACGAGGCTGGGCTGATGGAATGACTTACCAGAGCGTACTAACCGACCTGTTTTACAGGCTTCCGTTTGTCGAGGACCGGTACAGGGAGTCCTTCGCATACGTGGAGGGCGAGGCACCGCTCCCATACCTGGTTTTCGGCGCGGTGTTGGTACCAACGCTCGAGCAGGCGCTGGCGGCTGGGGACCTCGCAAAGATCTTGAAGATAGCCGCCTTCCTCGAGGAGGCTTCGGAAGATGCGGGCGGCGATATCGCGTTAGGGACCCTGTTACGCAGTGAGATTGGGGACTGGCTGAAGCGGCTCGAGCATGAGGACCGGCTGGCGATGTGGCTGGGACCGGAGACGAAGCGAGTGTGCGGATATGTGCCGGGGCTTGCGACGCAGAGGAACCGGTGGGCGGAAGAATGGAATGAGGCGGGACCGGTGCAGCGTTTGAAGATGAGGTTGGGTGACTTGTTGAGGCGGGGAGGGCATTAGGATGCTGACGAAGCGGATTATCGCCTGTCTCGACGTCCGTGATGGACGCGTTGTGAAAGGGATCCAGTTTGTCGACATCGTCGATGCGGGAGACCCCGCGGAACTTGCGCATCGCCACGCGGCGGCGGGTGCGGATGAGATCGTGCTGCTCGATATTACGGCTACCCATGAGGGGCGCGGGACGCTGCTCGAGACGGTAAAGCGTGCGGCGGCGCAGCTGTTTGTGCCGTTTACCGTGGGCGGCGGAATTCGGTCGGCCGACGACGCCGCGGCTGTATTCAATGCGGGGGCAGACAAGGTTTCGCTCAACTCTGCGGCGATTGCGCGCCCCGCGTTGATTGGAGAAATCGGCGAGAGCTTCGGCGCCCAGGCGGTGATCGTCGCGATCGATGCACGGAAGGCTGGGGATTCTGCTGATCCGGCTGGCGATGCCGAGGTGTATGTTGCGGGCGGCCGGAAGGCCACTGGCATGCGTGTCATCGAGTGGGCCCGGGAGGCGGAACAGCGCGGTGCCGGCGAGATCCTGCTGACCTCGATGGACACCGACGGCATGCGCAGCGGGTTCGATCTTGAGCTGACGGCGCGGGTCTCGGCGGCGGTGCAGATTCCGGTTATCGCGAGCGGAGGGGCGGGCTCCGCGCAGCATTTCGCCGACGTGTTTGGACCCGGCAGGGCAGACGCTGCGCTGGCCGCCAGTATTTTTCATTTTGGAGTTACAGATTCGCGCGCGTTGAAGGAAGAGCTTCGGCGGGCGGGGATTCCGGTACGTTTACCCTGTTAGGAAGACCATGCTGATTCCATCGATTGATTTGATGCAGGGCCGCATCGTGCAACTCGTTCATGGCGAGAAGCTGAAGCTGGCCTTCGACGATTTCGAGTATTGGATCGAGCGCTTCTTCTCGTATCCTCTGGTGCAGCTTATCGATCTCGATGCCGCGATGCGGCAGGGTGAGAACACCGCATTGATCGAGCAGATATGCAAGCGGTTGCCATGCCAGGTAGGCGGTGGTCTGAAGACGGCTGCTGATGGCAGGCGCCTGCTCGATGCCGGGGCGCGACGGGTGATCTACGGGTCTTCGCTGTTCGGGGCGGAGGTGGACCCTGCCGCCAAGCGCCGGCATAAAATCATCCGGCTCGAGTTTGCGGAGTCACTCAAGAAGGAGTTGGGCGAAGAGGCGCTGTGCTTCTCGGTCGACAGCAAGGCCGGTAAGGTCGCCGTACGAGGTTGGAAGGAGTCGGTCGATCTGACTCCTGAGGAGGCCGTGACCTGGCTCGAGGATTGCTGTGCGGCATTTCTCTACACGCATGTCGATACCGAGGGAACCATGCAGGGCTTCCCGCAGGAAGTGGCAGCGATCCTGCGGGCGTGCACGGCGAAACAGTTGATCGTGGCGGGTGGCATCAAGGAGCAGCGTGAGATCGAAGACCTGGATGCGATGGGCGTGGATTGCGTGGCGGGGATGGCGGTCTATTCAGGGATCCTGAAGGCCTGAGGCCCTCGCGGCGCTAGTCCTTGTTGTCACCTTCAGCCAGCGCGTAGTAGCCCTTGCGGGTCTGGACTTTCAGCCCCTTGCCGCATTCCAGATTCAAGTTACGGAATTTGCCATCGAGCGTGAGGTCCTTCGGCCGGTAGCTGAGCAGGTACTGCGTCCTCAACTCATCCTGAATCTGGGCGAACGCGTCTTCAAGCCGCTTGCCGTTGTTGCCGACGTTGATGACACGGCCCCCGGTTTCGGTCGCGAGGCGCTCCATATCGCGGTCGCCGGAGTAGCCGATGCTCATACCGCCGTAGAAGCCGCGGTCAGCGATCAGTATGACGTAGATGATCGCGTTCGATTTCTGGGCGGCCTCGGTGGCAGTCTTGAGCGTCTCCTGCGAACCCTGATCGCCGCCGTCGGTCAGCAGCACGAGAATCTTACGTCCGGCCTCCTGGCGAAGCTTGTCATGGGCCGCGAGGTAGACGGCATCGAAGAGCAGCGTGCCGCGCGCCTGGCCGTTCCCGGTGACCGAGCCCGTGCCGGCACCGGTGTTGATGCGGGCCTTGTCCATCGCGCGGCGAATCTCGCGCGGCGAGTTGGTGTAGTCGGCAAGCAGGTCAACGTTGATGTCGAAGGAGATAAGGAAGGCCTCGTCCTTGGGGGTGAGGACGTCTTTGAGGAACTCGGCGCCGGAGGTCTGCTCAAGCGGCAGCACATTCTGCTGGCTGCCGGAGGTGTCAAGCAGAATGCCGATCGTCAGCGGCAGGTTCTTTTCTTGGGTAAAGTTCCGGATCTCCTGCGGGACTTTGTTCTCGGCGATCGTGCAGTCATCCTTTTTCAGGTTGGTGATGAAGCCGGATTTGTCGCGCGCCGAGAAATAGACGTTGACGAGATTGGTCCCGATCTTCAAAGTCTGGAGCGGGTCGTTAGGCTCGTCGGCGGGCGGCGGTGCGTCGGATTTTGGTGGCGGGCCGGTCGGCGAGGGAGCTTCCTGTGCGTAGGCGAGCGGAAACAGGAGAAGGGAAGCGGCAAAAACGGCAGGGACGACGGCACTCAGACGCATACCTGATTAGACGACAAAATGACCGCAAAGTCTTACCGGACCGCTCATGCGAACGACTGGCAGCAACGACTCGGGTGCGGGATGCGTCCAACCGGAGGTGGGTGGCGCGGTCACGAGACGAGCTCCGCGCTGATACTCTACCAGTTGCATTTCGTTTTATTCTGCAGCATTTTTGAGATCGGCCTTGGCCGGGGAGAGTCTGACGTGAAAGAGATTTTGATTGCCGGCGCGCTTGCATTCGGCTTGGGAGTTCAGCAGGCCGAGTCGCCGCAGGCATTGCCCGCCGCGCCGCAGCAGCAGCAAGCCATCCCCGATGCCCCCAAACCGGCGAATACGCTGCCTACCATCACGCCCGGCATTGGTTCCTCGGCTAGTTCTTCGAGCAACGTAACGCCGGATACGGAGGCCGCGCCCGCTAGCTCTCTGCCGTCGTCTCCGCAGGCGACCACGCCAGCGACGCAAGAGACGGACGCTGCCCCCGATCTTCCTGCCGCCGGTCAGGGCGCCGAGAAGCTGCAGACCCTCGTGCTGCAGTCCAACTTCGTCGATGTGCCATTCACCGTCAAAGACAACAAGGGCCACCTGGTGCCCGGTCTGACGTGGCGCGACGTCCGGGTTTTTGAAAACGGTCTTCGCCAGCACATGTCGGTTTTCACGGTCGACCCGTTTCCGCTTTCAATCGCGCTGGTGATCGACCAGAGCATGCCGTATGACACGATGACCCGGGTCAACAATGCGCTGGGCGCTCTGCCTGCAGCGTTCTCGGCCTATGACGAGGTAGCGGTCTTCACCTACAACAACGGTCCGAAGATGCAGACGGACTTTACCTCCGGCCAGAGCGCACGCCTGCAGGCGGTGGTCGAGCGGTCGAAGTCAACCGGACGCGAGCCGATGTATTACAACGCCGGCGAAGCCTTGTCGAAGGGCATCGCCCTGAATGGAGGGGCGCAGGATCACATCAACCCCCTGACCAGTGGCGGCCCGGGCAGCCCGCAGGGCCTGTCGCAACAGCAGGTGCCGCGCGAGGTGCACACCTTGAACGACGCCATCCTGATGGCGGCGCAGGCGACAACGAAAGTCGGCCGCGATCGCCGCCGCATCGTTTACGTCATCTCGGATGGCAAAGAGTACGGTTCGACGGCGAAGACGAAGGACGTCATCAAGTATTTGCAGACCAACAAGATTTCGGTCTACGCGACACTGACTGGCGATTCTAGTGTGTCCGGGCTCGGCTTCCTCGACCGTGTGCACATCCCGCTGCAGATGCGCGACAACATCCTTCCGGTCTACACCAACGCGACGGGCGGTCAGACGTTTGCCGAGTACCGGACGCGCGGCATCGAATCGAGCTTCGCGCAGATCGCGGAGCAGGTGCGAACCCAGTACACGGTCGGATATTACTCGCGCGAGCCGTTCATTGACGGCAAATACCGCAAGCTTGAAGTGAAAGTGTTGAGGCCCAACCTCCAGGTCATCGCCAAGGACGGCTATTATCCAACAGCCGAAGCGCAGCGTCCCGCGCGGCCTGTCACGGTCCCGGCGCAGACAACTCCGGCCAAGACGGTGCCGGCTCCGCAGTAGCCTCTTTCGACCAAACGAACACGCCCTGTCGCAGACAGATCGGTCTGCGACAGGGCGTCGTTTTGTGCTCACCCGACCTCGAACGAGCGAAACGAATTCTATGCCCCCCATCCCTTTCAATGCGGTGACCGCCCTGCTCGCTGCAGGCTTCTGGGGCATGGGCGACTTCTCGGGTGGCATGGGCGTCAAGTCATCGCGCCCGGAGTCAAACCAGATTGGCGCGGCGTTGCGGGTTGTGTTGTTCTCGCACCTCACTAGCTTCACGTTTCTGCTGCTGATCGAGTTCGTCCGCAGGGATACCCTGCCTCACGGCCTGGCGCTGCTCTCCGGGATCCTTGCAGGAGTCTGTGGCGGGCTGTCTCTCTCAGCGTTTTATATCGCTTTGTCCCGTGGCGCCATGGGAGCTTCGGCTGCCATCTCCGGCCTCCTCGCTGCTGCGATTCCTGCCGCCGTTTCGCTCTATCAGGAAGGCTCGCCGGGAACGCATCGGCTGGTTGGCTTCGCAATTGCGGGTGCCGCCATCTGGCTGATCGCCGCAGGAGACAACGAGCACGAGCAGCTTTTGACCGTGCTGCTAGCCACCGGCGCGGGCATTGGCTTTGGAATTTACTT
The DNA here is from genome assembly GCA_965213805.1 of uncultured Granulicella sp. GTDB lineage: Bacteria > Acidobacteriota > Terriglobia > Terriglobales > Acidobacteriaceae > Edaphobacter. The sequence goes on along the minus strand of CBDCAG010000002.1, from coordinate 603,820 downwards.
CGTCGCGTTGAAGAATGCCGGGCCATCCGGGCCGGTGTGGGCTATGGCGTCCGCGCGCGTGGGAAGTATCTCGACCTGCCTGATCGTCCTCGCGGCCTTCCGACTGGTCGGCCGACGCACCGGGCCGGTCCCCGTGTCGCGGCGAATGTCGCTTTGGATCTTCTCCACGGCACTCTTCGATACCACCGGCAATCTTCTATTCGTCATGGCCACGCGCGCCGGGCGGCTGGATATCGCAGCCGTGCTGGCGTCGCTGTATCCCGCCTCGACGATCTTGCTCGCCGCCGGCGTGCTGCGCGAACGGCCAACCCGCAGGCAGATCACGGGCATGGGCATTGCCGCGGCGGCAGTCGTGCTGATCACTCTTTAGCGGCAACAGCAAAGCGCCCTCGTCTCGGGTGGCGACCACTTCGTGTGGAAGCCGCTCCGCGCGAGCCAAAATCGTTCTAGATAGAACAATTCGGAATTGCGCGGAGCGGTTCACCATACGACGTGGCGCTCGTCCGGCGTTTGGGCGCCCTTGCTGTTATTTAGTAGCGGTAAAGCTCCGACTTGTACGGCCCGTCGACGGCAACGCCAAGGTACTTGGCCTGCGTGTCCGACAGCGTCGTAAGCTTCACGCCGATCTTCTCGAGGTGCAGCCGCGCGACTTCCTCGTCGAGCTTCTTGGGCAGGATAAAGATGTCGTTTGCATAGACATCCTTGTTCTTCCATAGGTCGAGCTGCGCAAGCGTCTGGTTGGAGAAGCTGGCCGACATCACGAAGCTGGGGTGACCGGTTGCGCAACCCAGATTGACCAGGCGCCCCTCGGCGAGCACGAAGATCGCGTTGCCCGTCGGGAAGGTGTACTTATCGACCTGCGGCTTGATGTTCAGGCGAGTCGCGCCTGACGCCTCAAGCTGTGCCATCTGAATCTCGTTGTCGAAGTGGCCGATGTTGCAGACAATGGCCTGATCCTTCATCAGCTTCATGTGGTCGAGCGTGATGATGTCGACATTGCCCGTGCAGGTCACGTAGATATCTCCGCGGCCGAGCGTCTCTTCGATCGTCGTCACCTCGTAGCCTTCGATGGCGGCCTGCAGCGCGTTGATTGGATCGATCTCGGTGACGACGACGCGGGCGCCGAGGCCGCGCAGGGAGGCAGCCGAACCCTTGCCGACATCGCCGAAGCCGCAGACGACCGCAACCTTACCGGCAATCATCACGTCCGTCGCGCGCTTGATGCCATCGACCAGCGATTCGCGACAGCCGTACAGGTTGTCGAACTTGGATTTCGTCACCGAGTCATTGACGTTCACGGCCGGAACGAGCAGGGTGCCCGCTTCCTTCATCTTGTAGAGGCGGTGGACGCCGGTGGTCGTCTCTTCCGACACACCGCGCCATTCCTTGGCAACCTCATGCCAGCGCTGGGGGTATTGAGCCTGCACCTTCTTGAGCAGGTTCTTGATTACCCCTTCCTCCTGCGAGGACGACTCGGAGTCGACCCAGTCGTGGCCGTTCTCCATCTCGTAGCCCTTGTGGATGAGCAGGGTCACATCGCCGCCATCATCGATGACAAGCTGCGGGCCGAGCAGACCGCCCTTGCCGTCCGGGAACGAGAGTGCCTCGTTCGTGCACCACCAGAACTCTTCGAGTGACTCGCCCTTCCAGGCAAAGACGGGCACGCCGGCCGCGGCGATCGCCGCTGCGGCATGGTCCTGGGTCGAGAAAATATTGCAGCTTGCCCAGCGCACATCGGCGCCGAGATCCACCATGGTTTCGATCAGGACCGCGGTCTGAATGGTCATGTGGAGCGAACCGGTGACGCGGACGTCTTTAAGCGGTTTGTCGACCGCGTACTTGCGCCGGATCGACATCAGGCCCGGCATCTCCTGCTCCGCGATCTCGATTTCTTTGCGGCCAAAGTCGGCCAGGCCGATGTCCGCTACCTTGTAGTCGTTCGCTGCTTTTTCCACTTGACCAATCATCGCCGTCGCCATAGATCTCCTCAATTCGCTGCCTAACCTGACCTATTAAGACTATCACCGGGGTTGTGCGAAGAACCCTGGTTTCGTGGTCGCCACGCAAATGTCACGGCCACCCGTTGACCCTGCCAAGCTCGCCTGCTGACTCAGCCCGCAAGCACCTTTGCGAAGACGTCCGCGTCCACGTTGCCGCCGCACAGAACAACGCCGACCCGTTTGCCTTCCATCTGCTCTCGTTCCTGCATCAGCCCGGCAAACGAGGCCGCACCCGCGCCTTCGGCCACGTTGTGGATAGAGCTGAAGAGACTGCGCATGGCTCTGCCAACCTCGTCCTCGTCAATTGCAATCACCCGTTCGGTCCCGGCAAGCATCGCCTCAAGGCAGTCCTCGTTCGGCGAGCGGCAGGCCATCCCATCGGCAAGCACGGTCGTCACCGGGTGCTCGATCTTCCGCTTCGCCTCAAACGAAAGCTGGTACGCCGGTGCTCCGGCCGACACCACCCCAACGACCTTGGTCTTCAACCCCAGCGCATCGCGCGCAGCCATCATGCCGCAGATACCGCTGCCCATCCCAACCGGCACGTAGACGGTATCGAGCTCCGGTACATTTCGCAAAAACTCCATGCAGTAGGTGCCGACACCGCACACCAGCAGTGGGTCCAGGCTGGGCAGCCGGTGCAGATCGCGCTCTTCCGCAATCGCGTCCGCGCACTCGCAGGCCTCCTGGAAATCATGACCGGATACGACCAGTTCGACTCCCAGTGCGCGCATGGCGGCGTTCTTCTCCGGGCTGTTGCCCACGGGCACGACGACCACCGCAGGCGTCCCGGTCATGCGCGCCGCAAAGCCGATCGACTGCCCGTGATTGCCGCGTGTCGCGCCAACGACGCCCTTCGTATCAGGGTGCGTGCGCTTCAGCGACTCCATGTAAACGATGCCGCCGCGAATCTTGAAGGCCCCCACGGGTGTGTGGTTCTCGTGCTTCACCCAGACCTCTGTCCCTGCAACTACGTCCAGCAGGGGCCAGTTATATTGCGGCGTTGCGGGCATGAAACGGTAGATCAACGAGGCGGCGGCATCCATCTCTGCCAGCGTCGGAAGCGTCCAGGTCATGCCTCCATGCTACGTTATGCGGGCTGATTCGCCTTCGCGGGCTCGGCCGCCTTATCCGTCTTCAACAGGAAACACAGGACTCCGCCCACGGCGACCAATGCTCCCACGGCCAGCAGGCCGGCCGTATAGTTGTGCGTCATGTCCTTCAGCTTGCCGGTCAGCGACGGTCCAATTGCGCTGCCGATGCTACCGATCATCGTGATCACCGCGACCCCGCCCGCCGCCGCGCGTCCGCCCAGCACCCGGGTAGGCAGAGCCCAGAACGGCCCCTGCATGCTCCAGCAGCCCATCGCCGCGAAGGTAAACGCGAAGAGCGCCGAAACCAGGCTGTGCGCGTACGCCGCCCACGCGAAGCCGCCGCACGCCAGCAGCAGGCATCCCGCAATGTGAAAGCGCCGCTCGCCTGTGCGATCGCTCGACCAGCCGATGATCACCGTGAAAATCGCCGCTGCAAGGTAGGGCAGAGCGCCAAGCCTCCCGACCCTCACCGCACCTTCGACTCCACCCACCTTCATGATCGCCTCAAGCATCAACGGCATCCACAGCGTCACCGTGTACACCCCGAGCTGCGAGAGCATAAAGACGCCGGCCAGCACCCACACCATGGGCAGCTTGAATGCGTCTTTCAGATTGTGCTTTTCAGTGGCCCCGCCCTCTTGCCGGTCGCGCTCGAGCTCCTCTTCCAGAAACTTTTTCTCCGGTTCCGAAAGCCACGGCGCATCCTTCGGATGATCGCGCAGCAGGAACAGCACCGACACCCCCAGCACGATCGTCGGAATCCCTTCCATCAGGAACAGCCATTGCCAGCCGTGCAGCCCGGCGTTGCCTTCGAGCTTCAACAGCACACGCGACAACTCGGCGCCCACGACTCCCGCAATCGACGTCGCCGTCATAAATTTCGCAACCGCCCGTGCCCTTTCCTGCGAGGGAAACCAGTAGGTCAGGTAAAGAATCATCCCGGGGAAGAAGCCTGCCTCGCTGATGCCGAGCGCCAGCCGCAACGCATAGAACGAATGCGTCCCGCGGATGAACATCATGCACGTCGCGACGATCCCCCACGAAATCATGATGCGCGCAATCCACAGCCGCGGCCCAACCTTCTGCAGCAGGAGGTTGCTGGGCAGGTCGAACAGCAACTGGCCCAGAAAAAACATCGCCCCACCGTACCCGTATACCGCGTCCGAAAGGCTCAGGTCATGCTTGAACTCGACCGCCGCGAATCCAACATTCGAGCGGTCGATATACGCGACGATATAGAGGATGAAAATGTACGGAATCAGCCGCCAGGAAATCTTGCTGTACAGCTTCCTGGCGTCTACCTGCTCGGTGGTCGCGGTGGCCATGGCTTTTACTCTAACCCGCGGTTGGATGTGACCGCGGTCGCGTAAGACTCAGCCTTTTGCGCTCTCCCCGTCGACGTGGACGGGAGGCAACACCTGCACCCGGCGGCTTTCACGCCATGAAAGAAAGCCGGCCGTCGCCATCAGCAGGAAGAGCCCTCCGAACCCGCCAACGATGCCGAGCACCGCGGCGACACCCAGCACTACATCCCAAAGCGGCGCCGACTTCTCCGAGAAGGTCACGAATGCAACCGTAACCGCCACAGCCAGCAGGATCAGCGATCCCACCAGTACTGCCACGCTCAGGATCAGCCACGGCTTATAGCCTTTCGGCAACGAATCGGTCACGCGCCGCCCTCGAATCCCAGCAACGTCCTCTTGCGATCGAGCCCCCAGCGATACCCGGTCAGCTTCCCATCCTTGCCGATCACGCGATGGCACGGAATGACCACCGCGATCGGATTGCTGGCGCAAGCGGTTGCGACCGCACGCACACTGGTTGGGCTCCCGATCGCCTCCGCAATCTCGGAATAAGTCCGCGTCTCGCCCCGCGGAATCTCCCGCAGCGCTCGCCACACCCTCTGCTGAAAAGCCGTTGCCCGCACATCGAGCGGCAGCATCGCCGCCTTCGCGCTCTCGCCCATCGCAGCCACTATAGATTCCACCGCGTAGCCCAGTTCGCGATCCATCTGCTTCAACTCCGCCTGCGGAAACGCCGCCTCAAGCCCCGTCACAAGTTCATCGCCAAACGCCACCCAGCAGATGCCTTTGGCCGTCGCACCCACGATCATCGTGCCCAGCGGCGTCTCGGCCAGCGCATACCGAATCGCCACGCCCTTGCCACCGTTCTTCAGCGCCGTCGGCGTCATCCCCAGCGTCTGGTCCACGCCCTCATACATCCGGCTGCTCGACCCGAAACCCGCCTCATAAATCGCCTCCGTCACCGTCCCCTTCGGCAACCGTACCTTCTCCTTGAACTTTGCCAGCCGCTGCGCCTTCGCGTACTCCCGCGGACTTACGCCAAGCACCCGTTTGAAGCCGCGCAGAATCGTCAATGGCGCAAGCCCCGTCGCCTTCGCCACATCCTTCAGCCGCGTCCGCTCCTCCGCATGGTCGTTCAGATAACTCGCCACCCGGTCGATCGCTTCTATCTGCGGGTCAGCCTTCTTCGTAACCAACTCCGGCTCGCAGCGCAGGCACGCACGATAGCCCGCCTCGCGCGCCATCTCGGCAGTCGGGAAAAAGCTCACGTTCTTCCGCTCAGGCCGTCGGCTTGGACAACTCGGCCGGCAGAAGATCTTGGTCGTCTTGACGGCATAGAAGAACTGGCCATCGGCCTTCGGATCGCGCGCCAGCACCTGCTGCCACGCCTTGCCGGCGAACACACTGGGAACCTTGACCTTCTGGTTCGAGGCGAAGAGGGAAGCGGGGTCGGAAGAAGCGCTCATCATGTCCATACCCAGTATCCTCCTCCGCACTGCACAACGCGGCACTCCGATTTCGCCCCCGAAGTCGAAAGGTTAAAGCAACGGCAGAGGCGCCCTCATCGCGGACGGCGACCACTTCGTGGAATTGAATCGTCGCGTTGCACTCCGACTGAAGGAGCCCCGCGAAGCCTCCACCCCACGAAGTGGCGCCCGTCCGGCGCTAGGACGCACTTGCCGCGGCCTTCAGACCTTCGCCGGCAGCGGAACCTTCGTCCCGTTCTCCGTGACTTCGAAGCTGTCCACCTGGAACTTCTTAAGGTTCGCAATCCCGAAGCTCGTCGTGATGGCGACGTCGGTCGCATCGCGTCCAACTGCCATCAGCACCCGCCCCATACGCTCATCATTATGCCGCGCGTCCATGGTGTACCAGCGCCCGTCGAGGAAGACCTCATACCACGCGGAGAAATCGCCCGGCCCACTATCCGGCCGGCGGATGTCGCCAAGATACCCCGTCACATAGCGCGCCGGGATGTTCATCGCCCGTGTCATCGTAATCGCCAGATGCTGGAAGTCGCGGCAGACGCCAACCCGCTCGGTAAACACGTCGAGCGCCGTCTTATTCGGCCGCGCGGTCGCATAGTCGAAGCGAACGTTGTTATGCACCCAGTCGCGAATCCAGATGGCGCGCGCCCAGCCAGTCGAGGTATGCCCGAACAGATCGCCCGCCACCAGCGACAGCGAATCCACCTGGCAGTACCGGCTGCTCAATAAGTACTGCAGCGTCTCAGTAGGCAGGTCCTCGATATGGTGCTGCACCGCCGCGGTATTGATCGGATCTTTAAACGCATCGCGCTCGACCAGGCTCCCGCCCGAAAGCCGCAGCCTGCCCTGCGGCGCAAGAAACCGCGTGCACCGGTTTCCGAATGAGTCCACGTACTCATCGCTCGGGATCGTCGTCACGGTCGTGCCGTCTACATGCTCCACCTGCAAAATCTCATCCCCGCGCACCGCCTCGTCGAGCGACGGGTGCAGCCGCAGCAGACCGATCATCGCCACTGTCTGCGGCAGGTCGAACTCAATTCCAAATCCTGATCGAATCAGCATCAAAACTCCTTCTTTCCCTGGGATGCGGATACGTACTTTCCCTGAGATGCGGATAAATCACCTGGAACAGGGCAGTCCCAGCAGACTACCATCGCCCGCCGCACCAATCGCTCCAGCTATGCGCCGCATAGGGGCTGTTGCAGCCAGTTTTCATTTGCGTCCGCTCGCGAAGCGAACGAGCCTGGTGTCGCCGTCGTCTCCCGCCCCTTCAAAGAAAAGCCCCGGGCCGAAGCCCGGGGGTCTCTCCATCCACCCTAAAACTACTTGGCAGCCACCAGCTCCGAAACGCCCGCCTTCAACGCCGCGGCCTTATCCGTCTTCTCCCACGTAAAGTCACCGCCCGTCCGGCCAAAGTGCCCGTACGCCGCGGTCTGCTTGAAGATCGGCCGCCGCAGGTCGAGTGACTCGATGATGCCCTTCGGCGTCAGCTGGAAGTTCGCCCGGACCAGCTCTTCGAGCTGGTCCGCATCGACCGTTCCTGTGCCAAATGTATCCACCAGCACGCTCACCGGCTCTGCCACGCCGATCGCATACGCCAACTGCACCTCGCAGCGGTCAGCCAGGCCGGCCGCCACGATGTTCTTCGCCACGTACCGCGCCATGTAAGCCGCCGAGCGGTCCACTTTCGTCGCATCCTTGCCACTGAATGCGCCACCGCCATGCCGGCCCATGCCGCCGTACGTATCGACGATGATCTTGCGCCCCGTCAGACCGGAGTCGCCCATCGGTCCGCCGATCACGAAGCGTCCCGTCGGATTGATGTGAAACTTGGTGTTGGCATCGAGCAGCTCGGCAGGAATCACCGCGCGAATGACGTTCTTCTCGATCTCCGCCCGCAGCTGTTCGTTCGTTACATTCTCATCATGCTGCGTCGAAATGACCACCGCATCGATGCGCGACGGCTTGCCGACTTCCGCATACTCGACCGTTACCTGGCTCTTGCCGTCCGGACGCAGGTACGGCATCAGGCCGTTCTTGCGAACTTCCGTCAGCTTGGACGAAAGCTTGTGCGCAAGCGAAATCGGCAGCGGCATCAGCTCCGGGGTCTCATTCGTCGCGTATCCGAACATCATGCCCTGGTCGCCGGCGCCGCCCGTATCCACGCCCTGGGCAATGTCGGGCGACTGCTTGTTGATCGTCGAAATAACCGCGCAGGTGTTCGAATCGAACCCGTAATCCGAATGCACGTAACCGATCTCGGCTACGGTCGAACGCACCAGGCCCTGGAAATCGACATACGCCTTGGTCGTGATCTCGCCGGCGATCACCACCAGGCCGGTGCAGGTCAGGGTCTCGCAGGCTACGCGGCTCATCGGGTCCTGCGCCAGGCAGGCATCGAGGATGGCGTCGGAAATCTGGTCGGCAATCTTGTCCGGATGGCCTTCGGTAACTGACTCACTGGTAAACAAAAAACGGTCGCGTTTCGCCAAAACTTACTCCTTATAGACAACTGGATCACGCCGCGCCGATCGAATGTCGGGGCAAAGGCGGGGAACCTTTCTATTTTACCCACGCCGCCCGGTTTCGACCATCCGCTTGAAACACCCGCCGCCTGGCTAAACCGCCTCGCGGCGGGGCCGCCCCCGGCTTCCTCTTCCTGATCTTCGCCCGTTGAAGCAGCCGTCACCGCCAGCACTTCGGTTCGGTCTTTCCAATTCGGGAAGCGCCGTCTGCCGATTCGCGTCTCTCCCGCTCGCAACCCGCTTCCCGCGCACCCTCCGCTGCTAGCATGAGGCACCGATGCGAATTCCCCTGGTCGAGCGAATTCGGTTCAGCCATGCGGTTCTGTTCGCCATCCTGCTGGTCAGCGCCCAGCTTCTCGAGCGAACGCCCCTCTATTTTTCTTCCCTCTGCGCGCTCTACATCCTGGTCTCGACTGTAGCGTTCAACGTCGCTGGCGGCCTCCGCTATCCTTCAGGCGCGTTCATCTTTTTTACCGCTCTGATCAGCGGCATCCTCGGCTTCTGGGCCAAGGTCTTCTACGCCGAACCAGGAGACTCCAATCTCCGCGCCCCCACCGCTACGCTGCTTACGTATTGCGCCGGCATGGCCGTCATGGGTGCTGTTGCGGCTCTCGTCCGCCGCCTTCGTCCCCGCGTCGGACTGCTGCCGCGAGTGCCGGTCGAAGACGGCGCCATGCGCCGTGCCGCGGCTGGCGCCCTCATCCTTGGCATGGTCCTCCAACTGCTCACCTTCGGCGGCATTCGCGAAGAAGGTTCGCTGGTCAGCGCCCTTCGCCAGATCAACTTCTTCGTCGTCATGTCCATCGTGCTCGGCACCTTCGCCGAGGTGAAGCGCACTGGCGGACGAAGCAGCACCAACTGGGTCGTCTGGACCGGCATCGTCTGGAACCAGGCCTTCGGCCTCATCGGCTTCTCGAAGGAAGGAATCCTCAGCCCGCCCGTTACCTGGTTCATCACCGCCGTCGTCGCAGGGTATAGCTTTTCCCGCAAGCAACTGCTCGGTGGCGTCGTGTGCATCATCCTCTTCCAGGCCTACATCATCCCGTTCACCCAGTACGGCCGCAACTTCCGCAGCGAAGACTACAACGCCTGGGATGACGCCAGAATGGCGGTCCACCTGCTCGCCGACCTGCGCGGCACGCGCGCCATCTACGAAACCGCCGTCAAAGATCCCGACCACGACTACGGCGACGTTCCCCACTACTTCGACCGCTCCCACGGCCTCGTCGACCGGCTCACCATGCTCGCGCCCGACGACGCCCTCACCGCCTACACCCTCCAGGGCAATACCGCCGGCTACCTCCCTACCGTCGCTGGCCTGGTCAACGTCATCCCCCACTTCATCTGGAAAGATAAGCCGTTTTACTACGTCGGCAACCGCTACGCCCGCGAGGTCGGCATCATCTCCGACGACAACGAAGCCACCGGCATCTCCTTCAGCCCCACCGCCGACGCCTTCCACCAACTGCGCTGGCAGGGCATCTTCCTCCTCCTCCCGGCCGTCCTCCTTTGCCTCTTCCTCATCATGGATTTCATGAGCGGCGACATCCGCGAGTCGCCCTGGGGGGTCTTCTTCGCAGTCGGCTGCTCGCACGTCGCCCCCGAAGGCATGATCGGCGGCCAGATCTACTTCGCCACCTACGGCGTCTTCGGCATCACCGTCATCGCCATCCTGGCGAAGTACGTCCTCCCGCTTGCCGCCGGCATCTTTTCGAGCAACCCGAGCCCATCCCTCCTCCGCACGCCGCGCTTCTCCCCGCGACGTCAGCCCCGGCCCGCCGCCCCCGAGCCCGCGCGGCACCCCGGCAACGCGTAGGCCCTGCCACCCGCGGCGAGCCCTGAACCAACTCAAGCTTCGCGCCGTATCCCTCCCTGTCTCCTGCTGTGGCAAACTCAAGCCGTCGAGCGACTTCGCGGCGTCACTCGATCTCTCCGCGTGCGAGACGTTACTCTGTCCTGACACCCGATATCTCCGCCAAGCCTGCACGTCCGTCTCCGCCCGCCGCTGCCAGCCCAAAAGAAACGAGTTGAGGTCGAGCCACATCACACCCACGATGCCAACCCTGCCGAACCCGAATGCTACGCTGGATGCCCCGGCATTCGACCAGCCGACGGCGCCGTCCGGGCAAAGCCTCGCACCCGAAACGCTGTCTGGCCTCGCCCGGCCAGCCATTCTTGCGCTTCTTCTCCTTTCCGCCCTCTTCTTTGCGCTCCACTTCGTCCACCTCACCGCCGACTTCCCCAACTTCTCGCGCTGGATGGACTGGTCCAAATACACCGATGAAGGCTGGTACGGCGACGCCGCCATCCGCCACTACCAGACCGGCAGCTGGTACGTCGCCGACGACTTCAACCCCGCCGCCGCGCTGCCCGTCTGGCCCCTCCTCGAAGCCATCCTCTTCCACTTCACGGGCGCCACCATCGCCGCCGCCCGCGCGCTCACCGGCGTCGTCTTCGGCCTCACCCTGGTCGCCGCCTGGTGCCTCCTCTACCGCTCGCGCCCCGCGTCCGCGGCCCCGGGGATCCCGGCCCTGGCCGCCTCTGCCGCCATCCTTCTGCTCGCCACCAACCCCTTCATCTACGTCTTCACCCGTCTCGCCATCCTCGAACCTCTGCTGATCCTCCTCACCCTGGGCGCTCTGCTCGTCGCCCAGTCCGCCCGCCGCCCCCACCGCTCCGGCCCCCCCCACCGCTCCCGCCCCCCCCACCGCTCCGGGCTCCCCATCATCCTGGCCCTCGGGCTCCTTCTCCCCGCCATCGTTCTCACCAAGACCACCGGCCTGTTCCTCCTCCCCGCCATCGCCTGGATGCTCTTCGCCACCCTCGACTTCGATGTCCGCGCCACCCTGCGCATCGGCGCTCCCGCGGCCCTGCTCGCCGCCGCCCTCTGGCTGGCCTACTTCTTCGGCATCGTCCGCCCGCACTATCTGCTGGACTACCGCTACCTCTTCAGCGCCAACGCCTACACCGGCATGACCCTCAACAACGCCGCCGCCGCCACCTGGTTCGCGCTCCACGGCATCGGCTGGATAGGCCGCCTCGTCACCCTCGCCGCCGCCGCCGCCACCCTGCTCGCGCTCGGCAACCTTCGCCGCCTTCGCGCCCAGCCCCTCATCGGCGCCCTCATCCTGTGGGCCGCCGGCTACCTTGCCTTCCTCGCTTACCACAACAATCTCCAGCCCCGCTATTACCTCGTCGTCGCCGTACCGCTCACCCTGCTCCTCCCCCTCGCCTTCACCCAGCTGCTCCTGCCCCGCCTCGCCTCCACGCGCGCCAGACACATCGCTCTCATCCCCGCTGCCGCGCTCTTCGTCACCATCGTCGTCCCCGACGCAGCCGCCACCCTCCACATCGTCCGCCACCCCCAGTACACCCTTCTTACTGCCGCCCGCAGGGTGCAGGCCTTCATCGCCGCCGACCAGCAGCGCGACCCCCGCCACAACCCCCTGCTCCTCTCCATCTCCGGCTCCGACATCTCCCTCATGACCGGCCTCCACAGCATCTGCGACGACTTTGGCACCGCCCAGCTCGAGGACCGCGTCACCCGCTACAAACCCGGCTGGTACGCCGCCTGGAACCTCATCGAGGACGACAAGATGGACGCACTCACCCCACTCTTCCACGTCGAGCGCGTCGCTACCTTCCCCGCCATGGACGACCAGGACCGCAATGTCCTCATCCTCTACCGTCTCGACCAGGGCGAGAACAACCCCGACGGCACCCCCCACCGCCGCCACTCCACCGGCCGCCGCTTCCACACCCGCGTCGGCCAGCAACCCAGCAACAACCAGCTCAAGCACTGACCCGAGCCCTATCCCGCCCAAAATCGTTGACTCCCGACCCTACTTCCCCTATTCTTGAGACTCGCGCAGTTTCGCGTCCGCACGTCGGCAACCTTGCCGTGCCGGAATGTGGAACCCAGGTGGTCATTTCCACACACCCAGGCTGACAGACCCTAGGCGCTCCCAGCTTCTCCCTCTGTCCCAGGCAGGTCCGGTCCGCAGGCAGTGTCGGCGTTTTTGCGCCCACTCCCCGGATACCTCATCGCCAGGCTCCCGGTTTTTCCTCCTGCAGTCGGCGCCCTTTGCCGCCTGCGCCACGTGGCTGTTTCACCCCTCTTCGCGCACCACGCTGCCCGCTTACCGAAGACAGCAGAACCAGGGAATACATGAGCAATCTGAACCAGACCACTACCATCCCCAGCGGGAAAGACATCAAGCGCAAGTGGTTCGTCATCGACGCCACGGGCAAGACTCTTGGCCGCCTTTCGACCGTCGCCGCCTCTGTCCTCGCGGGCAAGTTGAATCCGCTCTACACGCCGTATATCGATATGGGCGATCACATCATCGTGATCAATGCCGAGAAGATCGTCCTCACCGGCATGAAGAGCGACCAGAAGCTCTACCGCCGCTACACCGGCTTCCCCGGCGGCCTGCGCGAAGAAAGCTTCATCAAGCTGCTCGCACGCCGTCCCGAAGCCATCGTCGAGCAGTCGATCAAGGGTATGCTGCCCAAATCCAAGCTCGGCCGGCAGATGGCTACCAAGCTCAAGGTCTACAAGGGTGCCAACCACCCGCACTTCGCCCAGCAGCCCCAGCCGCTCGAGTTCCACGCGTCCAACGCCGCTAAGACCCCCGGCGCACCGAAGTCCGGCCAGCCCACCCACGGCGTCGCCCTCGAAGGCTAAATAGCCCGAATACGCTTCTAGGTAGGTCAAGGCCTTCGCCTTGACGCTCTTCGAACGATTACAGAATCGGGCTTCAGCCCCCGGGGCAGACTCTCTTCCCCGCACAGCAAGTTCTAAGGAGCACCATGGCAGATCTGATCCAATACTACGGAACCGGCCGGCGCAAATCCTCCATCGCCCGCGTCTTCCTGCGTCCCGGCAGCGGCAAGTTCTCCGTCAACAAGAAAGACGTTGACGTCTACTTCGTCACCCCGCAGCAGCGCGCCTCCGCCAAGCGTTCGCTCGGCATCGCCGGCATCGAAGAGACCTTCGACGTACTCACCACCGTGCGTGGCGGCGGCGTCATGGGCCAGGCCGATGCCGTCAAGCTCGGCATCGCCCGCGCCCTCATGGAATTCAACCCTGAACTCCGCAAGGCGCTCAAGGCCGAAGGTCTCACCACCCGCGACTCCCGCGGCAAGGAACGCAAGAAGTACGGTCAGAAGGGCGCACGCGCACGCTTCCAGTTCTCGAAGCGGTAATACGCTTCACGTTGGCCGTTTCTTGTGCTCCACGGAGATCGGTCAGCGGTAATGAACCACTCGCACCACCGGGGTGCCCCATGTCTCGCTTCTGAGACATGGGGTCTCCCGCCAGGAACCCAATCTCCCTCACGAGGGATAAATCCAGACTCCGAATACCTACGGGGTCTATAAACAGGAGCTCCACCATGGCAAGCATCACGATGAAAGAACTGCTCGAAGCCGGCGTCCACTTCGGCCACCAGACCAAGCGCTGGAACCCCAAGATGAAGGAATACATCTTCGGCGAGCGCAACGGCATTTACATCATCGACCTGCAGAAGACCCTCAAGATGTTCAAAGAGGCGTCCAAGTTCGTCACCGACCTCACCTCCACCGGTAAGCTCATCCTCTTCGTCGGCACCAAGCGCCAGGCGCAGGATGCCATCGCCGAAGAAGCCACCCGCGCCGGCATGCCCTACATCAACTCCCGCTGGCTCGGCGGTCTGCTCACCAACTGGGTCACGGTCCAGAAGTCGGTCAAACGCCTCCAGGAACTCGACGACATGTCGACCGACGGACGCTACGAGCTTCTCACCAAGAAGGAAGTCATCAAGCTCGAGCGCGAGCGTAAGCACCTCTCGACCAACCTCTCGGGTATCAAGGCCATGAAGCGCCTCCCCGACGCCATCTTCGTCGTTGACTCGAACAACGAAGCCATCGCCGTCGCAGAAGCGCGCAAACTCGGCATCCCGGTCGTCGCCGTCGTCGATACCAACTGCGACCCCACCGTCGTCGATTACGTCATCCCCGGCAACGACGATGCCCTCCGCGCCATCCGCCTCTTCACCATGAAGATGGCCGATTCGGCCGCCGAAGGCGTCCAGATGGTCTCCGAACGCGCCTTCTCGACCGAGGCTTCGGACGTCCGCGAGATGCCCGTCGACGCTCACATGATCGGCGAAGAAGGCGAAGCCGCAACCGAACCGGTACAGGAGTCGACCGGTACCGCCGAGGCATCCGTCGAGGATGTCGAAGGCGCAGAGGATGTCGAAAATATCGATCTCAACGCAGTCCTCGGTGGCGGCATCAAGAAGGCCCCTGCCGCCGCAACCGAGCCCGAACCCGAGCCGGCCCCCGTCGAAGCCACCGCCTGACCAGGACGCCGAATTACGGGTACAGACGGGTTTAGAGCGCAGCTGGAAGGGCACCGTGCCATCCGAGCCACGCAGAATAGGAAGGGCATGGCTTTAGCCATGCCGTAACGCAACAAAGATAAACTCGCGGCGCGGGCTTCAGCCCGCGCCGCTCCGCAGAAGGGAACAAGCAACATGTCCACCGAAACCGCTGTCAAGATCGACGCCAAGCTCGTCAAGGAACTCCGCGAAAAGTCCGGTGCGCCCATGGGCGACTGCCTCAAGGCCCTCCAGGAAGCCAAGGGCGACATGGAAAACGCCTTCGTCGTCCTGCGCAAGCGCGGCATGGCCTCGGCCGCCAAGAAGGCGTCCCGCACCACCAACGAAGGCGCCATCGGCACCTACATCCACGCCGGCGGCAAGATCGGCGTCCTGATCGAACTCAATTGCGAGTCCGACTTCGTCGCCCGCACCGACGACTTTCAGGAACTGCTCCGCGATATCGCCATGCACATCGCTGCCACGGACCCGCGCTTCGTCGGCCGCGAAGAGGTCGCTCAGGCTGACCTCGACCGCGAGAAGGAAGTCTTCCTCGCCCAGCCCGCCATGAAGGGCAAGCCCGAGGCCGTCATCGAAAAGATCCTCCAGGGCAAGATGGAGAAGTTCTACGAGGAAGCCTGCCTCCTCGACCAGCCCTTCATCAAGGAAGCCTCGCAGACCATCTCGCAGCTCATCGCCTCGAAGGTCGCCAAGCTCGGCGAGAACATCTCCGTTCGCCGCTTCGCCCGGTTCAAGGTCGGCGCCAGCGACTGGACCGTCGCCCAGACCAAGCCCGCCGCCGAAGAAGCCACCGCCTGACCCTCACAGCACGCATCAAGAAAAGCCCGGGCCAGCGCCCGGGCTTTTTCGTGCTCGGACAGCAAGGCGCACTCATCGCGGGCGGCAAGTGCGTCGCACCGTTCTGGGCTTCGCTCGCTTCTCCCGCCCGGTGAACGCCGCGAAATCACCGCGCAGACCTTGACAAATCGCTGCCACCAAGCGGCCCTCTCACTCCGCCAAAGTCGGGTCACAGCTCACATACCCCATCTCTTAGCCCCTTCTTAAGTCGTTTAGAATGCTATTTTTGACCAGTTAACCCCCCGGGGGGGTAGCCCCCCCAGACCCAGCTCAAACTCTGCGCTTTGGCGGCCTTTCGCAAAATGCGCAGTTCACGTCGCCGGACTTTATTGTCACGCCATCCCATTCCGGTTTTCAGTCCGGCCCAAGAGATTTCGCTAGGCATCCGCGCAAACCTCATTTATCGTCGTTTCACAACCTCTAGTCATTTGCGTTTCAGGCGCGTGCGAGTCTCCTCCGCGCTCAAGCGGCTCCGTGTCTCTGCCTCGAGAGACACCTCACAGATACCCCGTATCCGGTGCATTGCTGTCCCTGTTTCGCGAACAAGACGAGCCCCACGACACGTAGACCTACCCCTTGCCGCACGACAACTTGAACGACCTTGTAGGAGCCGCCACATGAACCGCAGTCGCCGCCGCCTTTCTGCCCTTGCCCTCCTTCTTGCACCTGTCAGCATCACTGCGCTGCCTTCCGCGCAGGCCCAGCAGACACTCGGCGCCATTACCGGGATCGTGACTGACCCGCAGGACGGCATTCTGCCCGGCACGCTCGTGACGCTGGTCAGCACGACGACCGGGTTGACGCGTTCGCAAACAGCGGCCGCAAACGGCTTCTACATCTTTCAGAACCTGCCCATTGGCACCTACACCCTCACCTTCACGCGGGACGGGTTCGAGGCGCAGAAGTTCCCCGGCATCGTCGTCCAGGCGGACCGCACGGTGACGCTGCCGGCGCAGTTGAAGGTGGGCGCCGTGTCGGACACGGTGCAGGTTGAGGCGACGCCGCTGCTGAACGCGGTCGACACCACCAATGGCTACGTGCTTGATCATGCGCAGCTCGAGGCCATTCCGCTGGCGACGGGCAGCTTTACCGGCGTGGCGATCCTGTCGCCGGGCGTCAACGCTGAGCTGCCGAGCGGTACGGGCTCAAACGCCGGGCTGGGTAACCTGCCCATCTGGGCCAACGGCCAACGCGATACCTCAAACAGCTTTTCGATCAACGGTGTGGACGCGAGCAACCTGTTCAACGGCAAGTCCACCTCGCAGGTGGGCTCGGCGCGCGTGATCAATTCGACCGGTGTTTCAACTTCGAACGGAGCGGGCGGCATCATTCAGTCGGCGGCGTCGATCTATCTTTCGATCGGCAATGCGATTCCGACGCCACCGCCTGAAATCATCGAAGAGGTGCGGGTAAATGCGTCGATGTACGATGCCCAGCAGGGCTCGACGTCGGGCGCGCACATCGATTTGAGCACGTCTACCGGGAGCAATGCGTACCACGGCGGTCTCTATGGCCGGCGCGGAACGAACTGGATCAACGCGGCTCCGTTCTTCTTCAAGAACGACGATGACATTCCGGAGAACCTGAAGAATCCGGGGCTGCATCGCTACGTGGTGGGCGGCACCATGGGCGGCCCGATCATCAAGAACAAGCTGTTCGGCTTTCTGTCGTACCAGCATCTGCACGTGGCGGACGAGGAGATCGGCGCGGGCTTCCTGAACGTGCCGGTGGGGCTTTCGGACAACAACCGGGATGCCGCAGGCTTTGCGACGCTGACCAACAACAACTTCGCGGGTTCGCTGCCGGCGCCCATCACGGCGGCTAATGTCGACCACGTCGCGCTGGCACTGTTCAACTCGCCGGCGCTGCCGGGTGAGCCGGGCAAGTGGCTGGTGCCGAACGACACCGGTTCGCAGTTTCTTTCGCCGACGCACCCGTTCGACGCCTTCCTGCCGGGCACGGGGCGCTTCACGGCGGACATTGCGGCGGCCAACCTGGACTACAACGCGACGGCCAAGGACACGGTGGCGCTGAAGTATTACTACCAGCATGATCCGACGATTGCGCCATACTCCTACTCGAATACACCGGGGTTCACCGAGCATCTGGACGCGGGGGCGCAGGTGTTTTCGGTGATCAACACGTACCTGGTGAAGTCGAATCTTTCGACCACGCAGACGATTGGCTTCATCCGCGAGAAGACGTACGCGACCAACGAGCAGCCGTTCGGACCCACGAACTTCCCCGGCGGCAACGCCGGAACCGCATCGATCGATCAGTTCGGCTCCAACTACTTTCCGGGGGTCTCGATCGTCGGCGTACTGGGTTCGGGGCAGGGGCAGGCGCCGCGGTCAGGTACGCTGAGCATCGGGCCGAACGCCGAGGGCCAGGGCCCAAATACCGGGGCGTTTCAAAACCGCATCCAGCCTTCGGCAAATGCGATCTGGACGCTGGGCAAACACACGGTGAGCTTCGGCACGACCTATAGCTACACGCAGCTGAATACGGCGGATCGCCGAACGGGCACGGGAACCGTGGCTTCGGACGACTTTGGCGCGTTCGCGCAGGGGTATGTGACGCAGGGCAGCGGCGCGACCGGCTTCTTCGTGACGTCGTTCATCCAGGGCAATGCGAACCGCTACTATCGCGCGAACCAGGTGGGCTCGTACGTGCAGGACAAGTTCCAGGTGACGCCGAACCTCTCCTTGACCGCAGGCGTGCGGTATGACTGGGACGGCGGCCTCTCCGAGAAGTACGGGCGTATCTTCAACTTCGATTCGTCGCTCTACAAGTACGACGAAGCCTCGGATACGATCGCAAACCCGGGCTTCATCATCGCGGGCAACAACTCGAATGGAACGGCGGGGGTATCGAAGACGACGCTGACCGGACGGCAGTGGGGTGTGGGGCCGCGGCTGGGTGCGGCGTGGTCACCGAAGATGTTCAACAACAAGCTGGTGGCGCGTGCGGGCTTCGGCATGTATTACGACCGCGGGCAGCTGTTCAGCTACTTCTCGCCGGGCTACGCAATCGGCACGGTGACGGGCGGACCATTCGGTGTGAACCAGTCTCTGCCGTTCGTGACGACGCAGACCTGTCCGGGTTCGTTCACGCTGTATAGCTACTACATCCCGACCTGCGGCGGCGATGGCGACTTCGGTCCGCCGACCGCGCCGCCGACCGATGCGGGCGGCAACCTGGCGCATCCGTACGGTGTGGTGAAGTCGCCGGCGCCGACCAACCCGAAGGCGTCGGACCTGAGCAACTACCTGCCGAACATCGCGGCGATTTCGCAGGG
The DNA here is from genome assembly GCA_965213805.1 of uncultured Granulicella sp. Lineage (GTDB taxonomy): Bacteria > Acidobacteriota > Terriglobia > Terriglobales > Acidobacteriaceae > Edaphobacter. The sequence continues at coordinate 584,892 of CBDCAG010000002.1, read as the reverse complement.
TGCGCAGCCTATCTCGCTGGGCGTCTACGATCGTGCGAACAAGCTGCCGTACACGTATAACTACGTGCTCGACCTGCAGTGGCAGCCGCGCAACGATATCGCGATCACGCTGGGCTATGTCGGCAACCTGGGCCGCCACCAGGTGATCCCGGTGCCGTTCAATCAGCCCGGGATTGCTTCGCCGACGAGCACCATCCACGGCGAGAAGTACTCCTACGGCTACACGGTGGGGGGCGCGGTGCTGCCGGATGGCACCGGCTATGACGCGGATAACGAAGGCGGGAACGTCGACCATCGCGTGCCGTATACGGGCTACGCGGCGGAGTCGATCGATTACAAGGCGGCAGGCGTGAGTGCGTACAACGCGTTGAATGCGCACATTGAAAAGCGCATGAGCCACGGCATCCAGGTGGCGGCGTCGTACACGTACTCGCACGCGCTCGACGAGCAGAGCGGCCTCGGCCTGTTCTACAACGGCAACAATCCGCTCAACCTGCGCGACGGGTATGCGTCGGCCGACTTCGACCGGACGCACGTGCTGAACTTCACTTATGTGTATCGGCTGCCGAATTTCTTCTCGGACTCGGCGCTGGCGGGCAAGTTCACCAACGGCTGGTCGTTGGCTGGTTTGACGGTGCTGCAGTCGGGGCAGCCGTACTCGGTGATCGACTTCTCGGGTGCGATCGGCAGCGTGTACTACAGCACGTTCGACGGCATCACGAATCCGATTGTGCCCCTGGCTGCGGGGTGCACTCCGCAGAACGCAAAGACGGGGCATTCGGGAGCGTTCGGAACGCAGGCGTTGAAGTCCGAATGCTTCAGCATTCCGCTGCTGGCATCGGGCGGGTTGAACGGTGCGATTCCGACGTCAGACCCGTTTGAAACGGGCTTCACGAGCGGTCAGCGCAACATCTTCCGGCAGGCGTTCCAGAAGCGCGCGGATGCGTCGTTGATGAAGGAGACGAAGTTTTCGGACCGCTACAACCTGAAGTTCACGTTCGATGTCTTCAACCTGACGAACACATCGAGCTTCGACGTTCCGGGCAACGAAGTCTCGCAGAACAACAACTTCAACAACTTCCCTAGCAATCCCTCGTCGTACTCGAACGGCCCGGCGCCGAGCCCGAGCGTGTGCCAGTCCAACCCGGGTTCGAGCGGCGGTTCGAGCACGTTCTACAACTGCCCGACCGGCCTGGGTGTGGTGTCGCACACGATTGGCAGCTCGCGCCAGGTGCAGATGTCGCTGGCGTTGAAGTTCTAGTCGCGGCTGAACCGGTAACCCGATGCAAGCATCAGCCTTCAGCTTCGTACCTCCAGGAGCTGGAGGCTGATTGCCGAGAGCGCAATCCACATGGCCCTGCAGCAACGCCTCGAGATCTATTTCGGTTTCTCCGAGCACAAGACGTCGTGGCGGACGGAGACGCTGGCCGGGCTGACGACGTTCGTCACGATGGCGTACATCATCTTTGTGAACCCGGCGATCCTGCATGAGACGGGCATGCCGCTGGCCGCCGTGACGATTGCGACCTGCCTGTGCGCAGGCTTCGGGTCGATCCTGATGGGGGCGCTGGCGAACTACCCGCTGGCGCTGGCGCCGGGCATGGGACTGAATGCGTACTTCACCTACTCGGTGGTGAAGGGCATGGGCGTGTCGTGGCAGACGGCGCTGGGGGCGGTGTTTCTTTCGGGCGTGATCTTCCTGGTGCTGACGCTGGGCGGAATCCGGCAGCGGCTCGTGGGGGCGATTCCGCATGAACTGCACGCGGCGGTGGCGGGCGGGATCGGGCTGTTCATCGCGTTTATCGGGTTGCGTAATTCGGGGATTATCGTGCCGAACGCGGCGACGGTGGTGACGCTCGGCAACCTTCACTCGCCGGCGGTGCAGCTGGCGCTGTTCGGCATCCTGCTGATTGCGGTGCTCGAAGCGCTGCGAGTGAAGGCGGCGATGCTGCTGGGGGTGCTGGGGACGATGGTGCTGGGCGTGGCGTGCCACCAGGTGCACTGGGCGCCATCGGCGGTCGATCTGGCATCGCTGAAGACGACGGCGTTTCAGCTGAATATTCGTGGTGCGCTGAATATCGGGTTCTTCGAGATCGTGTTCGTCTTCCTGTTCGTCGATCTGTTCGATAACATCGGCACGCTGGTCGCGGTGACGGAGCGGGCGGGGCTGATCCTGCCCGACCATACGATCCCGCGGCTCGACCGGATCTTCTTTGCGGATGCGACGGCGACGGTGTTCGGCTCGATGGCGGGGACGAGTACGGTGACGAGTTACATCGAGTCGTCCTCGGGCGTGGCGGCGGGGGGAAGGACGGGGGTGACGGCGATCGTGACGGGCGTGCTATTCCTGGGGGCGATCTTCGTGGCGCCGCTGGTGGGGGCGATCCCTGCGTTCGCGACGAGCCCCGCACTGATCCTGGTGGGGGCGCTGATGCTGGCGCCGACGGCGAAGATCGACTGGGACGAGCCGCGGATCGGGATCCCGGCGTTTCTGACGCTGATCATGATTCCACTGACGTACTCGATTGCGACCGGGCTGAGCTTTGGTCTCATTGCGTACGCAGGGCTTGAGATTCTGACCGGGCGTTTTCACCGGTCGCACTGGATGCTGTACCTGCTGGCGATGCTATTCCTGGTGCGCTTTGCGTTTTTGAGGCCGGCCTAGGGCCTGGGATGGGGCTGCGCTGAGGCGGTGGAATTGGGCGAGATTGCCGCGTGCAGGAGTTGCTCGATGGCGGCGAGCATGTGGGCGGGGCCGTCCCCGGCATTGACCACCGGGTAGTGCGTTGTGCAGGCGCCGCCGAACTGCTTGACGATGACCAGGCTCCTGGCGTCGGGACAGTGTTTGTGGACAGCGGCAACGGCGTCTTCGCGCGCCTTCGGATCAAGGGTGTGGCACAGCAGAAGCAGACCGACGCGGCAGCGTTCTGCGTGTCGCTCGATCTCGGATTTCTCTTGCACACTCACGACGTCGAAGCCTGCCTGTTGCAGGATCATTGCGCGGGTGTGGAGCAGGCTGCGATCAGTACCGTACAGGAGAATGGGCTCATGCATGGTGGCTCCGGGCAAGTGACGGTCGGGGAGAGTTCAAGCATGAGCCCGAGCCGTCTTCACGTCTGACGGGAAGACGACATTGCGTAACATAATTTGACGTTACTTGAGATTTACGACGTATCTAGCGGATTATCTTCTAGCGGATTTTCTGCAGCTCCTGCGTCATGCGGGCGAAGCCTTCGTCGAAGGCCTTCTTATTGGCCGGGGTGGCATCGGGCGCCTGGCCGGCGCGCATGAAGCCGTGTCCTGCGCCGTCGTAGGTGACGGGGTCGTAGGATTTACCGGCGGCTTTCATGTCGGCGGTGGCCTGCGGGATGGTGGAAGAGATGCGCGCGTCATTGCCGGCGTAGAAGCCGTAGACGGGAGCCTTGATCTTCGCCATGTCGGCCGCCGAGGGCGGCGGGCCGTAGAAGACGAACGCGACGCTGAGGTCCGGGCGATAGGTGGCGAAGGCGAAGCTCTTGCCACCGCCCCAGCAGAAGCCGGCGACGGCGATCTTGCCGTTGGCGGAGGGCAGCTTCTTGCCGTAGTCGGCGACGGCGCCCAGGTCTGCGTTGACCTGGCCTGCGTCGAGCCCGACGATTGCCTTGATGATCGAGTCCTGGTCGCGGAAGGCGTCCATGCCGCCGGGTGAGGCCTTGATGGTCCCGGTGCCGTTGGCACCCATGTGATCGTGGTCCATGGGCGCGGCAGGGGCAGGCGTTGCCGATGCGGGAGCCTCGGCGAGTCCGCTCAGCAGGTCCGGCGCCATCACGATATAGCCCTTGGCGGCGAGTTCATCGGCCTGCAGCTTCATCCAGTCGCTGAGCCCGAAGATCTCGTGGATGAGGATGACGACGGGCGCCTTGCCGCTGACCTCGGGGTAAGCCACATAGGTGTTGATGGAGCGGCCGTCGTGCTGGACGGTTACGTATTCGCGGTGCCGCGGGCTCTGTTCAAGCTTCGCCTTCGCCCAGTCCTGCGCAAATGCAGGAGCCGCTACCACCATTGCCAGCACAACGGGAAGGAACTGTTTCAATGCGCTCATGCCTGCGAGTCTACGGTCCCGGGCGGTCGCCGGGCAATTCGTGTTGTTGATGGCTCGCGGATTCAGCGCAAAAAACTTGGCAGGCCGCAGTCCCATTGTTGCGGGACGTGAACAGCCTGCCATTTCCTGTCTTTGAGTCGTTGTTCTGTTGCAGACGGTGCGTTACAGACTGCGTGTTCTGCCGCCTGTGACCAGTCGCAGCAGGAAGGTCAGCAGGATCGCTCCAAGCGTTGCGACGACGATCGAGTAGATGAGTCCGCCCTGACCCGTACCGCCGAAGACGTGCGTCATCAGGAAGCCGCCAACGAACGCGCCGACGATGCCGATGATGATGTCCATAAATACGCCGTAGCCTTCACCGCTCATCAGCTTGCCCGTGAGCCATCCTGCAATGCCACCTGCGATCAGCCAGAAGATAATTCCATGTCCCATTGTTCCCTCATCCATCGAAAAAGATTTAGCAGCAGCAACGAGACATACGATGCAGGATCAGGGGGTGGTTACCACCTGATCAAAAGTAATTTTTAGAGGCGGTCAATCCTATCCGCGGTTCATTCCGTCAAGCAGCGATCCGACAATCCCGCCGACGACGCCGGACTGCACACTTTCCGTTCGCCGCTCGCTCGGGGCGTACTCGAGAATCTGGTGCGCAAGCCGTGAGATAGGTAAAGTCTGCAGCCAGACGCGGCCGGGGCCGGTGAGCGCGGCGAGAAAGATTCCGTCGCCGCCGAAGATCAGGTTCTTGATGCCGCGCACCATGGTGATCTGGAAGTTGACGCCGCCGGTGAAGGCGCCGACGTGGCCCGGGTGGACGCGCAGGGTCTCGCCCGGCCGCAGGTCTTTGACGATCACTTCGCCCGAAAGCTCGAGCCACGCGGTGCCGTAGCCGGAGATCTTCTGCAGCAGGAAACCGTCGCCGCCGAAGATGCCCGCGCCGAGTGATTGCTGGAAGCCGACGCCGAGGTTGATCTGTGCGGTGGCGCACAGGAAGCCGTGGCGGTGCACCATGAACTCCTGCCCGCCGCCGACTTCGATGGGCAGGATGTGGCCTGGGACCTTGGTGGCGAAGGCTACTTCGCCGGGCATCCCCTGTGCCGAATACTCCGTCATGAACAAGGTGCCGCCACCGGCAACGCGTTTGATGGCACCAAAAAACCCGCCGCCCCCGCCCATTTGCGTGTGGGTCTGCATCTGGATCGACTGCGTCATCCAGCTTAGCTCGCCCGCCTCCGAGATGACGCCTTCGCCGGGCTGCAGCATCACTTCGAGCACCGGCATGGTAGTTCCTAAGATTCTGCTTTGCATCTGTGTCTCCTTGGCGCCGCCGGGCAACGGGTTAGGCGTTGCCTGTGTCCAGAAAGCTTACAACCGGCATCCTACGGCCGAAAGGAAATACGTACCGCATGCCGAGAAGTTCCACGCCCGCCATTGCCTGGCCGAAGATCCTCGAAGAAGCCCAGACCCGCTTCCACATCAAGCGGTTTCGCCCCGGCCAGCGGGAGGTGCTCGAAAGCGTCTTTCAGGGCCGCAGCACCCTGGCGCTGATGCCTACCGGCGCGGGCAAGTCGCTTACCTATCAACTGCCCGCGCTGTTCCTGCCGCACCCCGTGCTGGTGGTCTCGCCGCTGATCGCCCTGATGCAGGACCAGCAGGAGAAGGCCGAGCAGGCGCAGGTGATCGTCGAAAAGCTGGACTCGACCATTCACCGTGCAGAGGCAAAGCAGGCCGAGGCGGACATCGCCGACGGCTCCGCGCAGCTGATCTACGTCACGCCCGAGCACCTGCAGAATCATGACTTCCAGGCCGAGTTGAAGGCCGCCGGCGGCATCTCGCTGCTGGTCGTCGATGAGGCGCACACCATCTCGCAGTGGGGCCACGACTTCCGCCCCGCATTCCAGGCCATCGGCGCGGCGCGCAAAGCGCTTGGCAATCCACCGGTCCTGGCGCTGACGGCGACCGCGACCGACGAGGTTGCGCAGGACATCCTGAAATCGTTGAACGCCGAAGATGCCACGCGTATCTCGACCGGCACCGAGCGCGAAAATCTCTCCCTGGTGGTGCATCCGACGGTCAACAACCAGGCCAAGATCGCGCGCATCGCCGACATGCTTCAGCAGGAAAAGGGAAGCGGCATCATCTATACCGCCAGCGTGCGCTCGGCGAATGAGCTGTATGACGTGCTGAGCGAACACGGCATCACGGTGGGCCACTATCACGGCAGGATGAAGACGCGCGATCGCGAACGTGCGCAGCAGGAGTTCATGCATGGCGATCACCGGGTGATGATCGCCACCAAGGCATTTGGGCTTGGTATCGACAAGCCGGACATCCGCTTCGTCTACCACTTCGAGTTCCCCGACTCGCTCGAAACCTACTACCAGGAAGCCGGCCGCGCCGGCCGCGACGGCAAGCCGTGCCACGCCGTGCTGCTCTACCGCCTCGAAGACAAGCGCATCCAGAGCTACTTCCTCGCCGGCCGGTACCCGAAGCCGCTCGAACTGCGCGCCGTGTTGCTGGCGCTCGCCGGCGAACTGGCGCCGCTTGAACCGGCTTCGCCTGAATCGGCTTCGCCTGAATCGGCTTCGCCTGACTCGCCGTTAGCAGCCGATGAGCCCAAGGATGCGGCCCGCAGCGATAATCCGCCGGAAGCGCTCGCTGCGCTTTCAGGCGTCGGGCGCCGGCGCACGCAGGTAATCCTCAATGTGCTCACCGAAGCCGGGCTCGTCCGGCGCGGACCGCGCGGGTACACGTTGCTTGCGAAGGAGATCCCGCCCGAAGCTGAACTCGTCGCGCTGCTTGAGACTTACACCAGCCGCGCCGCGCGCGATAAAACCAGGCTCGCCGACATGATGCACTACGCGGAGACGCCGAACTGCCGCACCCAGGTCATCCGCGCCTACTTCAACGAGCCCGCCGGCCAGCCATGTCTGCGCTGCGACAACTGCGCCCGCGAGCATCCGGGCGAAGGTTCGAGGCCGCAGCTCCCGCCCGCCGTGGCGGCGGCCGCCGAGAGCCCCACAGAGCCGCCGCTGACCGTGGTCCATGTGGGGCCGCCTTCCAAGTTTCACAAGAGAGACGCCGTGCGGCATAAGCGCTTTGGCGCGGGCACGGTCCTTGATGTCCATAATCGGATTGCCCTTGTTGACTTCGTAAAATTCGGCCAGAAGCGCCTGCGAACGGTCTTTCTGGAGTTGGAACAGGCAAAAGCAACCGCGTCCTAACGCCGGACGGTCGCCTGACCTAGTCAGGTGGAGGGTTCGCGTCGCAGCATCACGCCTGGTGCGCTGGAACGGCATGCGAAGCTTCCACTCCACGGAGGGGTCGCCGCACGTGACCGGGGCGCACTCGCTTTTGCTCTTGACGAGGTCTGCCCACGGGCGGAGACTCTTTTGAAAGCCCGGACCCCACCGCGCAACGCCAGCAAACCCATCTCCCCGACGGCCCCGTTCCGCAAAGCCTCGCCCAGGAGATCCCTCATGAGTACAGCCGCTGTCGCCTCGTCCACCCCGTCCACCCCTCTGGCTCCCGCTCCGCTCGATATGGACAAGCTCAATGCCTTCGTCGGCCGTTTCGTCGGGGATCTTGGCGCCGCCGTCCACGCCGGCATGGTCGTCATCGGAGAAAAACTGGGTCTCTACCAGGCTCTCGCCGCAGGCCCGGCGACACCAGATGAGCTTGCCGCTCGCACCCATCTTGACGCACGTTATCTGCGCGAGTGGCTCTCTTCGCAGGCCGCGGGAGGGTATGTGACCTACACGCCCGGGGCCGGCACATTTTCACTTTCAGCCGAACAGGCCTTCACCCTTGCCAACGAGGATAGCCCCGCGTACCTGCCTGGTGCCTTTGAACTCGCGCTGGGATCGCTCGCCTCCGTGCCAAGAATCACCGAGGCCTTTCGCACCGGCGACGGCCTGGGCTGGCACGAGCACGCGGAAGGCGTCTTCCATGGCTGCGAAAAGTTCTTCCGTCCCAGCTACGCGGCCAACCTCATCAGCTCGTGGATCCCGGCGCTCGACAACGTCCAGCAGAAGCTGGAAGCCGGCGCTCTGGTCGCCGATGTCGGTTGCGGTAAAGGCGCTTCCACGCTGCTCATGGCACAGGCTTTTCCCCTCTCGCGGTTCTTCGGCTTCGATTATCACGACGGCTCGATCGACGGCGCACGCAAGTCCGCTCGCAAGGCCGGACTCGATGAGCGCCTTACGTTTGAGGTCGTCGCGGCCAAGGAATTCCCCGGCAACCACTACGACCTGGTCACCGTCTTCGACTGTCTCCACGACATGGGCGATCCTATCGGCGCAGCGAAGCACGTCCTTCAATCACTCGCACCCGACGGCACCTGGATGATCGTCGAGCCATTTGCCAATGACGAACTCGCCGACAATCTCAACCCCGTCGGCCGTGTCTACTACGGCTTTTCGACCCTGCTCTGCACCCCCTGCTCCCGCTCGCAGGAGGTTGGCGCGTGTCTGGGCGCGCAGGCTGGCGAAGCGCGCATTCGCGAAGTCGTTACCGCCGCCGGCTTCACCCGCTTCCGCCGCGCTGCGGAGACACCCTTCAATCTGGTGTACGAGGCGCGTCCGTAGAGCAACAGCAATGCGTCCTGATGCCACCCGCGATCAGGGCGCACTTGCCGTTGCGGTTGCCTCTAGCCACGCGTCAATTGCCGGATGAACAGGCTCCATTCGCGCCATTCTTCCATCAAGTCGGCGGCGGTGCCGCTTTCGTAGTCTTCGAACTCGAAGCCCGGCGTGACGGTGCATCCCAGCAGAGCCCACGCTCCGCCCTCGACCAAACGCGCCCCCTGCCACACGCCGCCGGGCACGACTACCTGCGGCCGCGCGCCGCTTTGCAGGTCAGTGCCAATCAGTACCCGGCGGCCTGATCCATCCGGCCACAGCTGTAACTGCTCGACCGGGTCGCCGGCATAGAAGTGGAAGACTTCGTCGCTGCTGAGCTTGTGCATCTCCGAGAACGTTTCCGGCTCGAGCAGGTAGTAGATCGCGGTGCCGGCCAGGCGTTGACCCAACCGCGCCTGCGACTCGTAGGTGCGCACGTACCAGCCACCCTCGCGGGGGTGTGGTTCGAGCCCAAGCATCGTCTTGATCTCAGCCGCTGTCAGCCATGCCATGGCAACCATGGTAGACGAACGGACCGCGACCGCGGCGGTGCGGGCTTAGGTCTTGGCGTGGTGGTGTTCGCCGTGCGGCTCAGAGTCCACCGGCATAAACGTAGGGCAATATCGCAGCGCGCCGGCAAGGTAGATTCCGACGCCGGGAATGGCCATCAGCACCCACGGACCGTGCACGAAGAAAGCGCCCACCATCAACACTGCACCGACTGCCAGACGAAGGGCACAACCGAACTGATCCTGCAGCCGATCTTGATTCCGGTCCATCGCATCGTCCTCCTGCGCCAATAAAAATAGGCCTGTCAGAGCGCGTCGTCAATGAAATAAATGCGCTTCTCGCACGGCGGACGTGCATCTCGTTCTGACTCTGGGGCTTCAGAGAACGGCCCAACCCTGAGAAACGGAAATCGGCCTTGCATCGGTTCCTAGCTGTCCCTCCCAATCAGCACCAGCCCGAAGCCAGACCACCGCATGCGATACTTGGATCTGACATGTACAACAGAGTTCTTCTCAAGCTCTCGGGCGAAGCCCTGGCTGCCGGATCAGGTTTCGGCATCGACGCCATTTTCATTCATAAAGTCGCCGAGGAGATCGCCCAGATTCATGCACTCGGCTGCCAGATTGCCATCGTTGTCGGCGGAGGAAACTTCTTTCGCGGCGTCGCCCAGCAGGCCATCGACATGGATCGTGTCGCCGCCGACCACATGGGCATGCTTTCTACAGTGATCAATGCGATTGCGCTCCAGGACGCCATCGAGAAGCAAGGCCTCTTCTGCCGCGTCATGTCCGCCATCGAAATGCACGAGGTCGCCGAGCCCTACATCCGCCGGCGCGCCATGCGCCACCTCGAAAAAGGCCGCGTGATTATCTTCGCCGCCGGCACCGGCAACCCCTACTTTTCGACCGACACCGCCGCCGCCCTGCGCGCCATGGAGATCAAGGCCGACATCCTCCTCAAGGCCACCTCGGTCGACGGCATCTACACTGCGGACCCCAAGCGCGATCCCAACGCCAAACGCTACGAGACCATCTCCTACGACGAAATCATGCAGAAAAACCTCAAAGTCATGGATACCTCGGCCGTCTCACTCTGCCGCGACAACCACATGCCCATGATGGTCTTCTCCATGCGCGAACACGGCAATATCGCCCGCGTCGTTGCCGGCGAACCCCTTGGCACCCTCGTAACTCCCTAGAGAAAACAGGCAACAGCACGTGCGCCCGCATCGCGAGCGGCACTCACTTCGCGGGGTGGAAGCTTCGCGTGGAACTCGGTCACACCCTGTTGGCGCTGCGACGCGAAGCCTCCACCCCATGAAGTGGCGCCGATCCGGCAGCAGGACGCGGTTGCTGTGGCAAGTCGTCTTTCATGAAAATAGCGAAACTCGCCCTGCAGAACTGGCGTCCTAACGACTGAGCCGGCATTCGGGGCTCCGTCCATTCCGACCCCGAGGAGCCTGCCATCTCGCCCGCCGCCACGCTCGATCAGCCTGTCCACGCTGCCGCGACGCCCCCCGTCGCCGACCGCAAGCCCGCGCTGCCTGCCCTCACTGGCCTGCGTACGCTGCTCGCGGTGAACATCATGTTCTTCCACTTCACGCCCGCGGTCCCGGCCTTCATCCGTCCGGTCATGGACAACGCCTACACCTTCGTCGGTTTCTTCTTCCTTATCTCCGGCTTCATCCTCGCTTATAACTACGCCGACCGCCCCACGCTTTCATTGCGGCGCTTCTACGTCGCCCGCTTCTCCCGCGTCTACCCCGTCTACTTCCTGGTTCTCGTCCTCTCCATCCCCTTCCTGTTTGAAGAATGGAAGGCACACACCCGTGGCGACTTCTTTGCTGGCCTCCTGCTCACGCCGCTCTGCCTGCAGGGCTGGAGCCCCAAGCTTGCCACCTTCTGGAACACCGTCGGCTGGACGCTCCCCGCCGAACTCATGCTGTACCTCGCTTTCCCCTGGATCCTTCGGTTTCTCAAGACGCGCATCTACCCCAATGCCACGCCTGCGCGGCTCGTCGCCTGCGTCCTCGCGCTCTGGGCCATCGGCATCACGCCGCACGTGACTTACTACCTCACCAACCCCGACCATCTCACAGAGCCGGCTACCCGCTACACCTACGCCTACTGGCTGCGCGCGCTCAAATACACCCCGCCCGCCTATCTCTGCACCTTCACCGCCGGTATGGTGCTCGCGCGCCTGCATAGCATCCTCGACCTGCAGCCGACGCGCCGCGGGCTTACCGCCGCGCTCGGCCTCATCGCACTCGCAGTGTTCTTTGCCGTTGGCCCCACGCGTATCCCCTACGTACTCGTCCACGGTGCACTCCTGCTGCCCATCTTCTCGCTGATTCTGATTGGCCTCGCCGGCCCCAATTTCCTCGCCAGCGTCTTCTCGATCAAGCCGCTGGTCCTGCTCGGCGAAACGACCTTCGCGCTCTACCTGCTGCACTTCAACGCGATGCTCCTGATCCACTATTACAAGCTGCCGGAACGGCTGCACGTCGTCCGCTTGGACCCATGGATCAGCTTCGCCTTCATCATGTTCCTCGCCTGGCTCGTCACCTTCCAATACGAACGCCCCGCCCGCAACTTCACCCTGGCGCGGCTGATGCCGGCGGAATAAGAACAACAGCAGCGGAGTAAAACAACACCAACCGCGCCCTGATCGCGGGCGGCGACCACTTCGTGGGGTATAAGACGCTGACGCGTATCGCGCGCAGCATCCCATACCCCACGAAGTGGCGCCCGTCCGGCGTTAGGACGCGGTTGCGGTTGTCCTCGTTCTCCTGCCATGACAAAGGCCCCGCAGCGATTCGCGGGGCCTTAGTTGCGGCGGTTGTTGGGTTGAGCGGCTACGGGACGATCTGCGTCGCGTGTGCTCCGTTGGCTACGGCGACCGCGCAGGTCGGCAGCGCGGAGGCAGAGAACTTCGCGCCCTGCACCGGCGTCAGAGCCCCGGTGTGTGTGTTCAGTTGCTCAGCGGAGACCGAGTTGTCCTGGTTGTTCGACGTGTAGGTGTAGATGCCGAGTGCCGGGTCGATCGCAACGCACGTCGGTCCGGTTGCTACCTGGCTGCCCGAAGCACCGGACACTCCCGAGAGCGAACCGCTGCCCTGGTCGATCGCGAACGAACTGATTGTGCTTGACCCAAAGTTCGCGACGTACAGGAACATACCGCGCGGATCGACCGTCACGCCCAGCGGGAACGAACCCGTGGTGAACGGCGACGACACCAACGCCTGCGGCACACCGGTTGCGGTAATGCCATACGCATAAAGCTGGTTGGTCGTCTCATCCGAGACATACACATAGCGCCCGCCCGGATGAGCCGCGATCCCAGCCGGCGTCGTGCCAGCCGAAACCCCGTTCAGTACCGTGCCCGCCACCGGCGAAAGTGCACCGGATGTCGTATCGCGCGCAAACGTCAGCAGTACGCCGAACGCCGCGCCGTTGGCCGGCTTCTCCTGGTCGATCACGTAAACAAAGTTGTTCGTCTTCGGCAACACCACCAGCCCGACCGGGTTATCGCCCACCGGGAAGTAGGGAAGCGGGTTCGCCGCCGTCGTCCCGACCGTCGTGTTGACCAGGGGGCTGCCCAGCGAGCCATCCGTGTTGACGGGGAACACAGCCACACCGCCCGGCCCGGGGCTCGTCGTCGAGAAGCCGTTCTGATACGTAAACGTCACGTACAGGAAGGCGCCCGTCGCATCGAGCGTAACCGCCGTCGGAAACGATCCGATGACTGTCTTGTCCGAGTTCTGCACTACCGGATACGTGTTCTGCGGATACAGTTTGCCATCCGTACCGATCGAAAACTCGACCAGGTTCGACGATGGCGCGCTCTGATTGATGACGTAGATGAACTTGCCGTTCGGTGCCGCGGCCAGTCCGACCGGGTTGTTGCCGCCCGAAGGAATCGGCGAGTCGGCCAGCGGGGTGATCGCGCCCGACTGATAGTCGATCGCATACGCATCCACTAGGCCGGTCGTCGAGCGCGTCGCCGAGGTCACGTACAGATAGCCAACCGTATAGTCACGGCTGCATGCCGTCATCCCAAGACCAACCGCCAACGACACTCCCAGGGCCTTGAAACCTCGTGCGCGAGATCCTGACCCCATCCAATTCCACTTCATCTTCGTCCTTGCTCCCAGGCCATCATGCCCGCATTCGGTTCGTGCTGCCCAAAAAAATATCCAGTCAAACGCCCAGCGGCGAAAGCCTACTGCACGTTGCCGCTGACCACCATGCAGGTCGGATTCTGCGTCACCGGGAACGTCGAGCCGCGCTGCAGACCGGCCAGCCGGCCAAGGTTCGGGTCAAACAGCTTGCCCGTTACCGTGCTGTCCGTGAAGTTCGACGTGTAGATGTACTTGTTGCTCGGATCCTCGACAATGCACACCGGGCCCGAACCCACTGCGTACGGATTGCTTGTGCCGTCCGCCAGCGTCGTGAGCTGCCCGGTGCCCGTCACAATGTTGAACGCAGAAATCGAGCTCTGCTGCGTCGACGTGGAAGGGCTCGCCGTTGTCGTCTGGTTGATCACGTAAAGGAATTTGCCGTTGTTGCTTGTCAGCGAGTTGACCGGCACCGTATTGGCGGCCACGTTCGACTGCTGGCTGTTCGGGATCGGCGACAGCGTGCAACCTGTGCCCGCGGACTGGAACGAATAAATCTGGTTCGAGCCCCCATCCGTCAGGTACGTGAAGCTGCCTGCCGTCGTGCCCACCGACGTATTGATCGAGGTCAGCCGCGTCGACGGAATGACCAGCGGTCCGGTCGTCGCCACCGTCAGTTGCCCGGTCGCCGACGAAACTACGTACGGATAGATCGAGTTTGGCGACAACGTATAAAGGCAGCTGCCCGATCCGATCTTCGTCATGCTCGGATTCGGCCCGACCTCGAAGTAGTTGGTCGGCGTATTGTTCGGGTTCAAGATCGTTGTGTTTTGAATCAGTGTCAGGTTTCCGGTATCGGACGCCACGGAAAACGCCGTGATCGCGCCATTGCCGGTCGTCGCGTAATCAGCCGAATACTTGTCGAGCACGTACAGGTAGTTGCCCGTGCTGTCGAACGTGATCCAGATGGGCGCCGTGCCCTGGCTGAAGAAGCTCTGCTGGTATGTCAGGATGCCGCTGCCGCCAACGGAAAACTGCGCGATCGACGAACCCGTCGGCGCCACGTAATCCTTTGTCCCCGGAACATCCACCTGGCCCGTACCCTGGTTCACCACGTACAGGAAACGCCCGCCCGGCTTCACGGCAAGCATCTGCGGATTCGACCCGGCTGACGAGAACGGCGAGTTCAATACCGTCGTCAGGTTGCCAGTGAAGTCATCGATCTTGAAGCCGGTAATCTGGTTATAGAACGTCCCCAGCACCCACATGTACCCGATGGTGCCGCCACCGCATGCCGTCATACCCAGTCCGAGTGCTGCCGATGCTACCAGGGCCAATGCGAGCCGGCCAATCTTGCTCAACGTCATCTGTTTCCTTATCCTTCGTGTCCCCACCATGTGAGGAGCGTGCAGGGTGAACTTGTAGTTGGGGTCAGTTCCTCCCGTTATTGTAGAAGGACCAGCGACTTTATGCCACTTTCCATAGCCTTTCGAAAGCCATCTCAGACGGAACGCACGTTGGACGAGACAACCCGCAGCTTCGATAGCAAACGGCAACAGACAAAACAAATGCGCCCTGATCGCGGGCGGCGACCACTTCGTGGCGTAGAAGACGCTGTCGCGTGTCACGCGCAGCGTCCTATACCCCACGAAGTGGCGCCCGTCCGGCGTTAGGACGCACTCGCTTCTGCCTGTTTTCGCCCGCCTACCAGACCCGGCAGGCTTTCTCCGGCATCATCGGCTGGCCAACCTTGCAGCCGAAGGCTTTGCCGAACTCGTCGAAGTTCTGCACCGTGCCGTTCGTCCGCCACATGCCGGCGCTGTGCGGGTCGGTCTTGGCCGAAACTCGCGCCACCTGCTCCGTCCGGTTCTCGCACCACACCTGCCCGAAGCTGATGAAGAAGCGCTGCGCCGGCGTATAGCCGCTCACCACATCCTGCTTCCCGTCAAGATCGGTGACGTTCTGCTTGGCCAGCGTCTCCTGCAATGCCTGGAACGCGATGCGAATGCCGCCATTGTCCGCCGTATTCTCACCCAGCGTCAGCTGCCCGTTCTGCTTCTGTCCCGGCGCGACCTCAAACCCGCCATACTCGTCCGAGACGCACTTGGTGCGCTCGTCGAATTTCTTCTGATCCTCAGCCGTAAACCAGCTGCCCAGCGAACCATCCGCGTTGTACTTCACGTTGCCGGTCGGCCCATACTTCGAGCCCTGGTCGTCGAAGCCATGGGTCATCTCGTGACCGATCACGACGCCGATGCCGCCGAAGTTCACCGCCGGATCCTTGGTGTTGTCATAGAACGGCGGCTGCAGGATCCCCGCGGGAAAGTTGATGTCGTTCTGCGGCGGATTGTAGTACGCATTCACCGTCGGCGGCGTCATGCCCCACTCGGTCTCATCCACCGGCTTGCCCAGCTTGGCCAGATTGCGGTCGCGCTCGAAGATCTCGCTGCGATCGAGGTCTACCACGAAGTCCGTCCGCTCCACATTCAGCTTGCTGTAGTCGCGCCACTTCTCCGGGTAGCCAATCTTCTGGCGGAACGCCACCAGCTTGAGGTCGGCTTCCTTCTTCGTTTCTTCACTCATCCACGGCAGCTGCTGTATGTCCTCGCCAAGCGCTTTACGCAGCGCCGCCACGAGCTTCTCCATGTTGTCCTTTGCGTCCGGCGGGAAGTTCTGCTTCACCCAGTCCTGTCCGACCGCCTCGCCGAGCGCCCGGTCGGTCAGCCGTGTGCAACGCTTCCAACGCGGCTGCTGTTCCTTCTGACCGGTCAGCGTTTTCGAGAAGAAATTGAAGTTCTCTTCCACATACGCCGCAGAAAGATACGGCGCCGCCCCGTGCAGCACGTGCCAGCGCATATAGCTCTTCAGCGCCGGCAGCGGCTCAGCCTCCACCTCTTCGTTCACCGTCTTCAGGTAGCCCGGCGACGACACGTTCAACGTCTTCGCCTGGTCCACATGCAAGCCGCTCAGGTACGCATGCCAGTCAAAATCCGGCGAGATGGCCTGCGCCTCGGCGATCGTCATCACGTGGTAGCGATTCTTCGGGTCGCGCATCTCGACCCGGCTCATCGAGCCCTTCGCCAAGGCCGTCTCGATCCGCATCACATCAGCCGCTTCCTTCGCCGCCTGCTCCTGCGTGTCACCCAGCAGCACAAACATCTTCGTTACGTGCTCAACATACTGCGCGCGGATCGTCTTTGACCGCTCATCGTCAGCCAGGTAGTAATCCCGGTCCGGCAACGTCAGTCCGCCCTGCCCGGTTTGAAGGATCTGCTGTGACGAATCCTTCTGGTCCTGGCTCACGCCCACACCCACAAACGCCCCGCCGCCGTACTTGTCCTCAAGCGCCAGGTCCAGTTGTGCCAGCTTCTTCTTGTCGGTAAAGCCCGCTACCTCAGCCAGCTCCGGCTGAATCGGCTTTGCACCCAGCTTGTCCGCAAGCGAAGTATCCATGCACGCCGCAAAGTAGTCGCCATACTTCTTCTGCAGCGGCGTCTTCGGTGCCTCGGAGGCAGCCTTCAATTCCTTCCAGAGCAGGTAATTGTTCTGGTCGGCGAGCGTGTTGAAGCTGCCCCAGCGGGTTTCAGAGGCTGGAATCGGGTTGTTCTTGCGCCAGTTGCCGCACGCATACGCGTAGAAATCGGTGCACGGATCGGCCGTTCTATCGATCGACGTCAGGTCGAACATCACCGGCTTCTTTGGAACCGCAATCGGTGCCGAATCGTTGTCGAGCACGATGTCCTGGGCAAAGGCCAGGCTGCCACTGAGAAACAGAGCTGAAGCAAGCGTAAGAAGGCGCATGACTCTCCGGGAAAGAAAATGTAGCTAAGCCGAAATAGACGCATCGCGACGCGCAGTAGTTTCCTCAGCCACCGCAAAAGTTACCCCTCGGATGATTGCGTGCGAGCCCCTTCGTGCTGGCTCGCAGCCGTCGCTTCGTTGAGCAAAGCCCAACCCACATGAGATGGGTGCCGTCCGCGATCAGGGGACACCTGCCATCGCCCGTTCACCTAACCGGGCATCCCCGGCTACCCACCAGAATGAAAAATCTGCACCGCAAATCGTGCAATGCACGCAATAGTAACCATCCAGAAAGTGAAAGTAACATAAAAATAAAGCCCCCCAAGCCGCGATTGGACGACCGGTGAATGGGCAGTTTTTGGCTCGTCAAAATGGCAAATTTCCGTGCAGGTGCAAAGACTTACGCCCGTCAGACCTTCGTAAGACCTCGGCATTTGCGACGCTGGCATTCTGTGCCGATCTGGGCAACGCGGGAAAGGGATTCACGCCCGCGTAACTCCCTGCGCCAAAGCAGCCTGTATATCTAGTCCCGTGTGCCGCTTACACAAGTAACGACTCTGCCGAATGGAAGGCCGCCACCCATGTTCATGAAGCGTATCTGCACGGTTCTCTGCGTCCTCGCCGCCAGTCTTGCCAGCGCGCAAAGCGTTCCGCGTTCCTCCCACGTCTGGATGATCACCGAAGAGAATCACAGCTTCGAGGATGTTGTCGGCAGCACGCAGATGCCCTACTACAACCAGCTTATCCAGCAGTACGGCCTAGCGACCCAGTTCTATTCCGACCAGCACAGCTCGTTGCCCGCGCTGATGTGGTTTGTTGCAGGCGCCCCGATCGAGCTGGATAACGACACCACGTCCTGCGGTCACACCCAGGACAACATCGTGCGCGAGGTGCTCGCCAAGGGCTACAGCTGGCGCGCGTACGAATCGAACATGCCTTATGCCGGCTTCCAGGGACTCTATGGAGGCGTGAACAACAGCTACTATCGGCGGCACAACCCGCTGATCGATTTCTCGGACGTCTGCCCCGGGACCGGGCAGGAGAACAACAGCGTGCCCTACACCCAGATGGCCGCCGACTTCGCCCAGGGCAACACCGTGAACTACGCCTACCTGACGCCCGATGGAGGGGAGGACGCCCACGACGGAACCCTGCAGATGGCCGACCAGTGGCTGCAGAGCAACGTGCCGGCGATCCTGGCGCGGCCAGAGTTCCAGCCGGGCGGCGATGGCATCCTGTTCGTGGTCTGGGACGAAGCAACGCTGTCGACCGACAACCGCTGTTCCGCGTCGGTTGCGCAGGGCTGCGGCGGCCGTACCGCGACCCTGGTCATCGGGCCGCAGGTCACGCCCGGCTACCAGTCGACGACCACGTATCACAACGAGAATGTGCTGCGGACGGTGTGCGACGCGATGCGTCTTGCGCAGTGCCCCGGCGCCGCCATGAGCGCGCAGCCCATGGCCGAGTTCTTCAAGGCGCAGTCGGGAACGCCGAGCGGCGTGACCATCTCGACCCCGGGCAATGGCGCTACGGTGGTGGGAGCGGTGCATGTGACGGCAACTGCGTCCGAGGGCCAGCCCATCAGCCAGACCCAGGTGTGGGACAACGGATCGCGGCTGGGCGTCTACGGCAGCCAGATCAACTCGTCCTACATCGTGGCGCCCGGCAATCACGTCCTGACGGTGCTCGATCTGGACCAGAACTACCAGCTGATCCACCAGTCGGCAGTAAGCTACACCGTGGTGCCGGTGACGAACGGCGTCTCGATCATCTCGCCAACTCCCAGCCAGACGACCAGCGCCGCCAGCGTGCATATCGTCGCGCATGCTACGGAATCGGTGCCGGTGAGTCAGGTCCAGGTGTGGGACAATGGCGTGAAACTGGGATGGTATGCGGGGACGGACGTCAATCAGTACTACGCTCTGACCCCTGGCTGGCATACGGTCACTGTCGTGGACCTGGACTCGAACTTTCACGCGATCAACCTCTCGAGCGTTTCATACAGCGTTCAATAGGGCGGTTCGATCGCGCAGCGGGACCGGGCTGGAGAGGCTGATGAAAGAGCTGATTGCACCTGAGTCTGCGTCGACGCTGATCGACGCCCGGGTGAAGCAGCTTGCGGACTGGCGCGGCGCAATGCTCGCGCACGTCCGCAAGCTGATTCACCAAGCGGACCCGCAGATTATCGAAGAGTGGAAATGGCGGGGCGTGCCAGTGTGGTCGCATGGCGGGATCGTCTGCACCGGCGAAACCTACCAGAGCGTCGTGAAGATGACCTTCGCAAAGGGTGCATCGCTGCCGGACCCGACCCGGCTCTTCAACTCGAGCCTTGACGGAAACGTGCGACGTGCAATCGATGTGAAGGACGGGGAAGCGTTGAACGAGGCGGCGTTCAAGCAGCTCATCCTCGCTGCCATCCAATTCAACCTTGGAAAGCTACAGGGCCGGTCCGCGGCCGGCACGGCGAAGAAAAACGCCAGATCCTAGGCGCAATGGGTCCATGGTGTGGGCGCGGCAGGATGTCGGTCTGACACGGATCGCATCTGGTCGGGTGCCTGGCGGGCTCCAAGCTCATTTGCAGGTTGGCCGCCTGCGGTTCTCGCACCGCCGACAAGCGTTAGTCGCCGCCCGGGCTAGAAGATCTTGAGGTGGATCGTGAGGTATTTCTTCGGGTCCTGGCGGATGGTCGAGACCAGCAGCGTGCTCTCGGTAAGGAGCTTGTTCAGGTTGGTGTAGGCTTGGTCGTCATTGGCAAGCTTGCCGAGCGTGCCGTGGCCCTGGTTCACGTTCGAGACAATGGCGCTGGTGTCCTCGAGCGTCTTGCGCAGGGTGGCGGCAAACTTGGGGTCGTTGATGAGCATGCCTGCAGCACCCTTGCCGTTCTGTACGTCGGCCAGCAGGGCGTTGGTCTGGGTGAGGGTGTCACGCAGCTGTTTTGCGAATTTGGGGTCGTTGATCAGCATGCCGGCGGTGCCCTGGTCGCTCTGAAGCGCGGTGGCAATCTTGTCGAATTTGTCGGCCGCGAAGTTGAGGCGGTTGAACAGCGTGTCGTCGGTCATCAGCTTGCCGATGGAGCCGCGGCCGTTATTGAGATTGACCTCCAGGGTGTGGAGCTGGTCGACGGTGGCGTTGGCCTTGTTGTAGAGCTCGGGGTCATTGATCAGCTTGCCGATGGACCCTTTGCCAGTCTCGAGGTTGTCGACGATATTGTTCGCCTTGGCAAGGATGACGTTGAGCTGCTCAATGGTGCCCTGGCTGGCTTTGACGACGTCCGAGATGCTGGGAGACTCGAGCGTATGGAGCTCGTCCCCGTCCGCGAGGGGTGGGCCGACGGCGGTCTGCGAGTTGATGTCGACGAGTGTGTCGCCGAGCACGCCGGAGGTGGTGAGGGCGGCCTTCGAATCCTTCTTGAGGTCGTAGGCGAACTTGTTGTCAATCTTCATGACGACCCGGACCGGCGTCAGTTTGCGCTCGGGATTGGGCGAAACGGTAACGGACTTGACGGAGCCGATCGTGACGCCCTGGAGGGTGACAGCGCCGCCCTCTTTGAGGCCGGCGGAGTTTTCAAAGTAAGTCGTGACCGTGAGCTTCTTCGAGAGGATACCGAGCCCGGAGGAACTGGTCATCAGAAACAGCAGGGTGACCAGGATAACGGCTGCCACGAGGACAATCATGCCTACCTTCAGTTGCGACCACCGTACCTCCTGCTGGCTGGGCATAGATCTCCTGATGTCCTGAATGACGCGCTGCCTTGAGGATACAGGAGTAGTGACTGCTCTCTCGGTCTGCCCGGTTCTATGACAGATGCAGGAAAGATGGTTCGAGTTTCAGCAAAGAGCGGCGGCAGAGGCGTCCGGAAGGCGAACAATCGTGCTTCGCAGCCGTTTTGGAGCCCGGCGTCAACATCGCTAATAGATGGTGATGCCCGGGGCGCCGGGGGTAATTTCGATGTGAGGGGCCTGCTGGTTGGCTTCGAGCACGACGACAGCCATGGCGAGGTTGCGGCTGTGGGTGAGCGAGAGTGCGGTGTGGGTGACGCCGAGCGCTGCGGCGAGTTGGGCGGCGCGCCCGGTGAGACGCAGCGAGGGTTTGCCGCTGGGTTCGCGGAGAACCTCAAACTCGTGCCAGCTGACGCCGTGGCTTATTCCGGTGCCAAGGGCCTTGGCGCCGGCTTCCTTCGCGGCGAAGCGCGCGGCGAAGCTCTCGGCGGCGGCCTTCTTGCGGGTGCAGTAGGCGATCTCGAGCGGCGTGAAGATCCGGGTCAGGAAGCGCTCGCCGAAGCGTTCGATGCTGCGTTCGATGCGATCGATCTCTGCGAGGTCGGTACCGAGGCCGATAACCATTGCGCGTGTCCTCCTGCTCTCATCATGCTCTATCCCTCGGACGTGCTATGACCTCTGGTGCGGGGATTGCTGAGAATTTCCACCGGCGGGTAGCGGGTGCCCGATGAACTCCCAGACGGGAAGTTTACCTGGAGAGAAGGCACACCAATGACCTCGAATGTCCTGGATTACACGCAAACTGTAACGCACACGGCACCGGCGCCCGCCGTGGAGCAGACGATTCAACTGCAGGCTTACTGCTACGACGATCGCATCGAGACGCTGCCGGAGATTATGACGGCGCTGGCGCGTTGCGGCGGCTGGGTGCTCGATCGGCGGACGGTCTCGTCGACCGCGGTGGAGGTGACGCTGCAGGTTCAGCTGGATGCGGTGCTCGAACTGTACGGGGCGCTGATGGAGATTGGCCTGGAACTGACGCGCGCGGCGCACACGGCGCTCACCGATCTATGCGTGTGCCGGAGATACCAGGAGTGCTCGACTGACGAAGACAAGACGCTGACGGTGCGGCTGGGGGTGACGTTCCTGGCGGATGTGACGCTGCATTCGATCCTGATGACGGGTTCGAGCCTGGCCTGAGCCGGGCAAAGCTGGCGGGACGTGCTGCGGTACAGGTGTCTGCGGAGAAATGTCGGTCGTTCGGACAACAGACGGTGCAGTTCCGGGTCTCTATCTGGGTGAGGTGAAGCAATGAAGCTTCCAGGCAGGTTTGGATTGAAACTGGCGGGACTTGCAACAGCAGCAGTTCTGACGGTAAGTGCACTGGCGCCGACGGCGAACGCGCAGGTCGGCATTTACATCGGGCGTACGCCGCCTCCGTTGCGGTACGAAACTCGGCCGCCCATCCCGGGTGAAGGATACAACTGGGTCGATGGCTATTGGGAGCCGTATAACGGCAACTATCGCTGGCACGGCGGGTACTGGCAGCGGCCGCCCTTTGCGGGGGCGTACTGGAATCACCCGCACTACGACCATTACAACCGCGGCTGGGCCTATCACGAAGGATACTGGGGCCACGACGACCGGCGAGGTTTCGACCATCACGATGACCATGACCACGACGATCACGACCATCATCACTAGAACCGCGCCGGACAGAAGTTGAACCCGGGAGCAAAGGTGAGGGGTCAATTATTCGCCCGCTGAAAAAACAGGCCGCCTCCAATTTTCTGTGGACGCGGCCTGTATTTTCGGCATCCCTATGTTTAGCGGCGGAATGCCGCCCAGGAGATTCAGTACATGACCGACTATCGCGTAGCACCAGGAGAAGCGCAGGAAGATCAAGTTACCGCGCAGATCGAGCAGTACACCAGCCAGGTTCCGTCCAGCGTGTTTCTGGGCGCGGCGATTGCCAGCATTCTCGGATCGGTTTCGTTGAAAATTGCCGGTAAACAGCACGAGGCGTTGTTCGTGGGGCAGTGGGTTGCGCCGTTCCTGATTCTCGGGCTCTACAACAAGATGGTGAAGCAGCACGGTTCTGATGCAACTTCACAGAAGTCGGCTACGTCGTACTAAGAGTGGCATCGCATTTGCATTCGGTGTGAAGCCCTCCCCACAGAACGGCCCCGGTCTTTGCCGGGGCTGTTCTGCGTCTGGAAGGCAATCAGCCATGCCGCTATTCGCGCCACTTGATGTTGCAACCCAGGCTGGTGCGCTGATTGGGGTCGGGGCGGCGGGCGGCGATGACGTCGTCCATGGCGCGGCGCAAGTCGTCGCCGGTGACGGGGGTGTCGTTGCCAGAGTCGCCGCGGCGTGGGCGGCTGCTGTCGAGCTGGCCGCGATAGACGAGGCGCATTTCGGCGTCGAAGAGGAAAAAGTCAGGGGTGCAGGCGGCCTGGTAGCTGCGGGCGACTTCCTGCGTTTCGTCGTAGAGGTAAGGGAAGCGCCAGCCCAGACGCGCGGCCTGCTGCTTCATCTCGTCGGGGCCGTCCTGCGGGTAGGCGGCAACGTCGTTCGAGCTGATGGCGGCGATGGCGATGCGGCCTTCGTAGTCGGCGCCGATGCGGGCGAGTTCTTCTTCGACATGCTTGACGTAGGGGCAGTGAACGCAGACGAACATGACGAGGAGGCCGTGCCTGCCCGCGGGCGGCGCACCCTCGTCGTCCGCGGTGCGTGCGAAGAGGTCGTCGCGGCCGACCGCGCGGCCGGTGGTGACATCCATCAATTCAAATGCCGGGGCGGTTGATCCCAGCTCGACCATTACTGACTGCGTCCGGCTCACACTCACCCCCGCTTCACAGAGTCATCCTATCGAAAGAATGCGCGGGTCGTGCAGGTTCGGCGACAACTGCGTGAATTCCCCACGATGGTTATTGGCAACGTCGAACCGCTGGGGTATCGTGGCAGCACTTCTATGCAAAGCTCTCTGGTTCGTTCGACCCTGCTCGCCCTCCTGTCGGCCCAACTCCTCCTTCTTCCTTCGGTCGCGCAAAAATCGCCGGCCGCAACCCAGGTGAACCGGGTCGCGGATCATGCGGATTTTTCCCCCCGCGTCCAGCTGAAGAAGACTCTGCCGAACTGGGCGGTTGCATCGCGCGAGGCGGGTGCGGTTTCGCCGGAGCGGACGCTCGGGCTGACATTCACCCTGGCGCGGTCGCCCGCGGTGCAGACGGCGTTCGAGCAGCTGCTCGACGACCAGCAGAACCCGAACTCGCCGCGGTATCACCAGTGGCTGACGCCGGTGCAGATCGGCGACGAGTACGGCCCGACGCAGCACGACCTGGACGCACTGACGGCGTGGCTCGAGAGCCAGGGCCTGACGGTGACGAACGTCGCGCCGAGCCGCATCTTTGTCGAAGCGACGGGGCCTGCGGGTGCGGTTGCCAAGGCGTTCGGCACCAGCTTCCGGCTGTACCAGACGATGGGCCGCACGCAGTATTCCGCCGCAACCGAACCTTCGGTTCCGGCAGCTCTGGCCGGGATCATCGGCTCAATCTCGGGGCTGAACGAGATTCACCACGTGGCCATGAGCCATGCCAGCCAGCCCGCGGCGAACCCGCAGTTCTCGACCTCCAGTGGCTCCCACTACGTGCTGCCCGGCGACTTCGCGACGATCTTCAACCTCAACCCGGTCTATGCCGCAAATATCAAGGGCGCGGGCCAGAAGGTCGCGATCATCGGCCGCTCGCAGGTTGCGATTTCGGACATTACCTCCTTTGAGCAGGTGGCTGGGATCCCAACGAATACGCCCAACACTCTTATTGCCCCGACCGGAAATGACCCCGGGACGGTCAGCGGCGACGAGGGCGAATCGGACCTCGACCTGCAGCGCGTGATCGGCACGGCGCCCTCGGTGACGGCGGATTTCGTGATCAGCGGCACCAACCCGACGACGCAGGAAGACGGCATCAACATCGCGATGCAGTACGAGATCAACACCCTGCTGGACCCGGTGATGACGGTCAGCTACGGGTTGTGCGAGGCCTCGGCCGGAAGCAGCGGCGTGAACTTTATCAGCGGCCTGTTCAGCCAGGCGGCCGCGGAAGGAATCTCGGTCTTCATCTCGTCGGGCGACTCCGGCGCTGCCGGCTGCGATCAGTCCTTCACAACGCCGCCGGCTGTGCAGCAGCTGAGCATCAACTACATCTGCTCGAGCCCCTACGCGACCTGCGTGGGTGGCACGGAGTTCAACGAAGGCAGCACGAGCGTGAACTACTGGGGCGCGGCAAACGACCCGACGACGCGGGCCTCGGCGCTTGGCTACATCCCGGAGGGCGGCTGGAACGAGTCGGTGGTGGGCGCTGTGGCCAGCAGCGGCGGCGGCGTAAGCACGCTGGTCGCAAAACCAGCCTTCCAGGCAGGCCCCGGCGTGCCGGCGGACAACTTTCGCGATACGCCGGACGTGAGCTTCCCGGCTGCCGGGCATGATGGCTACATCGGCTGCGAGGCGGACCTCGCCTTCAGCGGTGGAGGCACCGGCGCCTGCACGGTCACCAACGGAGTCTTCAGCGGCGGCGTCCTGTTCTCGGGTACCTCGGCCGCTGCGCCGTCGTGGGCCGGGGTTGCCGCGCTGCTGAACCAGAAGCTCGGTAAGGCGCAGGGCAACATCAACCCGCTGGTGTACCGGCTGGGTGCGCTGGCGACAGGCAATCCATTCCATGACGTGACGCTGGCGACAGCCGGCCTCAGCTCCTGCGATCTGACGACGCCAAGCCTCTGCAACAACTCGACCCCCGGCGTCACCACGCTGACCGGCGGCCTGCAGGGCTACGCGGTGGGCGCGGGCTACGACCTGGTCACCGGTTGGGGCTCGCCGGACGTGAACGCGCTGCTGACGGCGGCCTCCGGACAGGCGACGCTGCCCGCGACCACGACGACGCTGACCTCGCCGAGCACTTCGACGACGACGGCCAAGCCGGTATCCTTCACAGCGATGGTAACGGCGACTGCCGGCAATCCCACCGGGTCGGTCCAGTTCAGCTCAAACGGCATCGCGCTGGGAGCGCCGGTGCCCCTGGTAAACGGCATGGCCGTGAGCACGCCGCAGACCTTTACGATCGGCGTGTACAGCATCACCGCCGTGTACTCCGGCAGCAGCGCCTTCGCAGACTCTTCCTCGGCATCGTTTGCGCTGACCGTGCTCGCTTCCGGAACCGCGGCTTCAACGACCGTGGTGACGCCCACGGCGACAATGGCTTCCTCCGGAACCCCGATCGGGGTGACGGTGGCGGTGAGCGGCACAAGCGGGGCCGCGACCGGGACGGTGCAGTTGACGCTGAACGGCATGAAGTACGGCAATCCGCTGGCGGTAGCGAACGGCATGGTGACTGTGGCGCCGATGCTTCTGCCGGCGGGCAGCGATGTCTTCGCGGCCAGCTACTCCGGCGACAACACCTACGCGGCGAGCACCGGCACGGCGACCGTGACCGTGGTCGCAACGCCCTCTTCGACGAGCATCTCGCCGACGACCGAGACGACCGACCCGGTGAACGGCTACTTCGTCATCAGCTCGAAGGTGACGGCGGCCACGGGAACGACCAGTCCGATTCCGACCGGCACGATCTCGCTCTACCAGGGCGGGACGAACGGCGGCAAACTCGGAGATGTGACGCTCGATTCCACCGGCTCGGTGACGGTGTCGCTCGACGCCACAGGGGCGCCGGCCGGATCCTATACCTTCTACTGGGTGTATGCGGGCGATACGGTTTATGCCGGGTCGCAGTCGGCCACGGCGACGTATACCGTTGCGACCGGCTTTGTTCCGACCGTGAACCTTACCCCGGCAAGCGCGAATGTATCGGTAGCTGCCGGCGCGTCCATCACCAATTCCATCGATGTCGCTTCGGGGAACGGCTTCGTCGGGAACGTGGTCTTGACCTGCGCGGCGGTCTTCAATGGGACTTCGAGTGCGACGGTCGTCCTGCCGGCCTGCTCGGCAACGCCGGGCACCGTGGCGCTCAATGCAAACAGTATCGACGCCAAGGCGACCGTCAACCTGACGACGACGGCCGTGCATACGACGGCGAAAGCTGGGCAGATCTCGCGCAACCAGCTGCCACGGATGTCGTCACTGCGTTCCTTCGGCGGCGTGGCAGTGGCCGGTCTGCTGCTGTTCTGCTTCCCGGTTGTTCGGCGGCGGCGCAGCTGGAGCGCGCTGGCGTCATTGTTGCTGCTGGTCGCAGTGGCCGGACTCGCGGGTTGCGGAGGGGGTGGTGGCAGCTCGACACCGACTCCTCCCGCCAGCACGACCACCGGCACGCCGTCCGGGCCTTACACGGTGACCGTAACGGGCGGCGCCGCGAAGACCACCTTCACGCTGACGGTCCAGTAAGCCTGACGGTCCAGGAACGGGTAGGCGAGGCCCCGCCCCTTACAGGTGAGCGGGGCCTCGCTGCGTATATGGCCCGGCACTTTCGGTGCGGCTGCCCGGGCACTTACAGTGAATGAGAATGATTCTGCGAACACTTGCGGGCGGGCGGATCGAGCCGCATCTTCTGCCGCGCGGCGCAAACGGGCTGCCGCTTTGCCGGTGGTGCGAACTCGAGATCCTGGCCAAGCGCCGGCGCACCTTCTGCTCGGACTATTGCGTGCACCAGTGGCGTCTGCGCACCGACCCCGGCTATCTGCGCGACCAGGTCTTTGCGCGGGACTGCGGGATGTGCGGCGGGTGCGGCGCGGACACTATTGCGATCTATGCCGCGCTCAAGCGGGCGCGCGGCAAGGCACGGGCCGCTGGCCTCGCTTTCTACGGGATGAAGACGGTCACCAGCCGGCGGTCGCTCTGGGACGCCGATCACATCCGGCCGGTTGCCGAAGGCGGCGGGCAGTGTGACCTCGACAATCTACGGACGCTCTGCATTGCGTGTCATCGACAAGAGACCGCGGAGCTGAGGCAGCGGCTGCGGCGGCAGGCCTGAGGCGAGACAACCGGGAGCATTCCAGGCACGTCAAACTGAGCATTAGTACGGCAGTGCTCACGTTCGACCGAGCCCATCTCACCGGAGCTTCCGAACCCATGCCCGCTCTCAAGGACTTCATTCCCCGTCTTGGTCTTCAGCCGGAATCGATCTGCTCCAACTGCTGCCAGATCATCCGCCCGAACTCCGCAGCCCCCACGCTTCATGAAGCACAGCAACAGCACCGGTGCGGCGAGTTCTCGCTGAATACGACGACTCGTTAGCTCTCACATGGATACAACAGGCCTTGGTCCCGTATTTCGGGGCCAGGTCTCGGCGCTCGGGTCGTGGCGTCAGGGCACGGGCCATCCGGCTAGTCCCTCGCGCCGTGATCTGCTAGCCTCGACTGTAATGATGGCGAATGCTGCAATCCAGACCAACGAGCTCTCGAAGGGCTACCGCACCACGACCGCACTCTACCCGCTGACCCTGACCGTGCCGCGCGGCGCGGTGTTCGCCCTCGTAGGGCACAACGGCGCGGGTAAGACGACGCTGATCAAGCTGCTGATGAACATGATCCGGCCGACGTCCGGGTCGGCCACCATCCTCGACCGCTCGACCCTGTCGCTGACCGGCGAGGACTTCACCCGTATCGGCTACGCCAGCGAGAATCAGGAGCTGCCGGACTGGATGACGGTCCGCCAGTTCCTCGCCTACCTCAAGGGTTTCTACCCCACGTGGGATGACGCGGCGCTGGTGCAGCAGCTGGAACTGCCGCTTGACCGCAAGCTGAAGCACCTGTCGCGCGGCATGCTGATGAAGGCTGCGCTGGCCAGCATCCTGGCGTTCAAGCCGTCGCTGATCCTGCTGGACGAGCCCTTCTCGGGGCTGGACCCGCTGGTGCGCGACGAGCTGATCGAGGCGCTGATGGCACGCGTGCGGCCGCGATCGCTCGCCGGGACGGAGGCGATGGCCGGCGTGCCGGACGCCGAGCGCCCCACCATCCTGATCTCGTCGCACGACCTGGCGGAGGTCGAGTCGTTCGCGACCCACATCGGCTTTCTGCACCAGGGCAAGCTGCTCTTTGCCGAGGAACTCCACTCTCTGACCGCCCGCTTCCGCGAGGTGACCGTGACGCTGCCCGAAGGCGCGACGCTCAGCCGCACAGGCGCCACCCCGCCCGAGTCCTGGCTGCTGCTTGAGACGACGCTGACCGCGGCGCGTTTCATCCACATCCACGCCGACACCGAGGATGCTCCGGCGCAGGTCGCGCAGGTCTTCGCTCTTGGGACGTTGACGCCGCGACTGCAGGCCGAGCCGATGACGCTGCGGGCAATTTTTCTGGCGTTGGCGAAGTCCGGCCGCACGCCGGCGGTCCCGGCCCAGTAGGGCCTCCGCGCCCACCCCTTCCATCACGCAGCCGGGCATTCCGTTCAACACGCGCCCGGCTGCGAGCACACCGCACTTGCCGAGGATTTCGCACAATGCCCCTGACCCCGCAGCCGCTGCACATCTTCCGTAAAGACGTTACCCACCTCTGGCCCGAGACGCTGGTCGTGGTGGCGCTCTTCGTCGCCTTCGCCGCCGCGGCGCCGTCGCGCTGGACCGGCTCCGAGTACGTCGTCGTCTCGACGCTGCTCGCGCTCTTTCTGAAGGTCTTCCTGATGCCGATCTCGTGGCTGGTCGTCATCTCGCGGCTCATCCATGACGAGCCGCTGGTCGGTGACCGGCAGTTCTGGACCTCGCGTCCTTACCACTGGGCCTCGCTGCTCGCGGCGAAGGTGCTCTACATCGTGGCGTTTCTCTACGTGCCGTTTCTGCTGATGCAGGTCTACTTGCTGAAGCATGCGGGACTCTACCCGACCACCGTGATCCCGGAGTTGCTGCACAACCTGCTGCTGCTGACGGTCGTAATCGTGGTGCCGATCGCGGCGATCTCAGCCGTCACCAGCACCTTTCCTCGGGTACTGCTGTCGTTCATTGGCGCCGTCATCTACCTGCTGGTGGTTGGGCTTGTGGTGGTCTGGCTCATCCTGCGCCGCATGCCGCCTCCGTCGCTTGAGCCGATCATCGTCGGGCTCTTTATCGTGCTGCCGCTGATCGCGCTGGTCTACCAGTACGCGACGCGGAAGACGGCGACCTCGCGGGCGATTCTGCTCGCCACGCCGATCGTAATCGCGCTTGTGCTGCTGCTGACGCCGACGACGGCGCTGATCCGGCACGCCTACCCGATCGCAACCACGCCTTCGCTCACCGCTTTGCCGGAAGGTCTCGGGCCCAAGCAGCCACAGGCCGGCAACCTCATCGTTCAACACGGCGATGTGCAGGTGGGCATTCTGGTCAAGGTCGACGGAACGGACAAGGATTCGAACTACCTGATCGACGGTGTCTCGGCAACAGTGACCGGGCCAGGCGTCTCCTGGACCTCGCCCTACATCACCCAGGTGAACGGCGCGATCAACGCAGGCCAGCAGATCACGGCGATCCCGGTGGTGATGCCGCTTGCAGTCTTCAACCAGGTGTCGCGCTCCCCGGCGGACGTGCATCTGTCCGTGGCGGTGCAGCAGCTCAAGGGCGATCCCCCGGCAACATGGAAATCCTCGGCCACACCCTTCTCCGTGCCCGGCCACGGGATCTGCAGCTACTCGAGCGAGCGGACCGACGACGTGCCCGTATGCCGCTATCCCTTCCAACTGCCGAAGGTGAACTATGTAACGGCGCCGCTGGTGCCCTCCTGCGGCGTGCCGAACGCACCGAAGACGCAGGGCGTCTTGAACATGAGCCGCACGGTGAGCCTGCTGGACTTCGACCCGGTCGTCGTGCAGCCGCTGGCTCTGCAGAACCGCAGCCAGCAGCCGCAGCCAAACCAGCCGCCTCCGGGTGTGCTCTGCCCAGGCACGCCGCTCGTCTTCATCGAAGCTCATAACCAGGCAAAGAACCGCATCGAGGTCGACGAAAAGAACCTGCTGCTGGTGAACTACGCAACCCATCACCCGGACAAGATGCAGGGTGAGCCGGCGCCCGGAGCCGCGGCAGGACAGCCGCAACTCCAGTAAGTCGCAGCTTCCCCGGCGGCTTAC
This sequence comes from uncultured Granulicella sp., assembly GCA_965213805.1. Lineage (GTDB taxonomy): Bacteria > Acidobacteriota > Terriglobia > Terriglobales > Acidobacteriaceae > Edaphobacter. Next base: position 554,012 of record CBDCAG010000002.1, on the reverse strand, counting down.
GACCTGCTGCGAACCGCGGAGCGCGCAGCGGAGAGCAGGTCCGAAAGCTGGATCATCGCGTGATCGCTCATGCCGGGGAAGAGACTGCCCTGGGCTTCGTGCATCACGGAGTCAAGCTTGTTAACCAGGCTTAGACCATGTTCGGTCAGGCTTGCCCGGACCACCCGGCGGTCGCTCGTGCCGCGTGCGCGCGCGACCAGCCCGGCTTTCTCCATGCGGCTCAGGATGCGCGGCATGTCCGGCACCTGCGCCACCAGCCGCTCACCCACCTCGTGCTGCACCAGGCCCGCCTCCCCAGCGCCGCGCAGGATGCGGAGCACGTTGTACTGGGTCCCCGAAAGGCCGTGCGGACGCAGCTTCTGCTCAATCTCATGGCTCACGACCGCCGCCGTTCGGGAAAGATTCAGCCAAAGTTCCTCGTGCAGGCTTTCGAATGGTTTGCCCTGTTTTATCTCGTCCTGCAGTTTTGACATAGTCGAAAGTTATCCGCATGACACTTCATTTGCAAGGATTTCTGCGGCGCCGTCAGGCCGCCAATTTGCCCCGCCCCTGCCCGGCCAAAAGAAGCGGCCAGGGTAACCTGTACCGTCTTTCCCTCAAATCCACTGCCGCCCACTTCACCGCGCTCTTGTGTCCGGGGAGGCAAAGCCGTACCGTCAGGTGAGCGCTTCGATTCTTGCTCCTGTAACACTCTCCGGACGCGGCAACGGAGGGGTCTCCGGGCGTTTTCCACCGCAATTTCTTGAGTTTCTGCGGGCCTGTGCTCACAAAACTGTGCTCCGCCCGTATCTGCACGAACAACACTAGATGTAGATGTTTTATACTTGACATACCCCATAGGGGCTACTAACGTTGCGCTTGTCAGCAAATTCCGACACGCAAAACTGATCCACCAAAACGGCCTGCGCGCTCAGTCCCGGAAGTTCGGGAGAGATGATCCGCGCCCCGAAAATCAGTCCGAGATCTTTGCCCCGTAGGTTTTCTGAGCGGGCTTGCTTGCACGCAATTCCGGTTGGACGTCCGACCGCCGCAGTAACCGATTCCGTAACCTGAGCCCTCGCCACACCCATGTCGATCCAACTTTGAAGGAGTTTCCCCCGATGAACGAAACAGTCCAGCAGCACGCAACGGCCGCCTCCCCCGTCAACACTCGCAAGGGCAACGCCCCCGGCCTCTCGTTCTCGCGTCACTTTACGACGCCCGGCGTCAGCCCCTACGACCAGGTGACCTGGGAGCTGCGCGACGCCGTGATCCAGGACTGGAAGGGCAAACTCATCTTCGAGCAGAAGAACGTCGAATCGCCGGTCGACTGGTCGATGACCGCGACCAACATCGTCGCCTCCAAATACCTCCATGGCCTCGTCGGCACGCCCGAGCGTGAGTCCGGCGTGCGCGCCCTCATCACCCGCGTCGCCGAGTCCATCCGCGACTGGGGCATGGCCGCCGGCTACTTCGCCTCCGAAGCTGACGCCGCCACCTTCTACGCCGAGCTCGCCCACCTGCTGCTCAACCAGAAGGTCGCCTTCAACTCGCCCGTCTGGTTCAACGTCGGCTGCGACCGCCTCGAGCCCAACTCCGACGCGCAGAACTGGCACTGGGACGCCGACAAGCGCCAGGTCATCTTCTCGACCACCGGCTACTCCAAGCCCCAGTGCTCCGCCTGCTTCATCAACTCTGTTCAGGATTCGCTCGACTCCATCCTCACCCTCGCCAAGACCGAAGGTATGCTCTTCAAGTGGGGCTCGGGCGCAGGCTCGAACCTCTCCTCCATCCGCGGCTCCATGGAGACCCTCTCGGGCGGTGGCACCGCCTCCGGTCCCCTCAGCTTCATGCGCGGCTTCGATGCCTTCGCCGGCGTCATCAAGTCCGGCGGCAAGACCCGCCGCGCCGCCAAGATGGTCGTGCTCAACGTCGATCATCCCGACATCATCGACTTCATCGAGTGCAAGTCCAAGGAAGAGGCCAAGGCCTACACCCTCATCGCCGCCGGCTACGACGGGAGCGGCCCCGACTCCGAAGCCTACTCCAGCATCTTCTTCCAGAACGCCAACAACTCCGTCCGCGTCACCGACGAGTTCATGTCCGCCGTCGAACGCGACACCGAGTTCTCCACCCGCACCGTCAAGGAGCGCAAGCCCGTCGCCACCTTCCCCGCCCGCGAGCTCATGAACAAGCTCGCTCAGAACACCTGGGCCTGCGGCGACCCCGGCATGCAGTACGACACCACCATCAACAAGTGGCACACCTCGAAGAACACCGCCCGCATCAATGCCTCGAACCCCTGCTCCGAGTACATGTTCCTCGATGACTCCGCCTGCAACCTCGCCAGCTTCAACCTGCTCAAGTTCGTGTCGCCCGGCGGCCAGTTCGATATCCCCGCCTACCGCCACGCCATCGGCATCGTCACCACCGCAATGGAGATCATCGTCGACTCCGCCGGCTACCCCACCGAGATGATCGCGAAGAACTCGCACGACTACCGCCCGCTCGGCCTCGGCTACGCCAACCTCGGCGCCCTGCTCATGAGCTTCGGCCTGCCCTATGATTCCGACGCCGGCCGCGACTTCGCCGGCGCCCTCACCGCCATCCTCTGCGGCGACGCCTACTACCAGTCTGCCGTCATCGCCGAGACCTGCCCGCCGCTCGCCGCCGCCACCCCGCTCTGCCAGCAGGCAGAGAAGAAGGGCGGCGCCTGCCCCGGCTTCTACGTCAACCGCGAGCCCTTCCTCGACGTCATCCGCATGCACCGTGCCGAAGTCAACAAGATCGGCAAGTCCCGCCACTCCACCGAGCCCTTCACCGTCCCGAATCTTGACGCCCTCATCCAGGCCTCGGCCGATGCCTGGGACGCCGCTCTCATTCAGGGTGAGCACCACGGCTATCGCAACTCGCAGGTCACCGTCCTTGCTCCGACCGGCACCATCGGCTTCATGATGGATTGCGACACCACCGGCGTCGAGCCCGATCTCGCCCTCGTCAAGTACAAGAAGCTCGTCGGCGGCGGCATGATCAAGATCGTCAACAACACCGTGCCCTCCGCGCTCATCAAGCTCGGCTACAACGAGGCCCAGGTCAACGCCATCGTCAGCTACATCGACGCCACCGGCACCATCGAAGGCGCACCCGGCATCAAGCCCGAGCACCTCGCCTGCTTCGATTGCTCCTTCAAGCCCGCCAAGGGCACCCGCTCCATTCACTACATGGGCCACATCAAGATGATGGCGGCTGCCCAGCCCTTCCTCTCGGGGGCCATCTCGAAGACCGTCAACCTCCCCAACGACTGCTCCGTCGAAGACATCGCCGAGGCCTACCTCGAAAGCTGGCGCCAGGGCATCAAGGCCGTCGCCATCTATCGCGATGGCTCTAAGGGCGCCCAGCCGCTCAACGTCTCCACCGACGCGCAGAAGAAGAAGGATGCCGACGACAAGAAGTCCGCGGACGATCAGAAGACCGTCGCCGGCGCCGCCGCCGCACAGGTCGAAATTGACGAGACCATCGCCGCCGAACGCGCCGCCGCTGCCCAGCAGCTCACCGCCCACCAGGCCACCATCGCCCAGCTCAATACCCAGCTGGCGAAGATCACCGCGCAGTCGCTCCAGAACTCCGACGCCCTCGATTCGAAGGCGCCGCCCCGCGCCGTCCGTCATCGCCTGCCCGCGGAGCGCGCCTCCGTCACCCACAAGTTCGGGCTCGCCGGCCACGAGGGCTACATCACCGTCGGCCTCTACCCCAACGGGCAGCCGGGTGAGATCTTCATCCGCATGGCAAAGGAAGGCTCCACCGTCTCCGGCCTGATGGACTCCTTCGCCACCGCCGTCTCGCTCGCGCTCCAGCACGGCGTGCCGCTCAAGGTGCTCTGCGAGAAGTTCGCTCACACCCGCTTCGAGCCCTCGGGCTGGACCGGCAATGAACAGATCGGCTACGCCAAGTCCATCATGGACTACCTCTTCCGCTGGATCGAGCTCCGCTTCCTCCAGGGCACTCAGCTCGACCTCTTCGCCGGCCTCACCCCGCAGGCCAGCGTCCCGGTGCAGGGAACCGTCTCCTCGCCTGCGAACAGCATTGCGATGGCCAGCGGCAGCGGTTCCGCCGGAACCGCGGTCCCCGCCCACAGCATTCACCTCAACCCCGACCAGCCGCTCGCGACCGACGTGACCGTCACCACGCCGCCGCAGCAGGTCGCCGTCATCACCCCCGGCAGCGCGCCGGCCACCATGCTCGGAGACGAGTACGAAGACCGCTCCGCCCCGCGCGGCGGCATCGCCCCCGATCTCCAGGCCCGCTCCGGCCTCACCGCCCCCGACGCATCGTCCGCCTCATCCTTTGAAGACCGTGGCATCTACCACGCCTCCGACGCCATGAAGGACCTCTACGACATGGGCGACTCCCCCAGCTGCGCCACCTGCGGAGCCATCATGACCCGCTCCGGCTCCTGCTACCGCTGCATGTCCTGCGGCAACACCAGCGGCTGCAGCTAGGAGCGGGCACCTCGGGACAGGTAGGGACGACGACGATGGCGAATGCCCGGTCGTTCCTACTTGTCCAGCCGATGTAACCAAAAGCGCCCTGACGCCGGGCAGGCGCCACTCCATGGAGTTCCCCCGCTGCCCGGAGAAACCCACATCCCGGACGAGCATCCGCCGCACGCACAAAACACACTCCCGGACGAGCACCCGCCGCACGCACAAAACACACTCCCGGACGAGCACCCGCCGCACGCACAAAACACATCCCGGACGAGCTCCCGCCGCACGCACAAAACACATCCCGGAAGAGCACCCGCCGCGCGCAGAAGCCACATCCAGGAAGAGCACCCGTCGCACGCAAAACTCACAACCCACGGAAGGGCACGCGTTCACGTGTGCCATAATCAGCCGCGGCAAAGCCGCTCCCGCTCTGCCGAAGGCTGGCTTTTCCGACTTTGCCCTCTCCCAAATAGCCACGTGAATAAAGGGCAAGCGTTAACGCATGCACTTCCCGGAGCCCTCCCCGAATCGAAAGACGAGAACGCCCTGACGCCGGGTGGGCGCCAATCCGAGAGTTCCCCCGCTTCGCGCAGAAGCCCAACCCCATGGAAGGGCACGCGTTCACGCGTGCCATAATCAGCCGCGGCAAAGCCGCTCCCGCTCTGCCGAAGGCTGGCTTTTCCGCCTTCGCCCTCTCCCGAACAGCCACGTGAATAAAGGGCAAACGTCAACGCATGCACCTCCCAAAGCCCTCCCCGAATCGAAAACCAAAAGCGCCCTCACGCCGGGCGGGCGCCGCTCCGTGGAGTTCCCCCGCCGCGCGCAGAAGCCACAACCCATGGAAGGGCACGCGTTCACGCGTGCCATAACCAGCCGCGGCAAAGCCGCTCCCGCTCTGCCGAAGGCTGGCTTTTCCGCCCTTCGCCTCCCTCCAAACCGCCACAAACCCAACCCGCTAACGTACGACCTCGGGCACGCGTAAACGCATGCCCCTACTTCCCATTCCGAAACCACACAAAACAAAACCCCACCACCGAACCCAAAAGCCAGCAGCGAAAATCTACCATCGCCCTATAGCCATCCCGCCAAGAACCGCCACCCACGGCACCTTTTTCATCACCACCATCACCTACAACCGCCGCCGCCTCTTCCAACTCCCCGCCCACGCCGAACTCTTTCTCGACACCCTTCAACACTACCGCCGCCAAGGCCATTACAAACTCCACGCCTTCGTCGTCATGCCCGACCACGTTCACCTCCTCCTCACCCCCACCGCCAACACCCTCTCGCACACCATGAACCTCATCAAGGGCGGCTTCTCCCACCGCCTCCCCTCCAGACACCCCATCTGGCAACGCGGCTTCACCGACCACCTCATCCACACCGCCGCCGACTTCCACCACCACCGCAACTACATCCACCAGAACCCCGTCCGCGCCCACCTCGCCGACCTCTACCCCTACTCCTCAGCCTGTGGAAAACCTGTCAAGCCCCCGCTCCCAGAACCCGTCCCGAACCCCAACAAAGCAGACTACTTACAGCCCGAATCCATTTGACATAGTTACCCCATCCGACTTGATAAACTGGATTTAGATCAAATTGACAAGCGGGCAGAAACAACGAAGCCCGCGACCCATCTCCCGGATGGAGGGGGCCGAGCAGGGGCTAAGCAGGGGCTCCAGACCCTACCTAAGTCGTTTATTTTGTTATTTTTGACACAAAAACCCCCGGGGGGAGGGGGGGTGCCCCGCTCCCCCCGAAAGGGTCCGTTCCGCAGCTTCTGGAAGCCTGAAACGCTGGCTTCTTACTTCACCTGGTCCATCGCCGCAACCACGCCGGCGACCTTATCGAGGATCTCGACCCAGCCCTCGAGCTGACCGCTGTTGACTGCGCTCTCCATCGGTTCATTGCCGATAAACGTGAGCTTCGTCTTGCCGTTCCCCAGGTCTTCGAACAGAACCGTGTCGTGCACATCCTCAATGGCCTCGTGCTCCATGCCATAGTGCTCCGGGTCCACCTTGTTTCCTTCCGCATCGGCAAAGAACATCGAGGACACGATCTTCTCAAACGGCACGATCTCGTAGTATTCGCCGCCATTGAAAAATACCTGCCCGTCCGGAGTCTTCATCCCGCAGAGATACTTGCCTCCCACGCGGAAATCCATTTTGCACACCGGCGCCGTGAAGCCCTTCGGCCCCCACCACTGCATCACGTACTCGGGCTCTGTCCACGCCTTCCAGACCAGTTCGCGTGGGGCATCGAAAATTCGTGTAACGGTCATCCGCTCTACCGCACTACCCGTGTTATTTGCCATGACTTGCCTCCGCCTTCTTCATTTGATTTAGAACCTCGTCCAGCTTGTCGAAACTTTCTTCCCAGAACCGGCGATAGTCACTCGCCCAGTCACTGACCGTCTTGATCGCCTCCGGCCTCAGCGTGCATACACTCTCCCGTCCGCGCTTTGTCTTGATCACAATCCGCGCCCGGACCAGGTACGCAATATGCTTTGAAATCATCTGCTGCGAAAGCGCAAACGGCTCCGTCAATCCATGCACCGAGGCAGGCCCGCGCGAGAGATGTTCAATCATCGCCCGACGAGTCGGATCAGACAGAGCCGCAAATGTTGTATCCAGTCTATCCACAACCAGATGGTAGTGGATTATTCTCCCGTGTCAAGCAGATAAATCAGCGGCACACACCCCCCGGGGAAAACAGACGCCCCGCGCAAGCCGTTCGTAACTGAGCCAGCAGAGGGCCTTACCTGCATCTTCTGCTTACAACCGTGACCGAAAGGCCCAGGCAGACCCCAGAAACGCGTTAATCGAACATCAGCCTAAGGGACCAATCGAACCAGCGGCGAAGCTTCCGCTGCACCCTCATTTCCTCATCATTCAATGCCCATTTACCCGACGTTCATCGGGGCGTTCTATCACTGAGGCAATCCCGTATTTTTGCGGATCAATTTCCGACGAGGCGTCACGATGCTACGTAAGTCTTTAGCTCTCTCCCTGTCCGCATCCGTGCTTTTGGTGGGCTGCGCTTCAAATTCCAGCCAGGTTGCCTCCACCGCCCCGGCGGCGCCCTCCGCGACCACCCCGCAGGCGGCGATCAAGCACATCGTGGTGATCTACGGCGAAAACGTCTCGTTCGATCACTACTTCGGCACCTATCCGAACGCCCTCAACCTCCCGGGGAATGCGTCGAAGTTTACGGCCGCAACCGGCACTCCGATTCCCAACAACTACGTCTCGAACCCCGGCCTGCTCACCGCGAACCCGAACCTCTCCGTCGCCAACGGCGCCGGCGCGACCAATCCTTACCGCCTCGACACGGCGCAGAATGCAACCAACGATCAGGATCACAACTACGGTCCGGAGCAGCTTGCCTTCCACGGTGGCAAGATGGACCAGTTCCCGCTTTCGGTCGGAACCGCCGACAGTGCGACGCTCGCAACGGCGACCGGCGCCTCGTCCATCTCGGCCACGACCGGCCTGACGATGGGCTACTACGACGGCAATACCGTGACCGCCTTCTGGAACTACGCACAGCATTACGCGATGAACGATCACTCCTTCGGCGGCACCTTCGGACCGTCGACGCCGGGCGCGCTCGAGCTCGCTGCCGGACAGACCAACGGCGTCATCACCCCCACCAACGTGGCGTCGGCAGTGGTCGCCGATGGCCAGGGCGGTCTCACCGACATCAACGATGCGGACCCGACCGGGGACCTCTGCTCCTCGACCAGCTCCAACTTCTCCATGTCCGGCAAGAACGTCGGCGACCTGTTGACGGCGGCGAAGGTCAGCTGGGGCTTCTTCGAAGGCGGCTTTGACCTCAGCGTGACCAACCCGAACGGTACCACCGGTTGCGCGCGGTCGACCGCGGCTCCGAGCATCCCGGGCAACCCGCTCAAGGCGGACTACATTCCGCACCACCAGCCCTTCCAGTACTGGGCGAGCACGGCAAACTACAACCACACGCGTCCTTCCTCGGTTGCGGCGATCGGCACCAACGGCGACGGCGCAAACCACCAGTACGACATGCACGACTTCACCGACGCCCTGGCAGCCGGCAACCTCCCCGCGGTCAGCTTCCTCAAGGCTCCGGGCTATCAGGATGGTCACGCCGGTTACTCCGAGCCGCTCGATGAGCAGGCGTTCGTCGTGAACACGATCAACACGATCGAGTCCTCGAAGTTCTGGGCGAACACTGCAATCATCCTCGCGTACGACGACTCCGACGGCTGGTACGACCACCTCACCGACTTCACAAACGGATCGGCGACGGCTGCCGACTCGCTCAGCGGCACCGGCCTCTGCATCAGCACTGCCGCTGCGGCTGCGGCTCTTCCGGGTCCGAACTCGAACGGGCAGCCGGTCGGCGGACGCTGCGGCAAGGGTCCCCGCCTGCCGTTCCTGGTCATCTCCCCCTGGGCGAACAAGAACATGGTCGACTCCACTCTGACAGAGCAGGCTTCGATTCCGCAGTTCATCGAAGACGTGTTCATGTCCAGCGCCCGCGTCGGCACCGGCTCCTTCGATGCGACCGCCGGATCGATCATGAAGATGTTCAACTTCACGAGCACCGTCGCTCCCAACCCGAACGTCGTCCTGCTCGACCCGAAGACGGGTCTGGTTACCAGCGGCAACTAACCTTCCATTCACTGGATCGTGACACGTCTGCAATAGAGTGAAAGACACGCGGGGATTCGGCCGCGTGTCTTTTTCTTTTTCGGAGAACGAAACGTTGTCTCACTCGCGCCGTCGGTTCCTGCACGCTGCCACGCTCCTGGGATTGGCGCCGCGCTGGCTGCGTGGCCAGCAGGCCACCGTACCCCCGCCCCGCCAGGTGCTTCCACCGCAAACCAGACAGAGCGAGCAGCACCAGATGGGTGCGATGCCCTCGCCCCCGGCAAACGCAGCGCCCGTACTGCCCATGCTGCACTCGCTCGAGCTGCCACCGTTTGTCGATCCACTGGAGCTGCCACGGAGGATCGTTGCCAACAGAGGCACGATGAGGATCACGATGCGCGAGGTTCACGCGAAGGTGCATCGCGACGTCCCGCCCACGCGCTTCTGGAGCTACGGCGACACGGCGCTGGCTCCGGTCATCGAAGCGCGCAGCAATCATCCGGTTCGCGTTGAATGGTTGAACGCGCTGCCCAGAGAACACTTCCTGCCGATCGATTACACCCTGCATGGCAGCGGCCACGACGTGCCCGATGTGCGTGCCTGCGTGCATCTGCATGGAGCCAAGGCTGCCCCGAAAGACGACGGTCAGCCCGAGGACTGGTACGTTCCGGGCGCCAGCCGCGTCTGCCGCTATCCCATGCGGCAAGAGGCGGCCGGCCTCTGGTATCACGACCACGCGATGGGCATCAATCGGCTCAACATGTACGCAGGTCTGGTCGGGCAATTCCTGATCCGCGATGAAGCGGAGGATCGGCTCAGCCTGCCGCAGGGCAGATACGAACTGCCCCTGACACTCTATGACCGCGATTTCACACGGGATGGGCAGCTGTTCTATCCCACCTCGCCAGACCCGGCAAAGCCCTGGGTATCGGAGTTCCTGGCGGACGCCATCCTGGTCAACGGCACGATCCGCCCGTTTCACCCGGTCGAGCCCCGCGTGTATCGGCTGCGGCTGCTGAACGCGGCGAACAGCCGCTTCTTCCGCCTGTCGCTGGTCTCCGGCAAGGTGCCGGTGAGCTTTCAGCAGATCGGCTCCGACCAGGGCCTGCTGGAGGCGCCGGTCGCCATGGATGTCTTCACCTTTGCGCCGGGCGAACGGGCGGACGTGCTGGTCGACTTCAGCAAATACGCCGGGCAGACCGTGCACCTGCGCAACAGCGCGTTTGAGATTTTAGAATTTCGCGTAGCGCCCAACTCGGCAGCCACGCCGTATGAGACGCCGAAGGCCCTGCGCACCCTCGTCAAGGCCGATCCATCGACCGCCATCAACACCCGCACCATCACCCTCAACGAGTATCGCGACGGGGTAGGGAATTCGATGGTCATGCTGCTCAATCGCAAGCACTGGCACGAGCCCGTCACCGAGACCCCAAAGCTTGGCACCACCGAGATCTGGGAGTTCGTCAACCTGACCGAAGACGTGCATCCCATGCACCTGCACCTGGTGCGCTTCCGCGTCCTCGATCGCCGCGTCTTCGACACGTTCGATTACCTAATGCACAAGAATCTGCGCTACGTCAGCGCTGCGGTTCCGCCGGCTGCGAACGAGGCGGGCTGGAAGGATGTTGTGCAGTGCACGCCGGGCGAGATTACCCGCATCCTCGTCCACTTCGACGGCTTCGCAGGCCGATATCTCTATCACTGCCACATCCTCGAGCATGAGGCGAACGATATGATGCGGCCGTTTGAAGTGACCGCTTAGACACTCTCGGGGCAGCTTGGCACTTCGACGAAAACGTACCACCGAGTCACGTAAATATCGGGCTCGACAGGCAACTCCGGGCAGCGCCGAGCATCGCAATCACGTGACGGCCCGCGTGGTGCCAAACCTTACTTGCTCTACTGTCAAAGTCAGTCAAGTTCAGCACAACGCACGCGTCCATCGTTTCAAGCGCAGTCTCCCTTCCATGCCCTGCTATTCGGTCTGCAGAGCGCGACAAGCGTCAGTTCGCCGGCTACGCTCGTCCGGCCGCTGCCAACCGCATAATCTTTTCTGGAGCAACCCCGTGATCTCGATCAAAGACAAGCAAAACTCCGCCGACCGCCGTTCGTTCCTCAAGGGAATGGGCATGACCACTGTTGGCATTGCCGGCGCCGGCTTGGTTGGTCACGAACTCGTGCAGCCTGCGCAAAAGGTCGCCGCTGCGACTTACTCCGATCTCGATCTCGGAACTTTGCCTTGAACCTGGAATACCTGGAGGCCGAGTTCTACTGCGTCTCCACCTATGGCGCCACCCTGCTCGAGCTCGGCATCATCTCGGAGTCCGATCAGACCGGCCCCACGACGGGCGGCAAGATGGTTCCAGGATTCGGCAATCTGCCCGAGGCCTACGTGGCGTCTTCGCTGCGGAAGGACGAGATCACCCACGTCAATCTGCTGCGGTCGCTGCTTGATACCGACGCGGCGAAGAAGCCCGCCATCAACCTCGACGCGCTGGGCTACGGGTTCAACAACATCAACGAATGGCTGAAGCTCGCACGGCAGTTCGAAGATGTCGGCGTCAGCGCATACCTCGGCGCGGCCCAGTTCTTCAGCCAGCCCAGCTACATCGCCCGCTCGTCGACCATTGCCTCGGCGGAGGCTCAGCACTCGGGCATGCTGCGGATGCTCTGCATCATGAATGGCGTGGTCAGCCCGGCCGTGGACTCGCTCGACGTGCCGCCGGTGCCGGAGATGCCGTTCGATCTCGACAGCAATTCGCTGGGAATTCCGCGGACCGCGGCGCAGGTGCTCAATATCCTCTACGCCGGTGGGACGTGCTCGGGCGGCTTCTTCCCGCAGGGGCTGAACGGTACGATTGTCTGCCAGGGGTAGTCAGAAGCCGTCGCCGAAGTGTTGTCGCGGTGTGGGCATCGGTCCGGTACAGCGTTTGCCAACAAGGCGTCCCTACGCGGGGACGCCTTGTTGCGGTCGGCAGCATCCCGCATTCGCCAGGCAAGACCCGAACCAGCGAAGCGACCCCCATCGAGACACGCTCACGCGGCAGCAAGCGATCCTCATGTTTTACCCTGATCGCATGAAGTCTTCCCTCTGCGCCCTGCTCCTGACGACCCTCCTGCCGCTCTCGCTCGCTGCCCAGGCTTCACCTGCGGCCCAGGCTCCACCTGCGGTCCAGACACCTGCACCGGTTTCAAAGTCGGTCAACGTTACAGTCGACGGCAAGGTCTCGACCTTCTCCGTGAAGAACCTGCTCGAAATGCCGCAGACTACGGTCCATGTGCACAATGTGCAGAAGAACGCGGACGAGACCTACACCGGGCCGCTCGTATCGGAGGTGCTCGCAGCCGCGGGGCTCAAGGTGGAGCGCGAGACCGAGTCGACTCTTCTGCACTCGGCTGTGGTCGCGACTGGTGCGTACCGCTACTTCGTCGTCTACTCCGCCGCGGAGCTTGAACCCAGCTTCAACCGCAGCCAGACGATCGTCGCCGTCATGAAGGCCGGGCTGCCCAACCCCGAAGGCGCCATCGAACTCATCAATACCAGCGACGCGAACGCCTCGCGCTGGGTGCACGGGCTTACCGGCCTCGCCGTCATGACGCTGAGCCAGAACAAGTAGCTGCAAGCTCCTGCCGTTGGCGACGCTCGACCGCCTAGAAGCTGTAGCGCAGCCGCGCTTCGACGGCGCGCGGCGTGCTGATTGCCGTCCCCGAAAACAGGCTCGCAAAATTGATCACGTTGACCCGGTCCGCGACGTTGCTCACGTTGACCTCAAGGTTCAGCGCCTGATCCTGACGGTGCAGCAAAGGCGCGCCCGCCGAGAGGTCGATCGCATTCCACGGCTTGACCCGGCCCCGTTCGAAGTTGATGCTGCCGACTACCTGGTCGCCATAAGCCGCGCGCAGGGCGACCAGGTCGGGATCGCCATCCAGCTCCACCGGCAGCCCGCTGTTGAACTGCGCATGCGCCCCCATCCAGAGCCGTTTCATCGGGCTCCATCGCACCTGCGCCCGCAGCGTGTTGCGCTGGTCCTGCGAGATCGCGAACCGGTCCGTCGAGGTCAGGGCATCGGCTCCATCGGCCCCGAGCAGCAGACCGCCCGTGATCGGCCCCGAAGCCACCCCGGTCTGGTTGCTGTAGCTCAGGTTCGCCGTGACGTGACGCCACTCCGGCAGCCTCACGGAAAGCTCCTCGCCGCTGATGCGCGCGCTGTGATCGGCAATCGGAAAGCTGACCCCGGTATTCAGCAGCGTGTCGTCGTCGGAGTAGTTGCTGAAGCGGCGTAAAAACACGTTTCCCGAGATCAGCAGGCGTCCGGCCAGTTCCTGCGAAAAGCCAAGCTCGTAGTAGTTCGCGCGCGCCGGCTGCACGGGTAGCCGCTGTACAAAGCTCTCGACGCTATCCACCTGTGGGGAGCTCGCAAGCAGCAGATTCTCGATCGCCGGCAGCTGGAACACGCGATCGTACGACCCATGCAGCTGCAGGTGCAGCTTTGGCATGAAGTAGGAGACCGACACCCGAGGGCTCCACGCACTCTGGTGGACCACGAAGGAGTACGCGTCGTAGCGCAGGCCCGCTGCGACGTTCCAGCGCCCCAGGTGCAGCGTGTCTTCGAGATAGGCCGCCGGCTCCGTCTCCCACCGTGCAGCTTCGAAGGCGAATGCCTGCTGCGTCCCGGGATCGAATGCTGTCGCATCGGTGATGTCGTACGCAAGCTGCTCGCGCACCCGGCGCAGGATCGCGTCACCACCGGCCTTCCAGTCGTTCCGTCCCGTGTGGCCGGCGATGTTGACCCCCAGCCACCCCTGCCGAAAGCCCCGTGTCTGCGAGACCTCGATCGGAGTCGAGAGCGCATTCGAAGCGAGGTTCACCCTGGTATCGAGCACGCTGCCCGCGCTCGTCAGCAGCAGGGAAGGCGAGAGGCTGTGCTGCCACGCGACGCTGCCCTGCTGCTGCCGGCTGTCGCGGTCCTGGCGCTGCCCGTTCTGCTCCTGCACCAGTTCGTTCGGCACCATCGCATGCAGAGAGCTGTAGGAATAATCCACTTCTACCTGGTCCGCCAAGCTGACCTCGACCTGTTCATCGATGGTCGCAGAGGCTCCCGTCGCACGATTCGAGAAGTTGTCGAGCACCGGTGGATCGAGAAAGCGATCAGTCCGATAGCTCTCAGCGGTCACCGTCAACTGCTGCGCCCGTGTGCCCAGCCCAAGCCGCGCCGCTCCATTCGCAGTCCCGAAGCTTCCCCCCGAGGCCGCCAGTTCGCCGTGCGCGCCCCGCCCATGAGTCGACGCGGTGGTTGCGTCGACGACGCCGCCAAGGCTGCGCCCGTACTCGGCAGGGAAGCCAGCGGTGCGCAGCTGCGCGGACTCGACGATATCTGCCTGCAGCGGCGATGCGAACGAGGGCGAAAGATTCTCGGTGCGCGGAACGCCGTTGATGACAAACTGCGTGTCGTACTCCGAGCCTCGTGGATGCAACACGCCGTTTGCTTCGAAGATCCAGCCCGGCTGGTCGCGGACCAGGTCGAGCAGCCCGCGTCCCGGCTGTGCCGGAAGCATCGCTGCAAGTTCCGCGCGGCCCAGCGCCACGCTCGCCCCGGCGGCCAGCGGGTCAAGCAACGTCGCTCCCGGACGCACTTCGACCCGCTGCGCCACGGTCGCCAGCTGCAGCCGCAGCGCGACCGATACCGGCACGCTCGAGCTGATCTGCACGTCGCGCTGCACCGGGGTAAATCCCGGCGCCTCCACGCGAAGCTGGTAGGCGCCAAACAACAGCGGACTTACGGTGAACTGACCGTTCCCATCCACCGAGATCGCCTGCTGAAACTCCCTGGACTCGCTCACAATGGTGCCGCTTGCCGCGAGCGGTGCGCCTGCCTGCGACTCGATCACCAGACGCAACTCGCCGCGCTCGCTTTGCGCGTGGCTCAGCGAACCAGCAAGAGCCAGCAGAGCGGTTGCTCCCACAAACCGGGCGCGTCGCGCGTCGAAAAAAAAGGTGTTACGTAGAGCCTTCATGGGTAAACCAGGCGGTGCGCGGACTGCCCGTGCAGGTGGTGGAAGTCATGCGGCCGCGCAGTGCAATTTAGCCTACGTCAGGCATCCCCGCAACTCCTATCAGAATCGCCAGAGTACCCTCGCGGCAACGCCAGAGAAGTTGTAGCGGCCGGTACCGTACGACTAGGTCGTCGCGGCCCGCAGCCATTGCTTCATCTGCGTCGAATCCACCAGCCCTGCCTGTTGAGACCGCGTTTCACCGCCGGCGAGGACGACGAAGTTCGGAATGCCGCGCACGTTGAATCGCGCCGCAAGCTGCTGATTGGCTTCCGTATCGACTTTCAGCACAATTGCCGTACCCGCCATCTCGGCCGCGGTCTTCGCCACCTCGGGTGCCGCTGTGCGGCAGGGTCCGCACCACGCTGCCCAGAAGTCGACCAGAACCGGCACCGTCGCATCGCGGATTACTTCGTCGAAGAGCGCTGCATCGACAGCCAGGGGCTCAGCCAGCGGCGGCAGGGCATTTCCGCATGCGCCGCACTTGCCCGTATCCGCAAGATGCCGCGCCGGAATGCGATTCTTCTTCTGACAATGAGAACACGTGCGGATGACCGGCATAGCAGTTCCTCCCTTTGCTTTGATGCCGCGGCGAGGCCACGGTTTCGTTCTGCTCCTCGGGAGAGTCAAGAGCGTCTTACTCCGGCAAACCTCCTTGCGTTCGAGATCTGTAATCGCCTTTGAACGTATCGACTCGCCGAGGATTACCCTGGTTACTCTGGAGATACACCACAAAGGTGGTGCAAAGAACGAACTCAGGTTGTAGTATCTCGCTACGCGTAACCCACGTGCTGATGTACCTGGGCTTGAGCGGATAGCACCCGGGCCCTGGCAGGATGGCACGATACGCACAAAGGCCCGAACGATTGTGATCTTGTAGCTCATGTTGGTTTTGTAACGTTCAGTAATGCCGGAAGTCTGGCGCGGAAATCATTGTTTCGGTTTGAAGACTTTGATTCCAGTTGCTGGCTTCTTCTCGTAAATAAACGGTGAAGGTGCCCCTTGAAACTCTGTTTTGCTTTTCTCCCTGTCTTGTCGTTATGCGCAACTCCCCTGTTCGCAAGCGTCAGCGTTACTTCCCCAGCCAACGGCACTGCCGTCACTTCGCCCGTCGCCTACACCGCGACGGGAAGCACATCGTGTGCGGCCGGCGTCGCCGCCATGGGGATTTACGTCAACAACAAGCTTGCCTTCCAGCAAAACGGCTCAAGCCTCAGCACCAGCCTGACCCTGAACCCGGGGAGCTATCAGACCGTCGTGCAGGAGTGGGACTACTGCGGTGGCTCGACGACCACTCCCGTCTCGATCACCGTAGGTAGCGGCGGTTCACCGGCTCCCGTCAACCCGCCTGCGCCTACAGCGAGCGGCGTCACGGTCAGCACGCCAGCAGTGGGCGCGACCGTCTCTTCGCCCGTAGCCTTCACCGCCAGTGCTATTGCCTCCACGTGCGCAGGCGGCGTCGCGGCCATGGGCGTCTACGTGGGAAGCAGCCTGAAGTACCAGGTGAACGGCGCAACCCTCAGCACCAACCTGCCCTTCGCCTCCGGCGCGCAGAGCGCTGTCGTTCAGGAGTGGGACAACTGCGGTAAAGCATCCACCCGGCAGGTGAACTTCATCGTCGGCGGCAGCCTCGGCCCATCGGGCATCACCGTCAGCGCGCCCGCAGCGGCAGCTACCGTCTCCTCGCCCGTGTCCTTCGTAGCCAATGCAACAACTGCCTCCTGCCCTTCGGGAGTGGCCGCCATGGGCATCTACGTCGGCGGCGTCCTCAAGTACCAGGTCAACGGCAACGCGCTGAACACCTCGCTGCCCTTCGCGACAGGCGCGCAGAGTGCCGTCGTCCAGGAGTGGGATAACTGTGGCGGCGCGCTCACCCGGCCCATCAGCTTCACCGTGGGTGCATCCACCGCACCGACGGTCAGCCTTACAGCAGCGCCCGCTTACATTGCGGCCGGCGGCGCCTCCACCCTGTCCTGGACCTCCACCAACGCCACGTCCGTCACCATCGACCAGGGCATCGGCACTGTAGCGGTCACCGGCACTCAATCCATCTCGCCCACCCAGACCACCACCTACACCATCACCGCGACCGGCAACGGCACCACCGCGTCCAGCAGCGCCACCGTCACCATCGGCCTGCCGCCGACCCTCAGCGGGGTCATGGAATGGAAGGGCAACTCCAAGAGCTTCGGCCAGTACAACCAGGAGACGACGCTCACCCCTGCCAACGTCAACCCAACCCAGTTCGGCAAGGTTCGCGAATTCACCACCGACGGCGGAGTCCAGTCGCAGCCGCTCTACGTCCGCGGCGTCAACATGGGCGCCGCCGGCGTGCATGACCTGCTCCTCGTCGCCACCGAAAACGACAGTGTCTACGCCTATGACGGGCAGAGCACCGCCAAGACTCCGCTCTGGCGCCGCAACTTCCTCAGCCCAGGCGTCACCGTTCAGGCCGACAACCACGGCGGCCGGTCCACCTTCGGCGGACAGATCGGCATCACCGGCACACCGGTCGTCGATCCCGCGACCGGTATCCTCTACGTCGTCGCCGCCACGCAGCAGAATGGTGTCGTCACCGACACTCTGCACGCGCTCGACATCCGTACCGGCAACGACGCCAACGGCGGCGCTACCAAAATCACCGCATCGGTCCCCGGGACTGGCGAGGCCAACGTCAACGGCATCATCAGCTTCATGCCCAGCCAGCAGAACCAGCGGACCGGCCTTGTGCTCAACCACGGCGTCCTCTACGTCGCCTTCGGATCCTTCTCCGATGCCGCACCCTACCACGGCTGGCTCTTTGCCTACGATCCCACCTCGCTCAAGCAACTCGGCGTCTTCATCAGCACGCCCAACTACCGCGCGGACTATGACTCCGGCAGCGCCGCAGCCTTCTGGAACGGCGGTGCTGCCCCCTCCTTTGAAGACGACGGCAGCTTCTACATCGTCGCCGCCGACGGCAGCACCGACGTCGAAAACGGTGGGCAGGACTATGGCGACACGGTCCTTCACATGCAGTACAGCAACGGCCAGTTCTCCGTGCTCGACTGGTTCACCCCGTTCAACCGCGACTGCATCGACCGCGCCGACCTCGAAATGGGCTCGGGTGGCTTCGCCCTGCTGCCGGAGGCCGAAGTCGGCAACGGCCGCCACCTCGGCGTCGCCCTCACCAAGGAAGGCCGCCTTTACCTGCTCGATCGCACCAGCCTCGGACACTTCGACGCAACCGCTGATCAATCCGTGCAGATGTTCATGGTCGGCGATCACGTCTGCAACGCCAGCACCCCGGGTTCGAGCGCCGATGGCCCACTCTGGAATCGCCTCTACGGTAACGCCTCCTACTGGAACGGCAACCTCTACATGGCCGCGTCGAACCAGCCCATCAAGCAGTTCAGCATCAGCGGCATCGCCATCAACCCAGTGCCCGTCGCCGTCGGCTCAACCCCCACGTACTACCGTGGCGGCAACACTGTCGTCTCCTCCTCCGCCAATACCAACGGCATCGTGTGGGAGTACAACAAGACCTCCGACGGCAACGGCGTTCTCCACGCCTTCGACGCCACCAACGTCGCGCACGAACTCTGGAACACCACTCTGAACCCCAAACGCGACGCCCTCAGCACCGGCGGCGCCGCCTTCGAGGTTCCAGTCGTTATCGACGGCAAAGTCATCGCCTCCTCCGGCGCCGACGTCGTCGTCTATCAGCTTCTCAACTAGCTCCTTAAGCCAATGGTGAGGCCGGCCCCGCCCGCGCCTCACCCACCGCCCGCGTTCGATCCACTAGAATGCAGGTTCCACCATGTCCTCAAACCCCAAGCCCGCAAACCTCAAGCCCCTCAACACCCCGCGCCAGGTCCTCTTCGCCAGCATGGTCGGCACCACGGTCGAGTTCTTCGACTTCTACATCTACGCCACCGCCGCCGTGCTCGTCTTCCCGCGGCTCTTCTTCCCGGCCACAGACCCCGCCTCCTCTACCCTCGCCTCGCTCGCCACCTTCGGCATCGCCTTCATCGCCCGCCCCATCGGCTCCGCGCTCTTCGGCCACTTCGGAGACCGCATCGGACGCAAGCGCACCCTCGTCCTCGCCCTCTCCACCATGGGCCTCAGCACCTTCATCATCGGCGTTCTGCCTGCCTACAAAGCCATCGGCATCCTTGCCCCGCTGCTGCTCGCACTCTGCCGCTTCGGCCAGGGCATCGGCCTCGGCGGAGAGTGGGGCGGAGCCGTCCTGCTCGCGGTCGAAAACGCTCCGCCCAACAAGCGCGCCCTCTACGGCATGTTTCCCCAGCTCGGCGCACCCATCGGCTTCCTCTTCTCCGGAGCCACCTTCCTCCTGCTCTCGCGCTACCTCACCGAGGCCCAGTTCTTCTCCTTCGGCTGGCGCCTCCCGTTCCTCGCCAGCGCCGTCCTCGTCCTGCTCGGGCTCTACGTCCGCCTCACCATCACCGAGACCCCCGTCTTCGCCGCATCGCTCGAGCGCAACGCGCCCGTCGGCTTCCCCATCCTCACCGTCCTCGGCCACCACGCCCGCGCCCTCATCGCCGGTACCCTCGTCTGCCTCGCCACCTTCGTCCTCTTCTACCTCATGACTGTCTTCGCGCTCTCCTGGGGAACTACCGCCCTTCACTACACCCGGGCTACCTTCCTCATCATCCAGCTCGCCGGCATCCTCTTCTTCGCCATCACCATCCCCATCTCCGCACTGCTCGCCGAGCGCGGACGGCGCCCCGTCATGTTCGTCGTCACCGCCGCCATCGCGATCTTCGGCCTTTTCCTCGCGCCGCTCTTCACCGCCGGCCTTCACGGCGCCGTTGCCATGATGATCCTCGGCCTCGCCCTCATGGGCCTCACCTACGGACCCCTCGGCACCATCGTGTCAGAGCTCTTCCCGACCCCCGTCCGCTACACCGGCTCCTCGCTCGCCTTCTCCCTCGCCGGTATCTTCGGAGCCTCGCTCGCCCCCTATGCCGCCACCTGGCTCGCCAAACATTACGGCCTCCAGTATGTCGGCTACTACCTCTCGGCCTCCGCCGTTCTTACCTTCGCAGGCCTCCTGCTCATCCGCGAGACCAGCCACGACGACCTCGCTCGATAGCCGTTTCACCACGGATTTCCGCTCACTGGAATTATGAGTAACCGGTCTCCGCACACCCGTCACCGGGCCCGCCATGACCCAAAAATACATGACGCTTCGTTCATAATTTTTGTTGACGCTGCTCCTTGCAGGCATTATGTTCATGCTCGAAGGCGCACCCAGCGGCCCTCCCTGTGCCTCGGTGTTCGGGCCTCCCGCCAAGGGTCAGCCGGCAAAGACCGGCCTACCCTGCACCTACCCTCAGGACTGTTTTCTCTGTCTTGCCGTGGTTCTCTCACACTCTCTGCGCACACGGTCCCAACAGCGTCTTGCAATCGTTTCTTACCCCGCTTGAAAACACTTCCCGGGGTTGATCCGGTCCTGCGCGACAGCTGATTCACGGTTGACCGTTCTCCAAATGTTTCACCGAAGACCCGGGCCCCGTTCGGCGCATCCACGCCGATCAACCTCGCATCCTGCGAAGCTCCTGTCGCGAACCCTCGCTGCAAGACGTCGCCGAGTCACGCGAGCGCACTGCTTTTGCTGTTGCCCTGTGGAATTCAAATCTCTCTGCCAGGTTATGTATGAAATCCATCCTTCGCTCCGCCCTCTCCCGTGCCATCGCGTCAGTCGCCGCCACCCGCAGCCTCGTGCTTGCACCCGCCGCGCTCCTGCTGCTGCTCCCCGGCCTGCAGACCTCCGTCAACGCGCAGACCGGCCCGCTCGTGGAAATGCCCGTCTTCACCAGCGACAGCGCCACCCACACCCTCAATCTCCTCATGATCGCGCGACCCAAGGCCATCACCCTTGCCGGGCTGCACCCCACTGCCTGGGTTTATGAGGTGTGCCCGCTCGCCCACTCCACCAGCAACCAGTGCGACCCCGCCTTCGCCACCGCGCCCTACGGCGGCGTCCGCTTCCAGCTCCAGCCCGGAGACCACCTCAGGATTCGCCTCGTTAACCTCCTCCCGCCCGCGCCCGCTGACTCCGAGCACGCCAACGGTCCGGACCCAATGGAAAACGCGATGCTCGCCGGCAACCCCACCAACCTCCACACCCACGGACTCATCGTCGAGCCCCGCGCCGCCGACGCGCTCG
This sequence comes from uncultured Granulicella sp., assembly GCA_965213805.1. Lineage (GTDB taxonomy): Bacteria > Acidobacteriota > Terriglobia > Terriglobales > Acidobacteriaceae > Edaphobacter. The sequence continues at coordinate 532,692 of CBDCAG010000002.1, read as the reverse complement.
ACCCCACCTACGGCGACTACGTCTACGTCCTCGGCTACCCGCAGGGCAAGAAGCCCTCGATGGTGCACCCCGGACTCGCCTACACCGACAAGCCCCTCAACTACGACATCTTCATCCCGAAGAATCACCCGTCCGGTCTCTTCTGGTTCCATCCGCACATTCACGGCCTCTCCCTCAACCAGATCTCCGAAGGCCTCTCCGGCATCATCACCATCGGCGCCCCTGACGACTACCTGACTGACCAGCCCAACGCCCAGGGCCTCCACGACGGCGTCTCCATCCACCACCTGCTGCTCAAAGACATCGAGGTCGAAACCAGCAACCAGGTCGACGATCAGGAAGATCCCGACTTCTGCATGCCCGACGCCAAGCCCGGCAAGCCCGTGCGTCCCGGCACCTGCGGCGGCCTCAGCGAAGGCGGACACGGCGGCGGCAAATGGATCTTCACCGTCAGCGGTCAGCTCTTTCCGTCCGAAATCATCACCGGCCGGGGCGAAGTCTGGCGTCTCGTTTCGGGCTCCGGCTCGCGCGGCTACATGCTCGCGCTGCAGGATTCCCGGACCCGCGAACTGCTCCCCTTCCAGGTCCTCTCCTTCGACGGCGTCGCCCTCGACGGCGGCACGGCAAACGTCAACGACTTCACCGGCGGCCGCATGAAGCAGGTGCCCTGCCCGTCGACCGGCCTCCTGCACGGGGTTCACCCCGTCTGCGCCACCACGCTGCGCATGATGCCCAGCGCCCGTACGGAAATCTTCGTGCCCTCCCACTACGGCAACTCGCGCGCTGCGGACTTCATCACTCAGTCGCTCAGCACCGGCCCCGCCGGCGATACCTGGCCCTCCGTCGGCCTCGTCCACGTCGGCTTCGGCGGCTCGGACCACGACGATTCGCAATGGCTCAACGTCCGCCCTGTCGCCACCGAACTCCTGCAGCCCGGCGGCATCCTCGCCAGTTCCGCCCGCGTCTCCGTCCCCGGCGCCTCCGGAGCCCTGGTCAGCGATCTCAAAGCCAATCCCGCCAATGCCGCGCACCTGCAGACCCTCGCCGGACCCTCCTGCAAAGCGCTCGCGCCCGGCCACTCCCGCCGCATCTTCTTCGGCGTCCCCGCCAGCAACCAGGACGCGTTCGGCCTCGGCTACGAAGAGCTCGACCAGTACGGACACCCCGTCCCCGGCACCTTCAAGGACATCATCCCGTTCGACCACCTCAGCGTCACCGTCTGCCTCCCGCTCGCCGATGACAACAAGCCCGTCACCGAGCGCTGGCAACTCGTCAACGTCTCCGGCGAAGACCACAACTTCCACATCCACCAGACCCGCTTCAAGGTCCTCGCCAAAAACGCCCCCAGCGGCGACGCCAATGGCCTCATGGATAACGTCCCCGTCTTCCACGGCAACATGGGCTGCGACGGCAGTATTCAAAGCTGGCGGCAGGGAGCCTGCGCCGTCGACTCACCCACCGTCGAAATCCCGTTCGCCCAGATCGGCGACTTCGTCTATCACTGCCACATCCTCGAACACGAGGACGGCGGCATGATGGCCCACATCCGCGTCGTTAGCCACCCCTGACCAACCCGGCCGCCGGGTCTCGACGGACAACCAAAAGCACCGCATAGGCGTGTTCCAACCGAGCAGCAACGTTGCAAATCCCATTGTTGACACGAAAAAGGGCGGGGAGGGGCAGGTGCAAACCCCTCCCTTTGCCCAGCAAACAGGGCAATCCACCTGGCCGACTGCGGGCGCAGGGCAACGCTCTGGTTACCCCATTGCTGACCCGCCGATCTCGATTCCCCGGCTCCGCACCCTTGGGCCTCGTCTAGAATCGAGCCTCATGCCAACCCAGAAAGCCGTCCTGCTCATCGATTGCCCCGACCGCAAGGGTCTCGTCGTCGGCATCCTCAACTTCCTCGTCTCGCACTACGACGTCAACATCCTCAACGCCGGGCAGCACCAGGATATCGAGCTGGCCCTCTTCTTCATGCGCGTCGAATTCTCGACCGACTCCCCGGCCTTCAACGCCCTGCACTTCGCCGAGGCGTTCGCGCCCCTCGCCGCCGAGCTCGCCCTCAACTGGCGCATCGAGTTTCCCGCCCAGCCCAGGCGCGTCGCGCTCTTCGTCTCGCAGTATCTCCACTGCCTCGCCGACCTGCTCGACCGGCATCAGCTTGGCGAGTTCCAGGGCACGCTCGCCCTCATCGTCTCGAACCACGAGAGCGCCCGCCGCCTCGCGGAATTCCACGGCATCCCCTTTCACTACCTGCCCACCACCAGGGAGACGCGCCCCGCCGTCGAGCGGCAGCAACTCGCTCTGCTCGCCGAGAATCAGATCGACCTGGTCGTGCTGGCGCGCTACATGCAGATCCTCTCGGCGGACTTCGTCGACGCCTTCCCGCGCCGCATCATCAACGTGCATCATTCCTTCCTGCCCGCCTTCACCGGCGCCAGGCCCTACCACGCGGCGTTTGCACGCGGCGTGAAGCTGATCGGCGCGACCAGCCACTACGTCACCGCAGAGCTCGACGAAGGCCCGATCATCGAGCAGGACGTAGCCCGCGTCTCGCAGAACGATGGCCTGCCGTCGCTCATCCAGAAGGGCCGCGACCTCGAACGCCTGGTCCTCTCCCGTGCGGTTCAGTGGCATCTCGATCACCGCGTCCTCTCCTACGCCAACAAGACCGTCATCTTCGCCTGATCCGGAGGAGCCCTGACACTGATCAAGACCGATTTGATCAATAAGAGCGGATCAAGCCCATGGCTCGGGGTTGGTTACGCAGGGTGCTTGAGCTCGCGGCGCTGACCTATCCGCTCTGATTGGGTCGATGAGTGTTTGCGGGGTAAAGCCCTGGTTCTGGAGCGGAACAGGCGCCCCCTGCTAAACTAATAGACTGCGTAGGCACGACCTGCCGAACCTTGAAAGAAGACTTATCACTGTGGATCATCAGACTAAAGTAGCGCTCAAGCAGGACCAGTTCGTCACCACCACCGCGCATGGGCTCGAGTGGGCCAGTGAGAATCGCAAGTCGGTGATCACGACGGTGTCAATCCTGCTGGCTGTCATCGTGATTGTTGTGATCGCCGGGGTGATTGGCGCTTCGCGTTCGAATGCTGCGGCTTCCGCCTTTGGCGACGCCATGGCGATTTACCAGTCGCCGGTGGCGAACAGCGCGCAGCCCGCGGTTCCCGGGCAGAAGATGTATGGCTCGACGGCCGAGCGCGCGAAGGCGGCCAACACGGCGTTCCGCGCGGTCGCGGACAAGTACGGCGCAACCAAAGACGGCAAAAACGCGCTCTACTTTACCGGCTTGACGGACATGGAGCAGGGCCAGACGCAGTCGGCGGAGAATACGTTCAAGAAGCTTGCGGGCGGCTGGAACAAGCAGCTTGCCTCGCTCGCGAACTTCGCGCTGGCCGACCTCTACCACCAGACGGGCCGCGATGCCCAGGCGATTGAGCTGCTTAATCAGCTCGCCGCGAAGCCGACCGATTCGGTGCCGGCAGCGCAGGCGCAGATCGAGCTTGCCGAGCTGTACACGGCCGAGGGCAAGGTCGACCAGGCCCACAAGCTCTATGCGCAGATCAAGGACAAGGACGCCAAGAGCGCCGCCGGCGCAATCGCCGCGCAGAAGCTGAATCCCACGGCTACCCCTGGTGGGCCTCAGTAAGTTGAAGAAGGCCCGGCGCCGCGAAAGACGATCAAGCGATAACTACGATCAGGCAATGACGATAGACGTCATTGCCTGATCGTTTTTAACCGGGATCGCTTTCATCGCTGTCAGGTCCTTTGTTTAGAAGCCGTGTTCTTCGTCATGGAGGTGGGCGGCGGTGGAACGATCGCTGACGTGGTCGATGGCGCCGAGCAGGGCTTCGCGGGCGGCGGCGCCCATGCGCAGGTCGGCGACTTTCTTCCAGGGATCGTTCTTCTTCGGCTCGGGAACCCAGAGCGGCAGCGGCATGCGCAGGTAGGTTGAGATGGTTTGCGCGTGCGGCTCGTAAAGGGAGCGGATGGCGATGAGCCGTTCGCGGGCGGCGGGATCTCCGCAGAGCCGCATGTGCATGTCGCCAAGCTCGCCGCACAGCTGGTTGAAGAGTTTGCGCGGCAGACGGTCGTTGGCGCAGTCTTCGATGAGAACTTCGCCGGCCTTTTCGAGATGAAAGACGTGGCCGAGATCGAGCAGGGCGTGCCGGCCCATGGCGAAGGTGAGCTGGGCCTGGCGGGCGACGGGGCCCTCGATGGTGGTGATGAGCAGCGCGCACGCGTCGAGCACGGTGACGAGCGCGGAGAGCCAGCTCTGGTTGTCGTGCTGGGACCGGTAATAGCAGAGAATCGGGTAGGAGATGTGGGTTTCGAGGATCTCGGCGGCCCAGCGTTCCCATTCTTCGAGCAGGCGGGCAAGGTCACGGTCGCCGCCTTCGTGGCCGTGGCGCCGGAGCAGTTCGGTGGCGGTAGGGGGCGAGCCGGCGCGTCCGTCGAGCATGGCGACGCTGATCTCGCGGCGCGAGAAGGCCTGGTAGAGCACGGGAAGGTAGCCGATGACGAGCGCGACAAAGGCCAGTCCGCTGCCGGCCTCGATGACGACGAGGGCGCGGGTGAGGTGGGTTTGCGGCGTGACGTCGCCGAGGCCGAGGGTGAAGAGCGTCGTGCCGCTGGCGTAGATGTCGGTGCGAACACGGGCGAGGAAGCTGGCGTGCTGATTCAATGCGTCGGTAAAGGGCGTACCGAGTCCGAAATAAAGCAGCGCGAAGCCGAGCACGAGCATGGAGGCCCAGCAGATCAGCAGGAGGAGCAGGGAAGCGGGGCCGAAGACGCCGTACATGCGCTCCTGGGTGCGGCGGCTCCTGATGTGTTCGGCGGTCCAGACGAGCGGGGTCCAGGTGAGCCGGTAGAAGAGGCTGGTGAGGCGGACGCGGCCGGTGGGACGGCGCGGCAGAATGATGGTCTGGAGCGCGTCCAGCACGACGGTCAGGCAGCACCCCAAACCCAGGACAAGAGCAAGCAGCTGCATGCCATTACCTTACAGCCTTGCGGGCGAATGGTGGCCGGGTCCTTTAATCGCCGAACCCGCACTTTGATCGCAACCAATTGCCGCACGTCGGGTCTAAATGTAAGGCTGACGAAGCGTGGAAAATCTGGTGCTTCCCAGGCTGGTTGATCTGCCGTAAAGTCAATTGCATCAATATGGACTGCCCCCGGGGGACTGCATGATGGTTTTGATTGTGGATGACGAACCGCTGATTGCCGATACCCTGGGAATTATCTTTCGCAACCAGGGTTATGCGGCCGAGGTGGTGCATTCGGCGGACGCCGCCATTACGCTCGCCGGTGCAACGCCGCCGGACCTGGTGGTGTGCGATATCGAAATGCCGCTGACCGATGGGCTGGCGCTGATGGAACATTTTGGCCGCGAGCTGCCGAAGTGTCCGATCCTGGTGCTGACCGGCGCCTACCGCAGCCTGAACAAGGTGCGGGCGCAGGCCGCGAAGCTTCCGCAGGCGGTGGATATTCTGACTAAGCCATGTGAGCCGGCGCACCTGCTGAGTGCCGCGGGGAAACTGGTGCAGGCTTCGGCGTAGCGCCGCTTCCTTCAGCTCTACTTCCTTAAGACTGTCGCTGCTCATTTACCATCTTGAAGATGGCCGCAGACGATTCCAAACCGACCCTGCAATCGTTGCGCAACAAGTCTCGAACGAGCCGACCTTCCCAGCCACAACTTCTGTTTGATCTCAATCCTGCGCCGCCGCCTGCCGCGCCGGCGGCGGCGCTGCCGGTCAAGAAAGCTGCCGCGGAGCCGGTGGTCTATACCGTGAGCCGGCTGATCGCGGAGCTGCGCAGCCACGTCGAGTCGGCGTATGCGGGGCTGCTGTACGTGGAAGGCGAGATTTCGAACTGCCGTCCGGCGCCATCGGGGCATGTGTACTTCACGTTAAAGGATGGCGATGCGCAGCTACCGGTGGTGCTCTTCCGCAGGCAGGCGCAGCTGCTGTCGTTTCAGCCCAAGGACGGGCTGGCGGTGGAGGTGCGCGGGCGGATCTCGGTGTACGAGACGCGCGGGCAGATCCAGATGATCGCGGAATCGCTGCGGCCGCGGGGAACGGGCGCGCTGCAGCTCGCGTTTGAGCAGCTGCGCGACCGCCTGCGAAAGGAAGGGCTGTTCGATCGCGAGAAGAAGGTGCTGCCGCCGTTTCCGCAGTGCGTCGGGATCGTGACCTCGCCGAACGGCGCGGCGATTCGCGACATCATCCAGATTGTGCAGCGACGTCATGCGCGGCTGAACCTCCTCATCTATCCGGCGGTGATGCAGGGCGCACAGTGCGCATCGACGGTGGCGGCAGGCATTCGCTGGTTCAATCGAAACCCGGAGCGGGTGGATGTGATCCTGGTGACGCGCGGCGGTGGCTCGCTTGAGGATCTTGCGGGCTTCAACGACGAGGCACTGGCGCGGGCAATCGTGGCTTCGGCGCTGCCGGTCGTTTCGGCGGTGGGGCACGAGATCGACCATACGATTGCGGACTATGTCGCGGACCTGCGGGCGCCGACTCCTTCGGCGGCGGCAGAGCTGATCACGGCGGCGCAGCACCGGATCGAAGAACGGGTGCAGGCGCTGGGGCAAAGGCTCAACCGGTCCGCGGAGTTCAACCTGATGCGCGCGCGGCAGCGGCTGCAGCGGCTTTCGGCGGAGCAGGTGCTGCTGCGTCTGCAGCATGCGATCGGGCGGCGGCAGCAGAAGAGCGACGATCTGCGGTTCCGGCTGGACTATGCCCACAGCAGATTTGGGCGGCAGGCGAATACGCGGCTGAGTGCGCTCGAGGCGAGGCTGCGGCGGCATGATCCGACGGTACGCCTCGCGCATAGCGGGCGGCGGCTGGAGACGGCGAAGGCACGGCTGGCGGTGCTGGCCCATGAGCTGCCGCTCGTGCGCAGGACGCGGGTGGAGCGGGCGGCGCTGCGGCTCGAGGCGCTGAGTCCGCTCGCGGTGCTGAACCGCGGGTATGCGATCGTGTACCTCGAAGGCGAGGACGGGCGGGAAGCGGTGCTGCGCGATGCAGCGGAGGCGCGGCCGGATCAGGTGCTTCGGGCGCGGGTCGGGACGGGCAGTGTGCGGGCTAAGGTTTTGGAGAACGAGACGAAATGAAGAAGCTTTTCGGGACCGACGGCATTCGCGCCGTCGCGGGGCAGGCACCACTGGATGACCGGACGGTGTTTGCGATTGGCCGGGCGCTGGCGATCACGTTGCAGGCAAGGCAGAGGCAGCCACGCGTTCTGCTGGGAATGGATACCCGCGAGAGCTCCGAGCATCTTGCCGGCGTGTTGACGGCGGGGCTGACGGCGGGGGGGGCGGCGGTCGAGAATGCCGGGGTGATTACAACGCCGGCCATCGCGCACCTGGCGCACACGCATCATTTTGCGACCGGGGTGGTGATCTCGGCTTCGCATAATCCGTGGGAGGATAACGGGATCAAGCTGTTCGGGCCGGACGGCTTCAAGCTGCCGGATGCGACAGAGCTGGCGATCGAGGAAGAGATCTTTCGGCAGCTGGAGCTGCCGCACGAGATGGGCGAGAAGGTGGCGGCGCCGGCGGTGGATGAGGCCGACCGCGCGGAGTACATCCGCTTCCTGCTCGCGGCGGTACCGGGGCTTTCGCTCGATAACCAGCGAATCGTGATCGACTGCGCGAATGGTGCGGCCTCGGCGGTGGCGCCGCAGCTGTTTGCGGACCTGGGCGGGTCGGTGATCGTGACGCATGCCTCGCCGACGGGGCGCAACATCAACGAAGGGTGTGGCGCGCTGCATCCGGAGGTGGTGGCGGCCGAGGTGGTGAAGCACAAGGCAGCGATGGGGATCACCTTCGACGGCGATGCGGACCGGGCGCTGTTCGCGGATGAGCACGGAAACGTGGTAAACGGCGATGCGGTGCTGCTGCTGGCGGCGCGGGACCTGGCGGCGCGCGGGTTGCTGGCGCAGCAGACGGTGGTGGCGACGACGATGTCGAACATGGGGCTCGAGGCTGCACTCGGGCGGTCGGGGATCAGGATGCTGCGGGCGCCCGTGGGGGATAAGTATGTGCTCGAACAGATGCTGGCGACGGGGGCGACGCTGGGCGGCGAGCAGTCGGGGCACATCATCTTTGCAGGTCGGTCGACGACCGGCGATGGGCTGCTGACGGCGCTGCTGGTGCTCGACGTGATGCACCGTGCGGGCAAGTCCCTCGCGGAGCTGACGGCGGATCTGAAGACGTTCCCGCAGGTGATCGTGAACGTGCGGGTGCGGGAGAAGAAACCCTTGACCGAAGTGCCGTCGGTGGTCGCGGCGATCGAGCAGGCGGAGACTGACCTCGCGGGTGTGGGGCGCGTCGTCATTCGCTATAGCGGCACCGAGGCGCTCGCGCGGGTGATGATCGAGGCGGAGGACGAGGGCCGCATGCGGCATCATGCGGAAGCGATCGCCGGGGCGATCCGGGCGGCGTTGGGCGTCTGACCTGCCGGCGGCTAGAGCCGATAGAAGGGCATGGCGAGGATGATGGCGCTGGCCAAGAGCATCAGGATCACGCGGAGCGCGCTGACGCGCAGGATGAGGATCATGCCGGGCTCGTCGCGGGCCTGGTTGCGCAGGAAGCGGCCGTGCACCGGTCCGGCGACGAAGGCGCTGACCGCGATGACGATAGCGACGAGCGCGAAGAGGATGATGGCGCTCGCGCGGTGGCGCGGCGTCAGCGGAAAGACGATCAACAGCAAGGTGCTGAAGAACATCACAATGTGAGGAACAGTAATGATCCAGGTGAGGCGCTCCATGTAATCGGCATGGAGCGTGGGGAAGGCTTCGCGTCCAAGCGTGCGCCACAGCGGGTAGGCAATCTGCCAGGTATAGCAGTTGACCGCGGTGCAGAAGATGATCGAGAACGCGGCGATTGCGTACAGCGTGTGGACCCCGGCAGACATGCTTAGAAGCCTAAACGAGGCGAGGCTGCTTGCGGGCCGCGGCGCTATACTGCGCTGACATGGTCACTCTTGCAATCTCTGCCCGTCGCCTCTCCGCAGCGCTTCTTGCCTTGTCTGCGATGAGTGTCGTCGCCCAGTTGAAGCCGCCGACGATCGACCAGTCGCTCGAGATGCGCAGTGCAAACGCGCCCAAGCTCTCGCCCGATGGCAAACGCGTGGTGTACGAGGTTTCGCGCACGAACTGGGACGATAACTCGTTCGATACGGACCTGTGGGTGGCTGATGTGGCAACCGGTGAGAGCCACCTGCTGACGGTTGCGGCGAAGTCTTCGCGGGGTGCGGAGTGGTCGCCCGACGGGCGCATGATTGCCTTCCTTTCGGCCCGCGCGGGCGTCTTGAAAGACTCGCCCGCGGAGAAGACCCAGATCTACGTCATGCCGGCCAATGGCGGGGAGGGCCAGCAGCTGACGAAGATGGAGGCCGGGGTGAACGACTTCCAGTGGACCCCGGACTCGAAGCACCTCGTGCTCACAGCGGAGGCGCCCGAGCCGAAGGGAATGAAGGATCGCAAGGAGACGTTCGGCGACTATCACGTGGTGCATGCGGACTACCCGCAGGTGCATCTCTGGCTGGTGGACCTGCCTGCGTTCGGCACGGCTGCGCCGGCGGAGCCGAAGCTGCTGACGCCCGGAGAGGCGTATTCCGTTGGCAGCTTCTCGGTGTCGCCGGATGGAACCAAGATCGCGTTTGCGGCGCAGCGTGATCCCGACCTGATCTCGATGTTTTCGAGCGACCTGTTTACGGTGACGCTGGCAAGCGGGGCCATCAAGAAGATCGTCGACACACCCGGACCGGATACGGATCCGCAATGGTCGCCCGATGGCACGAAGATCGCGTACTCGACTGCGAACGGCAGCCGGTACTTCTTCTATACGAATCGAAAGATCGCGGTGGTCCCGGCGGATGGCGGCGTGCCAAAGGTGGTTGACGAAGCGTTTGACGAGGATCCGGATCTGCTGCGCTGGACGCCGAGCGGCATCTACTTCGGGGCCGGTCAGAAGACGGCTGCGGGGCTGTTCCTGCTTGATCCCGCGACGGGCAGGACGAACCGGGTGGAGCTGCCGGGAACTGAACTCGCGACGGCGTTTGCGTTTTCGAAGGATTTCACGCGCGTCGCCTATCGCGGTGCGGGACCGAATCAGTTCGCGGAGATCTACGCGTCTGCGCTCAGCAGCCCGATGCCTTTGAAGCTCACGCATCTTGGCGATCAACTGAAGGGGTATGCGATCGCGCAGGAAGAGGTCGTGCACTGGAAGTCTGCGGACGGCACCGTGATCGAGGGAATTCTTTACAAGCCGGCCGACTATTCTGCGGGTAAGAAATATCCTCTGCTGGTCGTGATTCACGGCGGTCCTACGGGTGTGGATACGCCGGCGCTGAGCGCGGACCGTTACTATCCGCTGCAGCGTTTCGTCGCGAAGGGCGCCCTGATCCTGCGGCCGAACTATCGCGGGTCGGCGGGGTATGGGGAGAAGTTTCGTTCGCTGAATGTGCGCAACCTTGGCGTGGGCGACTACGCCGATGTCATCTCGGGCGTCGACTCGCTGATCGCGCAAGGCATCGTCGACAAGGATCGCGTGGGCTCGATGGGGTGGAGCGAGGGCGGCTACATCTCGGCGTTCATCACCACCTCGAGCGATCGCTTCAAGGCGGTGTCGGTGGGTGCGGGAATCTCCGACTGGACGACGTATTACGTGAACACCGATATCACGCCCTTTGCGCCGCAGTACCTGCATGCGACGCCGTGGGATGACCCGGAGATCTACCGGAAGACGTCGCCGATCAGCTACATTGCGCATGCGAAGACGCCGACGTTGATCCAGCATGGCGGCGCGGATCGCCGGGTGCCGCTGCCGAATGCGTATGAGCTCCGGCAGGCGCTCGAGGACCACGGCGTGCCGGTGAAGATGGTGGTGTACGACGGCTTCGGGCACCCGATCAACAAGCCCAAACAGCAGCGGGCGGTGATGGAAGAAAATGAAAACTGGTTCGGCCACTACCTCTTCGGCGAGCCGCTGGCGCCGGCTTTGACCCCCATCGTCAAGCCGAAGAAGGACTAGGGACAACATCAAGTGCGCCCTTGTCGCGGGCGGCGACCACTTCGTGGGGTGAAGGCTTCGCGTCGCTAATACAAACGGAGTGCGACTGGATACCGCGCGAAGCTTCCACCCCACGAAGTGGCGCCCGTCCGGCGTCAGGACGCACTTGCCTTTGCCTTGAGGCCTCTAGACGCGGCCGGCGAATTCGCGGGTTTCGGTGGCTATCTTTACTTTTTCGCCCTGCTTGACGAAGAGCGGGACCTTGATCTCGAGGCCGGTTTCCAGCCGTGCCAGCTTGGTGCCGCTTCCGCTCGAGGAGTCGCCCTTGCCCCCCATCTCGGCGTAGGCAACGTCCAGCTCGACGAAGAGCGGAAGCAGCAGGCCGATGGGATTGCCGTTGTACTTGTGCAGCTGCAGCATCTGGCCTTCGATGAGCAGGTCGAGCGCGTCGCCCATCATGTCGGCGTTGAGCGTGAGGGTTTCGAAGCTCTCCTGGTCGAGGAAGTGCGAGCCGTCGCCGTCGCTGTACAGGTAGGACGCGGGCACGAGGACGAGGTCGGGTTCCTTGAACTTGTCCCCAGCCTTGAAGGTCTTTTCGAAGACTGCGCTGGTGAGCAGGTTGCGCATCTTGAGGCGGACGAGGGTCTGGCCGCCGCGCGCGGTCGGGGTGGTGATGTCGGAGTCGAGGCAGACGTAGGGTACGCTGTCGAGTTCGAAGACGGACTTGCGCTTGATGTGGATTGCTTCCAGCAGTACGGCCATACCGCAAGTATAAGGGGGCGGAAGAGGGGCTTGCCAGCACAGGGCGGGCGCGCCGGCTACGGGAGGAGGGTGATGTCGGCGCCCTGGGGAAGGGTCGGGGCGAAGGCCGCGAGTTCGTTGCGGATCTGCGCGGTCGTGGCGGGGTTGGTGCTGTAGAAGGTGACGCAGTTCGATCCGAGGATCACGTAGACGCGGGGGTGCTCGCAGAGGCGGGCAAGGGGCGTCCAGTGGAAGGGATGCGGAAGTATTCGGGGTAGACCATGGCGAGGTTGGCCTGGTGCCGGGCGGCCGCGGCGGCGAGCCAGTCGGGCGTCTTCGCTGCGTTGCGTGCGGCTTCTTCGGAGGCGAGGCCGCCGAGGTCGAGCAGGTAGGCGTCGGGCCTGCGCTCAAAGCCGGTGAGGCCGAGGTCATTGACCGCGAAGTTGCCCGGATGGAACTTCGTCTCGAAGCGGTGCATCTGGTACTGCTGCAGGTAGACGGCGCGTGAGCCGTAGGGCGTGAGGATCGTGCCCTTGAGGTACATCGGAGCAGTCCACAGAAGGAGCAGGAAGATCCATACGACTCTGGGCCGCGGGCCTTGGGCGAGAATGTTGATCGCAAGCAGCAGCAGGAAGATGAGCGCGTACACCTCGTAGCGATGGAACCAGCCGAAGCGTCCGATGGTCGACTCGAGCACGGCGACGGCAAGCGCTCCGGCAAAGACGAAGCGATGCAGGCGCGTTCTGGCCGCAAAGGTCTGCCACGCAAAGAAGAAGAGCAAAAGGAAGGTCGGGGAGCGCACGACGATGTGGGTGAGGTCTTCCTTGAGGTTCGATTGAATGACGTGAAAGAAGCGCGCTGCAAAGCTGGCGTTGGCGAATGCATCGCCTTTGACGAGCACCGACATGGGGAGCGCCGGCAGACCTTTGCTGCGCAGAAATGCGGCGAAGACGAGAAGCGGAGCAATGCTCGCGCAGAAGACGGCAGCAGCGGTGCGGCAGCGCTTGAGCCCGCAGAGCGCAAGGCAGAGGGCGAGGGTGAGCGAGAGGTCTTCGTAGCGGATCGAAGGCGCGATGACTGCGCCGGCGACAGCCCACCCGGGGATGCTTCGAGCTTCAAGCGCGGCAACCACGCCGAGAGCACAGGCGACGGCGAGCGCGATTTGAACGACGTGCTCCATACCTAGAATGCTGAGGCTGACGAGATTCGCGCAGAAGAGCAGCAGGCCGGTGAGGGTGAGCTGCTGCCAGGCGGCGAGCTTCGGCAGCCAGCGCGCAACGCACGAAGCGAGCATGCCGGCCGCGAAACAACCGCAGAGCAGATTGAGCACGAGCGGTACGAAGCGATGCCACGGCGTGTTGGCGAACGGCGTGATGAGAAAGGGCCAGAGCAGACTTGAGGAGGGCGACGTGAACTCGGACGGGTTGATGCCGTAGTGTCCGTGAGCCAGGTTTTGCGCAAGCGCAAGATGAATATAAGCATCGTCGAGCGGGTACAGGAAGTGCCCGCCCGTCATGCGGCAGATCGCCACCATTACAGCCGCACACAGCAGCAGGTAGACGCTGATCGCGATCGACACGAGGGTGCGCCGGGATAACGGGATCAATCGGCCTCCGTGCAGCAAGAGTTGGGGGGATGCGCGACCCTTGAGCCCGGAAAAGAAAGGCGGTGCGGCTCGTCGGAGCCTGCTGAAAACCATTGGCCGGGAGGCACGCTGGAACGGGGGGATTGCCGCGAGTATACAAGCCGCTCCCCGGAGATTGCCAGCACACGCCGCGCTCATCGTGCATTCACGGAAAAGGATTTAGAGTTAAGTGTTTGCAGCGGTGAGGTGGAGTTGAGCGAAAAGCGTTGGGTGCTGTTGATTGCGAGCGAGGTCGGACGAACCGATTCGGTATCAGACCGCGCGATGGAACGCCTGGTCGATGCCATCGGCAATGAGGGTTACGAAGTCGTGCGCACCACATCGCCCGAAGACGGGCTATCGCTCGTCACCTCTGACCCATCCTATTCGGCCATCCTGCTCGACTGGGATCTCGAAGGAGACTCGCAGTTTGAAGAGCGCGCCGCGCTCGACATCATCCGCGGGGTGCGTCATCGCAACAAGAAGGTGCCCATCTTTTTGATCGCGGATCGCACCCTGGTCTCGGAGCTGCCGCTCGAAGTGGTGAAGCAGGTGCATGAATACATCCACCTGTTCGGCGATACGCCGGCCTTCATCGCAAGCCGCCTGGATACTGCGGTCGAGCGCTACCATGAGCAGCTGCTCCCGCCCTACTTCCGCGAGCTGCTCAAGTACAACGACCAGTCGGCCTACAGCTGGGACGCGCCCGGTCACATGGGCGGCGTCGCCTTCCTCAAGCATCCCGTCGGGCAGGAGTTTCACCGCTTCTTCGGCGAGAACCTCATGCGCTCCGACCTCGGCATCTCCTCCGCCCCGCTCGGTTCGTGGCTCGATCACATCGGCCCCCCGGGAGATTCGGAACGCAACGCCGCACGCATCTTCGGCGCGGACTGGACGTTCTATGTGCTCGGCGGCAGCAGCACCTCGAACCAGATCATCGGCCACGGCGTCATCGCCCAGGACGACGTCGTCCTCGCCGACGCTAACTGCCATAAATCGATCTGCCACTCGCTCACCGTGACCGGCGCCCGGCCCGTCTACTTCAAGCCGACGCGCAACGGCTACGGCATGATCGGCCTTGTCCCACTCAAACGCTTCTCCCCCGAAAACGTGAAGGAGCTCATCGCGAAGAGCCCGTTCTCGGCGGGCGCGCGTTCGCAGACGCCAACCTATGCCGTCGTGACCAACTCAACCTACGACGGGCTCTGCTACAACGTGGACCAGGTCGTCGAGCAGCTGGCGAAGTCGGTGGCGCGGGTGCACTTCGACGAAGCCTGGTATGCCTACGCGAAGTTTCATCCCATCTACCAGGGACGCTATGCGATGGGTGTGCCGGATGAGATGCCGAACCGTCCGGCGATCTTCTCGGTGCAGTCCACGCACAAGATGCTGGCTGCGTTCTCGATGGGCTCGATGGTGCACATCAAGCTCTCGGACCGGGCGCCGCTCGACTTCGACCAGTTCAACGAAGCCTTCATGATGCATGGCACGACGTCTCCTTTTTATCCCCTGATCGCTTCGCTCGACGTAGCCGCCGCCATGATGGACGAGCCCGCCGGACCCACGCTGATGGACGAGACGCTGGCGGATGCGATCAGCTTCCGCCAGGCAATGTCCTCCATCGCCCATCGGCTGCGGGTTGAGTCGGAAAATGGCGAAGCCTGGTTCTTCGGCATCTACCAGCCAGAGCGCGTGACCGATCCCTCCACCGGCGAATCGATCCTGTTCGAAGATGCGGAAGACGAGCTGCTGATGACGACGCCAACCTGCTGGACCCTCACGCCCGGCGAAGACTGGCACGGCTACAACGACGAAGACATCGCCGGCGACTACTCCATGCTCGACCCCGCGAAGGTGACGATCCTCACGCCGGGCGTGAACGCACAGGGCGTCCTCGGAGAGTGGGGCATCCCGGGTGCGGTCCTCACCGAGTTCCTCGATAGCCGGCGGGTCGAGATCGCGCGCACCGGCGATTACACCATCCTGGTGCTGTTCTCGGTCGGTACCTCAAAAGGCAAATGGGGCTCACTGCTGGAGAACCTCTTCGAGTTCAAACGGCTCTACGATACTGAGGCTCCGCTGGTCGAAGCCTTGCCGGAGCTCGTACAGAAGTACCCGTCGCGGTATCGCCACCTTACCCTCAAAGAGCTCTCGGACGAGATGCACAACGTGATGCTCGAGCTCAACCTTGCCGGGCTCGTCAACGCCGCCTGCGATGAGGACTTCGACCCCGTCCTGACGCCATCGCAGACCTACCAGAAGCTGGTGCGCGGCGAGACGGAACGGATTCGCTTCGCCGATATGGCGGGCCGCATCGCGGCCGTCATGCTGGTGCCCTACCCGCCGGGTATCCCGATGTCGATGCCGGGCGAGCGGCTTGGCGGACCGGAATCTCCGGTCATCAAGCTCATCCTCGCGATGGAGCAGTTCGGCAAGAAGTTCCCCGGCTTCGAACGCGAGGTCCATGGTATCGAGGTGGATGGTGACGGCAAGTACTGGATGCGCGCCGTGATCGAAGCAGAGATCGACCAGAAGACCGAGAACCGCGCGACCGAGCCGACCGCCAACACCGAGCCCTCCACGGCAAGCCCGCTGCTGGCGGACCGGCCCCTGCGACGCTCCACATCCTGACCGGAGAAGGTATGCCCCTAAAGATTCCCGCTCACCCGTTCGCCGCCTATCTGTTCGACTGCGACGGGACTATCGCCGATTCCATGCCGCTGCACTTTCTCGCGTGGAACAAGGCGCTCGCCGAGCATGACTGCCCGTTTCCCGAAGAGCTTTTCTACGCGTGGGGAGGCCGACCCGTGGCCGAGATCATCGCGATGCTCAACGCGCAGCATGGCCTCTCCATGCCGGTCGCCACGGTCGAGCGGGAGAAGGAAGATCTCTTTCTTGAGCTGCTGCCTCAGTTGAAGGCAGTGCCTGAAGTTCTCGAACACATCTACGAGACGCACGGCAAGATTCCGTTCGCAGTCGTTTCGGGGGGCCCGCGTGATTCGGTAGAGCGAACGTTGAATCAGCTCGGTATCCTGCACCTTTTTGAGGTGCTCGTATGCGCGGGCGAATATACCCGGGGCAAGCCCGCACCGGAGCCTTTCCTGAAGGCCGCCGGCTTGCTCAAGGTCGCTCCCGAAAACTGCCTGGTCTTTGAAGATGCGGAACTCGGCATCGAGGCCGCCGAAGCTGCCGGGATGCAGTGGGTCAGAATTCCCGGTCCGCTCGATCGCAGGTAAAGGCAGTCCCTAGTGTCCGGCAGGAGCCTTCCCGCCAACCTTGAAGTTACGCGTCAGCAGGGCGAGCGGCGCGGCGATCAACGTCATCATGGCGAGAATATAAAACACGTCCATGAAGGCTAGGAAGCGCGTCTGCGCACCGAGCATCTCGTAAACGCGGCCATACGCGGCATTCATCGCATCGGCATGGGAGAAGCCGTGCACCTGCAGATAAGCCGCGGTCTGCTGCACCGCATCCTGCAGGGGCCTTGTGGCCGCAGTCTGGTTCGCTCCGACGATCGACTGGTGGAAGGCGGCGCGGCGCTCGCTGAGCGTGGTAACGAGTGCAATGCCGAAGCTGCCGCCCCAGTTGCGAAAGAAGTTGGTGAGCGACGATGCCTTGTTGTTCTGTGCCGGACTCAGTTGCGAATAAGCGATGACGGTCAGCGGGACGAAGAAGAAGGCGTACCCGAACCCCTGGAGAGCACGCGCAAGTGCGTAGTGCGAATAATCCGTGTCGAGCGTCATCCGGCTGTAGTGCAGGAACGACAGGCCAACCACCATCACCGCGCCGAAGAGCAGGATGCGCGGATGGACGATGCCGCGCTGCACCAGCTGCGCGCCGACCGGCGCCAGCAGCGTGATGACGAACGCGCCCGGTCCGAGGACCAGTCCTGCATCGATCGCGCGGTAGCCGTAGAGCGACTGCAGGATCTGCGGGATCATGGTGGTGGAGGCGAAGAGACCGATGCCGAAGACGAAATAGAAGACGTTGGCGATGGCGAAGTTGCGCACCTTGAGCAGGCGGAAGTCGATCACGGGATCGCTCGTGTGCAGCTCCCAGAAGACCGCACCGCTCAGGCATACGATCGCGATCACGAAGCACCAGACGATGGTTGGCGAACCGAACCAGTCGTCGATCTGTCCGCGATCGAGCAGAATCTCGAGCGCCGCGGAGCCGAGCCCGATCAGCGCGATGCCGATGCCGTCAACCCGCAGTTTTCCGTTCACGCGAACAGTGTTGCGCTCGGCCTGGAAAGACGGCGGATCGTGCACGAAGCGATGGGTGAGGAAGAGCGAAAGCGCGCCGATCGGGATGTTGATCAGGAAGACCCAGCGCCAGTTGTAGTTGTCCGTGATCCACCCGCCAAGCACAGGTCCGATGGCCGGCGCGGTGACGATCGCGACCGTGTAGAGCGCGAAAGCCGAGGCGCGCTTCGACGGCTCGAAGGTGTCGACCAGGATGGCCTGTTCAACCGGGGCCAGGCCGCCTCCACCGACTCCCTGCAGCACCCGCGCCATCAGCATCACGCCAAGGCTGGGAGCGATGCCGCAGAAGAAAGAAGTGACGGTGAAAAGGGCCACGCAGGCCATGTAATAGTTCTTGCGGCCGAACACTCGGGAGAGCCACGCCGACATCGGCAGAACCACCGCGTTGGCGACCAGGTACGTCGTCAGGATCCACGTGACCTCGTCGAACGAACGGCCCAGGCCTCCGGCGATGTAGGGAAGCGAGACGTTGGCAATCGAGGTGTCGAGCAGCTCCATGAAGGTGGCAAGCGTGACGGTCAGCGCGACGACCCAAGGGTTGATCAGCGGACGGCCCGGAACGGCGAGAGCCTGCGGCTGCGAATTCTGAACGGCTGTCGCCAAGGGGAAACCTTCCGGATGTTTTTGAAGAGACTGATCGGTCTCTTTCCGCATCTGATTCAGAGAACGCTGCCGCCGATGCAGAATAATCCGTGAGCGTTCGAAAGGGAGAAGCATGAGCAAAGGTGCGGTGACGCGGCAGGAGATCATCCGCCAGGCTGCGCCGGTCTTCAACCAGCGCGGGTTTGCCGGCGCGACGATGCACGACATCATGCAGGCCACGGGGCTCGAAAAAGGCGGCATCTACCGGCACTTCAGCAGCAAGCAGGAGCTCGCCGCCGAGGCCTTTCGCTACGCGCTTGGGCTGTCCGCCGAGCGGCGGGCGGAACACCTGGACAACATCGACGGGGCGCTCAACAAGCTGCGCAGGACGATCAAGGCGTTTGTCGAAGTGCCGTCTCCGGTTGCCGGGGGCTGCGTGTTGATGAACACCGCGATCGACGCGGATGACACGAATCCCGAACTGCGGGGACTGGCGCGGGAGGGCGTAAGAGCATGGAAGGACCGGCTCGCCGCCATCGTGCGGCAGGGCGTGGAGCGCGGTGAGATTGCGCGCGGGACCGATCCCGAGCGCGTCGCGAACCAGCTTGTGGCAGCGCTCGAGGGCGCGTTGATGATCAGCCGCCTCGAGGGATCGCGGGCTGCGCTGGAAGATGTGAGGGCTTGGCTGGAATCGATGGTGGACGGGCTTGCGGCGCCGGCGTAGTCCGGTCAACCTTGCCCGCACCCCCCCACTCCGCTAATCTAAACGCATGTATGAAGACTTCACGGTAAATGACCGCTGGACGGCAGAGCCGCTGCATTGCACATGGAAAGGCACGGTCGTCGCGATTGCAACGCGGCACGCCGACGCGACCGACATTCGGTTTGCGGTGAACGGCCGTCCGGTCTGGATCGCGATGCCGAACCTTGCCTGGGTGCGCATGAAGCATGAGACCGGCCACGTGATCACGGATTATCTTGCGGCGCAGGCTGCCGGGCGCTACCTGCAGACTGCCATCGAAAGTGGCTACGACAACGGCCGCGAGATGTACACGATGACCGTCGACGAGGTGCTCGAACACGCGAACGCCGTGGTGAAGCAGGCAGGCAGCACGTCCAGGTTGCCGTCGCTTCCGGTGATCAGCGATGACATCAAGCCCGAGCGCTTTCTGGGTGAACTGCCTGGGGATCCGGGCAGCGCGGCTTACTTCGGGACGCCGGACCCGGGCGTCAATGACGTCGTCAAGTTGTAACGATCGTCCAGGTTTCGTGATCGAAGAACGAGGTGCTGCGTTGACTCAACCCATAACCCGGCGGCGTCTGCTGGCCTGGCTTCCTGTATCGCTGACCCTGTTGCGGATGCCTCTGCATGGCCAATCGAAGCTGTTCTCCCGCAAGCCGAAGGCGAAGCCCGCTCCGCCGCAACCATTTGTATATCTGGGCACGGACACGGACAAGGCCGGGGCGAAGGGCATCTATCTTTCGCGCTTCAATCCGGCGACCGGCATGCTTTCGGCTCCGATGCTGGTCGCCGAGTCGATGCGTCCTTCGTTCCTTGCCACAGCGCGCGTGGGCTCGCGTCACCTGCTCTATGCCGCGAATGAAGGCGATGAAAAGAACTCGACTGTCTCAACATTTGTGATCGACCCGGGTACCGGAGGCCTGACCCTGGTGGGCAAGGTTCCGGCCGGCGGTGCCGGGCCCTGTTACGTCTCGGTCGATGGGTCCGGGAGCGCAGCGTTCACCGCGAACTACACAGGCAGTTCGGTGACAAGCTTCAAGGTGGAACGGGACGGGACGCTGTCGCAACCGGTGGAACGGATCGACTTCAGGCAGAAGCAGTTCGGCGACCGGGGACCGAACGCCGCCCGGCAGGACGCGCCGCACCCTCACTCGGCGACGATCTCGCCCGATGACCGTTTTCTCATCGTGAACGATCTGGGCAACGACGACATCGTTACGTTTCCGATCCACCTCGAAACGGCCACGCTGGGCAAGCCGCATGTGAACGAGAGCCGTCAGGACGGTTCGGGGCCGCGACACATTGCGTTCCACCCGAATGGCCGATGGGTCTATGGCGCCGATGAACTGGCGTCGACGGTCAACCACTACCTGTGGAACGCGACGCATGGAGCGGGCGGAGTGGAAGCGCAGGCTTTACTGACGCATAGCGGCAGCCCGATCAGCACGGTCGATGCCGGGTTCCATGGGACCAATACGGCGGCCGAGATTGTGGTGACGCCCGATGGCTCGACCGTGATCGTGAGCAACCGCGGCGAGGACTCGCTGGTGTCGTTTCATGTTGACCCGGCGGGTGGGGGGCTTTCGTTCAAGCAGCGGCTGCCGTGCGGCGGGAAGATGCCGCGGCAGTTTACGCTCGATCCGACCGGGCGCTGGCTGGTGTGTGGTAACCAGGGTTCGGCGTCGGTGACGGTGTTTGCGATCGATGAGAGCAGCGGCATGCTGCGCGGGCCGGTGCAGACGGTGCCGCTCGAAGCGCCGCTGATGGCGTTGTTCGCCTAGCAGAAAAGCAGAAGGGTGCTGGGCTGACGCGGCAAATTGTTCCACGTGGAACAATTTGCCGTGTGTCAGCTTCAGGAGGTTTTTTTCTGGCGCTTCCCGTTTTGGGACTTTCGCGGGTTAGAAGCCGGCGAGGTCGATGACGAAGCGGTACTTGACGTCCGCCTTGACGACTCGATCGTAGGCTTCGTTGACCTGGTCCGGCTTGATCAGTTCGATGTCCGAGACGATGTCGTGGTCGGCGCAGTAGTCGAGCATCTCCTGGGTTTCGGGCATGCCGCCGATCATCGAGCCGGACATGCTGCGGCGGTTGGTGACGAGCGAGAACGCGCTGACGGGGAGCGGCTGGTCGGGCAGGCCGACCTGGCAGAGGGTGCCGTCGAGGCGCAGCAGCCCGAGGTAGGCGTTGAGGTCGTGGGGGGCGGAGACGCAGTCGAGGATGAAGTCGTACTTGCCTTTCTCCTTCGCCATCTGGTCGGGGTCCTTCGAGATGACGACGTGGTTGGCGCCGAGGCGACGTGCGTCGGCTTCCTTGCCGGCGGAGGTGGTGAAGAGGGTGACGTCGGCGCCGAAGGAGTGGGCGAACTTGAGGCCCATGTGGCCGAGTCCGCCGAGGCCGACGATGCCGACCTTCTTGCCGGGGCCGACCTTCCAGTGCTTGAGCGGGCTGTAGGTGGTGATGCCGGCGCAGAGCAGGGGAGCGACGGCGGCGAGTTTGGGTTCAAGCGACGGCTTGAGGGTGTGAACGTAGCGGTCGTTCACAACGATGTTGTTCGAGTAGCCGCCCTGGACGAGCACGCCATCGTAGCCTTTGGCGTTGTAGGTGCCGACGAAGCCCTTCTCGCAGTAGGCCTCTTCCTGCGCTTTGCAGTTGGCGCAGACGCGGCAGGAATCGACCATCACGCCGACGCCGGCGAGGTCGCCTTCCTTGAAGCGGGTGACGTCCTTGCCGACTTTTGTGACGCGGCCGACGATCTCATGGCCGGGGACCATGGGGAACACGGAGCCGCCCCACTCGTCGCGGACCTGGTGGATGTCGGAGTGGCAGATGCCGCAGAAGGCGATTTCGACGACGACGTCGTCCGGCTTCGGGTCGCGCCGTTCGAAGCTGTAGGGCGCGAGGCCGGAGGTGGTGGATTGGGCGGCAATTCCTTTTGACTGAAGCATGATGTCTCCTGGGTGGTTCAACGACGTGGGTGGTTCAACTATTGGATGTAAGTTAGCCGATTTTGAAGTTCACCGTGACGGTGGTCGAGACTTCGACGGGGAGCCCATTGAGCAGATACGGTTTGTAGAGCCACTGGCGGACGGCAAGGATGGCTGCGATCGCAAGATCGGGATCCGGCGTGGAGACAATATGCAGATTGCGGATTTTGCCATCGCGGCCGATGATCGCCTTGAGGATCACGGTACCGCTGCTCCGCCTTGCCTTGGCGGGCGCAGGATATCCGGGTGGGACTTTTTTCAGGACGTTTCCGGCTTGTACTGTGCCGGGGACGGAGGCGGCATCGCGACCGATCGCTTCCATATCGGGGGCGGGGGCAAGGTCCATGGCGGTTTCTGCCATGGTCGATAAAGCAACGACATTCGCTTCGCCCGACGGCAGGGTCGCGGTGCTTGCGCTGACCTGGGTGGCAATGGACCGGCCCTGAAAGGTTCCGATGCGGTTGCGGGTGTAGGTGGGCGATCCGAACTCCATTTGAGCTCGAAGAACGTTCTGGCCAGGATTGAGGCAATAGGTGGGAAACAGGCTCAAGGGGACCTGAACGATCTCTTTCATCGGTTGCTTGAGCATGATGCACTCGAGCGGCACCGGCCCGAATTTCTCCTTGCGCAACTCCGGAAGGGTCCCGAAGATTTCGACTTCGGTCGGCATGGGATGCACGACCTGACGGAGCATTTCATCGAGCAGTATTGGCTCGGAGTCGACGGCCCGGGTGCGGAAAGCGCCTTCCGCTGTGTGCAGCTCGGTCGCGCTAAAGGACGGAGTGGTGTAGGTGACGCGGTTGAGCTTTGGGCTGACCCACCATTCTTCGACCGTGCCGTGCTCGGCCGGTTTTCCGGCGGCGTCATAGAAGGCGACATCGAGCTTGAGATGCCAGGGCTTGAGGTCGCCGGTATCGAGCGAAGTGGTGGCTGCGGTCGCTTTGAGCCGCTCGAACAAGTCGTCCGCTGACGAAGAGGCATGCGAGGGCATGGGCGCGCCGGCGATCGTCGTCAGGACGAGGAGCAATGCAGGGACCAGCGTGCGAAGCATTCCACTCTCCCGTGGGCTGTTTCTAAGTGCGCGGAGTTACTCGTTGTAGTGGAGCAGGCTGAAGACGTCGTATTCCTGGAATTTGGAGCGGCCCTTGAGGAAGTCGAGTTCGATGGCGAAGCCGAGGCCGGCGATATCGCCGCCGAGCTGGCGGACGAGCTTGACGGTTGCTTCCATGGTGCCGCCGGTGGCGAGCAGGTCGTCGACGATGATGACGCGCTGGCCGGGCTGGATGGCGTCAAGATGGATCTCGAGCGAATCGGTACCGTACTCGAGTTCGTAGTTGACCTTGGCGGTGGGGGCGGGGAGTTTTCTGGGCTTGCGGACGGGGACAAAGCCGGCGTTGAGGCGGTAGGCGAGGGCGGGTCCGAAGATGAAGCCGCGCGCTTCGATGCCGAGGACGAGGTCGATCTCCTTGCCGATGTAGTAGGCGGCGAAGGCGTCGATGAGCTGCGCCATGCCGGTCTTGTCTTTGAGCAGGGTGGTGATGTCGTAGAAGAGGATGCCGGGCTTGGGAAAGTCGGGGACGGTGCGGATGAGTTCTTTGAGTGGCTCGCAGTTGATCTTTGGAAGATGTTCGTTAGGCATGGTGTTACCAGGCTCCTTCAATCTTGAACTGGGTGAGTGGCTCGCCTTCGCTGTCGGCGAGCGGGTGTTGCTGGACGCTGTCGACACGGCTTCCGCGGGATCCCTGCTCGAGGGCGTGTTCGAGTTCCGCAAGCTGTGGGGCGGTTCCTGCGGCGACGACCTCGACGTGCCCTTCTTCGGTGTTGCGGACCCAGCCGCGCAGGCCGATTTCGGCGGCTTCGCGGTGTACGAACCAGCGGAAGCCGACGCCCTGGACGCGGCCGCGGATGAGGTAGTGTTTGACGAGTGCGGGTTCGGACACGATCCTCAGTGTCGCATCGCCTGAGCAACCCATGCAAACAGGCGAGCGTGCTGAAGGTTCAGCCCAGCGATGTTCAGTCGACCCGAAAGACATAGCCATTGGTGATGAATCGATTTCCGATCATCTGGCCGCCGAGGCGGGTGCCCTCGACGTCGCTCGTCTTGCCGAACATCCGGCGCAGATCCTTGATCAAGGGGTCTTTCGTGGGGAGGATCATGATGGGGGGAAGCCGGGACACGAATCGTCCGGCCAGGAGTTCAGCGACCTTCTCGTAAGCCTTGATCTGGTGGGCCTGATCGAACGATGGGGAAGACAGGACAAATCTCCAGTCACCGTATTCCGGGGTCGTCATGAGGAAGGCGACCAGGTGCTTGATCTGCGCGGCATCGAGCATTTCGAGTGCCTGGCTGCCGACGTGGACGTCGGGATTCACCAACGTTGCCTGATCCATGGAAGCACGCCATCCTTTCTTTTGCCGATGGCATCGAGAATGGCCTCGGCATCGTCTTTTGTCCAGCTCGCATAGCGGCTTTCTTCGGTCCATCGGCAAACCAGAGCCCAGCGCGCAAGAAACCTGGGGTTTGCCCGGGCAGTGGCTTCGAGGTCCTTTTTGAGCTCTGCGAGGCTCAGGAGCTGAATGAGACTATGCGTGAAGACTTTTCCGGCGCCTGCTTTATCAGGGAAGTCGTATCGTTTGACTCCCTTCGCAAAGCGGGCTTTCAACCCATATTCGACGGCATAGCCTGCGAGATAGTACGCGCCGCTGAACTCTCCAGCCTTGAAGAGAACCTCTGCTTCTCGCATCCTGATGGTGGAAAGCCGTTGGAGATCAGCTCGGTTCATTCATCTCCTGTGGTGTTCGGGCTTGTACTTAGGCGCGGCTCATGTAGGCGCCTTCGGCGGTGTCGACGCGGATTTTTTCGCCTTCGTTGATGAACGGGGGCACCTGCACGACGAGGCCGGTCTCGGTCCGGGCGGGCTTGGTGACGGACGAGGCGGTGGCGGAACGGATGCCGGGTTCGGTTTCGACGACGGTCATCTCGACGGCGGTGGGAAGCTCGATGCCGACGGCTTTGCCATCGTGATAGCTGACGCCGATCGAGAGGTTCGGGATGAGGTAGTCGACGGCGTCGCCGAGGGTTTCGCGCTTGAGCATGGTCTGTTCGAAGGCTTCGTCCATGAAGTAGTAGTCGTCGCCGTCGTTGTAGAGGTACTCCATCTTGATCTCGTCGACGTAGACGCGTTCGATGGGGTCGGGGGAACGGAAGCGCTCGGTGAAGGAGGCGCCGGTGCGCACGTTGCGCAGCTTGGCCTGGATGAAGGCGCGGAGGTTGCCGGGTGTGCGGTGCTCGACGGAGAAGACGAGGTGGAGGTCGTCCTTGTACTTGATGATCATGCCGGGACGCATCTGCGTCGCAGGAATCGACATTGCTGAACCCCTAATCGTGAGTGCTGAGATGTGTGGCGGATCACGCGAATGGTGCGCAAAACCGCGGGTGGGTGAGCCTTGCAACGGCCCCATCCTACAGCCTTTGATTGTATCCCAGCAGGTTGGCTCGAAGCCTCAGCGCACGAAGAGCCGTTTGAAGAAGCTGCTCAGCGAATGGAAGAAACCGTGCTTCGCGGAGGCGGGTGCGGGATGGGTGCCGGAGAGCGGGTTGGCGATGGCGTCGTCATCGTCCGCCTGGCGGGCGCGGCCGGCATCGTAGCCCAGCGTGGTTGCGACCTGGACGTGGGTTTGTCCGGGCGCGTCGGGAGGAAGCGGCTGCGATTGCGCGAGGCCTTCGCTCACGGCTTCGGGGAAGGGATGCGCCGCGGCGGCCTGGGCGGGAGTGGTCGGACCCGCCCCCGCAACCTGCGGGGCGACGGCCTTGCGCTCATCGGGAGGGCAACCGCACGGCACCATCTCGTGATCCACCACCTCGCGCAGGCTGCCATGCTCGAACATCACGTGCTGGCCGCCATGCAGCTCGTAGCTGCTGTCGCCGAAGGCCGACGATATCTTCAAGGTTGGAGCGCTGCGGCCGCGGTTGTCCACACAGGTATCGCCGTTGGTGGTGACGCGCATCTGCAGGTCGAGTGTGCCGGGTTCGCTCATCGTGAAGCGAAGGTCGGGCGTCACGACCACGTCGCCGCTCCTGGTCTTCATCCGGACCTCGAGCGAGCCACGGTCGATGCCCATCAGGAGGGAATCGTCGGCTGCGGTCGAGAGGTGGAGATTGGTGGTCTGGCAGACGCGGATCTCGCCGCCGCGTTCGAGGGTGATGGCTGCGGAGTGATCCTTCGCCGCCGTGACGGTGTTGCTGCCGTACATGACGGCGCGGCCACCGCTGGCCATGAGGATTCCGCCTCCGGCATTGGCGACCGAGGCATCGCTCAGCGGCACGGAGCCGACCGCCCTCTGGGCCGAAGCCTGGCCGCAGATTGCCACTGACGCAGACACACTGAGAACCGCCAAAAACCGCATCGCTCGACCTACATTTTCAGGAAGTTTTCAATGAGCTTGCGCCCGTTACTGGTTAGGACGGATTCCGGGTGGAACTGTACTCCTTCGATTGGGAGAGTGCGGTGGCGGAGGGCCATGATGGTGGTCTCGCCGGTCTTTGGGTCGACGGTCTTCGCGGAGATTTCGAGCGTTTTGGGCAGGCCGTCTTCGGCGACGATGAGCGAGTGATAGCGCGTGCAGGTCATGGTGGAGGGGATTGTCTCGAAGATGGTCCGCCCGTCGTGATCCACTTCGCTGGTCTTGCCGTGCATCAGCTTGCCTGCGCGGACGACCTTGCCGCCGAAGGCAGCGCCGATGGCCTGGTGTCCGAGGCAGACGCCGAGGATGGGAACGCGGGGGCCGCCTGCCTGCCGGCTTTCGGCGAAGTGCCTGAGCAGTGCGATCGAGATGCCGGCCTCCTGTGGAGTGCACGGGCCGGGCGAGATGAGGATGCGATCGGGCTTCATCGCCGCGACCTCTTCTGGGGTGACCTCGTCATTGCGCCGAATCACCATCTCCGCACCCAGTTCGCCCATGTATTGGACGAGATTGTAGGTGAAGGAGTCGTAGTTATCGAGCACGAAGACCATAGGTTGAATTTTACGCGAAGCGCGTTCTGGACTCCCATGAGCGGCATCCGCCGGCTAAGCCCCGCGGGCGCGCTCGATTGCCTTGACGACGGCGCGGGCCTTGTTGCCGCATTCCTCGAACTCCATCTCGGGGATGGAGTCGGCGACGATGCCGGCTCCGGCCTGCACGTGTCCCTGCTTCCCGTTCATGTAGAGCGTGCGGATGGCGATGCAGCTGTCGAGATTGCCGCTGAAGTCGGCGTAGAAGATGCTGCCGCCGTAGACGCCGCGGCGGGCCGGCTCAAGTTCTTCGATGATCTCCATGGCGCGGATCTTCGGCGCGCCGCTGAGGGTGCCGGCGGGGAAGCAGGCTTTGAAGGCGTCGATGGGCTCCATCTCCGGCTTGAGCCTGCCCTCGATCGAGCTGACCAGATGCATGACGTGGCTGTAGCGCTCGACGAACATGAGGTCTTTGACGCGGACGCTGCCGAACTCGCTGACGCGGCCGACATCGTTGCGGCCGAGGTCGACGAGCATGATGTGCTCGGCCACTTCCTTCTCGTCGGCGCGAAGATCGGCTTCGAGGGCGCGGTCTTCGACTTCGTCGGCGGACCGCTTGCGCGTGCCGGCGATCGGCCGGTACTCGACGGCACGGCCGTGGACGCGCACCAGCAGCTCCGGGGAGGAGCCGACGATGTGCTGTGGTTTCTCCGGGTCGCCAAATCGCAGGAAAAACATGTAGGGCGACGGGTTCACGATGCGGAGCGAGCGGTAGACATCGAAGGCCGGGACTCCGGGCTCGCAGTCGAAGCGCTGCGAGAGCACGCATTGGAAGACGTCCCCGCTGGCGATGTACTCCTTCGCCGTGGCGACTGACTTGAGGAAGGCGGCCTTGCTGGTGCGGGGCACCATCTTCAGCCTGCCCCGGGGCAGCTTCCGGAGCACGGCGGACTTTGGCAGAGCCGCAGCCAGGCGCTTCTCCATCTTGTCGAGCCGCCGTTCGCACCGGGCGTAGCTGCCGTCCCGGGTCAGGTCAGCGGTCGCGATCAGCAGAATCTCTTTCTTCACATGGTCAAACGCGAGCACCTGGTCGAAGAACATCAGGCAGGCGTCGGGCACGCCCAGCTCATCCTTGGCGTGCGAAGGCAGCTTTTCGATGAGACGAACCACGTCGTAGGAGAAGAATCCTACTGCCCCGGCGGTAAAGGGCGGCAGCCCGGGAAGTCGTGCAGGGCTGTGTCCAGCGAGCGCGGCCTTCAACTCCTCGAAGATGTCACCCTCGAAGGTCCTGCGCCTGCGTCCTTCGGCGACCGAGATGGTCCGCCCGCGCGCCTCCATGCGCTTGTAGGGGGCAATGCCGATGAACGTGTAGCGCCCCACGTGCTCGCCGCCTTCGACGCTTTCGAGCAGAAAGGCTTCGGGCGCGTCATCCGCCATGCGGAGAAAGGCGGAGACCGGAGTCTCGAGGTCAGCCGTCACCGTGCGGCAGACCGGGACGAGCGTGTGTTTTTTGGCCAGTTTGGCGAATTCTGCGCGGGTTGGATTGCTCTCGTTTCTGTGCTTCATCGTCGATATGTATCGTACCCGTCTTCGCCGACCGCGTGCTTCATGACTCTAAAGGGGTACTTCAGGTGCCTTGCCCCTTGTTGAACCGGAGGCCTATAGTACGCAGGGCTCGACCACTGACCGGCCTGGTCTGAAGCCGAAAGCAAGATCCTGGAGCGAATAGCCGATCTTCACGTCCAATCCTTGAGACGTTGACAGGAGGGTAACCCGATGGCCGGAGAATCCCTGATACCACGCGTACCAGCGACACAGAAAAGGAAGTATGCAATGGCAAGTACCGCACCGGTCCTGACGCTCGAACAAGAGACCGCTTTTGAGCTTGAAAAAAACCCCTGGGAAGCACAAGCAGCACGGTTCGACCTGGCCGCCCGCAAGCTGAACCTCGACGAAGGCATCTGGAAGGTCCTTCGCTACCCGACGCGCGAGATTATCGTCCACATCCCGGTGCAGATGGACAACGGGACGATCGAAGTCTTTACCGGCTACCGGGTGCAGCATTCGATGGCCCGCGGCCCCGCCAAGGGCGGCATTCGCTATGCCCCGGATGTATCGCTCGACGAGGTCCGTGCGCTGGCCTCGTGGATGACGTGGAAGTGCGCGGTCGTCAACATTCCGTTCGGGGGCGCGAAGGGCGGCGTCATCTGCGATCCGAAGCACATGTCGCAGGGCGAGCTCGAGCGCATGACGCGGCGCTTTACCGCCGAGCTGGTCGAGTTTATCGGGCCCGAGAAAGACATCCCGGCGCCTGACATGAATACCAACGAGCAGACCATGGCGTGGATCATGGACACTTACTCGATGCACATGCGCCAGACGGTGACCGCGGTTGTCACCGGCAAGCCGGTCAACATTGGCGGCTCGCGCGGGCGCAAGGAAGCGACGGGGCGCGGGATTTCGGTGTGCTGCGATGAAGCGCTGAAGCATCTCGGTCTGACGATCGAAGGCTGTCGGGTCATCATCCAGGGCTTCGGGAATGTCGGCTCGAACGCCGCCAACCTGCTCTACCGCAAGGGTTACACCATCATCGGCATCGCCGAATACGACGGTGCGCTGTTGAACGAAGACGGCATCGATATCCCGGCGCTGCTCGAACACCGCACCAAGGCCGGCACCATCAACGGCTTCGCCAAGGCCGAAGCCTGCGACAAGGCGGAGCTGCTCACCCGCGAGTGCGAGATCCTGATCCCGGCCGCTACCGAGAACGTCATCACCAGCCGCAACGCCGCCGATCTGCGCTGCAGGATCCTCTGTGAGGGCGCCAACGGCCCGACCACCACGGTTGCCGACGAGATGCTCGAAGCCAACAACGTCTTCGTCATCCCTGACATCCTGGCCAATGCAGGCGGTGTCACGGCCAGCTACTTCGAGTGGGTGCAGGACCGCATGGGCTACTTCTGGACCGAGCTTGAGGTGAACCAGCGGCTCGACGTCATCATGTCGGAATCGTTCCG
Organism: uncultured Granulicella sp.; assembly: GCA_965213805.1. Classification (GTDB taxonomy): domain Bacteria; phylum Acidobacteriota; class Terriglobia; order Terriglobales; family Acidobacteriaceae; genus Edaphobacter. The sequence continues at coordinate 502,711 of CBDCAG010000002.1, read as the reverse complement.
CGACGTCGTCTCCTACGGCCAGTCGCACATGGTCAACAACCGCATCGCGGCGTACATGCTCGCGATCGATCGTGTTGCCTATACGACGAAGCAGCGTGGCATGTACGCGTGACGCTGCGCCCCTGCTCGAACTGCCTCCGTGCCATATCCGGCCGGGGCAGTTCGAGCGTTCAGCGTTTTCCGGCGCGGCATCCGGCGGATGTGGCAGAATAGGCGTGTCTGGCCGCTGGCGGTTCGGGCCCTAACGGATGAATCTCCCCAATTCCATCACGATGAGCCGGATTGCCAGTGTTCCACTGCTGATCTGGTTTCTCTCGCCGCACTCCCCGTTCAATGGCAACAACGGCGAGCAGGAGTTGGCCGCCTCGGCCCTCTTCATCGTCGCGAGCATTACCGACGGGCTCGACGGCTACCTGGCCCGTAAGCGCAAGCAGATCACCACGATCGGCATGCTGCTTGACCCGCTTGCCGACAAGCTCATGGTCTGTGCGGCCTACATCATCCTGGTTGCCTACAATCCCAGGATTGTTCCGCCGTGGATCGCCGTGCTCATCATCGGCCGCGAGTTTCTGGTCTCCGGCCTGCGTTCGATCGCCGCGAGCGAAGGCTTCGCCATCGACGCGAGCGAGATCGGCAAGCTGAAGACTGTCATTCAGATCGTCTCGGTCGTGGCGGCCATCCTGGCGCACCGGTGGAATTACTGGCTCTGGTTCCCGAGTTGGCACGGCGGGTTCGTCGTTGCGGTCCGCGTGATCGCGTACACCGCGATCTATTGGATGACGATTATTTCGATCATCTCGGCCTTCGATTACTTCCTCGGGTTCTGGAAGCAGATCGATCATGCCAGCGAACGCGCGCGCACGCGCCGCAGCAGCATCGTGAACCGTCGTACCGCCAGAAAAGCCGTACGCGACGAGCAGCCTTCGCGCATCAGCTAGCTGTTGGGACACGCATAAATCTTCGGGAAATCCGCAAAATAAGACTGGCGGCAGCGTTCAGGCTTTGCCATACTGTCGGCACTCGGCCCCTGTTGCGACGGCGCTCACGCGCCGATCTTGCTGAGGACAGAACCGTCCGCAGCCCCATCGCACCCTTCCAGGCGCTCTGCATGAAAGACAAGCGCCCACATACAGCCGGACCACATTCGTGTTTTCACCGGAGACCTGCTATGTCAGAAACACTACTTTCCATCCTGATCAGTTGCGCCATTCTCGCCGGACTCGCAGTCTGGGTCCCGACCCTCCACCTGTGCCACGGCTGCATCCAGCGGCTGTTCGGCGCTCGAACCCGCATCGAGCCTGCCGCGGTGCAGGAGACGCCGGAGTCGAGCGTCGTCAGAGCGGCCTGATTGGCGTATTGCAGGGCGCTGTGGCGTTTACTGGCCGAGGATCGCTACTCCGCCGATCTCCTGGCTGGCAGCGATCTTCGCTGACCACTCCGCCGGCCCGGTCTTGTGCACGCTCGTGCCCTGGGCGTCGACCGCCACGGTGACCGGCATGTCCACGACCTCGAATTCGTAGATTGCCTCCATCCCGAGGTCTGCGAACGCCAGCACCCGGGAGTGCTTGATCGCCTTCGACACGAGGTACGCAGCGCCGCCCACGGCCATCAGGTAGACGGCATGGTTGTCGCGAATCGCTTCGATCGCCGCGTCCCCGCGCTCGGCCTTGCCGATCATCCCGAGCAGCCCGGTGGCCTCGAGCAGCTGCCGCGTGAACTTGTCCATGCGCGTCGCCGTGGTTGGTCCGGCGGGCCCGACGGCTTCATCGCGTACGGCTTCGACGGGCCCGACGTAGTAGATGAATTTATTGGTGAAATCGACCGGCAGCGCCTCGCCGCGGTTCAGCATGTCGATCATCCGCTTATGCGCCGCGTCCCGCCCGGTCAGCAGCCTGCCGGTCAAGAGCACTACCTCGCCCGGCTTCCAGCTTTCCACATCCGCGCGGGTGACCGTTTCAAGATCGACCCGCCGGGCATTGTGCACGTCGTAGGTCAGCTTCGGCCACTTGTCGAGCGGCGGCGGATCGATATACACCGGGCCACTGCCGTCGAGCACGAAGTGTGCATGGCGCGTCGCGGCGCAGTTCGGGATCATGGCCACCGGCAGGTTTGCCGCATGCGTCGGCCACTCCAGGATCTTGACGTCGAGCACGGTGGTGAGGCCACCCAGCCCCTGCGCCCCGATTCCGAGCGCATTCACCTTGTCGTAAAGGTCAATCCGCAGCTGCTCGAGATTGCTCTTTGGTCCCCGCGTCTTCAACTCCTGCATGTCGATCGGGTCCATCAGCGACTGCTTTGCGAGCAGCATCGCCTTCTCCGCTGTCCCGCCGATCCCGATGCCCAGCATGCCGGGCGGACACCAGCCCGCACCCATCGTCGGCACCGTTCTAATGACCCAGTCGACGACCGAATCCGATGGGTTGAGCATGACAAACTTCGACTTTGCCTCTGACCCGCCGCCTTTAGCTGCCACCGTCACGTCGATCTTCGTACCCGGCACAAGAGCGACTTCGACCACGCACGGCGTGTTGTCGACCGTATTCTTCCGGCTGAATGCCGGGTCCCGCAGGATGGAGCCGCGCAGCTTGTTGTCGGGGTCGAGCCACGCCTGCCGAACGCCTTCGTCGCACATCTCCTGCAGCGACAGCTTCGCCTCGCCGCCGTTTTCTCCGGAGATTTGCACCGAGAGCCCGATCTTCAGGAAGATCGTCACGATGCCGGTATCCTGGCAGATCGGCCGATGGCCCTCGGCGCACATGCGCGAGTTGATGAGAATCTGCGCGATCGCGTCCTTGGCTGCATGGCTTTGCTCGAGGTCATACGCGCGCGAAAGGTTCGTGATGTAGTCCTCGGGGTGGTAGAAGCTGATGTACTGGAGCGCAGCCCGGACGCTTTCGATCAGGTCGCCCTGCTTGATTGTGATCATGATTGATTCCTGCCTTCAAGAACGCGAGCGCTTCGACCCGCGAAACTGGCCGCCGCGGACAAGCCTCGAACGAGGCTTGTCTTTCACGATTCTAACGGCGCGGGCAGCTGGGATCGACCTGTTCAGAGTTCGACAGGAGAGAGATGTCGAGCACGCAGGGGCCAGCCTTTGTGCAGACCAGCGAGCGTGGCTCTTCGTAGCGAGCGGTCGGCGCCACCAGCAAGCGGTACTTGCCAGCTTCTACGGGACCCAGGTCGAACCGGCCGTCTTCATCGGTCGTCACCTGCTCGAGCGATACCTGCTCAAAGGGCGACTTGTACCGGCGCAGCTCGACCAGCGAGTTGCGGACCTCATCGCCCTCAAAGGTCCTGAGTCTGCCCTGAACCTGGGTGCTCTGCTTGACGGAGAGGTTCGGCACTAACATCTGCTTGTTGCAGGAAGGGGTCTGCCTGCCGCGCTGGGGGAACTGCGTCTGGAGAAAGCAGACGATGAGTACCGATAAAAGCGTCGTATGCATCATGCGGCACCTACCAGGCGAGATGGATGAGAGAAACTCCTTGCCGCGGCAATAGTACTTGAGTCGTGATTGTCCCGGCGTCAGCTTTCGCGCTCGAGGTGCGAAGCACCGCCAGCTTCGAGGCCTGCTCGAGAGTCCGAACCTGTGCCGCGGTCGGCTGCTGCGGACTTCCCATCTGCAGCCAGGCGGTGTATGCGTTCGAATGATCGCGGTCCATCCGGTACTCTGTCACCTTAACCCGCCTGGCAGGCAAGCCGGCAATCTCCAGCCGAATCCCTGCCGCCGGCGCGGGCAGATCCTCATCCTGGTAGTTCCACAGAATGACATCGACGGAGTGCGCGTCGCGGGTGGCAATGCCCGAGACATCCGGCCTGCCCGCAACCGATTGCTTTACGATCTCCTCCACCGGGACCGCCGCCCCGCTCGTCAGCGGCAGCAGTGTTCCGTGCAGCCTGCTGAACATCCGGAAGACGGCCATCACGGGCTTGTCGACGCCATGGGTCGCGAGTTCCCGGAATCCCGCAAACCACGGCTGATCCTCGAATTCGAACGCCCAGGTCACCCCGCCCAGCAGGTTCACCTGGTTTAGACGGGCAAGCTCCGCCGAACGCGCCAGCATCTCGGCAACACTCACGCCGTACAGCGGTCCATTGCGGTAGCCGTTCTGCGGCCCCTTGCAGGCCGCGCACCCCTCGGGATCGGTCTCCGAAAGGATGATCGGGGTGTTGCGATACTCCGGAAACTCGGCCACGATCTTCATTCCCAGGTCCGTCGACCCCAACTGTGGCGCCATATTCATCTTCACGTGCGCAGGCACCTCGCCCGCCGCATCGATGAACTTTGGCGAACCCTTGGGATGGAAGGAGATGAAGTCGAGCGGCACCCCGGGCTTGCCGGTATCGGCGTTTACGCCATGAGCGGCATGTTCCAGGAAATCGTGGAAGAAGGGGTTATTCCTGGCCGGGTCGTCGTGCGGATAGGGTCCGGTCGCTCCCGGACCCCCCACCCGGGCGTGCGGAAGCACCTGCCGCACCGCCCCCGTGGTCACGTCGTAGAGCTTCTCGTACTCTTCGAGCGACCCGTGGAAATAGGGGATATCCGGCTCGTTCCACACCTCCCAAAGCCAGGTGTCGGTCGCCGCTCCGTAGCGCAGGTGCAGATGCGTCACCCAGGCCACGATCAACGCGCGCCACTTCGTGTAGTCCTTCGGCGGGTAGCTCCAGCCGGTGAACACCTCGTCGCCGGCCTTCTGGAAGGAATGGCGATACGGCTCAGGATGAGTCGAAAGCGCCTCCGGCATGAAGCCGATCTCGACCATCGGCCGAACACCCGTGGCCGCAAAGTTGTCGAAGATTCGGTCCGTGATCGTCCAGTCGTAAACCGGCTTCCCGTCCGGGGTCTCCGTGTACACATTAGTCGAGCCCCACTTCAGCGAGGCCGACCCGTCCCCGCTCGTCAGCAGGTTATGCGGCCGGAAGTATACGGGCGTCGCCGGATTGAGCCCGCTGAGCTCTCGCAGCAGCTTCATTCCATTGGGGGCGTAGGTGTAATTCGGTTCGTCGGCGCCGAAGAAGTTCCAGTCCGGCTTGTAAGGGCCGAGCGATCCGGCAGCGTCCACCCGGATGACCACGGGGGCCTGCTGCGCCAGTCCCATCCCTGACACGGTAAAGCCTAAAAACAGAAGCAGCGCACTTCGCGCCATCACAGCACGCATGGAAATCCCTCGCTGACCAGCCGTCATCATCCGGTGATCATATGCGAACGAAATGTTACTGCTTCAAGGCAGAAGGGCCTGCAGTGAAAAATTGCATCCAATGGAGGAGAGGCGAAAGAATATCGTCTCAGGGGTCCCACATGCACGACAGCACGACCAGTCCAACTTCGCCCGCAGATCAGCCTTGGCAGGCGCTGCTCGATTCCGCCGGTGAGGGAATCTGGGGCGTGGACCTGGACGGTAACTGTACCTTCGTGAACCGTGCCGCCCTGGGGATGCTGGGCTTCGAGTTGTCCGAGCTGATTGGCCGGAACATGCACCAGATGGTGCATCATCACTACCCGGACGGGCGCGTTTATCCTCGCGAGGAATGCAGCATCTACAACGTTTTCTGGAAGAACCGGCCTTTCTCGAACCAGCCGGACCACGTCTTTCGCAAGGATGGGTCGTTCTTCTACGCGGAGATGTCCGCCCAGCCGATCACCCAGAAAGGCATCTCCGCCGGCGCCGTCGTCACCTTTCGTGACGTGACGCAGGCCCGGCTGTCCGAGGAGGCGCTCCGACGGAGTGAGAAGCTGGCCGCAGTCGGGCAGCTCGCAAGCTCGATCGCTCACGAGATCAATAACCCGCTCGAAGCCGTCGTCAACCTGCTCTACCTGGTCCGCACCGCCGACTCCGCCGACGATATGCGCACCTACGCCATCCTGGCCGAACAGGAGATCGCGCGGGTCTCCGATATTACGATGCAGACCCTTCGCTTCCACCGCCAGCAGACTTCGGCCGCGCCCGTCGATCTCGGCGAAACCATTCCCGCCGTCCTCCGCCTTTATTCGTCCCGGTTCACCTCGCGCAAGGTCGAAGTGAAGTTGAATCTTCGCGACACGCCTTCAGCCATGCTGCTCGAGAGCGAACTTCGCCAGGTACTGAACAACCTCGTCCGCAATGCCTACGACGCCATGCCCCGAGGTGGAAAGCTTCACGTCCGCCTGCGGCCGGCGACCTGCCCGATCACGGCCCGGGAGGGTGTTCGCATCTCCGTCGCCGACACGGGAACCGGCTTTCTGCCGAAGATGCGCAAGCATCTGTTCGAGCCCTTCCACACCAGCAAAGAGGTTACCGGCACCGGTCTCGGGCTCTGGATCTCGAAGGGAATCATCGAGAAACATCGCGGCCGCATCAAGATGCGCAGCCGCCATGAAGCCGATCACCCGCACGCGCATGGAACGTTGTTTTCGCTCTGGCTGCCGCTGAAGCTTGACGGCGCGCTTGCAGCGTAACGTTCCTAGCTCTTCCGGCTGAGCACATTCGAGTTGGCCTGATCGATCGAAGTCATCAGGATCGAGTGAATGTTGACGTGGGCGGGCCGCGTCGCCGCCCAGACAATCGTTTCCGCCACATCCTCCGGCGCGAGCGGCGTCAACCCCTGGTACACCTTGGCCGCACGGCCTTTATCCCCGCGAAAGCGCACCTCCGAGAAGTTCGTCTCCACCATGCCCGGGTCGACCGTCGTCACCCGCACCGGCGTTCCCATCAGGTCCAGCTTCAAGCCTTCGCTGATGACCCGTTCTGCCGCCTTGCTCGCGCAGTACACCGCGCCGTTCGCATAGGTCTGGTTTCCAGCCGTCGAGCCGAGATTGATCACGTGGCCCCGTCCCCGCGCAACCATCCCCGGAACGACCGCGCGGGTGACATAGAGCAGACCCTTGACGTTGGTGTCGAGCATCTCTTCCCAGTTCTCGGGGTCATCCTCATAAACCTTGGAGAGCCCCCGGCTGAGACCAGCATTGTTGACAAGGATGTCGATTGGCTTCCACTCCTCCGGCAAGCCTCCGATCGTCGCCTCCACCGCTGCGCGGTCGCGAACATCCAGTCGGAAACAGAAGATATCGTCAGCCTTCTCAAGGGTTGCAGCGAACTCGGTCAGCAACTCAAGCCGCCGAGCGCACAGCAACAACCGCGCCCCCTGTGCAGCAAAAGCCATCGCTGTCGCCTGGCCAATCCCAGAGCTCGCACCCGTCACCAATACCGTTCTGCCGCGCAGAGTTTCCATAGGTCCTTTGTACCAGCGTATCGGCTGATGCAGAAACGGCTACCGGGGCCCGGTAGCCGTTTCTGCCGTGCGTGGTCGTAAGACGAGTTAGTTGGCACCCGGCGCCGACTGCTGCTGCACGCCGATTGCGTCGCCTGAAACCACCATGTTCACGCGGCGATTCTGAGCGCGTCCGGCAGCCGTGCCATTATCCGCCACGGGGTTGGTCTTGCCGTATCCCGCAGCGGTGATGTTCGATTGGTTGACGCCCTGGGCGACCAGGAAGTTCATCACCGCATTGGCGCGGTTCTCGGACAGCTTCTGGTTCAACTGGTCCGAGCCAACGATATCCGTATACCCTTCCACCTGCACCTTCAAACCCGGATAGGCGGTCAGGATACCGGCAACCTTCGCCAGTGAGATCTGCGTATTCGGCTTCAGACTGTACTTTCCGGTGTCGAACAGTACATCGGACATGTTCACGATCAGACCGCGTGCACTTTCGCTTGTCGCAAGCACGCTGTTCAACTGCTCGCGCAGCTTCTCGCGGACCTGGTTCGCATCGGCAACCTGCTGATTTGCCGCTGCAGCGTTCGCACGAGCCGTTGCCGCCTCGGCTTCAGCCTTCGCGCGTTCCGCGTCAGCGGCTGCCTTTGCGGCCTCAGCCTGCTGCTGCGCGAGTTGCGCCTGCTGCGCCTGAAGGGCCGCCGCCTGCGCATCCTGCTGGGACTGCGCAGCCTGCGCCTGCGCCTCGTTCTTGGCGATCTCGGCATTCCTCTGACGCTCGGCAGCCTGCTTGCGCAAGGTGTCGACGCGCGCATCTTCAGCCCGCTGTACGGCCTCACGGGCGTAGGTGATTTCCATTTTCTCGTTCCGGTGCTTGCTGCCGTCAATGTCCGCAGCGTTCTTCAGATCTTCGTTCGCCTTCGCGAACGTCTCCGCCGAATACTTCTCCGCACCGGCCGCCTGTGCAATGCGCACAGCGTTATACGCCTCGTAGAGCTCGAGCGGCGACTTCTCATCTCGCGTGATCGGGTGTGAAACCGAATGCGCGCCGTCATCCGCGTAGATGCCGCGCGGCATCAGCGTCGCATGCGCCGTAACCTTCTCGATTACGCCGTTCGTGTCGTTAGTGACCACGTTCTTCATCACGACCACATCCGACGGCGTGCTCACCGAGTAGTACGGCTCGGCGGTGACAATCAAGCCGAATGACTGGAGCGCCGTCGTCACGTGAATATTATTCTTCGTCCCCGCGGGAAGCACTTCGCCCAGGTTGTTGGGGCGGCCATCGGGCGAGATTGCCCACAGAACGTAAGTCAGATATTCCGTACCGAAACCATTCGCCGGCGTAAGGCCCTTGAACTCGGCATCAATGGTGATGCCGCCGCGCTCGCTCTTGACGGTCGCCTTGCCGGAGGCATCCGGCAGCATTCCCGTGCCAACAAACTTCAGATCCGTAGACCCGCTCCGATGCAGATAGTTCACCGCATCGATATCGCGCTGGACCGCCTGGACCTTGTAGAAGAAAACATCCCCGTTCCGGTTGACGGTGGCTGCGACGGGTGCACCCGTGCTGGCAGGGTTTGCCTCCTGGGCGAACGCAGAACCAACGAGCAGACCGCTGGTTAAGAAACCGGTGGCAAGAAAGCGAAAAGAAACAGTCGAGCTAAGAAACTTCGTGCGTTGCATTCGTTATTCTCCTGGGCGAAGCCGAACGTTGCGCCCACCTTTCCCGTTACGCAAGGAAACAAAAGGCGGAGGCGCAGCTTCTCACCTCGCTTAACGGATGCCCAGCGCGGCACAAAGGGTGTCCCCAGCGCTCGGGCCGAGGATAAAAACGGTAACCCTTTCCCCGTTTTGAAACCTGCAAAGCCAGCCGATTGAAGAGTTTGGCGCCGGGACGTCATGAAAAAGCGGCCGATCCGCAGCTTTCGCGTCTCGACCGCTCGATTCCTAGCCCCAGCCGCTGCTCAGGCGTGATGCGGTGCGCCGTTGGTGCGATGGACAAAATGATACGGAGGCCACGGTCCGGAGAGTTGCATCCGGCACTCCTTCAACTCCTGCGTCGCAGAGCTGTATTTGTTCTGGTAACGCTCCACCGTCTTGTTGTCGATCAGGTGTGCGATGTCGAGCAGCATCTTGCCCGATTCCATCCGCTTGCAGGTGATCTCCTCGGCAATCGGCAGAAACATGCGATGCATCTGGATCGACAGCGCCCGCGCCTTCGACTGGCGCTCCCGTTGGCGGCTGGCGCTTTCGCGCAGGCTGATCAGGTACTGCTGGCCGACCGTCATATCCCGCGCCGAAGTCCCGGGACAGGTGTCATCCACGAGAACCTTCAGGTGCATCTCTGCCTTGCCGCGAAGCCGCTCGACGTTCGCCAGAAAGTGCTTCTGGTTCGAGCGGACCGAGCGCCGCAGGCCGTCATCGTCATGAAAGGTCGTCGCGAAGCGGAAGGGAAGCACGGTCGAGAGCTTGAAGCAGTCCGCGATCACCCGGGCATGATCTTTCGCTGCCTGCTGATCGAAACGCTCGGCATCGCTCGCGGCGTGCTCGGAGACGATCACCGCAAGGTCGCCGGCGGGAAAAAGGAAGGTCTGGTTGCCAAAAAGACCCGTGATACCGTTCAAAGGCATCGGACGACGGTGACGGGCGAGTTCCGGAAAGGACTGGCGTTCGGCGATGCAATAGGCATACCACGACATGATGTTTTCGCTCCAATGCACGCTGATGGGTCTCATCGCCCAATCATGCGTTGGTCCCTTGCTGGGTAACAGCTAAGTTCTTGAGAAATGGCCTGTTGCCGGCTCACAGGTTTCCGAAAGTCTGGTCCAGATGTGAGGGCGAAACGGATACTATGCCTATCGCGGGACGGTTGGCAATAGCATCTTTGTGCCCAGGACTCAGCCCTCGCAAAGCGAAGAAATGCGCAGCTTTTCCGCAGGTTTTACAGGATTTACGGCAGGCTTTGGACGTCTGTTTGAACACCTTTTGCAGTTGTCCCGCCCTCATGAGCGGTGCCGGCAAGAATCGCCATCACCGGATCAGGCAGAGTCTGGTCGGCATTCTTCAGCAGCAGCGACACATCCCACATCTGAGTCGTCGAGTAGAGATGCTGGTAGGCGGGCATGCCGGTCAGCCGGATCCCATTCTTGACCTTCCAGTAGGTTTCCCCGGCCTCGTCATCGGAGACGCCTACGACTCCCTTGCCGTGCTTCTTCCAGAGTTGCGGCGCAGAGGGGTACATCCACTTGGCAAAAGGGGCGTCGTGTCCCGGGGTGCCGTGGCAGTCGGCGCAGCTCGCAACATAGATCTTCGCACCCGCTTCGTAAGCATCTTCACTCGAGCCGAAAGGAGGTTGTTCAAGCTCACGCGCGATGCGCGCATTGAGCGGAACATGAACGATCTGGGCTTCCATCGGAAACGCCGGATCGGCCGCAGCGACCGGCGGATGGCCGTACTTGAAGTAAGCCCATCCGCCCACTCCAAGAGCCACCACCGCGAACAGAATCCCCAGCACAAAAGCACCAAAACCCCCGCCCGCACGTCGATCAGAAGGGTAGCCTACGCTCGATGTTCTTGCCATGATGCTTCTCCGTTACTGATCTGGGGCAAGCAATCTTCTGTCGTCCCCGCTGTGCCCGAATCAACCCTGAATGTTCTAATAGAGAGTGCGGCCGGCTCTCTCTACGGGAAAGTCATCCAACCGTATCAGATAGCAACAGGCAGGCAGGAGTGAACACGTTGATTCATCGTTCGAAGCAGGTCCAGACAAGCTCGGTACCTTCCCGTTTTGAGATGTTGTTGAAGTCCAAGAAGAAGCTTTTCGGCGTCCTGACCGTCACCGCCGTCGCGTTGTTCAGTCTGCATCCGGCGGACGGGCAAAGCGCTCACCGGACGCGTCGTGAGAGCAATTCCAATCGCAAGGCACGCATCGCGCGAACCGTCGCAGAGACGTACAACCATCGCTGGGAGGTCGGCGGCGGTGGCGGCTATCTCCGCTTCCGTTCCGGGGAATTCCAGCGCCAGGATAACCAGATCACCTTCTGGGCCTCGACCATGTACGCCCTCAACCCGAAGCTTGGCGTGATCGGGGAAGTCCGCGGTGCCTATGGCAAGGCCATGATCGGCAACATCCTGCCGTCAGGGAACGTGCTCGACAACAACCCGCGCATCTCCGAGTACAGTTTCATGGCCGGCCCCAGCTACCGCTTCGTCCGCAAGGAAAAGTTCTCCGCCAGCGTCTTCGGCGAGGGTGGCATGGGCCTCGGCAAGTTCGACGGTGACTCCAAGGGACTCAGCGCAGCGGATATCGGCGTCTGGACCGGGAACTACGCCGCGTCCTTCACAGCCGGCGTCAACCTGGACTACAACCTCTACCCCAACCTTGCGTTGCGCCTCTCGCCAAGCTACCTGGGCACCACCTATGGCAGCACACTCCAGAACAGCAAGCAGCTGAACCTTGGCGTTGTCTATCGCTTCGGCAGCAAATAAGCTTCAGCAGAAATCCCCCGGACCTTGGCAGAGGCACCGGGGGATTTTCTCGTTCGAGTCGAGTATGCGGCGGCGACCTGGCCTACAGGTGAACGGTCCAGCCAAGCTCCGAAAGCTTCTCTTCGATCTCAAGCAGCGCCGCCTCGAGCGCAGTGCGCCGGTGCGGGCTTGAAGTACGCTCCGACAGGATGCGTTCGCGCTGCATTTCAAGCGACTGGCGCTTCCGCTTGCGATCCGCGTCCGCGGCCAGATTGCCCTTCATCGCGACCACGCTGGCGCGTTGGCTTGCGGCAGCCTGCGCCGGAGTTTCCTGTTCCACTGCCGCTTCTTTTGAGGCCTGCTGTGATTCCACGGATTTACTCTCCCATCCTCGCGACATGCCCTGATTCTACTCCCGCACGCCCCCTTCGCCCCACCCGGCGCTCCCTACCCGGTATTCCGCAGCCACCGACATGCGGGATGCGGCTCCTATAATGGTCCGGTAGACGAACAATGGTCCGGTAGACGAAGGTAACGATGCTGAAGCTGAAGGAGCAATCCGCGTGATCGTGGAAGTAACGGGCCTGAGTAAAGTCTTCGCAGGCAAGCCGCAGGTCACCGCCGTCAACGGAATCGATCTCAAGGTCGAGGCGGGTGTCATCTTCGGGCTGCTCGGCCCTAACGGCGCCGGCAAGACCACCACCATCAGCATCTGCACCACCCGCGCCCTCCCCACCTCCGGTTCGGTGCACATTGCGGGAATCGACGTCGTCCGCAGCCCGGCACTCGCCCGGCGCGCGATTGGGGTCGTGCCGCAGTACAACACGCTCGATCGAGCCTGTACGATCGCTGAAAACATCTACTTCCATTGCCGTTTTTTCGGCTCATCCCGTGCGGAAGCACACGATCGCACCGCGGCGCTGCTCGATCAGTTTCACCTTTCGGAACGCGCCGCCGCCTACCCCGCGCAGCTTTCAGGCGGGCTCGCCCAGCGGGTGCAGATCGCCCGCGCCGTCGCCCACCACCCCAAAGTCCTCTTCCTCGACGAGCCCTCCGCCGGGCTCGACCCGCAGACCCGCATCGCCATGTGGGACGCCGTGCGGGCACTGCGCGACCAGGGCATTACGGTCGTCCTCACCACCCACTACATGGAGGAGGCCGACGAACTCTGCGACCGCGTCGCCATCATCGACCATGGCAAAATCCTCGTCGAAGATACCCCCGCCGCGCTCAAGAACTCGGTCGGCGCCGAAAAGGTCTACGCCCTGCACCTCAAAGATCAGTCCAACTGCGAGGGCGTCGCCCGCCAGCTCGCCGCGATCGAAGGCGTCACCCGCGCCGAGGCGACCGGCGACGGCGTCCGCGTCTTCGCCAAGGGTGCGGACGGGCTGCTCTCCGATGTCCTCGCGGCCACCCAGCAATACGGCCTGCGAGACCTCAACATCACCGAGACCAGCCTCGAAACCGTATTCATCCAACTCACCGGGCGCGACCTCCGCGAGTAGGCTGCCCACCCGCATTGCCGCACCTGAGGATTCTCCTCCATGGCCACCGCCGTCTCCATTCCGCGACCTACCGCATCGAGCAACCTCGCGCTGTACAGCGGTGCGTTCCTCGGTCTGCTCCAGCGCGATCTCTACGTGTTGCGCCGCGAACTCTTTCCCTTCGCCATTCGCGTCTGCATGAACCCGCTGCTCTTTCTCTTCGTCTTCACCTACGTCTTCCCGCACATGTCGGGCGGGACCGGCGGCAACCCGATGGCGCACCCCGGCGGCGTCGGCAGCTTTTCGACCGTCCTGCTGCCCGGACTGATGGCCGTCGCCATCATGTTCTCCGGCATCGCCGCCGTCGCCTTGCCGCTCGCGCAGGAGTTCGGGATCACCCGCGAGATCGACGACCGCGTGATGTGTCCTCTCCCCGTCGCAGCGGTCGCCCTCGAAAAGATCTGCTTCTCCGCCATGCAGAGCATCGTCGCGGCGGCCATCGTCTTCCCCCTAGCGATCTACGTCCCGGCTCAGCCCGCGCAGTACCGCATCGAAAGCTGGCCGTTCCTCCTCCTCGTCCTCGTGCTTTCCAGCGGCGTCTCGGGCGCGCTTGGCCTCACCATCGGCACCTCCGTCAAGCCGCAGCAGATCGGCCTCATCTTCGGCGTCGTGGTCGTCCCCATCACCTTCCTGGGCTGCGTCTACTATCCCTGGGCCGCGCTCGCGCCTATCCCATGGCTCAAGTACGGCGTGCTCTTCAATCCCATCGTCTACATGAGCGAGGGCCTGCGCACCGCGCTCACGCCGAGCCTGCCGCATATGCACCCGGCCCTCGTCATCGGCATGTTGTGCTTCTTCCTCGCGCTCCTCACATGGGTTGGCATGAAGGGCTTCCTCCGGCGCGTCATCACGTAGGCGAAGCGATGTCTAGAAGGTGAAACTGGTCCGCAACGTGATCGTCCGGTTGGCGCCTGTGCTGTTGCTGAAGCCGCTGTTCAACGAGATCACCTTGCCAAACAACGGCGACTCGAGCACCCCCACCGGCGGCGCCGGGTTCACGAAGTTCAGGATGTTGTCCCCCTGCACCTCGAACGTCAGCGTGTATGGCCGGTCCGGCTTCGGCGCAGGCCCCTTCGCAGCCGTTGCTGCGGCCTTGTCCTTAGCATCCTTGTCTTTATCATCCTTGCTATCCGCGGCCGGTGGCGGCGCACTCGGTCGAGGCCCCAGCTTGAATCCCTTGCTCACCTGCAACTGCAGCGAGAGATACCCGGCCGCATGCCCATAGTTCACCGGGATGATCGTCTGTCCCGCCACGGGCGCGAGGTCGAAGTTTCCATAGGCTGTCCGCCGCACCGAAGGTCGCGTAAGATCCGTCGCAAACGAAGGCCGGTCGTTATACTGCGCGTCGCCATTCAGATCTTCTCCCACGGTGATGTTGAACGGCGGCGAAGTGTTGGCAAAGACGAAAGAATCCACGCCGATATTCCATGGCAGCTTGTTGTAGAGCCCCACGTAGAACTGTTGCTGATCGCCCGCCTGCCGCCCGTAGTCCGCCCGCAGGTCGTACTCGTTGCTCGGAAAGCTGTTGGCCCCGCTGCTGCTGCCGCGCTGACGGCCCAGCGCCGCAAAGCCGAACAGGGACGTGTACTTCGACAGCGTCAAGCTCCCGTTGACAAATCCCACCAGCACATTGCTCGTCGCGTCCGAAGAGAACTGATAAAGATTGGTCGTTCCCCCGAAGGGCCGAACCCCGCTCGTCGGATCAGTTGTCACAAACGTTCCCGGCAGCGGGGCATTGATATTCCGCGAAAGATACTGGTGTACTCCCTGAAAATGAAAGAGCCCAAGCGATACGCTGCCAATCTTGCCGAAGGTATGGTCAACCGACACCGAGGCCACAATCGATTGCGCTGCCCGGAGCCGCGGTGAGATGGTGTAGGTCGTCGGCGCGGTGGCATTTTGCAACTGCGCCGGAGCCGGAATGTTCGTAAAAAACTGGGGATTCTGCACGACGTAGGTATGCTGCGAAACTCCGTTCTGCCGGATCGCCGTCAGGATGTTGCCAGCAATGAAGCGGTCGTAAAACAAACCCGCACCACCGCGCAGCACGAGCAATGCTGGCTTCGAACCCTCCTGGTGGATACCCCACGCGAACCCGGCGCGTGGCGCCCAGTCGGCGTGGTCTGGAATCGCACTCTGCGTTTCAAACCTCAGCCCAAAGGTCAGCGTCAGATTTTTTGCAGTCTTCCACTCATCCTCGGCATACACGCCAAGATCGCCCGTCAGCACCGTCGCGTTTGCCTGCCCACTCGTGACGCTGTACTGGGTCGCCCCAGTCTCCGAGCCGGACAGTGCAAGATTGTAAGTCGCCAGGTCCGGAAAAATAAATGCACCGTTATAGTTTGCCGTCGAGTAGTTGGCATCGCGCAGCAGACGGTACCGGCCGCCCGTCCTGATAAAGTGCTTACCCTTCTCGAGCGTCAGGTAGTCCTGAAATTCATACCGGTCCTGCGCATCCCGAATAGTACCCGCCGTACTTCCGCCACCGTTGAAAGCCCCTTGCACAATCACCGTCGGCGAGGTATCGGCAATCGCCTGGTCAAGCCTCGTGCGTATGTACTGGAACCGGGTTTCGTTGATGATATGCGGGTTCACGACCTGCGTATTACTCAGTTGCAGCGTCTGCATGGTGGTCGTATTGTTGAAGCCTTCGGAAGGCAGTACCAGCAACCCGACACCGCCATTGGTGACGCGAATCTGGTTGTACTCGTATCGCCCGATCAGAGTGTTGTTGGTAGATAACTGCCGATCTACCCGCGCGGAATAAGTGCTGGAGATCTGTGGGTTGCGCACTGACTCCGACACATTCGTCGTGTTGACGATCGCGTTGCTCGCCTGGTCAAAGTAAGTGCCCGCCGCAAACAGAGACGACTTCTTCCCGAGAGGACCACTCAAATTACCGTCTAGATAAAGTGAGTGATACGGCGGTTGCACCTGCACGTAAGGGTTCTGCGCATTGAACGGTGAGTTGTTGCCGTTCACGCTGAACTGGCCATGGAGGTTGCCCGTACCCGGCTTGGTGAAGACCTCTACCCGGCCAAAGCCGAACTGGTCGTACTGCGTCGTGAAAGGATTTTCATTGATCCGGATCTGACGAATCGAATCCTTCGGCGGAAACTTCCCACCTGTGAATCCATCGATGTAGACCTGCGGCGGACGGATACCGCTGCCCGCCATTGCAAGGACCTGCTTCTGCAGCACCGCATCATCGTCCGAAAGACCCGCAAGCTGCTCCCCTTCGAACACAAGCGCGCTCTTGTTACCCGTGCCACTCGTACTCAACGAGTCATCCGACGGCACATTGACCTGCTCGTCTAGACTCTGAATTTTGAGCTTCAGTCGCTCCTCGAGATGCGCATTGGGCTCAAGAGTCACGCCCTTCAGCGCGGCACGGTCGAATCCGAATGCGCTGACTTCAAGGTCGTAGGTAGCCGGCGGAAGCGATACGGTGAAGTGGCCTTCAGCGTCTGTCAGGATGTCCTGAACCGCACCATCGGAGCGCGTAACGTGAACCGCCGCGTTCGGAATCCGCGCTCCGGCAGGGTCAACAACAAACCCCGAGATCGTCCCCGTAGTCCCAGCCTGGCCGAAACCAGATCCAGAGACCAAAAAGAAGAGAGCAAGGCCCGCCGCCTGGAGCTCTCTCGTGCGAAAAGCCTTCGTCAGGAATTGGATGGAAACGTCCTTTGCGTGGACACGTCATGGCCCGGAAAGCAAGGTGAACTACTCTGTTCGTGCAGTATACCCAAGCAGGCCAGAAATTTGCCTCAAATTATCGTCGCTGACACCTACAACTCAAGTGCCTCCGGGTCATTCACTCACGGAAGCGACTCACGTACTACGTTCGACGTATGGTCATCATCCAAATTTCCATCGAAGTAAAAAGTCAAAGCCCCTGCTGCGACGAGATCAATGACTCGGTGACCGCGGCAGAGACGCTTTTCACACGAAAGGAAGTAGTCACTCGCAGTTAGCATTGAAAGAGTAAGTTCCGGTCCATCCCTTGCCAGATTGACGAGTCAGATCACCGCTCGAATCCACCAATGTCCTTAGCTGCTTCAGCGTAACAACCTACTTCTGAGATGACGTATTGTTCATTCAGCCAAAGCAGGTTGCATGCTGATCAGCTTGGTCTTTAATGACTCCGCGATCAACTGCCCATGGAAGCGTCCATTCTCGATAAAGATCTCGTTGGTGCGCTCACCCGCCACGATCACGCCGGCCAGGTAGATGCCCGCCACGTTTGACTCGAGCGAAGCGGGATCGCATACCGGGCAACGATCGTTCGCCTCGTCCAGATGGACACCCAGGCCCTCGATGAATGCAAAGTCCGGATGGTACCCCGTCAGGGCAAACACAAAATCGTTCGCAACCGTAACTTCACCGCGCGGCGTTCGCAGCGTCACCGTATCCTCTCCGATCCGCTCGACCGCACTTTCTAGGTACGCCTTCACCTCGCCGTTCTTGATCCGATTCTCGATATCCGGCTTAATCCAGTACTTGATGTGCCGGTGCAGTTCCTTCCCGCGATGCACCAGAGTCACATCCGCCCCGTGCCGCCAAAGGTCAAGTGCAGCAATCGCCGCCGAGTTTTTCCCGCCGATCACCAGCACCTTCAACCCGAAAAACGGATGAGGTTCATGGTAGTAGTGCTTCACCTTCGAAAGCTCTTCCCCCGGAATTTCCAGATAGTTCGGCAGATCGTAGTAACCGGTCGCCACAATCAACTTGCGCGCCTCTAACAGCACCGCCCGCTGAAAACGATCTGACGTCCGCACCCTGAAGTCGCCGTCCGCCCCATCCACCCCGTCCACCGTGTGATACTGCAGCACGTTCAGCTTGTAGTGCTCCGCCACCTTGCGGTAGTACTCGAGCGCCTCGTTCCGGTTCGGCTTCTGGTTCGGACTCGAAAATGGCATCGATCCGATCTCGAGAAGCTCCGGCGTTGTGAAGAACGTCATGTTCGACGGGTAGTGAAAGAGCGAGTTGCACAGGCAGCCCTTGTCCACCACCACCACGGAGAATCCCGCACGCTGCGCATCGATCGCACACGCAAGCCCCGTCGGCCCTGCACCAATCACCAAAACGTCGTAGATCATACCCATCTCCCTATTGTAGTGACGCGCGAAGCAATCACCCACGAAGTGGGGCCCGACCGGCGCCAGAGGGCACTTGCCTTTGCCCTGACCAATGAAACGGCCGCGCAATGAGGCTGTTACGGAACCAGAATTTGGTTCAACCCGGAGCACTCCCGCGAGTGCGGCGTCCTGGATGTCATGGATGTTGTATCCAGGCCGGGCTTAGTTCCGAATCTGAGAGGCAGCCGAGAGTGCTGACCCTAGGTTTGATGTTTAGGCCATGTCAGCGAGGCTGATTTCGGATTGTGCGTTTTCAAGGCCACGAATTAAGAGGCTTGGTGTCCTAAGACGCAGTGCTTGAGGTTGGTGAAGGGCGCTCGACGGTACATCGTCTCAGGCTCATGAAGGCTTGTGGTGCGCGCCGATGCATGCAGTTGAGTGCGTCTTCGTCGAGGTCCCGGGTGAAGGGCATTGCGCGGCCCCGGAGCGGCTCGGCTTCAGCGAACAGGCGCCGCAGTCGGCAGCGATAGTCTCATCCGATCGCGCCGATCGTACCCGGGATGATCGTCTCTGCTGCGTCACCCCGCTCGAAGCCAGGCTCGCTCATCCGCAGGCCCATCACGAACGAATCGATCACACGGCACAAATGATCGGCTGAACAAATCGTCGAACACCACCGGAACAGCGCCCCTGACTTTGCCCGTCATCTCGGACATGCCCCACAAAGAAAAGATGCCCCCGCTCCCGCGAAAGCATCTTTTCCCGTGCCTGTCTAAGTCTCAGTTCCGTAGCAGCCTGCGAAGGAGGCCGCTGAGAGCAAATTCAGCTTATTCCCCGTCCGGGCTCACCAGCTTGTGCGCAATCGCAAACAAAGCCAGCTCCAGCCGTGTCGAAACCCCTGTCTTATCGAAGATATTTGAAAGATGACGCTTCACCGTCTCTTCCGAGATTCCGAACTGCTTCGCAATATCCTTGTTGCTGCAACCCTCGACGATGCACTGCACCACCTCGAGTTCGCGCGGCGTCAGCCCATAGGTCTTGCGCTCCGGTACCGCCGCGGCCTGCTGCATCAACTCATGCAGTGCCTTCAGTAGGTTCACAACGCGCTCGCCGCCAATCCAGTAATCGCCCGAGAGCACCGCGCGCAGGCTCTGCGCCAGGTCGCCCGCCACCGAATCCTTCAGCACAATCCCGCGCGCACCAATCTGCAGCGCCTCGATAATCTGCTGGGTCGTGATCGTGCTCGTCAGCAGGATGATCTTCACCCGCGGCGAACGCGACATGATCGCGCGCATCGCCTCAAGACCCGGCAGACGCGGCATCTGCAGGTCCAGCAGCAGGATATCCGGCTCAAGCTCGAGCGTCTGTGTGATCGCATCGTCGCCGTCTTCGGCCTCGCCGACGACCTCGAACCCAGGCTCGCTCATCAACATATTCTTGACGCCAAAGCGCACAACAGGATGGTCATCCGCGACAACGATGCGGATGGAGCCAGGAAGCGGTGGAGCAGAATGCTTATTCATCAGACTCATACGGGCTCGGTCTCCGGAGAAAATCATTGGCAGTCGTCAGGCATATTCGAGCAGCAACACCCCGCACCTCAGGCGCTTGCCACTTTGCTTTCCAGCATACGCCCAAGCCGCAGCAACGCCGCCAGGAACAGATCAAGGGGTGCATGGTTCGGCATCGTTCCCACCCGCGGCGGCAGCCCGTCCGTCTCCATCGCAGCGGCAAGCCGATGCAACTCGGTCGCCCCCACCATGCCGCATCCCCCCTTGATCGCGTGCGCCGCACTCCGGTATGCGCCATCGTCCCCCGCATCCACCGCCTGCCGCATCGTCTCCAGACGCTTCTTTGCGTCGTCCAGGCACATCTGGTAGAGCCCCGCTACCTGTGCCGGCGGCATCGCCTTGGCAAACTTCTCGTACACCTCTTCGTTCAAAACCGAGGCATCTGCCGCCTCGCTCCGTACCGGTTTCTCGGCCGAACCTTCGCAAGCCGCACGTAACTGCGCCGCGCTGAACGGCTTCAGCAGAAAGCCGTCAAAAAGCTCGAGCTTCGCCGCAGCCACCGCGCTGCCGCTCATCGCAAGCAGCCGACTCTGCGGACCGCACGCCTCACGCAGCCAGACCGCCAGTTCAGCGCCCGAGATCCCCGGCATCTGCATGTCGGTCAGCACCACGGACGGTGGCTCGTTCCGGTCACGCAACCACACCAGCGCCTCTTCTCCGGACGCGAACGTCTCCGCAGAGAACCCCGCTTCGACGACAAGCATCGCCAGCAGTTCACGGCTCAAATCGTCGTCTTCGATCACCATCATCTGGCGTAAGTTCGCTGAAGTTTCCATGCCGAATTGTGCCTTCGTCTGCCCGTCCGCCCGCACGACTTGCATCGCAGTCTCACGTTACCAGCAACCCTCCGCCAGGGGAAGCGTTTGGTAACGCTCAAGCCGAAGAGATAGAGTAGCGTCCATGGAAGACGATCCGGCTGTTCATCGCGTGGCGCCCGATCACCCCGCTTCGCCCCCAACGATCGAAGCCCTCGCTGCCCGTATCGAATCGCTCGAGCGCCAGGTCGCCTCCCTCAGCGACGCGTTCAACCTCCCTTTCGCAGCTCCCACAATTCCACGCTCTGAATCCATAACTCCCGCCGTCGAACCGGCGTCCTCACCACCTCCGCCACCATTCGTCTTCGACACCGCTCCGCCGGACGTCGCGGCTCCCCAGAGATCGCTCGAGACCCGCCTCGGCTCCCAGGTCTTCAATCTCATCGGGATCGTCGCTCTCATCTTCGGTGCTTCCTGGGCTCTCAAACTTGCCATCGAGCACGGTCTCCTCGGCCCTGCCGCCCGCATCCTCATAGGCCTTGGCGTCGGTGCCGGGATCATCCTCTGGTCGGAAGCCTTCCGAAAAAAATCCCTCGCCGCCTTTTGCTCCTCGCTGAAAGCCGTCGGCACCGGCATTCTCTACCTCTCGCTCTGGGCCGCATTCCAGCTCTACAACCTCTTTCCCGCGCCCGTCGCCCTCGGCGCCATGGTCCTCGTCACCGCCTGGAACGCCTTCATGGCTCTCACCCAGGACGACGAACTCATCGCCGCCTACGCCCTCATCGGCGGCCTGCTCACCCCAGTGCTCCTTTCAACCGGCGGCGACCACGAGACCTTCCTCTTCTCCTACCTGGCCTGCATCGTCGCAGCCGTCGTCTACTTGCAGCGCACCCGGCCCTGGTCTCGCCTGCTCATCCCGACATTCCTCGCTGTAGCCGCTTACTTCACCGGCTACTATTCGAGCTTCTTCCACAACTCCCGCCTCCGCGAATGGGACACCCAGTCGACCGAAACCGCCGTTTACCTTCTCATCTTCGGCACGCTCTTCGCTCTCTTCTCAACTCGCTGGTGGGCCCGCGAAACCTATCCCACCCCTGGCCCCCTGACCCCTGTTCTCATTCCCCTCGCCAACGCAGCTTTCGTGGCCTTTGCCCTCTACTCCATCTTTCAGGATTCCGGCCAGCACGCCGCCCTGCCCTGGCTCATGGCCGCCCTCGCCGCCGTCTACCTCGGCCTGATGCGCCTGCAGGGTTCGCCGCTCGCCGCCGCCATCCACCTCGCCTGCGCCGTCGTCTTCCTCACCATCGCCATTCCTCTCAAACTCTCCGGCCACTCGCTTACCACCGCGTGGCTCGTCGAAGGCCTCGTCCTCTACTGGGCCTCCACCCGCTTCCAGGCGGAAGGCGACGCACTCGACGGCAAGAGTTCTTCTCAGATCCTCTCGGTTCTCGCCGCCGCCGGCTACGCGCTCGGCCTCGCCTCTGTTCTCGCCCATTGGACCTGGAACTGGACCCGTTTCCCTCCGCCCGACTTCTTCAACGCCAACCTCGGCTCCGCGCTCGTCGCTGTCACCGTGCTTGCAGGCGCCGCCTGGCTCGCACACCGCGAGCAGTCCGCTCTCCTGCGAATCGATCTGCGAGTCTTCACCGGCGCACTCTCCGCCATCGTTGCCGTTGCTCTCCTCCTCACCCTCCGCGAGATCGCTGCCGCATCGCCGTATGACCTTCTACATCCCGCCTTCGCCAACCCCGACTTCGCCACCGCCCTGGTCGGCCTGTCCCTCATCGCCGCCGTCGCGTGGTTTGCGCACAGCGAATACAGGCAATATCAAGCCGGACTGGTGCAGCTTCTTTCCGCCGTCTCCCTGGTACTCTTCAACCTTGTCGCCCTGCTCACCGGGGTGCGCGAAATCAGCGCACTCTGGCCGCGCACCGGTGCGGACCTGCAACGCTCGCTCGCCATCTCTGCCTTCCTCATGGTCTATGGCGCCGCGCTCCTCACCGCTGGCTTTCTTCGCCGCAACGCCTTCGTCCGCTGGCAGGCCCTCATCCTCCTCCTCTTCACCATCGCCAAAGTCTTCCTCTACGACATCTCCGGACTCTCCGCCGGCTATCGCGTCGCCAGCTTCCTCGCCCTCGGCGTCCTGCTGCTCACCGTCAGCTACGCGTACCAGAAAGACTGGCTCAGCCTCAAGACGCCGCCGCCCCTGCCTTCCGATGGAGAACGCGTTTGAGGTTGACCGCACTGCTGCTCCTGTTCGGGTTCGCTGCGTCGCCCAAATCGCCCGCGCCGCTCACCCCGCACAGCTTCCAGTACAGCCGGCAGATCTCCTTTTCCGCTTCCGCAACTCCCAACAGCGCGATCAGCCCGACATCTCCCAACGCCTGCGCCCTGCTCGACGCCGCCGTCTTTGCTCACACCGAACCCACGCTCGCTGACCTGCGCCTCTTCACCAGCTACTCCGGTGGCCACGAAGCTCCGTTCGCCATCACCCTGTCCCGCACTGCCACCAATCAGGATGCCGCCCAGATTCTCAATCAGGGAAGGACAGCACCGCGCCACGTCACCCTCGACCTCGCCATGCCCGCCCGGCCTTACTCTTCGGTTGACCTTGCCTTGGCCGCCCACGACTTTCTCGCTACTGCCCGCGTCACCGGCCTGCGCTCTCTCGACGACCGTCAACCGGTCTACCTGGGGATCTTTTCTGTCTTCGACCTTACCGCGCAACGGCTTGGGCGCAGCACAAATCTTGCGTTGTCTGAGTCCACCTTCCCATTCCTGCATCTGGAGTTGACGGTCAGTCCTGCTCCCGGAAATAAAACGCTCGACGTCACCCCCAACTTCGTCATTTCCGCACAAATTCCTCCCAGCCGCGTCGCCCAGACCCTCTACACCCCCATCGCCGAAACGACCGCCGTCCTCGACCGCCCGCGCGAATCCGTCGCCACCTTCACCATTCCCGCGCATGTCCCGGTCGAACGCGTCACCATCTCGCTCGACCCAGCCGAACACGCCAACTTCAACCGCGTCGTCACCATCTCCGCCACCCTCACGGACCCGCGGCCCCGGCGCAACCGCGCCGTCTTCCCCGTCGAACAACTCTCCGGCCAGATCTCCCGCATCCGCCTCGCCGAAGCCGGGCAGGAGGTCCGCCAGGAATCGCTCTCCATCCCCGCCATCCTCGGCTCGAACCTTCAGTCCAGCGCAAAGGTCGAAGTCACCGTCGAAAACGGCGACGACCGCCCGCTCAGAATCCAGGCCGTCCGCCTCGAGATGCGCCAGCGCAAACTCTGCTTTTCGGCCCCGCAGCCTCCCCTGCAGGCCCCCCCGGGCTCCCCCCAACCCACCTTCACGGCCGAACTCGACTACGGCGCCCCGGGCGTTCCCTCACCGGTCAACGACTTCGGCAGCGTCTTCAATCCCGCCGACCCCGTCCGCCAGGCCGTGCTCGAACCCGAGGTTCGCAACCCGCACTACATCTCGCAGGCCAGCCTGCGCCCCTTCAACGAGCGCCACCCCGAAATCCTCTGGATTGCCCTTGTCGCTACCCTGCTCCTGCTCGCGATCCTCGCCTGGCGCAGCAGCAAGACGCTCTCCCCACGACCCTGAATTCGCCCCCGTCTCGTGATGAGGTCAAGTCCTTTGCTTTCAAGATGAGATAGTCGAGGTCCGGATCTAAGCCTAAACGAATGAAGATCTTGCGCAACAATGGGGGGGAGGGGGAGTACAACCCTGCTACTTCATCTCCTTCAGGTAAGCCGCACTGAAGCTCTTATGCTTCGTCGCCGCATCCTTCAATGTTGGGTAAAACTGCACGAACGTCGTGTCGACCGCCGCATGCTGCTCGTGGCACGTGTAACAGCTTGCAGGCCGTGCGATCACCTTGGCGCTCACCGGATTCTCAAACCCGTAAAACGCCCAGCCATCCCCCGTCACATGCCCCGAATCCAGCACATGCACCTCCAGCCCCGTCAACTTCTCGGTCTGCGTTTGCCCCGCCTTGTTCAGCGTCCGGCTCGCCTGCGCACCCGACTCCCCATCCCGGTTCTCGAGAATGAGCATGGTCCCCTCCGGCCAGTGCCCCGAAGCCTGGTAAGCCCGGTAAGCCTCCGGGTTCACAAAGACGTTGTTAAACGTATGCGTCCCGTCCGCCTTCGCCTTCGGGTCGTAGCTCATATCGAGCCCTGACGAGAGAAACACCCACTCGCGATACTTCTCGGGAAACCGAAGCTCGCCGTCAGCCGTGTAGGCCGGGCCATCGGAGACGCGCGCCGCCGGCAGCAGCGGTAACACCAAAGCAACCACCAGCAGCCCGGCCAGACGAATCATCAGACACACCTCAGGGATGTCTTCGAGTACGCGTCCGGGCCCGCCGAAGTTCCCTCAGCGGATCGCCGAATCGACTTCCTTGTAGAAGTCCGCCGACTTCAGCAGCTCGCGCGGCTTCGACCCATCGGCCGGCCCCACCAGCCCGTCGTTGTACATCATGTCGATGAGGTGAGCCGCCCGCCCGTACCCGATGCGCAGACGCCGCTGCAGCAGGGAGGTGCTCGCCTTGCCAAACTCGAAGACCAGCCGGACCGCGTCGTCGAACAGCTCGTCGTTGGCTTCGGAACCCGGCTCGCCGCCCTGGTCCGGATCGCCCTTCTCGTCCTTCGGACCCTCGAGGAAGCCCTGCACATACTCGGCCTCGCCCTGCGCGCGCCAGAACTCCGTCACCGCAGAAATCTCCTTTTCGGTCACGAATGGCGCATGCACCCGCTGCAGACGGCTCGTTCCGGGCGGCAGGTAGAGCATATCTCCCCTGCCCAGCAGACTTTCTGCGCCGTTGCTGTCGATGATCGTGCGCGAGTCCACCTTCGTCGCCAGCCGGAAGCTCATCCGCGTCGGGACGTTCGCCTTGATCAGCCCGGTGATCACATCGACCGAAGGCCTCTGCGTCGCCAGGATCAGGTGAATCCCGACCGCACGCGCCATCTGCGCGAGCCGCGTGATCGACTCTTCCACGTTCGAGCGGTCGAGCATCATCAGGTCCGCCAGCTCGTCGATGATGATGATGATGTAAGGCAGCGGCTCCTGGTTCACATCTTCAAACAGGTACTCCGAACCGTTGTCGAAGAGCTTGTTGAACTGGTCGATATTCCGGACGTGGTTCGCCGCCAGCAGCTTCAGCCGCCGCTCCATCTCCTTCACGGCGTTGCGCAGGGCGTTCGCCGCCAGCTTCGCCTCGGTGATGATCGGCGTGAACAGGTGAGGGATGCCCTCGTACATGCCAAGCTCCACCCGCTTCGGATCGACCAGGATCATGCGCACCTGCTCAGGCGTCGACTTGAACAGCACCGACATGATCATCGCGTTGATCGCGACCGATTTACCGGAGCCGGTCGAACCCGCGATGAGCACATGGGGCATGGACGCCAGGTCGGCCGTGACGATGCGGCCGTTGATGTCTTTGCCCAGCGCAATCGCCAGCTTCGACTTCGACTGCGCAAACGACTCGCACTCGACGACATCGCGCAGCCAGATCGTCTCGCGATCGTTGTTCGGGACCTGGATGCCGACGGTTGACTTGCCCGCCATGCGCTCGATCAGGATCGACTCCGCCGCCATCGCCAGGCATAGATCGTCGGCAAGGCCGGTCACGCGGGAGTACTTCACGCCGGCATCGGGGCGGAACTCGAAGGTCGTGACGACGGGGCCTGGGTTGATCTGCGTGACGGTCCCGTCGACACCGAACTCGCCGCACTTCTGCACCAGCACCCGCGCCTCTTCGCGCAGCGCCTCCTCGCGGACGACCGCATGCTCTTCTGACTTGTACAGCAGCGACGAAGATGGCAGCTTATAGCCGCGAACGCTCTTCGCCGTGATCGCGACCGACTTGATATCGGAGTCGGCGCGCTTGCCAAAGGAGATCGCCCCGGCGGGCGCAGCGGCAACCGGCTCGGGCAAGGGCGCCCGCGCCACCGGGTTCGGGGTTGGGTTCGGGATTGGCGGATGGTTCTTCGCCGGCTTCTCCGCTGGCTCCGGCTTGCGCTTGGAGAGGAACGAAAACGGCTCCTCCTCCTCGGCAAAACGATCAGCCGACAGACGTCCCAGCACCGGAGCGGGAAAGTCCAGTTCGTCCGGTTGCAAAGGCAGAGGTGCGCTCGCCGCGGCAAGCTCCGCGGCATACGGAGCAGCGGCTGCCGCCGCTGTTCCCAGCGCGGTCACGGCCGGCGCGTCCACGTTTACACGCGGCATGCCCTGCCACATCGAGCCGGCGGGCGCAGGTTGAAGCTCCTGCTCGAGGTCGATCACGACGGGCGCGCGCCGCTTGTGCCACCAGCTGAAAAGGCCGCTCAGCAAGGTGTTGCCGCGGTCCGCCTCCTTTGCTGCACGCTCGGCCTCGCGTTGGCGCTCGCGCCGCGCCTCACGGTCGAGCTTCTCCCGTTTGGCTCCATACACCTCGCCGCCGCCTTCAATGTTGTTGCCAAGGGTCTCGGCGACAGCCCTGCGGCCCGTCTGCCGAAAGACCAACCGTTCGCGCAGCCGGGCAATAAATCCGAAGCGCTCGGTCGACCACTCGCGCGCGGTGTTGAAGGTAAACGTCGTCGCCAGGTAGAGCGAAAGGGCGATCATCAGCGCGACCACGATCGTCGCGCCCGGCAGGTTCAGCAAGCCCACCATCGCGTCGCCGACCATGCGACCGCTCATGCCGGCGATCGGCAGCGAACCCTTCCACAGCAGGTTGCCGGGCAGGAGCGAAAATGCGGCTGGCGCAAAGACTACCCACAGCAGCATCCCCACCACCTTCGCGAGGGGCGAACCGGCAGGTGTCGAACGCATCCAGCAGATGCCGAGACGGACCAGCAGCAGCGGCAGAAAGAAGGCCGCAATGCCCAGGACCTGCAGCATGAGATCGGCAAAGTACGCGCCGACCAGTCCAGTCCAGTTATGCGCTGGCCGGGCCACGCCCGCGACAGTTGCGCCGATGCCGCCAACCGTATCGAACGAGGGGTCGGTGGGCGTGTAGCTGGCGAGGGCAAGCAGGAGCAGCGCCGCGCCGACGAGCATCATCAGGCCCAGGATCTCGTTCAAGCGGCGGTTGCGGGTCGGGCTCGTCACCAGGCGGAGTGTCTTCATCGGTTCCTCTTGATGGCTGGCACGGCGGAGCCCACCTCCGGCCGGGCCCGGCCAATCTTCATTACATCAGTTCCTCCCGGGCAAAACCGAATCCCGCGCCCCCCGGAATCAGGATGCAAACCCTCACCCACGCCGCGCATCTACTAGCCATACACGTCACCCGGTGCAAGCCGCGTGACATGGTGGGAACTGGCAGGGGAGCGGGATTTTCGCGACTTCTCCTGCTTGCCGTCGGCGAAAGAGAATCGCCGGTAGTCGGCGGACCCTGCACCAGACCCATTCAACGCATGAGGCTCCGGCCAAACCCGCACTCAGAAGGAACAGATTATGTCGATCGACTCGAACAAGAATGCAGAATTTGAAAAGGTAGTGAAGGAAGTCATCAACGTCCTCGAAGACGGACAGAAGGGCTTTGCCGATCTCGGCGCCCACCTGAAGGACGACACGCTCAAGCGCTACTTCCTCGCCGAATCGCTCAAGCGCGCAAACTTCCGCGCGGAGCTCGAGAACGAGCTGCACCGTCACGGCGTCAAGGATGTACACGAGGAAGGCACCACCGCCGGCACGCTGCACCGCACCTGGGGCGACCTGAAGAGCAAGGTCTTCGGCACGGACGATCATTCCGTTCTCGAAACCGCCGAGCAGGGCGAAGACAAAGCCAAGAAGACTTACAAGGACGCACTCGAACAGGAACTGCCGCTTCCGCTTCGTCAGCTGCTTTCCGAGCAGAATGCACACATTGTGAGCTCTCACAATTTTGTTCGCGATCATCGTAACGCGCTCGCCACCAAGTAGCTTGAGCGTCTAAATAACAAGAACATAGCGAAGCATCCACGGCCGCCGGGCAGCATCCGGCGGCCATTTTTTTGGTCACCCGGCGGCCATTTTGGTAGCAGAGACAAGCTCGTCCTGACGCCTGACGGGCGCCACGAAGGGTTCGTCGCCCGCGATGAGGGCGCGCTTGTTTGTGTTCCTATAAAGTCGTCCCATGCCCGCGCGCCTTCTCCTCGCTGCCGTCTTTGTCATCGCCGGCCTCCTTCACTTCCTGCTGACGCCCTTGTACGTCAGCATCATGCCGGACTATCTGCCGGCGCACCGGCTGCTTGTGCTGATGAGCGGCGCTTGCGAGATTCTCGGCGGGTTGGGGCTGGTGTTCTCGTTCAGCCGCCAGGCTGCGGCGTGGGGGCTGGTTGCGCTGCTCGTCGCAGTGATGCCGGCGAATCTTCAGATGGCGCTGCACCCGGAGCATTGGCCAAAGATCCCGGCATGGGCGCTTTGGGCGAGGCTGCCGCTGCAGCTGCCGTTGATCTACTGGGCGTGGCTTTACACCGGGGCAGTGAAGTAGAGCCCATGGAGCAATGTAGGTACAAGAGCCGCGCCATGCCGATCACGACGATGGCCGGTCGCGAATGCATTGCAGCCACGGCTCTTGAACATAACGAGACGGTCGTCAGCCGTAAGACCGCGGACTTCGCCCGCACCCGCTTCCGGCTGCTCAACCCGTGGGACTGAAGATTCAGTAGCCGATCGTGTGCAGGTAGAAGACCACGCCGCTCGCCAGGATGCAGTAGATTCCGAACAGGTACCAGCGTCCCGCCTCGAGCCAGCTTGAAAGCCATTTCAGTGCGGCAAGTCCGGCCACGAACGACATCACGAGTCCGATGAGGCTGCTGAGGACCGCGCCATGCAGATCGATGGGTGTGCCCGCGGCCGTTGCCTCGTGCGATGCCTTGAGCAGGCGCAGCGCCTCCCGCCCCAGCACGGCCGGCGTGAGCACGACGGCGAGTGCGAAGCTGAAGGTCTCAGCCGCCTCGCGCGCCACGCCGGCCATCATGCCAACGGAGATGGTCGCGCCCGAACGGGAGAAGCCGCGGAACGGCAGGCAAAGACCCTGCACGGCGCCGATCAGGCCGGCCTGCTGCAGCGACAGCTCGTCGTCGCCCGCTCTCTCCCCGGTTCCGGTCAGATTTTTGCGCCGATTGATGCCTGCGCCGAAGATGAGTGCGCCGGCGCAGAAGAGCGCAATGGCTACCAGGTCCAGGCGCCCGAACAACTGCTCGATCTCAGCTTTGCCCGCGCCCTTGAACATGGTTTTTTCGATGATCTTGATAATCGGGAAACCGATGACCGCGGTCAGTACGGTGGCGACGATGATGCGAATGGCGGCATCTTTGAAGGCCCGCGCGGAGCGGAAATATTCATGGGCCCAGCGCTTCCAGAAGTAGACGATCACGGCGAACATGGTGCCGGTGTGCAGCATCACCAGGACCAGCGTCATCTGCGGCGAGGTGGGGTCGAGGCCCATCAGCTTTTCCGCAACGACGACGTGGGCGGAGCTCGATACCGGCAGCAGTTCGGCAAGGCCCTGCACGATGGCCAGAATGAGGACTTTCAAAATCGGCATAACGCAATACTAAATGCGCCCTAACCGCGGGCGGCGAAGCGACGCCCGACGTGAGGACGCACCAGCTGTTGTTATTCCCGGTCGGTGCCGTACACGGCTACGCCCTGCTTCACGCGAAATGCGACGCTCTCCGCCCTGCGCGTCCAGTCGCTGCCGCCGAAGCGCTGCTTCATGTCGGCGGTCATCTGCTGCACTCGGTTCGCAGCATCGTCGGCCCGCTTGCGATTGTCATCAACCGTGTACATCGTCACCAGCACGCCCTCGCGGGAGACCGCGTTGTAAAACGCTTCGGCGGCCCGGGGGGACTCGGGGTTCTGTTCGGCGTATTTCAGGTAGAGTCCGGCCTCCATCTCCGGGCACTTCGGCAGGCCCTGCCAGTCGCCGCACAGCTTGTTGTCGAGCATGGCGTACGACGCCTGCATCGCCCACTTCGAGCCCGGCCAGCGCTTCTGGATGCGCTTCATCTCGCCGTCGTAAAGCTGCGGCCGCAGGTAGGCCTCCTGCTCCTTCGCCGAGGGCAGCGAGGAGATGTCCACCTTCTCCATCTGCCAGCGGATGTCGGCTGAACGCCAGGCAGCTTCGGCCGCAAGTTGCGAGTCGGGGAAGTATTCATACACGCGCCGGTAGAGCAGGCGCGCCTCGGTTGCGGCGTCTTTCGGAGCGTGCGGCTGCGCGGCCTGGTCTTCGTAGGAGGCGGCGGACCCGAAGAGGATGCCGTCGCCGCCGGGCATGCCGACGGGAACGATGCCCTTGTCCTTGATCCAGCCCGAGTCGGGGGTTGCGACAGCGTCTTCGCCGAACTCCGGCACCTTGTCGGGGTCGCCGGTGTCGGGCCCATCGGTGTTGGCGAAGACCTTCACCCAGGGCCCGTTATGCTGGATGACGACGAGCTCATGGCCGGGGAGCACCTCGGCAACCTTCTGCGAGGCGTCGTCCGGGCCAACGTAAACGATGGTGTCGTGCACGACGGTCGCGCGTGCGGAACGATCGTAGCCCGAGAGCGCGTCATTCCTGCCCTTCTTCTGTGCTGCCAGCGAGAAGGGAACGGTGGCAATCAAAACTCCAACAACCCAAGCCTTCATAGTCCCTCGAAAAACGCGCATCATCCAAGACCGTGCGAAGCGACCGCCCGCCCCGGTGGCAGGACGCACTCTGCTCTTAGACGTTGTTCTTCAGTCCTCGCAGCAGCGAAGGCTCTACATTCCCGCCGCTCAGAATCACGACGACCCGCTGCGCTGCCGGCAGTTCGTCGGCATGAAAGAGCGCGGCCGCCAGCGTGACGGCGCCGCTGGGCTCAGGAACGAGGTCCGAATGCCGCAGCATCACGCGCATGGCCTCGAGAATCTCCTCTTCCGTCACCGTGAGGATCCCGTCAACATACTGCAGGATGTGCTCGAAGTTGAGTACCCCCAGCGACTGCGTGCGCAGTCCGTCGCCGATCGTCCGCGTCGTCATCGCCGCCGGCCACTCGACCAGCGCCTTCGTATCGAACGACTCCTTCGCGTCGGCGGCCAGGAGAGGCTCCGCGCCCCACACGTGGATGCCCGGGCGTCCTGCGAGCTTCACCGACGTGGCTGTCCCGCTGAGCAAGCCGCCGCCCGAGACCGGGGAAAGCACCAGGTCGACGTCCGGCAGCTGCTCGACGATCTCGAGCCCGCAGGTGGCCTGGCCAGCGATGATGTGCGGATGGTCGTAGGGCGGGATGATCGTATAGCCATGCTCGGCGGCAAGTTGCTCCGCCTTCTCACGCCGGGCCGACGACGCCGGTCCAACGAAGACCACCTCGGCCCCCAGCGCGGCTGTTGCTTCAATCTTCACCGCCGGCGCGTTGTCCGGCATCACGATGACGGCCTTCGCTCCCAGCGCTCGCGCGCCGTAAGCCACGCCCTGCGCATGGTTGCCGCTTGAAAACGTAATGACGCCCTTGGCCAGAGCCTCGGGCGGCAGCTGCGCAATCATGTTGAACGCACCGCGCAGTTTGAACGACCCGATGGGCTGCGCGGACTCGCACTTCACCCAAAGCTCGAAGGGCAGCCCCGGCATGTCCAACCGCACCAGCGGCGTTTCGACGGCGGTCCCGGCAATGCGTGCCGCTGCGCCCTTGATTTCATCCAGATTCACCAGCATGGCTTGATTGTAAGGTCGCAGCTACTCAGGGATCATCCGGGCGGAATCATTCCGATCGTCCCCAGCCAAGTCTCCACCAACTGCGGCCACGCCGTGATCGGCAGCTTCGTCCGCCTCAAACCGAATGCATGCCCGCCCTGCGCGTACAGGTGCATCTCGACCGGCACTCCGGCGTTGCGCAGCGCAATGTAATATGCCAGCGAGTCGTTCACATTGTCCGTATGGTCGTCTTCGGCCTGCAACAGAAAGGTCGGTGGCGTATCGCGCGTCACCGGCACCTCCGGATTGACCGTCAGTTCCTTGTTCACCCCGGGCGCATGCGGCACGACAAACTTCTTCACCCCCTGCCGCGCATCCCACTCCGCCGCCGCGATCGACAGGTGCCCAGGGTAGATTGGCACCGCAAAATCAGGCCGGCAACTCAGCAGGTCCGCACCGTCAACCGCGGGGTAAAGCCGCTTCGCATAATGCGTGCTGATCGCAGCCGAGAGATGCCCGCCCGATGAGAAGCCCAGCACACCCACCTTGTGCGCATCGATATGCCACTCCGCCGCATGCTGCCGCACCAACCCCATCGTTCTCTGCGCATCTTCAAGGGCCATCGGCGACTCCGGATAAGGCCCCGACTTCGGGTACGGTCCCACGTCCGTCACCCGGTACTTCAGCAGCACGCATGTTATGCCTTTCGGCGTCAGCCAGTCGCATACCTCCGAGCCCTCGAGGTCGATCGCCAGTCCCTGGTACCCGCCGCCCGGAAACACCACCACGGCAGCGCCGAAATTCCTCCCCTTCGCGGGATAAACCGTCATCGTCGGCTGCGTTACGTTCGAGACCCCCACCGCGCCCCGGCCGCCTGGACGCAAATCGCCGTCCGAGTTCTCGGCATACTCCGGCCCCGCGACCGGCTGCGCGTCGGGCGCCGCCCCGGGCCAGATGGGAATCTGCCGAAGCCCCGCAGACGGCTGCCACTGAAACTTCTGCGCCCAGAGATCCGGCTGCGAGAGCAGGCAAATGAGACTAAAAAGTAAAACCAAAACACAAATCAATCGCACCTGCTGCACCTCGTCACCGGCATGAGATCCCTTCGCAGACCAGCCCACGTCACAGCCACGGCGTCCGCCCCGTATCCGTCTCCGCCGCGTGCATCACCAGCGCAAAGAAGTGGATCAGCCTCCATTGCTCCCACACCCCCGGCCTCGTGCCTTCCATGTCGATGTGCGAGATTACCGGGCTCACCAGCATCGCCTGTAGCGTCACCGACGGCAGCTCGCTCGCCATCCACAGCGTCTCGGCCGACGGGATGATGTTGTCCGCCTGACCGTGCAGCAGGTACACCGGCGTTGTCATGGTCTTCAGCCGGCCGCGCGGCGACAACCCGGCCATCTCCGCCGCATGCTTCACCGTCGCCTGCGCAATCAGCGTCCGCGTCTTCACCGAGCTGGCATCCATCAGGTCGAGCGCCTCGAGCTTCTGCCGCGGGTCGAGCTTCAGCGCCGCCGTTTCCTCAGCCTGCTTATCCTCGTACAGGTGCGCCCGCAGGACGGACCGGATGACGGCGATATCCTGCGGCGGCACAAAGTCCTCGACATACTCGTACTCGAGCACCAGCGGCCCGTACTCATGCGCCGGCAGCAGCTCGGTTGTGCCGTTTGGCCGCTCGTCGGCGCCGGTGCGGTAGTACTGCGCCACGCGCCCCATCGAATCCTGCGACCCGACGGCAAAGACAAACTTGAACTCCGGCTTGTAGAGCGGGTCGGCCGCCGCGACCAGCGCCAGGCCGCCTGAAAAACTCAGCCCCATCACGCCGACCGGCCCACCGGTCCTTTGCGCAAACCACGCCGTCGTCTCGCCGATGGTTTTGATCGATGTCGAATCGACATGGTAGTCCTTGATGTCCGGCAGCTCCGGTGTCAGTACCCGCACCCCGCAGCTCGCCATCGCCGAGGCAAACGCCTCGAGCCGCGGCTCGTCGATGCCAAGATGATGCACCCCGTGCAGCACCACCATCGCCGGCGCATTCGGCTTGCCCACCGGCATATACAGCCGCCCGCGCACCCTGCCCGATTCCACCGCGAGCGTCACATCTTCGCTCGTGATCTTCTCGGCGACCACGTCCGCTATCAACGCCGGCACCGGCTTGCCCGACACGATCTGCAGCACCGCAATCGCCTTCAGGTGATCCTTGAAGAACGGCCAGCACGCCAGCAGCAGGACCACGAGCCCCGAGCCAATCAGCGAGTAGAAGATCGGCCGCTCGAGCACGCGTGCGCGCGTTCGGCCCACCAGCGCGCGGGATTTGCCCATCAGCGCACGCGACCGGCGCAACCGCTCCGCCACCACCCCAAGCCCGCGCCTGCGGATCACCCTCCGACGCATCTTGAACCGAGGCCGCATCACTCCGGAGATGGTACCTGATTGGGGAGACAAGGCAACAGCAGGTGCGCCCTCATCGCGGGCTACGACCCCTCCGTGGGGTCGCCGCCCATCCGGCGTCAGGACGCACCTGCGGTTGCTTCTAGATCTCCATGATCACGGGCATGATCAGCGGCCTGCGGCTGGTGGCTTTCTGGATGAAGCGCTTCAGATCATTGCGAATCTTTTCCTTGATCACGCCGTAATCCTGCTTCTCTTCCGTGCTCGAGTTTTCAAGCGTTCGCGTCACCATCTGCCTGGCCTCCGCGATCACCTGCGCGTCGTCCATGGCAAAGCCGCGCATCACGATCTCCGGCGGCGACTCCACCTTACCCGACCGCTTGTTGATGGCGATGATGGCAATCACAATCCCGTCCTCGGACAGATGCTGCCGGTCGCGAATGACGACGTCTTCCACGACATCGATCGAACCGCCCGAATCGATACACACGCGACCGGTCGGCACCTTGCCGTTCTTGGTCGCAGTGTCCTTGGTGAACTCCAGTACATCGCCGTCCTCAAGCAGAATCGCCTTCTCCGGCACGCCGGTCGAAAGCGCAAGCTCGACGTGACGCTTCAGGTGGCGATAGTCTCCGTGCACAGGGATGAAGAACTTCGGCTGCACCAGGTTGATGATCAGCTTCAACTCTTCCGCGCTGCCGTGGCCCGACACGTGGATGAGTCCATTGGTCCCGTCATCGTGGATCACCAGCGCATCGCGCCGCTCCAGGTGATCGATCACGCGATAGATCGACTTCTCGTTGCCCGGAATCACGCGCGAACTCATCAGCACCGTGTCGCCCGCGTCGATCTTCGCGAACTTGTGATTGTTCACCGCCGCCCGGCTCAGCGCGCTCATCGGCTCGCCCTGCGTGCCCGAGATCATGATCAGCACCTTGTCCGGCTGCATCTCTTTGATCTGCCCGGGGTTGATCATCAGCCCCTGCGGAATCTTGATGTAGCCCAGGTCCTGCGCGATCTCGGTCGTGTTGTCCATCGACCGTCCGATCACCGCAACCTTGCGCCCATGCTTCTGCGCCAGCTCGAACGCCAGCCCAAGCCGCGTGATCGACGACGAAAAGCAGCTGAAGAACAGCTTCTTCTTGGTCTGCGCAAAGATCTCATCCAGCCGCGGGCGCACCGCACGCTCGCTCGGCGTCCAGCCCTTGCGGTCGACGTTGGTCGAATCCTGCAGCAGCGCCAGCACCCCGCCGGCCTTGCCGAGATCGGCAAACGCCTGCAGGTCGAAGGACTTGCCATCCGGCGGCGAAAGGTCGACCTTGAAGTCGCCCGTATGCAGCACAACGCCCACCGGCGTATGCACCGCCAGCGCCACGCAATCGACCAGCGAGTGCGTCACCCGGATCGGCATGATCGAAAACGGTCCGAGCGTGAAGCGCTTCCCGGGGAGCATCTC
This sequence comes from uncultured Granulicella sp., assembly GCA_965213805.1. Lineage (GTDB taxonomy): Bacteria > Acidobacteriota > Terriglobia > Terriglobales > Acidobacteriaceae > Edaphobacter. The sequence continues at coordinate 466,619 of CBDCAG010000002.1, read as the reverse complement.
GATCAGGTCCGCATCGTCAAGCAGCCGATGCTCGTCCAGCTTGCCCTCGACGAGAGCCAGCGTAAATTCAGTCCCGTACACCGGCACGTTCAGCTCGGACAGAATCCAGGGCAGCCCGCCAATGTGATCCTCATGCCCGTGCGTCAGCAGAATCGCCTTCACCTTATCGCGATTCTCGGTCAGGTAAGAGATATCCGGGACGACGATATCCACGCCGAGGAGTTCTTCTTCAGGAAACATCAGGCCGGCATCGATGACAATAATGTCATCCTGCCAGCGGAGGGCCATGCAGTTCATACCGAACTCGCCGAGGCCACCCAGCGGAATCATGCGTAATTTATCTTGAGCCATCAATCTTAGAGCTTACCAGCTATACGAATCCCCGGTGGAATCGCCTAAGCCGCACCCTTTGCCGCACCTGCCGCCGGTGCCCGAAACGGAAGCGCGCGCTTGCGAATCAGCCGGCCGTGAAACTCCTTGAACGGCCAGATCAAAATGTACGTCCATCCCGCCAGAGCCAGCACGTGCAGCGGCATCACCCAGGCCAGCAGCCCCGCAAACAAGCCAATCGCTGCGACCCCAAGCGAATCCTCAATATACCCGCGCGTCAGCGAACGCTCGAGCGGCGTCAGGTGCAGATGCTCCCGCTGTTTGTAGGCATTCCAATACAGCGCTCCCACCAGCAGGTAGATCGACGCATACCCCATCGCGAAGAGGAACATCAACTCGCGGACCTGCGAGGGCGCCTCAAAGAAACCATCGCCGCCCCCCGTGAACGCCGAAAACAGAAACGTGAACAGAAATTTCAACGGGTACACGTAAAACAGCACCACGAACAGCAACGTGGCATTGATCACGATGGTCATGAAATCATGCGTCGCATACCGCCGAAAATACTTGTAGTGCGCATGCCACACCATCATCAGGAAGAGAAACGAGATCCCGAACGGCACGAACCCGCGAAGGCTGTGGTGCAGTTCCGTATACGTCTTCGGCACCTCAAGCGACACCACCAGCAGCGTCAGCGCGAAGCCGAACACAACGTCCGAAAACGCATCGATGCGCTCCATCTTCGTCCCGCGCAGACGAAACCCCTGCTTATCAAACAGTTCTTCGTGCCCATGCTCTGCCATCGTGCCCAAAGCCTACCACCGCGCAGCGGCTTCCAGGCAACAGCAAGTGCGTCCTGACGCCGCCCGCGATCAGGGCGCACTTGCGTGCGCTCAGAAAATCAGTGACGCGCGACGGCGCCCGGGCGTAGCATTGCCGCGCAGTCACAAGGGGTGGCAGCCATGTTCGATGGAAAACTCTGTGCGAAGCGCCTGACGTTCCTGTTCGTTGCCTACGCGTGCGGCCTCATCCAGGCCTACCTGATGCAAACCCACCAGATTCACTGGTGGGTCGCAGGAGCGCTTGTTTTCATGTTCATTCTGACCGCGGTTGAATCCTGGGACCGCAAGGCGCGCGCCGCCGGCCAGTCCGGCCTCAGCGCAGCAGATCTTCCAGAGCCAGGGACAGCTCCGTCTTCTCATCCCGGTACTTCACGATCACCGGCGTAGCCAGGCTCAAACCCCAGTCTTTCCCCTTGCCGCTCGTCACCGCGCGCGACCCCGGCACGACCACCGCGCCGCTCGGGATGATCAACGGCATCTCCGCCGTTGCGCGATAAATCTCACCCCGCACGACGTCATACACCGGCGTCCCGCGCGTCAGCACCACGCCCGCCGCCAGCACCGCCTTCTCGCGCACAATCGTGCCCTCGTACACGCCTGTATTGCCGCCCACCAGCACATCGTCTTCGATAATGACCGGGCTCGCATTCACCGGTTCGAGCACGCCGCCGATCTGCGCCGCGGCCGACAGGTGCACCCGCTTGCCAATCTGCGCGCAACTTCCCACCAGTGCATGCGAGTCCACCATCGTGCCCTCGTCCACATACGCGCCCACGTTGATGTACATCGGCGGCACGCAGATCACGCCCTTCGCCACATACGCCCCGCGCCGCACCGAGCTTCCGCCGGCAATCACGCGCACTCCTTCAGACCCATCGAACCGCCGCGCCGGGAAGGTCTCCTTATCGACAAACGTCAGCGTCTCCCCGCCCATCGGCACCATCTTTCCCAGCCGAAATCCCAGCAGGATCCCGCGCTTCACCCACGCATTCACCCGCCAGCCCGTCTGGCTCGCCGCATCGGGCTCTGCGGCACGCGACTCTCCAGCCTCGAGCGCATCGCGCAACTGGTAAAACGCGCTTTCGGCCCTGGCATTCCCCACGGCCCCCGCCCCCAGCGCAAAGAACTCCTCAACCGCCTCCTGCAACTCCGTCCCAGCCAATGTCTGCATGCGGCTATTGTAAGAGAAGCAAAAGCAAAAACGCGCTTATCGCGGGCGGCGACCACTTCGTGGGGTGGAAGCGCTGGCGCGCGAGATTGGTTCACCCGGCAACACCCTTGGCGCGCATCGCTCCGACCCCACGAAGTGGCGCCCGTCCGGCGTTAGGACGCACCTGCCGTTGCTTGTTCCTAGAACATCCGCAGGTTGTCGACCTTGCCTGCTTCGGAGTGGACGAGCAGGCCGAGTTCGCCGCAGAGTTGTTCGAGCCGGCGCCGGGTGGCTCGGCTTACGGGGACCATAGGTAGCCGCATGAGATCGTTGCCTGTACCTAGGATGCTCATCACGGCCTTCACCGGCGCAGGGCTTGGCTCCCAGAAGTGCGCCTGCATCAGCCGGTAGAAGTGCCGGTTGATGCGCCGTGCGGTCGTCCAGTCGTTGGACACGGCGGCATTCACCATCTGCACCATCTGGGCTGGAATCACGTTCGACGCGACCGAGATCAGGCCTGCGCCGCCGATCGCCAGGATGGGCAACGCAAGCACATCGTCGCCGGCAAAGACCTTGAAGGCCTTCGGCGCCTGTGTCAGCAGTTCGGTGATCTGTGTCAGGTTGCCGCTCGATTCCTTGATGCCGATGATGTTCGGAATCTCGGCCAGTCGCAGCACCGTGGCCGGTTCGAGGTTGGTCGCGGTGCGTGGCGGAATGTTGTAGAGCAGCATCGGCAGCCCGCACCCCTCGGCGATCGCGCGAAAATGTTCGAATTGTCCCTGCTGCCCGGGCCGGTTGTAGTAGGGATTGGCGCTCAGGATGCCAGTAAGCCCATCCATGCGGCAGAGCAGCTTGGCGCGCGCGACCGCGGTCGCCGTGTCGTTGTGCGTGCAGCCGGCGAAGACTGCGGCGCGTCCGGCAGCGGCGGCGCAGGTCACTTCGATCGCCCGGAGCCATTCGAGCTTGGTCAGCGTGGACGCTTCGCCGGTGGTTCCGCACGGCACCAGCAGCTCGATTCCGGCGTCGACCTGCGCCAGCGCCTGCGCATAAAGCGCCGCTTCATCGAGCAGACCATCGGCCGTAAACGGGGTGACAAGCGCTGTACCGCAACCGGAGAGTTCCATAGCAGAAGTCAGTCTAACGCCTTTCCTGAGGATTCGAGGCGGCTGAGTCGGTGAGAGCAGGCAGCCGCAGATGCGTCCCAAAGCTGGGCGGCCCGCGTTCCGTGGGGTGACTGCTTCGCGAGCCTTCGACGCGAAGCAGTTACCCGACGAAGTGGTCGCCGCCCGCGATCAGGGCGCACTCAATGTTGTTTGTTCTAGACCCACTCGCCGCTGCGCATCAGCGGTTCACTGGTTCCGTCGTGCGTGATGCCGTCAACGTCCATCTGGCCTGAGCCGATCATCCAGTCGACGTGGATGAGGCTCGAGTTTGCGCCCTTGGCGGCGAGTGTTGCTTCGTCGAGGTTCTCGCCGTCGATCAGGCAGGTCGCGTACGCCTGGCCAAGCGCGATGTGGCTTGCGGCGTTCTCGTCAAACAGCGTACTCCAGAACAGGATGCCGCTCTGTGCGATCGGCGACGAGTGGGGCACGAGCGCGACTTCGCCAAGCTGCCGTGCGCCGTCGTCGGTGCTGATCAGCCGGTTGAGAACGTCTTCGCCGGCCGACGCAGTCGCCTCGATGATGCGTCCCCCTTTGAAGGTGCAGCGGATGTTTTCAATCAGGGTGCCCTGATGCGAAAGCGGCTTGGAGGCGGCGACGAAACCGTCCACGCGGTCCTTGTGCGGCGTGGTGAAGCACTCTTCGGTGGGGATGTTGGGATTGCAGAAGACGCCGTTGCCGCTGGCACCGCCGCCACCGGCCCAGAGGTGATCGTCGGCCAGCCCGACGGTAAGGTCGGTCGTGCCATCGGCGGAGTGGAAGCGCAGGGAGTGGAAGCGCTTCTCGTTCAGGTGCGCGACACGTTTGTGAATGTCGGCCGAGTGCGCCTTCCAGGCGGCGACGGGGTCGTCCGAGGTTGCGCGCGAGGCGACAAATATTGCGTCCCACAGCTTCGCTAGGGCTTCGTCTGCCGGCACTCCCGGGAAGACCAGGGCGGCCCACGCCTTGGTCGCAGACGCGAGAATCGACCAGTTGATGGCGTGGCGCGTGATCAGTTCCATCGCCGGCTTGTTGGCTTTCGAGGCAGCGATGTTGGCGCGCGAGACCTTGGCGGGATCCTGTCCGGCGAGCAGCGCAGGGTTCGAGCCGGCGAGCGCCAGGCGCGCGGCGCCACCGCGGAAGGCCGCGGCGATGCCGTCGGCGAGCCACTGCGGCGCGTGGTCGAAGGAGTTGTCGTCGGCGTACTTGAAGCGTGCGAGCGCGGTTTCGTCGTCGGAGTAGAGGGTGGTGACGAGCTTTGCGCCGGCCTTGTAGGCGTGCTCGGTGATGCGGCGGACGAGCGGCATCATCTCGGTCGAGGCGGAGATAACGAGTTCCTGCCCGGCCTGCAGATTGAGTCCGACGTGGACGGCGAGGCGGGCGAAGCGGTCCAGCTTTTCTTCAAACGGGAGCGAAGCGAAGGGAATGACGGGAGCGGCGACGGCGGTGGACATGGCTTTAGGGTAGGTCCTCGGCGGGCGCGGCGCAACTTCGGTTTGGGACGGTGTGCTGGATCGGGACGGCGGTCAAAGAAAGTGCACAACGATGACATACCCATTTTCGGCGGGAAGCGGAAAAGGGGGTGTTTTGCGGGGTGGCGGGGCACCCCCTCCCCCCGGGGGTTTGTTGTACAAAAATAGCATTCTAAACGAGATAGGTTAGGGTACCCCTGACGGGTCCTCACGCCATTTCAGGGCCGACAGGGGGTCTGTGCGGTGATGGAATGTCAAGTGGTTGACGCTTGATTCGGGCGTTCGCAGGGCTTGTGCGTATCCCTGAGGGGAGCCGTTTGTTGATGAGCTGAGAGCGATGAGGTAACAGCTGTTAGCTCATCGCAGCCGGCAACAGCAGCTTCGCGAGCCGCGCGAAGCAGTTACTCCACGAAGTCGTCGCCGCCCGCGATCAGGGCGCACTTGCTCTTGCTGCTACATCTGCGTGAAGACGTCGCGGAAGTCGTAGGAGCCGGTACGGGTGGAGAGCCATTCGGCGGCGCGAACGGCGCCTTCGGCAAAGCCGCGCCGGCTGAAGGATTCGTGGCGAAGGGTGATGCGGTCTGCGTCTGATGTCGCGATGAGGACGTGCAGGCCGGTTTCGTCACCCTCGCGGCTGGCCTTGATGGGGATAGCTCCGTGGCCGGAGCCCTGTTCGACGGCATGGCTGAGGCTGATGGCGGTGCCGGAGGGCGAGTCGAGCTTCGAGGCGTGGTGAGTCTCTTCGATCTGGAAGGTGTAGCCGGCGTCTTTGAGCGCAGTGCCCATCTGCCCGGCGAGCTGCAGCATGACCTGGACGCCGACGGAGAAGTTGGTGCCGTAGAGCAGGCCTGCGTTACGGCGTTCTGCGATGCTCTTCATGTCGGCGAGCTTCTCGTACCAGCCAGTGGTGCCGATGACCATCCTGGCGCCGGTGGCGAGGCAGGCGCGCATGTTCGGGACGACGGCTTCGGGTGTGGTGAAGTCGATGACGACGTCGAAGCCGGCGACGAAGGGCGCGGTGAGGGCCGAGGCGTTGCTGTTCTCTTTGGCGTCGAGAACGTGGACGCTGTGGCCGTGCTCGGCTGCGACTTCTGCAACGAGTTTGCCGGTCTTGCCGACTCCTAGGACGAGGATGCGCATTGCGGGTTCCTTTTGGGGTACGTTGTTCGCGATTCGGGGATCGGTTCAGTTCTCAGTTCTCAGTTCTCGGTTCTCGGTTCTCGGTTCTCGGTTCTCAGTTCTCGGTGGGTGCTAGGTTTGCGTGGTCGAGAGGGCGGTGGTGTCGAAGATGGCGGGGTCGGGGTTTTCGAAGAAGACGCGGTGCAGGGAACTGACGGCTTCTTCTACATCTTCCTCGTCGATCATGAAGCTCATGTTGATTTCGCTTGCGCCCTGCGAGATCATGCGGACGTTGACGTGACTGATGGCGGTGAAGACGCGGCCGGCGATGCCGTTGTGGCCGCGGATGTCTTCTCCGACAAGGCAGACCAGAGCTTTGCGGCCCTCGTATTTGACGTCGGCGAGGAGCCCAAGTTCCGCACAAATTGCGGGGAGCTGTTCGTTCGAATCGACGGTAAGCGAGATGCTGACCTCGGAGGTCGAGACCATGTCGATGGGGCAGCGGTACTTGTCGAAGATGTCGAAGACGGCCTTCAGGTAGCCGTGCGACATGAGCATACGGCTGGCGACGATATCGATGATCGTCAGGCGCTTTTTTGGCGGCGATGGATTTGAAGGGCGACTTGCAGTGCGGCGCCATGGCGGTAATCATGGTGCCTTCGTTGGCGGCGTTCCGCGAATTGAGCACGAAGACGGGGATGGACTTCTGCACGGCGGGCAGGATGGTGGCGGGGTGCAGAACCTTGGCGCCGAAGTAGGCGAGTTCGGCGGCTTCCTCGAAGCTGATGGTTTTGACGCGCAGGGCCTGGGGCACGATGCGCGGGTCGGTGGTCATAATGCCGTTGACGTCGGTCCAGATTTCGATGGCGCCGGCGTGCAGGCCTCCTCCGATGAGGGCGGCGGTGTAGTCGCTGCCGCCGCGCCCGAGGGTGGTGGTGATGCCGGCTTCGTTGGACCCGATGAAGCCGCCGAGCACGGGAGTCTGGCCGGCTTCGATGAGGGGCAGCACGTGGACGAGCATGGCGGCCTCGATGGGGGCTTCGAGGGGCGCGGCCTTGCCGTAGTTGGAGTCGGTGATGATGCAGGTGCGGGCATCGACGTGGGCGCCCTGGAGGCCGGCTTCGAGGAAGGCGGCGGCGACCATGCGGGAGGACATGCGTTCGCCGAAGCTGACGACGAGGTCGTTGGTGCGCGGGGTGAGTTCGCCGACGGCGGCGATGCCGCGCAGCAGGTCGTCGAGCGCGTCGAACTCCTGGTGGAGCGCAGAGGAGAGGGCAAGGATGCGCTCGCCCGAGACGAGCTGGGCGGCGGTGTTGAGGTGGCGTTCGCGGAGCTTGACGGAGATGGCGATGGAGCCGGTGCGGTCGTCTTCCCCCGGCTGCTGCGGCGGCGGCGAGGAGCTGGTCGGTGACCCTGGCCATGGCGGATACGACGACTATGGGCTGCAGGCCCCTGGCGCGGCGTCCGGCGACGATGGCCGCGGTCCGCTTCATCGCGACCGCGTCTTCGACCGAGGTGCCGCCGAACTTCATGACGACGACGGAGGGCCTTGCGGTGATGGGGGTGGGTGTGGCTTCGCTCATGCCACGCCTGTGGTTGCGGGCTGCCTGGCGGACACGGCGTTGCGGTTCTTCCAGTCGAGCTTGCCGAGCATGGCGAGGATTTCTGCGTTGAGCACGGCTGCGCCCGCTGCGCCGCGAATGGTGTTGTGGGAGAGGACGACGAACTTCCAGTCGAAGAGGTTGCACGGGCGCAGGCGTCCGACGGTGGCGGCCATGCCGGCGCTGCGCGCGTTGCCTGGTCCTGCGCCGCGCATGCGGTCGAGACGCGGCTGCGGGCGGTCGATGGCGTCTTCGTATTCGACGGGCTGCTCGGGTGCGGAGGGCAGCGAGAGACCTTCGTGGATGCCGGCGAGGGGCTGGAAGCCGGCCCATGCGGCGAGCATCTGCTCGTGGGTGGCAGGGCGTTTGAGCTTGATGCTGACGCACTCGGTGTGGCCGTCTTCAACGGCGACGCGGTTGCAGTGGGCGCTGAGCTTGAAGTCGAGCATGGTGACGTGGTCGCCGGCGAGCGCGCCGAGGAGTTTGGCGCACTCCTCCTGGAGCTTTTCCTCTTCGTTCTTGATGAAGGGGATGACGTTGCCGAGGATGTCGAGCGAGGCGACGCCGGGGTAGCCGGCGCCCGAGATGGCCTGCATGGTGGAGACGAAGAGGCTGTCGATGCCGAAGGCTTCTGCGATGGGCTTGAGCGCGAGGACGAGGCCGATGGCACAGCAGTTGGGGTTGGTGACGATGTAGCCGCCGGAGTCTTTTCTCCAGGCCTGGTTCTCGATGAGGGCGAGATGATCGGCGTTGACTTCGGGGATGACGAGGGGGACGTCAGTGGTCATGCGGAAGGCGGAGGAGTTCGAGATGACGGCGCAGCCGGCGGCGGCGAATCTGGGCTCGAGCTCGTAGGCGACCGAGGAGTCGAGGGCGGCGAAGATGATCTTGGGGAGCTCACCGGCGGGAGTGCCTTCGGGGGTGTTGGGCATCAGCGTCATGGCGGCGATGCGCGGGGGGAGCGGGGTGTCGAGCTTCCAGCGGCAGGCTTCGTCGTAGCGTTTGCCCGCGCTGCGGTCGCTGGCGGCGAGCCATGCGATTTCGAACCAGGGATGGTTGTGCAGCAGTTGAATGAAGCGCTGGCCGACCATGCCGGTCGCGCCCAAGATTCCTACCCTTCGCCGTTCCATCGAGACTCCCAGGTTGCTATCTGTACAGGATAACGCGGAATGGGCGGGCGGTTGTTGGCTTCATCCGTCCAGTGCAACGGGACGGGACCGCTCAAGAAGGATGACACCGATTGAGGGCTCACTCCGGGTATGGTCCAGCGGAGATGAAGCCGGGCGCTTGTTGCTGGCGGTATCGGCGCTGGCGGTGTTGAGCCTCGTGCGGGGCTAGTTCATGGTGAAGGCGGTGTCGGCTTTGGCGGTGCCGTTGGCGGTGATGGTGACGTGGAGTTCCTTTTCGCCGAGCTTCTCGTGGACGGCGCCGAGGGTGTAGTCGCCGGCGGGGAGACCGGCAAGGGTGAAGTGGCCGGCGGCATCGGTGACCGCGAAGTAAGGGGTGGCCGAGACGTTGATGAAGGCGTTCATCCACGGGTGGTTGTTGCAGCGGACGGGAATCATGGTTTCGGGCTTGAGGAACTGCTTGGTGACCGGGGCGCCCTTGGGTCCCTGCGAGACGTCAATCGGCTGGTTGCCGACGGTGGTGGGCATGGTGTGGATGTTGTGCATGGTGAGGTCGGAGTTGCGGAACTCGACATAGCTGCCTGCCATCACGGCCACCACGTGGGGCAGGTACTGGCAGTTCTGCTGGTCGAGCACGACGGGCTGCGAGGTGATGGGGCCGGCCTGGAGTGCGGCGGGCGGGCCGGTCTTGACGTAGATGAAGATGTTGGCGAGCTTGCCGGCGGTGACGGCGTATTGCTCGGAGTAGACGGGGGCCGCGGCGTGGATGGAGCAGGCGGGGTCCATCGAGGTGTCGATGAGGACCTTTGCGGGGACTTTGCCGGTGAAGCTGACGGTGCCGGAGACTTTGCCGCTGGGGCCGGTGTAGGCAGGAGCGGTGCTGGCACCTTCGGGTGCGGCAGGCTGGTCGGGGGTCCGGGTGCCTTTGCCGATGACCTGCGATTGCTGGACGGCGGCGTCGGGTTTGCAGCCGGTGAGGAGTCCGGCGCAGAGGAGGGCGGTTACGGCGAATCGGGTCACTGGGGTCTCCAAGGCGTAAGGGGTGGCGGACTTAGAGCGCGGGCTTAGAGCGCGGCGATGACGGCATCGGCGAAAGCTTTGGTGCCGCCCTGGCCGCCGACGTCGCGGGTGAGGGCCTTGCCTTCGGCGTAGACGGTCTCGAGGGCCTTCTGGACGGCGGCGGCGAGGTCGAACTCGTCGAGGTGGAGGAGCATGAGAATGGCGCTCTGCAGCAGGGCGGTGGGGTTGGCCATGTCTTTGCCGGCGATGTCGGGGGCCGAGCCGTGGACGGCCTCGAAGACGGCGCAATCGGCGCCGAGGTTGGCTCCCGGGACGAGGCCGAGGCCGCCGACGAAGGCGGAGCAGAGGTCGGAGAGGATGTCGCCGTAGAGGTTTTCGGTAAGGATGACGTCGTACTGGTAGGGGTTGAGGACGAGCTGCATGCAGGTGTTGTCGACGATGTGTTCTTTGTACTCGATGCCGGGATGGCCGGCGGCGACCTTGCGCGCGCAGTCGAGGAAGAGGCCGTCGGTAATCTTCATGATGTTGGCTTTGTGGATGGCGTGGATGCGCTTACGGCCGTGCTTGGCGGCGTAGTCGAAGGCGGACTTCGAGATGCGGGTCGAGCCTTTTTCGGTGATGATCTTGAGGCCCTGCGCGACCCCGGGGACGACCATCATCTCGAGCCCTGCGTAGAGGTCTTCGGTATTCTCGCGGAAGATGATGAGGTCGATGCCGGGGTAGTTGGTCTTGAGGCCCGGTAGGCTTTTGACCGGGCGGAAGTTGGCGTAGAGATCGAACTTCTTGCGCAGGGTGACGTTGATGGACGCGAAGCCGCCGCCGATGGGGGTGGTGACGGGGCCCTTGAGGCCGACCTTGGTTGTCTCGAGTGAGTCGTAGAGAGCCTTGGGGATGTATTCGCCGGTCTTGGCGAAGGCGTCGGCGCCGGCATCCTGATGCTGCCAGTCGAAGGTGACGCCGTGGGTTTTGCCGGCGGTTTCGAGGATGGAGACGGTGGCGTTGGTGACCTCGGGGCCAATGCCGTCGCCGGGGATAAGGGTGACGGTGTGGGAGCGCTTGGTGGATTCGGGTGTGGGCACGAGGGGCATCCTTTCAGGCTGCTGAGCGTTTTGACCTACCCTTTGAGAGGGCGCTTGGGTTCTTTGCCGCCGAGGAGTTGTTCGAGCTCGGCCTTGAATTCGCGGACGTCCTTGAAGTCGCGATAGACGCTGGCGAAGCGGATGTAGGCGACAGTGTCGAGGACCTTGAGCCGCGACATGATGAGCTCGCCGATGGCGGTCGTCTGGCGTTCGCGTTCGGGAGAGTCGACGACGAAGGCCTCGGTCTCGTCGACGATGGACTGCATCTGGGCGGCGGAGATGTTGCGCTTCTGGCAGGCCTGCATGAGGCCGTTGAGGATCTTCTGGCGATCGAAGCGCTCGTGGCGGCCGTCTTTTTTGACGACCATGTACGGAATCTCGTCGATGCGCTCGTAGGTGGTGAAACGCTTGTTGCAGCGCTCGCACTCGCGGCGCCGGCGAATGGAATCGGCTTCTTTACTTTCACGGGAATCGACGACGCGATCCTGGGCAAATCCACAGTAGGGACACTTCATTGCAGTGAGGTGATTCTAACAGCGCAAGGGCAAAGGCAAGTGCGCCCTCATCGCGGGCGGCGACCACTTCGTGGGGTGGGAGCTTCGCGTGGGACTGCATTGCACGAGGCCAGGTCTTGTCACGCGAAGCTTCCACCCCACGGAGTGGCGCCCGTCCGGCGCTAGGACGCAGTTGTCTTTGCGGTTGCGCTGATAGAAATGCCCTCGATCTTCGCGAAGAGTAGGCCGAGGGGGATGACGGAGAGGGTGGAGACGCTCCAGAGCATGAGGCCGGTGAGGCCGGCAAGCTCGACGGGGATGTGGAAGAGGTTGCTGAGAGCGAAGACGACGCCGGCCCAGGCGCCGCCGCCGCCCGGGATCGGGAGCGCAGAGCCGGCGACCGAGAACCCAAGCAGGATGATGCCTTCGCTGGCGCCAAGCGCATGGACCGGGGGCGGGAAGGCGCGGAGCGTGAGGAAGTAGGTGGTAGCGATGACGGCCCAGAGCGCGAGACTGACGGCTGCCACCTGGAGCAGTTCGCGGAAGCTCGCGATGACGTTGAGGCCGCTGCGGAAGGCGCGGATCTTGTGAGCGACGGCTTCTGCAACCTTCTTCGAGGCGGGGCCGAGGAGGCGCTCGGCGAGCTGCGCAACGCGCTCTCCGGAGAACCAGACGACGGCGACAAAGAGGCCGATGCAGACGGTGAGCGCGGCGATGAGCAGCCCGGCCTTATGCAGGTAGGGCAGGGCCTGGAGCGCGGGGGAGAAGAGCAGGTTGAGCGAGAAGATGAGGGCAAAGGCGCCAAGATCGAAGACGCGTTCGACGGTTACGACCGCGACCTGCGAGCTGAAGGTGAGGCCGGTGCGGCGGGCGACGAGCAGCGGGCGGATGAGCTCGCCGATGCGGCCGAAGATGGCGAGCCCGGTGAAGCCGACGAGCTGCGGGCCGACGAGCGACCACCAGTGAACGGGTCTGGCGCCGGCTTGCTCGAAGGCCGGTTTGAGGAAGATGGCCCAACGCCAGGCACGCAGCAGGTAGTTGATCTCGATGACGAGGATGGCGGCTGCGATGTACCAGAGATTGGCCGTGTGCCAGGCGTTGCGGACGAGGTTCCAGTCAAAGTGCGAGGTGTGAAGCTTCCAGGCGGCGAAGGCGAGGAGCAGCAAAAGCAGCAGCCACGGCGCGGCGCTTCGGATCTGAGTGTTCTGGATGCTGGTGCTGCGGATTTCTGACGCCGCCACGCCCTACTGGCCTTTTGCCATAAGGACGGGAGTGCCATGCCGCAGGGCGGCGGTCTTGCGCGCGTTGAACTCGCGGATCACCCGTGCGACGTAGGCGCGGGTCTCGCGGTAGGGCGGCACGCCGTGAAACCTGTCGACGGCGCCGGGGCCGGCGTTGTAGGCGGCGAGCGCGAGGGCGATATTGTCGTGGTAGCGGGTGAGCATTGCGTCAAAGTATTTCGTGCCGCCTTCGACGTTTTCGGCTGGCACGAAGGCATCGTGTACGCCGACCGCGGCGGCGGTGCCGGGCATCAGCTGCATGAGGCCCTGGGCGCCGGTGCGCGAGATGGCGTGGGTGTGGCCGTTGCTTTCGGCGTGGACGAGCGAGGCGAGCAGTTCGGCGTCAATGTGGTGCTCGGTGCCGGCGTGCGCGAGCATCTCGTGGAGTTCCGCGGTGGTGGGCTCGGCCGAGCCGGTCAGGGCTGCGCCCACCTGCGCCGGCGGCGGCGGCGGCGGCGGCGGGTCGGGTACGATCTCGACGGAGACGATCGAGTTCGGCGCGACGTCCAGGTAGTTGGCGTCGGTGGCGGAGGCTCCTGCAAGGTAGAGCCGGATGCGATTGCCGAGGGGCTCCCGACGGATGCAGTCGAGGGTGAAGCCGGTCGCGAGGGTGATGCGTTCCATGGCGTGCGCGAGCGGGGCGAGTGCCAGGAGGCCGAGCGCGGCAGAGAGCCGGATTGTGCGGAACAGACGCATTTTCACAAAGCCTATCAGAGTCAGTTGGACCCGCGGGATGCCCCGACGGTGAGCACACTTTCGATGGCTTCGGCCACGCCGTCTTCAAGGTGGTGTCCGGTCATCTTCCAGCCCTTATCGGCTGCCATGGCGAGCAGATCATCCGGCGCATTGCCCATCAGGACGGGGTGGCCGGCGATGGCGAGCATGGAAAGGTCGTTCCAGTTATCGCCGATCGCCATGATCGCGCCGGGCTCGATGCCGCGGGCCTCCGCGAGCCGGAGGATGGCTGCGCCTTTCGACGCGCCGGCGGGCAGGATGTCGACGATGCTCAGGTCGCGCTCGGGGTACTCGGTGCGGTTGAGCGAGATGCGGGCCGCGGCGCGGGATTCGCCGACGGCGGCGACCCACTCATGCTCGAGCATGCGGGCCTCGGCGCGGCGCATGCGTTCGACGCTGCCGCAGACCATCATCTGAATGGGCGCTTCAAGCGCGAGGCAGGCCTCGATGGGGTGGACCCGCTCGATGAAGGCTTCGTTGGCCTGCATCCACTTGCCGATCGAGGAATGGAGATCGTCAAGCTCCTCGACGACGAGGGCTCCGCGCTGGTCCTGGCCGGTGGTGTCGACCTTGTCGAAGGTGATGACGAGGGCGTTGCGGAACTCGCCGAGGTGGCCGCAGAGCCATTCGGCGACGGGCTGTTCCATGTGGGCGCGCTCGATGAGCGAGGAGGCGAAGGTGCGGGTGACGGCGCCGTTCGAGCTGACGAGGAGCGTGCTTTCGTCGAGACCGATGGGGCTTGTGACCTTGAGCGCGTAGGAGTGACGCCGGCCGGTGGCGATCACGACCTCGATGCCGGCCTGCTGCGCGGCCTGGAGGGCGGCGATGTTGCGCGGGCCGATGCGGCCTTCGGCCCCGATGAGGGTTCCGTCCAGGTCGAGGGCGATCAGTTTGATGGAGTCCAACGGCATCCTTTGATTCTCTCATTGGGGCTGAAGGCAACTGCAAAAGCGCCGTCATCGCAGGCGGCGCTAGGTCGAATTTGCCGTTGCCTTCGCCCGGTCCGTTAGCATCAAGGGATGCCGAAGATTGCTTATCTTGAATCCGTTCGCAGCCACAATCGCGTCTCTGCCGAGACGCCCCAGACGCTTGACCCCGCGACCGCCGAGAGCCTGTACGTTCGCTATGACATGGAGGCGTTGAAGCGGACCGCGCGGCGGGAAAACCCGGCGAAGTACGCGGCGGCCTCTTCCCGGTCGCTGGGAATGTGGCGGTATAAGGATGTGCTGCCGGAGGTGGAGCCGGTGACGCTCGGCGAGGGATGGACGCCGATGCTGCAGTCGAAGCGGTACCCCGGGCTGTTCATCAAGGAAGAGGGGAACAACCCGACGGGCAGCTTCAAGGCGCGCGGGCTCGCGATGGCGGTGACCATGGCAAAGCACTATGGGTTGAAGCATCTCGCCGTGCCGAGCGCGGGCAATGCCGCGGGCGCACTGGCGGCTTATGCGGCGGCTGCGGGTATCACCGCGCACCTTTACATGCCGCAGGATGTCCCTTTTGCCAACTACCTCGAGGGCATCGTGTATGGGGCGGATGTGCACATGGTGGATGGGCTAATCTCCGATTGTGCGCGGCTGGTGGGTGAGGAGATCAACGCTCAAAAGGCCGCGGGTGTGGCCGCCGAAGACGTCTGGTTCGACATCTCGACGCTGAAGGAACCGTTTCGCGTCGAGGGCAAAAAGACGATGGGGTATGAGCTTGCGGAGCAGTTGGGGTGGACCTATCCCGATGCCGTGTTCTACCCGACCGGCGGCGGTGTGGGGTTGATCGGCATGTGGAAGGCGTTTGAGGAGATGGAGCAGCTGGGCTGGATTGCGCCGGGGTCGAAGCGTCCGAAGATGTATGCGCTGCAGGCGACGGGTTGCGCGCCGGTCGTTACGGCGTTCGACGCGGACAAGCCGGCGAGCGAGTTCTTTCAGAATGCGTCGACGTTCGCGGCCGGGCTGCGCGTGCCGAAGCCATACGGGGATGCGATCATCCTCGAGATTGTGCGCGCGTCGGGTGGCCGGGCGATCGCTTCAACGGATGAGGAGATCCTGGCGAGCATTCTCGATTATGCGAAGCAGGAGGGGCTGTTTCTTTCGCCCGAGGGCGCGGCGGCGACCGCGGCGTACGATCGCCTGATAAGCTCAGGGGAACTCAAACCCACCGATCGCGTCGTGTTATTCAACACCGGCGCAGGCCTGAAGTACACGGACATGACCGCGGATGCGATGCATCTGAAGCGGCCCGGCTCTGCCTTGAGCGGGCTGCCGAAGTCCTTACCGGTCGGCGGGATCATCACGCCCGTTTGACGCTTATGCACGAGACGAGCCTCCAAGTCGAAGCGGCGCCGCACCGGTTCGCGGCGCTGCGCCGGGAACTGCGGCCGATGCTCATGATCGCGCTGCCGCTGGTGCTGGCCGAGGTGGGTTGGATGTCGATGGGGCTGGTCGACACCATCATGGTGGGGCACCTGCCGGACGCGGCGATCCCGCTCTCCGCGGCGGCGCTCGCGCAGGTGCTGTACAACACGTTTGCGTTCGGGCTGGGCGGGATTCTGCTGGGGCTGGATACGACGATCTCGCAGGCGCATGGCGCGGAGGACTACCAGGCGGCGCACCGCTGGCTCTTCCAGGGGGTGCTGCTGGCCGGGGTCCTGTCGGCGCTGCTGATTTCGATTGCGCTGCTGGCGCCGTTCGGCTTTGCGCATCTGCATACGGATGCGCGCGTCATCGCCGGCGCCGTCCCGACGATTCGCGCGCTGTCGTGGGGCACCTTTCCGCTGCTGCTTTACTTCACGCTGCGGCGGCATCTGCAGGCGTTCAACCACGTGCGCATCATCGCGGCGACGCTGGTCTCGGCGAACCTGGTCAACATCCTCTTCGACTGGCTGCTGATCTTTGAGCATCACTGGCGGGTGGCGGGGATCGAGGTGGGCTGGCATGCGCTGGGCGTCGAAGGGTCGGGGATTGCGACTTCGCTGGCGCGGGTCTACCAGGCGATCTTCCTGGTGATTGCGCTCCTCATGGTCGACCGGCGGAAGACCTACGGGCTGCTGCTGGGCGGGCTGCGTGCGAGGCTTGCGCCGCACGGTCCGAGCCTGAAGCGTCTGCTCGCGCTGGGCGTTCCATCGGGCGCGACGATCCTGGTCGAGATCCTCATCTTTGCCGTGATCACCAATATCATCGCAACGCTGGGTGCGGTGCCGCTGGCCGGTCACGAGATTGCGCTCAATATCATCTCGTTCACCTTCATGATTCCGCTGGGCATCTCGGCTGCGGCGAGTGTGCGGGTGGGACAGGCGGTGGGACGCGGTTCTCCCAGCGAGGCGAGGGCGGCGGGCTGGGCGGCGATCGGCTTTGGCGCAATCGTGATGACCTGCGCGTCGGTCACGTTCCTGACCATCCCGCGGATGCTGGTGTCGATCTTTACGCGGGACCTTGCAGTCATCGCGGCAGCCGTCCCGCTGATGTATGTCGCGGCGATCTTTCAGTTCTGCGACGGGCTGCAGGTGACCGCGATCGGCGCACTGCGCGGTGCGGGGGATACGCGGTCCGGGCTGCTCACGCACCTGTGCAGCTACTGGCTGCTGGGCCTGCCGCTGGGTTTGTTCCTCTGCTTTCCGATGAAGCTGGGCACGCGCGGGCTATGGCTGGGGCTGTCGGCTGCGCTGGTTGTCAGCGGCCTCACGCTGCTCCTGCTCTGGCGTCGCAAGCGGCTGTAGGTCAGGCGCGACCTGCCAAAGCGCGGCGGCAGTCCGTTCAAGCACCGTGGTCTGCCGCTCGATGCGCTGCATCTGCTCTTCGGCAATATCGATGCGGGTGGCTGTTTCTGAATCCGTGACCGGCCTTGGGATGGTCGACGCCTGGTGGGCGAGGCGGTCCAGACGGGCAGCAATCGGGGCCAGCCGGGTGCGGTTTTCGACCGAGTCAGCACCCACCAGCGCAAGCGTCGTGACGCTCTGCGTGAGACGGCGCAGGTAGGTGACGAAGGTGAGCGACTCCTTGCGCAGGGTCGTTTCGGCGTCGGCGCGGCGGCCGAGCGAGGGCTCCTGCATGACACGGTCGACGGCTTCTTCGGCATCGTTGCTGGCAAGGCCGCAAGCGCGGCGCGCGGGTGCAAGCAGGGTGCGTTCCGCCTGCTGGCGGCCGGCGGCGGGCACCTGCCAGAAGGCAAGCATGGCTTCGAGATAAGCGCCCGCAGCCCCGGCCCCGCGCCGCATCAGGTGGCCGAGCTCGACTTCGGCGCGCTCGGGCCACAGCAGCCGCATGGCGGAGACAGCGATCAAGGCTCCGGCTAGCGTGGTCCCGATGCGGATGAAGGCGTATCGCCAGTCGTGCGCAGAGGGCAGGCTCAGCAGCACGAAGGTCGGCGTGAGAAAGAGGCAGTAGATGGCGTAGTCGACAGCGAAGGTAGCAACGGTGAGCGCCGAGAGCACGGTCACGATGGCGAGCATCGCGAGCGGGGTGGAGACGAGCACCGCAAGGATAGCCGCGAGGATGCCGCCGACGACGGTTCCGGTCACGCGCTGAAGGCTCTTGCGTACGGTGCCCGCGCTGAATGGCTGCATGAGGATAATCGACGTCATTGGCAGCCAGAAGCCGTGGTTGACGTGGATCAGGTGCATCACCACGACATCGGTTGCGCTGACGACGGTGAGGCGAAGCGCGTGGCGCATGGCCGCGGAGTCGAGCGTCCAGTTGGCACTCAGGCTGTCGCGCCACCCGGGCCTGCTCTCTCCAGCCAGCGCCCCGAGGAACTGCGTCGCGGGCGTCTCGACGCCGGTCCAGAGCGCACGCATGGCGTCGAAGATGATCTCAAGCTCGAGCAGCGCGTCGCGCTCTTCGACCAGGAGATGGCGGTGCAGCGTCTCGGTCTGCGGCAGACGGCTGTCGAGGAGATCGTGACGCCGGCCGATGAGTTCGAGCCGCAGCGAGCCTTCACGGGCGAACGAAGCGGCGTTGTCGTCCGGCCGGGTAAAGAGCGCTTCGGCGACCGCGGCTTCGGCGCGCGCGAGCCAATGGGTAAGATCGTCGGCAAGTGCGGTCGAGGCGGGCATCCTGGCGCGGATCGCGGCGGCGCGAAGTTCAGACAGCCGCATGGTGCGCGCAAGCAGCATGTCCGAGGTCTCAAGCAGCACGGTCAGATTGTGCGCGCGAACGGTACGTGCCGGCGCGCGCGCGGCGGTGGCCGACAGCGCGGTGCGTGCGGCCTCGATGCGGATGCGCTGCTGCCGCCGCCACTCGAAGCCGGGATCGATCTGGGTGGCGGCTTCGCGCGCCTCGGGGCCTGCGTGGTCGATCTCCGCGGTGAACTGGGCGAGGCCGAGATAACAGCTGGCGACCGCGAGCCGCGCCGGACGGAAGGGGTCGATGGTCCATAAGAAGAGGCTGAGAAACGTCGCCCAGACCCCGCCGAGCAGGACCAGCCCGGCGGCCATCGCCGCGCCGTGGAAGGTGTGCAGCGTGCCGCCCAGGCCCGCGAAGTAGAGCACCAGGATCAGCACGGCGGACGATGCGATGGGCTGCGCGAGCACGCGGGCAAAGGTCACCGTGAACGCGACAAGCATGGTCGCCAGGATGATGATGCCGAGGTTGGCGGGGATAAGCGCGCCGATGATGAACGCAATGCCTCCGCCGAGCATGGTGGTCGTCATGGTGACGAGCCGCGGGCGATAGGGGCCGCCGTTGTCGACCAGCAGGGGATTGAAGGCGCCGAGCGCGGTCGCGGCCGGTGGAAGATGCAGAGAGTGCGCAAGCAGCAATGCCCCGCCGACGGCGATCGCGGCGCGCAGGCCACGCGGCCACTGGAAGCGCTTGAGCCAAACGGTGAGGTCTTCGGCGGCGGGCATCGTTCCAGTCTAGAGGGTGACCGGTTACAGCGTGGCTTCGAGGATCTCAGGCTTGCGAATGGCGGTCTTCGAGTGCAGCGTCAGCGTCACCGCCGCGCCGAGGATCAACGCGGCGCCGAGCCATGCACTGCCTCCGAGCACCTCGCCCAGGACAAAGATGCCGAGCAGTGAGCCCATCAGTGGCTCCATGTTGAGCAGGATGCCGGCCTGGGATGCGGGTACCTGCGTCAGGCCGTAGTTCCAGAGCAGCGTCGTCGAGGCAGTGCAGAGCACGCCGGCCGCCGCAGACGCAGCCCAGGCCTTCGGCGAGATGTGATGTACCGGCGGTAATCCCCAGATCAACGGCACGATGGCCGCGAGCATCAGCGTTCCGGTAAAGAGACCGTACGCCGTGACAACAAACGCGGAGTGCCGCTCCATCAGTTGCTTGTTCAACAGGATCCAGCCGAGCGCAATGGTGAGCGAAAGCACCACGATCAAGTCGCCCTTCAGCGTTGCCTGACCGGCTCCGCCTGCATGACCGCCAAGCGCGATGAGCGCGGCGCCGAGCGTGCTCGCGGCCAGGGCGATCCAGCCGATGCGGTCCATGCGCTCGTGCGCGAAGATGGCCGCACCCACGGCCAGGATCACCGGCATCGTGCCGACCATGAGCGCCGCGTGCGAGACGGTTGTAATCGACAGCCCATAGAACTGCAGCAGGAACTGGACGGGAACGCCAAGGAAACTGGCGGTGAGCAGATAGCCCCACTCGCGCCGGTTCAGCGCGGGCTTGTGAGTGAAGATCACCGGCAGCATGACGAGGCACGCGAACGCGAAGCGATAGAAGACCATCGCGCCGACGTTCATCTCGGCAAGCGCGATCTTGCCGAAAAAGAAGCCGCAGCCCCAGAGGGCACTGGCCAGCGCGCAGGCAGCAAAGCCTGAAGTCCGATTCCGATGGTCAAGGGGCACATCTTGATTATCAGGCAAAGAGCATCGGCAAGTGCGCCCTCATCGCGGGCGGCGACCACTGCGTGAAGCGCGAGCTTCGCGCGGAGCTCCCCGCAGTGAGCAATCCATGCTCGCGAAGCTGTCACCCCCGGACTGGCGCCCGACCGGCGTCAGTCCGCACTTGCCGTTGCTTTACCGGATTACCAGACGCGGCAGCTCGTGGCCGGAGTCATCGGCGCGTTGGCTTTGCAGGCGAAGGCTCCGGCAAAGCCCGGCTGGTTGACCACGCCGCCGTTGGCGCGGAACTGGTCGGGCGAGTGCGGGTCAGTCGCAATGCCGGTCCGGAGCCCTTCGGGCCGGGCGTTGGCACACCAGTTCTGCGCGTAGGAGATGTAGAAACGTTGAGGTCCGGTGTAGCCTTCCACCTTCGCCTGCACGTCTTCCTTGGCTTGCTTCGCGCGATCCAGATAGGCCATGTAGGCCAGCACCAGGCCGCCGTTATCGGCGGTGTTTTCGCCGAGCGTCAGCTTCCCGTTGATGTGCAGATCATCCACCGGGACGTAGGCTGAGTACTGGTTGACGAGGCAGTCCGTCTTGGCCTCGAATTTCTTCGTGTCCTCCGCGGTCCACCAGTCGGACAGGTTGCCCTTCGCGTCGAACTTCTTGCCCTGGTCATCGAAGCCGTGGGTCAGCTCGTGCCCGATGACCGCGCCGATGTGCCCGTAGTTGATGGCGTCGTCCGCCTTGGGGTCGTAGAAGTTGGGCTGCAGGATGCCGGCGGGAAAGTTGATGTCGTTCATCGACGGGTCGTAGTACGCGTTGACGGTCGGCGGCGTCATGCCCCACTCCTGGTGGTCGACCGGTTTGCCGATCTTGGCGAGCTGACGGTCATTTTCGAACTCAGAGGCGCGCTCGGAGTTGCCAAGCGCATCGTCGGCCTTGACGGTGAGCGCGGAGTAGTCGCGCCAGTGGTCCGGATAGCCGATCTTGTTGGCGATCGCATTCAGCTTCTCCTTCGCGCGCAGCTTGGTCGCCGGGCTCATCCAGTCGAGCGTGTCGATGTCCTTGTCCATGGCATGTTCGATATCGGCAACCATCTCGAGCATCTTGGTCTTCGATTCGCCGGAAAAATACTGCTTGACGTATACCTGGCCAAGCGCCTCGCCGAGCGCGTTGTCGACCGACCCCGAGCAGCGCTTCCACTGCTCGGGCTTCTGGGTTGAGCCGCCAAGCTGGTGGCCGTAGAACTCGAAGTGCGCGTCATCGTATGCCTTCGGCAGGTGCGCGGCGGAACTCGAGATGAGGTGGAATCGCAGGTAGGCCTTCAGTGTGCCGATCTCCGTGCTGCGCACCAGGGGCACCAGGCCATCGAGGAACTCGGGATTGGCGTTATTGATCTCGGTCACGTGGGGCGAGTGGATGGCGTCTTCAAACCGGGTAAACGTGCCCATGGGAAAGTCCTTTGTGACCATGCCGATCGGCTGCAGGTGGTAGACCTTCTCCGGATCGCGCCGGCTGGTCACATCCATGCTGAGCTTGGCGAGCGAGGTTTCAAAGGCCATGATGCTCGCGGCGTCGCTGGCTGCGGTGCCGGCGGGCGTTCCGCTCAGGGTGAGGATTTTGGTGATGTACGCGACGTAGGCCTTGCGGATCTCTTCATCCTCCGCGCCGGCACGCAGATAGAAGTCGCGCTCCGGCATCCCGAGCCCGCCCTGGTCGATCGATGCGATCTGTTTTGTCGCGTCCTTGAAATCCTGCTGCTCGCCGTAGCTGAAGAGGACATTGACCCCCATGCGCTGCAGCCGGCCGGCAAGTCCGGCAATCTGCAGGAGTTCCATCGAATCGATGTCGTGCAGCAGGGGATCGATCGGCTTGAGGCCCTCCGCCTCAATCGCGCTCGTGTCCATGCAGGCGTGATAGTAGTCGCCGATCTTCTGCTCGTTCGGGGTGCGCGTGCCGCTCAGGGCAGCTGTCTTTTCGAGGATGCCGCGCAGCTCCTGGGTGTTGACGTTGTAGAGGTTATAGAACGCGTCTGTCTCCGACTGGTCGGCCGGGATCGGATGATTGGCGTCGTAGTTGCCGCAGGCGAACTTGTAGAAGTCGGTGCAGGGGTCGGCCTTGGTATTGATCGAAGAGAGGTCAAAGGCGGGGATCGGCGTATCCGGGCCCGCGGGACCCGCGGGGCTCACGGTTGCCCGGTGAGCAGACTGGCCCAAGGCCAGGGGGGCTGCGGCAAACGAGGCGGCGGCAAGCGAGGTGCAGGCAAGGGCGAGGCGGAGAACAGCAGGCTTCATCGGAAATCCTCAAACTCTGGGTATGTGGGCTGCCATCTTTATACCGCTTGTGGCGGGCTGGAAGCGAACCCATTTGAAGTGGCACCGGCGGTCGACCAACGGGGCGCCGGTTGCGTCTATAACTAGAGACACGAAGTGGAGACGCGCGCTGAAGCTCGTCGGCGCTGAATCAGTGGGCAGCGGGCAGGCACAAGAGCGGGACCAAGCAGCGGAATGGATTGGGCAGACTGCCGGAGCGTGGCGTTGGGGCGGATGGCGATAAAGCTTGGCGGGAGGCGATTGGCGCTGGCAGCCCTCGGGTTTGGGCTGGCGGGCTGGGTCGTGCCCGCCGGGGCCGCACGGCCGGCCGACAAACCGCTGCTCATCCCGGTCGAGCCGCTCGGCTTCCAGGTCATCCCGACGCGCTTTCAATCCACCGGCGCGACCATGTTCACGCTGCACTTTGTCGACGAGAAGCACCTGCTCTTCACCTTCAACAAGCGCAGCCTGATGCCGCGTCTGCCGGACGCGGACCCGCTCGACGACGACCGCAACATCGAAGCCGTCCTGCTCGAACTGCCAGAGGGCAAGGTGCTTGCGCGGGCGCAATTCCGCACCCGCGATCGCGATCGCTACCTGTGGCCGCTCGAGCACGGCCGCTTCCTGCTGCGGCAGCGGTCGAAGCTGACCGTGCTCGACCCGCTGCGCAACTTCGAGCGCGACGGCGCGGAAGGAGCGTTTCGGCAGGAGAAGTTTCTCGAACTCACGCGGCCAATCGGCTTCCTGAACGTCTCGCCGGGCGGCGATTTGCTGGGCATCGAAACCATTCCGCCGCGCAAGCCGAAGGCTACCGGCATCAAGGCAGACGCGGCTGCGCTGGCGGCAACCGTGCCCGGCGCGAAGCCGCCCCCGAAGCCCGCGGACGAAGGGTCGGGGAGAGCGCCGGTGCAGATACACTTCTTCCGCATTTCGAATGAGCGCCCCGATAACGGGGGTAGGCTCGAGGTACGCACCGCCGGGATCGTTGGCGCGCCGAACCTGATCAGCCTCCCGACGACGGGCGAGGGGTATCTCGACCTGAAGAAGGAATCGGCCTCGGTCTGGGATTTCGACTTCGTCTCGCATCGCGGGACTCGTACCGAACTGGTCGGCTTTGAGACCTCCTGCGCCCCGCGTCCCATCTGGCTGAGCCGCAGCGAGTTCGTCGCCTTTGGCTGCCGCGGCAACGAGCAGAAGCAGGAGATGAGCTACTTCACCCTGAAGGGCGAGCAGCCCTGGCTCTCGGTCTTTTCCGGGATGCATGTCTCGCCCTCGATCGTCAGCGCGCCGCTGGCCGGGCGTTTTGCCCTGAGTCGGACGCTTGTCGCCTCGACCATCTTCGACCCCGAAAACCTGACCTCCGACGACCTGAGCGCGCAGGAGGTTTCGGTGCTTTCGAACTACGACGGGCGCGTGCTGCTGAAGGTGCTGGCGACGCCGATCCAGCGGTCCGCGCAAAACTTCGACCTGTCGCCCAACGGCCTGCAGTTCGCCGTGCTGCGCGCCGGCAACCTCGAGGTCTACCGGCTCCCGGCATTGAATGGTCGTGAAGAAAAAGCGCTCAAGATCGCCGAGGGCCTTGTTCCTGAAAAGGACGACTCTGTCGTCCGCCTGGGTGCAGTGCCGGTCTCGACCCTGCGGGCCGAAGAGAAGACGGCGACGCAGGGGCCGGGCTCGTCGGAAGCTGCAGCGCCCGTCGCTGCGGCTCCGGCAACTGCCACTCCGGCCGCTGCCCCTCCGGCCGAGGCCCCTGCAGCGGCTTCAAAGAGGGCAGCTGCCGCCCCTGCCTCGGACACTCCCGCACCGGCTGCCGCTCCTGCGCCACTGTCGGCTTCGGACGCAGTCCAGTCGGAGTCGCATCGTGCTCCCGCGCAGGCCGAGGGTGCGCCAGAGACGCTGGGCGATCAGCCCATGACCGGCCGGCGCAGGCCTCCGTCGCTTTACACGCCGGACCACCCGCGTGGGCAGGGGGACGCACCGGCTTCAGCGCCCATGGAGCAGGACCCACCGAAGTGATCGGGACCAGTCACCGGGGCCGTCGTCCGTGACGGCAAACGCAAAAAAGCCAGTCTCTCGACTGGCTTTTTTTCGATCAAATATCAAAGCGGAGAGAGCTTAGGCGGCCTTCTTGGCCAGGATTGCAGTCTTCACGCGGGCGTTGAGGCGAGCCTTGTAGCGGCTCGCGGTGTTCTTGTGCAGAACACCCTTCTGCACGCTCTTGTCGAGGATCGACGCGGTCGAGCTGTAAACCTTCATCAGGTCGCCGGCATCGCCCTTGGCGATCGCCTCGCGCAGGGTGCGCAGGGTACCGCGGAGCTTGCTCTTGTTGGCACGGTTGTTGGCGGTCTTCGCGACGGTCTGACGCGCGCGCTTCAGGGACGATACGTGATTTGCCATTTCTCAACTCTTTTCTCTATGAGCCCGGCAGCGTGCTGTTCAGGCGGAATGGGTGCAGGCATCGGGCGTGCTCCGAGGAGCAAAAACCCAGTAGCCAGGCACACAGCCTCGCCACACTCCCTGCAAACCCTAAGTATATGGGAAGTCTGCCGCCGGGTCAACGATTTCGTCGGCCCTGCGTCAAAACCACCCGAACGCGGCGGGTAAAATAGGCTTATGGAAATCAAGCGCGCAGGTTCGCAGGCATCCGGCAAGGGCCCGGCCGACTGGTTCACCGGGACGGTTCGCATCGACCCCCTCTTTGAAGCTCCCGACCCCGCCATGGTCGCCGGCGCGCACGTCACCTTCGAGCCCGGCGCGCGAACCGCCTGGCATACCCACCCGCTCGGCCAGACTCTCATCGTTACCTCCGGCAGCGGCCGTGCGCAGCGCGAAGGCGGCCCCATCGAGGAGATTCACCCCGGCGACATCGTCTGGTTCGCGCCTCAGGAAAAGCACTGGCACGGCGCCTCGTCGAAGACGGCCATGACCCACATCGCCATCCAGGAGCGGCTGAACGGTAAGGTAGTCGAGTGGCTGGAGCACGTAACGGACGAGCAGTACGCAGGTTAGCCACGGCCCCGGACGCTCTCTCTCGACCCGTTTTGGCACAGCACCGGGCGAAGGTACAGGGTTTGGTCCCCGAAATCCTCAGCCGACTCGTTTGTTTACTTGACGGGCACCCGGCGAAGTTCTAATCTCCTCGCATTATCGGCACCCGACTGGTTCTCCTCGCCATCCCGGTTCAAGCCAGAGCACACCATCCCGGTGTGGCCTCACTCCCAGCGTCACCCCCACCCAGCGCAACCTCCAGGCAACATGCGAGTCCAATCTCCAGAGGACTCCCCGGCTTTCAACCTGTCTTCACCCTGACGGAGGTCAGATAAACGTTGATCAAAAAGGCAATCGAAATCACTCCTGGCATTGAACCGTTGTACGGGTCCCGCGACGAGAACCTTCGTCTCCTCGAAGATGGATTGAAGGTGCAGATCGACCTCCGATCGGATGCGATTCACGTCACCGGCGAAGACGAAGCAGTTCACCGAACGTCCCAGGTGTTTGCCGACTTTGACGCACTTCGCAAGACCGGCATCACGCTCCAGAACGGCGAACTGCACGCCCTGCTGAAGCTGGTAGTTGCCGACCCGAAATCCACCCTCAAGGGTCTGGTCGAATCCGGCAAGCAGCGCTCCGCCGGGGTCAAGCGTATGGTGCAGCCGCGCTCGCCTAACCAGAAAAAGTACGTCGAGATGATCGAGTCGAGCGATATGACGTTCGGCCTTGGGCCCGCCGGCACCGGCAAAACCTACCTCGCCGTCGCGATGGCCGTCTCCGCGCTCATGGCAAAGAAGGTCTCGCGCATCATCCTCGTCCGCCCCGCGGTCGAAGCCGGCGAACGCCTCGGCTTCCTGCCCGGCTCGCTGCAGGAGAAGGTCGATCCCTACCTGCGCCCGCTGTACGATGCGCTCTACGACCTGCTCGACCAGGAGAAGGTCGACAAGCTCCTCGAGCGCAACGTCATCGAAGTCGCACCACTCGCCTTCATGCGCGGCCGCACCCTGTCCGACGCCTTCATCATCATGGACGAGGCGCAGAACACGACCATGGAACAGATGAAGATGTTCGTCACCCGCCTGGGCAATAACTCGAAGGCCGTCATCACCGGTGACCTCACCCAGACCGACCTCCCGAATCCGAAGAAGTCCGGTCTGCTCGAGGCGCTCAACGTCCTCGACGGCGTGGAAGGCATCAAGTTCTGCCACTTCGAAGATGTGGACGTCGTCCGCCACCACCTGGTCCAGCGCATCGTGCGCGCCTACGATAGCTACAGCCGCGCACAGCAGCTGCCGCTGCCCATCGGCGACACGATGCACGATGCCGCCGGGGCAACCTTGAAGCCGCAACCGCAGCCGCTCGCCAAGCCGCAGTAGTGTTTTCAGCGAAAATCGGCCACATCATGCGATAGCATTGAAGACAGGAGCCTGTTCGCAGGCTCCTGTCGTTTTATCTCCGATGATCAACATCGACCCCCCAAGTACTTCACTCGCGCTCGACGCACTCCCCACCCTCAGCAAGTCAGGCCTTGCGCGCTTTCTCAACCGCGCGCGCGCAGCCGTGCAGCTTGAAGGCGAGATCGATGTGCTGCTCACCTCCGATGCCGAAATCAAGCGACTCAACAAGGCCTTCCGCGGCAAGAACAAGGCGACCGATGTGCTGAGCTTTCCCGCACCCGCAGAAGCGGAGGGCGTCGCGGGCGACCTTGCTATCTCGCTTGATACTGCGGCCAGACAGGCCGCCGAGCATGGCCACACCCTGCGCGATGAGGTCCGCATCCTGCTGCTGCACGGCCTGCTCCATCTCGCCGGCGAAGACCACGAGACGGACCACGGCGAGATGGCCGCGCGCGAGTCCCAACTCCGCAGCCGCTTGAAGCTGCCGTCCAGCCTCATCGAGCGCGTTGCAGGCAAGTCTGCCCCGGGGAAGAAACGATGAGCCCCCTCACCGTGCTGCTGTTGCTCCTGCTGCTGGCAGTCCTGACCATAGCCGCCTATGTCGACCGGGTCTATTCGGAGATGGGCAAGTTCCTGGCGCGCGAGTACCAGGACAACATCGACAGCTGGGAGGAACGCGTGGAGCCGCGCCTGAAGCTCGGCCGCGAGTCCATCGCGCAGGCCGCCAGCGTGCTGCGGCAGCTCTCGCTCGCCGCCATCGGCCTCGTCTTCGGCTGCGCGCTCTTCGCGTCCATCCTGGTGGGCCGGCGCGGCGCCTGGCAGGAGCTCGGCGTTACCCTGGCGGAGCTCATCTTCGTCATCGTCATCTTCGACCGGCTCATCCCGCAGGTGCTCTTTACCCGCACCCGCGGACGCTGGGCCGGCCGCATCGTCTTCCTGCTGCAGGCGCTGTTCTTCCTGGTGCTGCCCGTCACGCTGCTGCTCGGCCTGCTGCTTTCGATCGTCGCTCTCGCCGAGCCCGAGGATACGGAGGAAGAAGAGCATCCGTCCGAAGCCATGGACGCGCTGCTCGAAGCCGGCGAAGAGGAAGGCATCCTCGAGGAGTCGGACCGCGAACTCGTCCGCTCCGTCGTCGAGTTCGGCGACAAGGTCGTCCGCGAAGTGATGACGCCGCGCCCCGAGATCTTCGCCGTCCCCGCCTCCATGACGCTCAAGGAGTTCACCGCGCAGATCGAAGAGCACGTCTTCTCCCGCGTGCCCGTCTACCGCGAATCGATCGACAACGTCACCGGCATCGCCTTCACGCACGACCTTCTGCAGGTCACCGACGAGGCCGCAATCACCCGCACCATCGCCCAGATTCAGCGTCCCGCAGCCTTCGTTCCCGAGACCAAGATGGTCGCCGAGCTGCTCCGCGAGATGCAAAGCGAGAAGCAGCACATGCGCATCGTCATCGACGAATATGGCAGCGTGGCCGGGCTCATCACGATCGAAGACCTGCTTGAAGCGATCGTCGGCAGCATCTCCGATGAGCACGAGGAGGCTGAAGCCGACGACGCCCCGGTCCGCGAAGAGGCCGGCTCCTACGTGGTCTCCGGAACCTTCGAGGTCTCGCGCCTGCGCGACCTCTTCGCCGATCAGTTCGACTCCGAAAACACCCTCGACGACGGCTCGGACGAAGACCAGGACGATGAAGACGCCGCGACCGCGCTGCGTCTGCCGGAGCACTACGAGTCGACCACCGTCGGCGGCCTGGTGTCGGAGATCGCCGGGCATATCCCTCTGCCCGGTGAGGTGGTCGAAGAGGAAGGCCTGCGCCTTGAAGTCCTGGCCAGCACCGACCGCCGCATCGACCGCATCCGCGTCGGCCTGGCGACCAGCGACAACGAATAAGCAGATGCGCCCTGATCGCGGGCGGCCGCCACTTCGCGGAGTCATTGCTTCGCGTGCTGCTGCGCGAAGCCCAACGCCCACGAAGTCGCGCTCGTCGGGCGTCATGCCGCCTTTGCCTGTTCTTCAGCGCATAATCAAAGGATGGCTTTTCGTTCCGGATTCGTCAGCATCATCGGCCGCCCCAACGCCGGCAAGTCAACATTGTTGAACGCGCTGCTCGGGCAGAAGCTCGCCATCGTCACCCACAAGCCGCAGACCACGCGTACCCGCATCCACGGCGTACTCGAAATCCCCGCCAAAAAGAAGACCGCCGATGCCGCCGGCCATCCCGCCGCGCAGCTCGTGCTGGTCGATACTCCCGGCATCCACAAGCCCGACACGCAGCTCGACAAGCGCATGATGCAGGAAGTCCACGACGCGCTCGAATCGCGCAACGCCGTGCTCTTCATCGTCGACGTCACCCACAAGCTGCCCAGGGCCGAAGGTGACTCCAAGAAAATTACTGGCCGCATGAGCCTCTCCGCCGCCGAGGATGACTTCTCGCTCCAGCTCATCCAGAAACTCGACTGCCCCGTCGTCCTGCTGCTCAACAAGATCGACCAGATCTCGCCGGCGGAGATCATGCCGCTCATCGCGCACTGGTCAGGCCTCTACAAGTTTGCCGACATCATCCCCATCTCCGCGCGCAAGAAGATCAATCTTGAACTGCTGCTCGACAAGATCGTCCCGCACCTGCCTGAAGGCCAGCGCTACTTCCCCAAGCACCAGCTCACCGATCAGCCCGAACGCTTCCTCGTCGCCGAGCTCATCCGCGAAAAGATCTTGATGCTCACCGGCGAGGAAGTTCCGTACGCCACCGCCGTCGTGATCGAAAAGTACGAAGAACCGGCCAGCCTGAAGAAGCTGAAAGACGGCCGCTTGCCCCTGACCAAGATCTCCGCAGCCATCTTCTGCGAGCGCACCGGCCAGAAAGCCATCCTCATCGGCAAGCAGGGAAGCATGCTGAAAGAAATTGGCTCGGCCGCCCGCAAGGACATCGAATCGCTCCTCGGCACCCGAGTCTTCCTCGAGCTCTTCGTCAAGGTGCAGGAGGAGTGGCGCTCCAAACCCGGCTTCATCGAAGACCTCGACTGGCGCCGGCAGATGGAGCAGATCGCCGAAAAACAGTCGCGGCTCGAACCCCTCGAACCTGTCGAACCCCTCGAAACCGAAGAGAAACCCTAGCTCAGCGTCAGCACAATCGGCGTATGGTCCGACGGCTTCGCCAGCCCGCGCGGTCCGCGGTCAATCTCGCACGACACCAGCCGCGACCGCAGACCGGGCGTCAGCAGGAAGTGGTCGATCCGAATCCCGCGATTGTGCGCAAACGCATCGCGGAAGTAATCCCAGTACGTGAACTGCCCCGTCTCCTCGGGGTGCAGCGTGCGAAACGCATCAAGATACCCCAGCTTCAACAACCCCCGATACTGCGCCCGCGGCTCCGGTTGAAACAGCGCATCGCGCACCCACGACGCAGGCTTGTGGCAATCGATATCCTCGGGGATCACGTTGAAGTCGCCCCCGATAATCGTCGGCGTATTGCCGCGCAGCCAGTGGCTCATCTGCATCGTCAGCCGGTCCATCCAGGCCAGCTTGTAGTCGAACTTCGGCGTTCCCACCGGGTTCCCGTTCGGCAGGTAGATGTCGACGATCCGCAGCCCGCCAATCATCACCTCGAGAAACCGCGCGTGGCTGTCCTCCTCATCGCCCGCGAGCGTCGTGCAGACCGTCTCGATCGGCTCCCGCGAAAGGATCGCCACGCCGTTATAGGACTTTTGCCCCACCGCCGCGCTGTGATACCCGAGCCCGCGAAAATACTCATCCGGAAACTCCGGCGTCTTCAACTCCTGCATCAGCAGCACGTCCGGCTTGTGCTCTTCAAGCCACGCCGTCACCGGCTCAAGCCGAGCACGGATCGAATTCACATTCCAGCTCGCGATTACGATTTCGCTCTCCTCTTGACGACCTTCTTGGCAACTGTGACCCGGCGGCTCACGACCTTCTTGCCCCCAACTTTACGCGCCACCGGCTCCTTCGCGCGAGCTGCCTTCGGCCGCACCACCGCATGCTTGCCCTGCTTTCTGCCCGGCACTTTGACCGGCATCACGACTGCCTCCAACGCCTCTAGATCGTGCAGATATTCGACCGCCGGCAGCCTGCCAAGCAGCGCCTTCAACTCGCGCGTGAATGCCGGTCCGGCGGCTTCTCCATGCTCGGCCTCGTGCAGCAGCGTACAGAGCTCATCCTCGGCATGGCCGATCACCCGCACCGTATGCAGGAGCGCATGAATCCGGTGCGAGAGCGCGCTCTGCCCCGTGGCCTTCGACGACTGATTTCGCTTCACAGATGCCATCTTTCACTCCTGACCCGAAAACCGGGCTGCACCTCTTTTGATGCAATCGGCGCCGTCAAGGAGCCATGTGCGGAGGCACCACCCAGGCCCTCATTTCAGCAGCGAAATCGCTACTGCCGTCAGGCTCGTTACTCCAGTCGCCAGCGTGGGCTCGGGGTCCGGCTCAAACTTGCTGGTGTGCGGCCCCGGCAACAGCTTGCCCGCAGCCTCCGCAGCCTCAAAGCGATCCGGATACATCGCTCCGAGCCAGAAGTAAACCGACGGCGCCTTCGCCTCGATGCCGAAGATCCCCACATCCTCCGAGCCCATCGCCGGCGGGTCGTCAAACACATTCTTCGCCCCCAGTGTGCTCACCAGCGTCGCCTTCACCCGCGCCGTCATCGCCGGATCGTTATACGTCACCGGCGTCGATTCCGCCTCGTCC
Source organism: uncultured Granulicella sp. (assembly GCA_965213805.1). Taxonomy (GTDB): domain Bacteria; phylum Acidobacteriota; class Terriglobia; order Terriglobales; family Acidobacteriaceae; genus Edaphobacter. The sequence continues at coordinate 435,059 of CBDCAG010000002.1, read as the reverse complement.
ACCGTCACCGTCGGCATCTTCGCCGGCGGCAGCCCGGCACTGGTGCCGATCCCGATCGCCATCTGCTTCAGTCCGTCCACGATCACCTGCCGGCCCTTGTCCGAAAACGCCCGCGTCGTCAGCTCGAGCTTTACCTCATCCGGAATGATGTTGCGCTTGGTCCCGCCGTGAATGCTCCCCACCGTCACCACCGCCGGGTCGCGGGGGTCTTCCTCGCGGCTCACGATCGTCTGAATCTGCACAATATATTCCGCCGCCAGCACCACCGGGTCGCGCCCCGCAAAGGGATACGCGCCGTGCCCGCCAATCCCGCGGATCGTCACATCAACCGACGTCGACGACGCCATCGCCGCGCCCGCCGTAATCCCCACCGTGCCCGCCGCATGGGCGTTCGTATCGTGCAGCCCGATCACCATGTCCGGCTTGCCGAACCGCGCAAACAACCCATCCGCCACCATCGCCTTCGCCCCGTCGATCGTCTCCTCGCTTGGCTGCCCGACGATCATCAGCGTCCCATGCCACGCCGCCTTGTTCGCGGCCAGCGTCCGCGCCGTGCCAATCAGCACCGTCGTATGCACATCGTGGCCGCACGCCTCCATCACGCCCACCTCCTGGCCGGCCTTGTTCTTGGTCTTTACATGGCTCGCATAGGGCACACCCGTCTCTTCCACAATCGGCAGCCCGTCCATATCGCCGCGCACCAGCAAGGTTGGCCCCGCGCCGTTCTTCAGCAGGCCAATCACGCCATAGGCCTTCGAGCCATCGGGATAGACCCCCACACGCTCGGTCACCGTGTAGCCGGCCTTGCGCAGCTCGCCCGCCAGCAGCGCCGACGTATTCACCTCGAAGTGCGACAGCTCCGCATGCGAATGAATCTGCTTGTACGTCTCGACCAGGTTCGGCAGTTGCTGCTGCTCAAACGCCGCAAGATCCTGCGCCAACGCGGGCACCGCGCACACGCAGCAAAGAGCAAGAGAGGCTTTCAACACAGGGCATCCTCGTAGGTAGAAATGAGATTCCACGAGCATACAGCAGTGCCGGGTGTAGACTGCGACTCTGCCAATGACTCCCCTGATCGTGACGAATCGTGATGCGTGCCCGCGGCTCTCGAAGGCCGCCGGGTGAGCCGTGTTCTTCACCCAACCAGCATGGGAGCCACCCAGATGAATCACCGGCAGGACATCCTCACCGAACGCCTCAGCCTCATCTCCATCACCCCTGCAAGCGTCCATGCCGAGCAGACCGGCGGCGCAGATCTTGGTCCCGTCACCAACGCCACCGTGCCTCCAGCCTGGCCGCCCAAGGACTGGGAGCCACACGTCCTCAAGCTGCTCGCAACCCGCTTTGCCGCCGACCCGGACGATATCGGCTGGCATCGCTACGTCGCGCTGAGCAACGGAGCCGAACGTACTCTCATCGGCACCGTCGGCGGCTTTCGCCACGCGGAGCGCCCCAACGAATGCGAAGCCGGCTACTCCCTGCTCCCCGCCTACCAGGGCAGAGGCTACGCCACCGAAGCTATGAACGCCTTTGTCGCCTGGGCCTTCCACCACCCATTCCTCCAGGCCGTCGTCGCACAGACCTACCCCACGCTCCCAGCCTCCATCCGCGTCATGCAGAAAGCCGGCCTCACCTTCGCCGGAGCAGGCTTCGAAGAAGGAACGATCCTGTACCGGCGAGAACGCTGAGACAACAACCACCGCATCCTGACGCCGGACCGGCACCACTTCGTAGGGTTGGAAACTTGCGGGCGTAATCGTGCCCCGACGCCTGATCGTTCCGCGCGAAGCTTCCACCCCACGGAGTGGCCGCCGCCCACTATCAGGGCGCACCTGCCGTTGCGTTTACTCCTTCACACTGACCCCGAGCGCCTTCATCTTCCGGTACAGGTGCGAGCGTTCGAGACCCAGCGCCTCCGCGGCGCGGGTTACGTTGCCCTGGCATTCGTCGATCTTCTTCAGGATGTAGTCGCGTTCATACGCCGCGCGTGCCTCGAGCAGCGTCGCAAACTCTTCCCCTCCGCCGGCATTCCTGTCTTTCTCCCGCGCCTCGCGATACACCAGCATCGGCAGATGCTTGCGTTCGATGCGCTGCGCCTTGGGATTCAGAATCAGCAGCCGTTCGATCAGGTTGCGCAGCTCGCGCACGTTGCCCGGCCAGTGATACTGCCGCAGCGCGGTCAGCGCGTCGTCCGTCATCTCTACCCGCGGCCGCCCGTACTGCGCCCCGAACTCCGCCAGGAACTCTTTCACCAGCAGCGGAATATCTTCCTTCCGATCGCGCAGCGGCGGCACAAAGAAAGGAATCACGTTCAGCCGGTAGAACAGGTCTTCACGAAAATTCCCGCGCGCAATCTCCTCTTCCAGATCCTTGTTGGTCGCCGCGATCACCCGCACATCCACATGCACCGGGTGCGACCCGCCCACCGGGAGAAACCTCTGCTCGTCGAGCGCCCGCAGCACCTTCGCCTGCGTCTTCAGGCTCATGTCGCCCACTTCGTCCAGGAACAGTGTGCCCCCGTCCGCCCGCTCGAACGTCCCGCGTTTTTCCGCCGGCACCCCCGCACCGCCACCCCCCGGCGCAGCCCCGTGCCGATAGCCAAACAGTTCCGTCTCGATGTAGTCCTCAGGAATCGCGGCGCAGTTCAGCTCCACAAATACCCGGTCCTTGCGCAGGCTCTGCTCATGCATCGCCCGGCCGATCAGCTCCTTGCCGGTCCCGCTCTCGCCGAAGATCAGCACCCTGCCGTTGGTCGGCGCCATCAGCTTGATCTGCTGTCGGAGCGCCTTCATCGGCACGCTCTGCCCGGTCACCGTACCCTTCACCGCAAGCTGCCGCTGAAACTCCGCGTTGTCCTCGCGCATGCGCCGCGTCTGCAATGCGTTCTTCACCACGATGAGCGTCCGCGCCAGCGACAGAGGCTTCTCGAGAAAGTCGTACGCCCCCAGCTTGGTCGCGCGCACCGCCGCCTCAATCGTCCCGTGCCCGCTGATGATCACCACCTCCGGCACGCTCGCAGACTCCATCTGCCGAATCTCCCCCAGCGTCTCGAGCCCGTCCCGGTCCGGCAGCCAGATATCCAGCAGCACCACGTCGTACACCGCATCCTTCAGCAGCGCAATCGCCTCGCCCGCCGTTGCCGCCGTCGTCACCACGTAGCCCTCTTCTTCAAGAATGCTGCCCAGCGACGTGCGGATATCCGTCTCGTCATCGACGATCAATACATGGTTCATAGCGAATGGGTTACCTGTGTCTCGGGAATTTGCAGATCCGCCTCACTCAACGTCACCGGCCTCAGCTCGATGATGAACCGCGCGCCCACCGGCTCATTCTGTTCCGCGCGAATCGTGCCGCCGTGCTCCTGCACAATCTTTGCCGCGATCGAAAGCCCCAGCCCCGTGCCGCGCTGCTTGGTCGAAAAATACGGCAGGAACAGCCGTTCCTTCATCTCGTCCGTCAGCCCCGGCCCGGTGTCCGCCACCGCCAGCTCAATCAGCCCAGAGTCCAGCAGCACCGTCGTAATCCGCATCTCGCGCAGCAACCCGCCCTGCATCGCCTCCACCGCGTTATCGATCAGATTACCCAGCGCCCGCTTCATCGATTCCGGATCCGCCATCACCAGCGGCAGATCTTTTCCGAGCCGCCGCACAATGCGGATCTCCTGCGTCCGCCCCGCAAACATCGCCAGCGAGTTCTCGACGATCGTATTCAAATCCGCCGGCCGCGGCTGCGCCGTCGGGAACTGCGCCAGCGACGCAAACTGATCCACCAGGCTCCGCATACTCTCCACCGACGACGAGATCACCGCGCTGCAGCGGCGGATCACCGACGTCGAATGCGATTCGAGCGATGCCTCCTGCAGCGACGTCTCCAGCCGTCCGATATGCCGTTCGATCTGCTCCGCACTCAGCGAAATCGGCGTCAGCGGGTTCTTGATCTCGTGCGCCACCCGCCGTGCCACCTCCTTCCACGCGCTCTGCTTCTGCGCGCGCAGCAACTCCGTCGCGTTCTCCAGCACCAGCACATACCCCAGGTGCTCTCGCGGCGCCCCCGCCGTATTCCGTTCGAGCAGCGCCACCGTCGCCAGCAGATTCAGCGTCCCGCGCCCACGCCCTCCCGCCATCTCAAACTCCGCCGACGCCGACCCCATCCGGTGGCTGCGCCGCATCAGCCGGTCCAGCGACTCCATCACCTCCGCCGGAAAAACCTCCACCATCCTCTGCCCGATAAACGGCCTCTGCCCGCCCGGGTCCAGCAGCTCCGACAGCGACCGGTTCGTCAGCACGATCCGCCGCTCGGCATCGATCGTCGCCACCCCGTTCGGGATCGTCTCCAGCATCGTCTCGAGCTCCCCGCGCCGCGACTCGAGCGTCCTGTTCGCCGCGCTCAGCAGCGCCGTCGAAGCCTCCACCTGCGACCGGCTGCCCTCAAGATCCTGCGCCATGTCGTTGAAGCTCCGCACCAGGTCGCCCAGCTCTTCGGTCGCGCTCTCCTGCACCCGATGCCCGTAGTCGCCCGCCGCAATCATCGCCATCGCATCCGCCAGTGCCTCCACCGGCTTCGTCACCTGCTTGGACAGATGCAGCGCCAGCCAGCTGCACGCAAACAGCGCCAGCGCCGTCATCATCAGCAGCAGGATCGTGTACGTCCGACGGTACGACCGCCGCTCGCGATACAGCACCCAGTAGTTATCCGCCGCCGTGCTCAGGTGCGCCAGCGTCACCGCCATCCCGTGCGGCAGCGGCAGCCCCACCACCACGTGCTGTACCTGCCCGCCCGGCCGCGCCAGCGTGGAAATCCCCAGCGCATAGTCCGTCCCGGCCAGCGTGAAGATCGGATTATCCGGCTGCTGCGCCGTGTTCAGCACCGCCGCATCCACCGGATCGTTCGGATTGATCGGCTCGCGCTTCAGGTCCTGCGGCGTCGCCACATCGCCTTCCGCGCGCGGCTCGCCCCGCTGCTCCGGCAGCCAGCGCTTGATGCCCGTCGCCTCCCCCGCGCGCTGCGGCATGTTCAACGCCGTCACCGCGCGTGAGTCGCGATACACCACCGCAAACCCGCCCTGCAGCGTAATCTCATGCGCCCGCAGAATCCGCTCGACGCCCTCACGATTCACCAGCCCGCCCGAGTTATCCGCCGCCAGCGTCAGCGCCGGCAGCGCCGAGCCGATCGCCTCTGCCTCCGCCCGCGCATTCGCATTCGTATACTGCGACAGCGTCAGCGCCAGCGCATTCGAGTCGTCCCGCATCTGCGTCACCGGCTGCGAAAACCAGCGATCCACCGCCCGATTCATCAACAGGTAACTGAAGCTGTACATGAACGCGAGCGGCAGCACGCTCACCAGCAGCGCTCCCCACAGCATCCGCGTCCGCAGCCTGCTCCCCATCACCCGGCTGCGCTGGTCCGCATACAGCTTCAGGACGTTGCGCACCAGCATGAACAGCACGCCCACAAACAACAGGAACGCAATCGCCGAAAGAATCGTGAACCCGACGATCTGCTGCGTCGTCTCCGGATTCAGAAACTTGAAATTGAACGCATTGAGCGCAGCAAACCCCAGCAGCAACACCAGGAATCCCGCCCCCAGCGAGATGCTCCAGATCTTCCGCTGCTGCGCGCTCGTCGTCATGCTGTGCAACCTCGTAAGTTGAATCGAGGACCCTACACCGTTTTGTAAGTTCTCAGTTGTCAGTTCTCAGTTCTCAGAACCCACCCAAAGCGAACCGAAAACCGAGAACCGAGAACCGAGAACTGACAACTAACAACTGACAACTGAGAACTGAGAACTGACAACCAACCCTCTCCTAAACCAACTCCCCCACCTTCACCCACTCCCGCCCCTGCGCCTCGGCAACCGCCCCGTACGTCAGCCTGCCGTCGTACGTATTCACCCCTTCAGCGATCCCCGCATCGGCCTGGATCGCCGCCTTCGCCCCCAGGTTCGCCAGCTTCAGCAGGTAAGGAAACGTCGCATTGGTCAGCGCCAGCGTCGACGTATACGGCACCGCCGCCGGCATGTTCGTGACGCAGTAATGCACCACGCCGTCCACTTCAAAGCTCGGGTCGGTATGCGTCGTCGGCCGCGCTGTCTCGATGCAGCCGCCCTGGTCGATGGCAACATCGACGATCACCGCGCCCTTCTTCATCTTCGCAACCATCGCCTTGGTCACAATCTTCGGAGCCGCCGCACCCGGAATCAGCACGCCGCCAATCACCAGGTCCGCCTCGCACACTGCGCGCTCGATGTTGTAGCTGTTCGAAGCCAGCGTGAGCACCCGCCCGCCAAAGATATCGTCAAGCTCCCGCAGCCGGTTCAGGTTCAGGTCGACAATCGTCACCTGAGCCCCCATGCCCAGCGCAATCTTCGCCGCATTCGTCCCGACGATTCCCCCGCCGATCACGCACACCTTGCCCGGCGGCGTTCCCGGAACCCCGCCCAGCAAGACGCCACGGCCGCCATGCTCCTTCTCGAGATACGTCGCGCCTACCTGCACGCTCATCCGCCCGGCCACTTCGCTCATCGGCGTCAGCAGCGGCAGCGTGTTCGCCCGGTCGCGCACCGTCTCGTACGCAATGCCCGTCACCTTCTTGTCCAGCAGCGCCTGCGTCAGCTCGTTCAGCGGGGCCAGGTGCAGGTAGGTAAACAGCACCAGCCCCTCGCGAAAGTGCTTGTACTCCTTCTCGACCGGCTCCTTCACCTTGACGACCATATCCGCCAGCCGCCACACGTCGTACGCCGAGCCGACAATCTCCGCGCCCGCTGCCTGGTACTCATCGTCCACAAATGCGGAGAGTGCGCCCGCATTCGTCTCGACCAGCACCTTGTGGCCGCCTTCGACCAGCGCCTTCACGCCCGCCGGCGTCACCCCCACCCGGCTCTCGTGATCCTTCACTTCCTTCGGTACGCCAATAATCATCCGAATCCTCGTCTTCCTTCCATCATCCTACCGAAGGGCAGCGGCTTGCCCCAACTTTCGCTTACGCGTTCACTCCGCGGCTTCTTCGCACCAGAAACGGCATCAGTCCCGTGTTTCAAGCCGTACAATAGGTGCTAAGCCACGCAAGAATCTTCTCTATCCAGGATCGACACCTTTCCGATGGCGTCAAACAACTTCCAGATGCGGTACTCACGAGTGCACAACATGCGCTCGCTGTTCAGCCTGTTTTCGTCGGATCTTGCCATCGACCTCGGCACGGCGAACACGCTGGTCTTCGCGCATAACAAGGGCATCATCGTCAACGAGCCGTCCATCATCGCCGTCAACCAGGTGACCGGCGAGGTGGAAGCCGTCGGCATCGAGGCCAAGGAGATGGTCGGCCGCACCCCCGGCAACATCGTCGCCATCAAGCCCATGAAGGACGGCGTCATCGCCGACTTCAAGCACACCGAAAAGATGCTGAACTACTTCATCCAGAAGGCCCACAACCGCAAGATGATGGTCCACCCGCGCATCGTCATCGGCGTCCCTTCCGAGATCACCCAGGTTGAAAAACGCGCCGTCATGGACTCCGCTTACCGCGCCAAGGCGTCCGAAGTTCATCTCGTCGAACAGGCCATGGTCGCCGCCATCGGCGCCGGCCTCCCCATCACCGAGCCCGGCGGCAACATGGTCGTCGACATCGGCGGAGGCACCACCGATATCGCGGTCATTTCTCTCGCCGGCATCGTCTACTCGCGGTCTGTCAGGATGGCGGGGAACCAGATGGACGAGGCGATCATCACCTACATCAAGCGCAAGTACAACCTGCTCATCGGCGAGCGCACCGCCGAAATGATCAAGATGGAGCTCGGCTCCGCCTTCCCGCTCGACAAGCCGCAGACCAAGACCATCACCGGCCGCAACCTCATCGAGGGCGTTCCCAAAACCATCACCATCAACGACTCCGAGATCCGCGAAGCCCTCGGCGAATGCATCTCGACCATCATCAACGGCATCCGCGTCGCCCTCGAACGCACCCCGCCCGAGCTCTCCGCCGACATCTCCGACCGCGGCATCGTCCTCACCGGTGGCGGCGCGCTCATCAAAAATCTCGACAAGCGCATCCGCGAAGAGACCGGCCTGCCCGTCTCGGTCGCCGACGACCCCCTCGCCAGCGTCGTCCTCGGCACCGGCCAGATGCTCTCGAACTTCGCTCTCCTGCGCAAAATCTCCATCGACTAACAACAAGGGAATGCAGACTAGCAACTAGCAACTAGCAACTAGAGACTGATAGCTCAAGCCCCTTTTGCGCTCGGTACCAGCTATCAGCTCACAGCTGATAGCTGTCCAGAAAACGTCGTTGCTCTCGTCTTTTACAACCCCACCCCTACAACAAAGCCTTCCGCGACCGGAAGGATTTTCGGCGCACCGCCCGCTTCCGGACGGCGGCTGCATTTTGATCGGCGCTGCGCCCGCGAAAGGCTTGCACCTTCGCCCGGTTGCCGCAGGTCGTCATGCTGCACCACCGGCGCCGGTGCCCCTTGGTCCGGTCATAAAACCACATCACGCACGTGGGACTCTCGCACCGCCGTACAGGACTGAAGTCCGTTTGCGCCAGCAACTCCGCCGCCGCCTCGGCCAGTGGCGCAAGCACTCCCGCAGCCGTCGCCGTCTGGCGCGTCTTCAGAAGCTCATACGCTCCCCCGCCATCCGGCACCAGGTGTGCATGCACGGGAGCCGCCGCCAGGCACCCGTTCAGGATCAGCAATTCCTTGTCCCCGGTAGGCTCGCCGGTCGTCCGCTGCGAAACCAGCCAGTCCAGCGCCCGGCGCAACTCCCGCGCGGCCTCGAGCAAACCATCCGGAGGCTGCAGCGCAGCGTCGGCCAACCCGGCAGCAGCCAGCCAGCGCACCACGTCCGCGTCCGAACGAAAGCAGTCCACCAGCTTCACCCCGACCAGCGGAAAGGTGTTGATGAAGTCGAGCACCGGATGATCGGCGAGCGCCTGCGGCTCGGGTTGCGGGGGGCTCGGTCGCCTGCGTGGCATGACGTAACCTCTGACGCCGAGTTTACAGGTTACAAAACCACTGTAACCGCTAAAACCGTGAATTTCGCCCGCAAGCAGGTTACAAAAACAGGCGCGTCCTGACGCGGGGTGCTTCGTCCTGTCCTCGAGAAGCGCGCCACTTCGTGGCGTCCTGGGCTTCGCCTGGGGACGCCGAAGTCCGGCACCCCCCCGGAGCGGTCGTCACCCGCGATGAGGGCGCGCCGGCTCTTGCTTCATCTACTATGGCCGCATGCGATTTTTTGTTTCGGTGCTTGCTGTTCTTCTACCCTTCGGCTCGGTGGTTCTGGCTCAGACCGCTGCGGTAACGCCTCCTCCTCCGGCTCCCCCCGCGACGTTTCGGCATGACCCGGTGGTCCATCCCGACCGTACGGTGACGTTTCACCTGGCCGCGCCGGGCGCGGCTGCGGTGGGCCTGGCGCTCGAAGGGTGTGAAGGATCCGATTCCGATGGCGAAGGACGCGGAGGGCGAGTGGAGCCTGACGACCGGGCCGCTGGCGCCCGAGATGTACGGCTACCACTTCGAGGTGGATGGACGTTACGAGCTCGACGCGCACAACACGATGATCAAGGCGAGCCTGCTCAATGCGAGCAACGGCTTCCTGGTGCCGGGCGCGACGCCGGAGCCGTGGGAGGTGACCGGCGTGCCGCATGGCGACGTGCACGAACACGCCTTCACGACGTCGGTTGCGAAGGGGCTGCCGCTGAACCAGGACAACTTTTTCGTGTACACGCCGCCGGGCTACGATCCGAAGGGTTCGACCAAATACCCGGTGCTCTACCTGCTGCACGGCTGGTCGGATGCGGCTTCGGGCTGGTCGGAGGTGGGCCATGCCAACCGCATCATGGACAACCTGATCGCGTCGGGAAAAGCGAAGCCGATGATCGTGGTGATGCCGCTCGGGTACGGCGATATGAGCTTCGTGCGCAACGGCTGGGGGGTGTGGCAGGATCCGGCGCAGATCAATCACAACACGGATCTGTTTACCAAGATGCTGCTGACCGAGGTGATTCCGCAGGTGGAGAAGTCGTACAGCGTCTCGACCAGGCGGGAGGACCGGGCGATTGCGGGGCTTTCGATGGGCGGGCTCGAGGCGCTGTCGGTGGGGCTGAACCACACGAAGATGTTTGCGTACGTGGGTGGCTTCAGCTCGGCGGTGCACCAGTTGAAGGCGGACGGGCTGACCGGACTCGACCCGAAGAGTGCCGACCTGAAGCTGCTCTGGATCGCCTGCGGGACCGAGGACGGGCTGATCACGGCGAACCGCAGTCTCATCACGCTGCTGAAATCCGACGGGCTGGCGGTGACGCCGGTCGAAACGCCGGGGATGCATGTGTGGATGGTGTGGCGGGACAATCTGGTGCACTTTGCGCCGCTGTTGTTCCAGGGAAGTTGATCGTTCGAACGCTTTCACAGAGAACAGAGAACAGAGAACAGAGAACTGAAAACTGAGAGCGGTCAGCGGCTTGATGTATCAGCTAACCGTTCTCAGTTGATCGCTAGCGGCTCTGCGATTGCGCTGCCATCCTCGCCGGGGACCGATTGGCTGTCGGCGCAAGTGGTTCGGCGAGGAGAGCGACAGGGTCGGCGGGGCGGATGGTGAATTTGGGCGTGATGGGCAGCGTTTCGGCTGCGGGGTCGGGCAGGCGCAGGGTCCACTGCTGGACGACCGCGGCGAGCATCAGCACGCCCTCCATCCAGGCGAAGCCCTCGCCGATGCAGTAGCGCGCACCGCCGCCGAAGGGGAAGTAGGCGAACTTCGGGCGCGTGGCTTTGACCTCATCGTTGAAGCGTGCGGGGTCGAAGCGTTCCGGGTCGGGCCACCAGCGCGGGTCGTGGTGGACGACGAGTTGCGAGGCGATGAGGTGGGCACCCCTGGGGATGCGCTGCCCATCGCGCAGGGTGTAGTTGTGCTTCGCGGTACGGGCAACGACCCAGGCGGGCGGGTAGAGGCGCATCGATTCGGCGAAGACCTGTTCGAGGTATTTGAGGCCGCGGAAGTCGCGGGCTTCGGGCGGGCGGTCGCCGCACACGGCCTGGACTTCGGCGCGCATGCGGGCCTGCACGTCCGTGTGTTTCGCGACGCACCAGAGCGCGAAGGTGAGGGCATTGGCGGTGGTTTCATGGCCGGCGAGCAGGATGGTGAGAGCTTCGTCGCGCACCTGGCGGTCGGACATGGGGCCTGATTCGTCTTCGGCTTCGAGCAGCATGCCGAGCAGGTCGTCGCCCAGGTTGCCGCCGAGGTTTCCGGTGGCGCGGCGCTCGCGGATGATGCCGTAGATGAGCGTGTCGAGGGCGGCGAGGGCGCGACGCATGGCGGGCATGGGGCCGACGGGGAAGCGTTCGAGGAACTCGGCTCCGGGCAGCAGGGCGAAGGGCAGGTAGTCGTTGAAGACCTGCATGGAATCCACGAAGGTCTGCACAGCGGCGTTGACATCGGTGCCGAGCAAGCAGCGGCTGGTGATGCGGAGGGTGAGCCGGACCATCTCGGCGTGAACTTCGAGGACCGCTCCTTCGGCCGGCCAGGCGGCGGTCATCTCGCGGGTAAGTCGAACGATTTGAGCGCCGTAGCCGGCGAGGCGCGCGTGATGGAAGGCGGGCTGCGCGAGTCGGCGCTGGCGCAGGTGGAGGGGTTCTTCGCTGGTGAGCAGACCGTCGCCGAGGATGCCGCGGGCGCGCCGCAGGACGACGCCGCGGAGGTGGTGTCCTGCGTCGCGCACGAGCAGGTCGGCGATCTGGTCGGGGTGATTGAACTGGAACTGCCGGTAGCCGTTGGGGCTGGCGAAGGAGACGATGTCGCCGTAGCGTGCGGCGTTCTGGCGGTAGAACGCCGGAGAGTCAGTGGCGAACAGGGTTCCGTTCCAGATCCTGCTGGCAATTCCGGGGCCTTTGGGCCAATCTTTACGTTTCAAACGAATCTCCGACCCTCTGGTCCACGCGCAGTAACGACCCTAGATGACGATTTGTTCATCTGATGCGGCGATAATGGAAGGGATACGAACGGAATGGAATCCTTTTTCAGCCGGTACAAAAATCCGCTGGCGCTGATTGCGCTGCTGCTGCTGCAGGCGATCGCCCTGGCGACGCAGGTGCGGCGTGTGGCCGACCCGTCGCGGCCGGACAGCCAGAATGTGCGGCTGCTGCGGCTCTGGGTGAACGGCATGGCGTCGCCGGCGGAGCGGGCTTCGGCGTTTACGGGGCACGGGGTGCGCGGGGCGTGGGAGAACTATGTCGATCTGCGGCGGGTGCGGCAGCAGAATGACGACCTGCAGCAGCAGCTGGCGCAGTTGCGGCTGGAGCGGGCGGCAATCTCGGAGGACGCGGTGCAGGCGCAGCGGCTGCGGGCGCTGCTGGATTTCCGCCAGCACTACATCAAGGCGACGGTGGCAGCACAGGTGATCGGGACTTCGGGGTCGGACCAGTCACGGCTGCTGATTCTGGATAAGGGCGCGGACTACAAGCTGCAGCCGGGGATGCCGGTGATTACGCCGGACGGCGTGGTGGGCAAGCTGCGCGATGTGTTTGCGACGACCTCGCAGCTGCTGCTGCTGAACGATTCGACCTCGGGCGCGGGGGTGCTGCTGCAGTCGACGCGGATCCGGGCGATCCTGCGAGGGTCTTCGCAGGGTGCGCTGGTGATCAACAACCTGACGCCGGACGACCGGATCAAGCCGGGCGAGAAGGTGCTGACCTCGGGCGGCGACCAGGTGTTTCCGCGCGGGCTGGCGGTGGGGACGATCGAGTCGGTCAAGCCGGACCCGGACCACCAGCCGTTTACGTCGATCGTGCTGAAGCCGGCGGCGAACCTGACGCAGCTCGAAGAGGTGTTGATTGTGACGGCGACGGGCAATGCGCTCGATCCGCATACGCAGGAGGAGCTGGCCGCCGATGCGGTGCTGCATGCGGCGGATGTGAGCGCGGAGCGGCTGCCGGGGATTCATGACAAGGGGGCGGAGATGCCGGCGGACCCGAACGCCGCGCCGGTGGTGACGCCGCCCGCGAACAATTCCACGCAGCTGGTGCCGAAGCCGCCGCCGGCGCTTCATCCGGATCGCTACAGCCCGGGGACGGCGCTGCCGGCGGGCGGATCTGACGCCAGGTGCGGCGCGTCCGGCGGCGGATTCGCCGGCCGTGGTGCCTGCGCAAACCCAGCCGCCTGCGAATCCGGATGCGCAGCCGCCACAGCAGCAGCGGGAGAACTGATGGCGACGCGTTCCTATACCTCCCGCCGGGAGCTCGAGGAGTACCGCTTCAGCCCGCTGGTGGCGCTGGTGGTGCCGCTGCTGCTGATCGTATTGCAGGCGTACCTCCCGAAGATGCTTCCGGGCTTCGTGATCGTGGACCTGCCGCTGATCGCGGTAATCTTCTTCGCGGTAGCGCGGCGCAGCCCGATTGCGGGTGCACTGACCGGGTCGCTGATCGGGCTGGTGCAGGACGCGCTGACGGGCAAGCCGATCGGTATCAACGGGATTGCGAAGTCGGTGATCGGGTATGCGGCGTCGAGCATCGGCGTGCAGGTGGATGTCGAAAACCTGATCACGCGGGCGTTGATGAATTTCGGCTTCTCCCTGCTGCAGTCGGTGCTGCTCTTGTTGATCAATCGGCTGATGCTGGGCGATCACGAGTACCGGCTGGTCTGGACGCACGAGCTGATCCGCGCCGGCATCAACACGCTGGTCGCGCTGCCCCTGTTCCTCTTCCTGGACCGCTTCAAGCAACGCCAATAGCGGGCAAAGGCCGGCAACGAACGACACAAGCAAATGCGTCCTAACGCCGGACGGGCGCCACTTCGTGGGGTGGAAGCTTCGCGTCGCAAATCCATGGTCGGTGCGAAAGCCCCAGCGCGAAGCTTCCGCTCCACGGAGTGGCTGCCGCCCGAGATCAGGGCGTAGTGGTCGTTGTCTTTCGTTCCCGGCCTTCGTCTACACTTGGGTGCATGGTGCCGGAGACTCAGGTTTCGTTGATCGGGCGGGAGGAGAAGCTGTCGCGCGGGAAGCTGGCCGCGGCGCAGTATGTCTGCCTGGGTGTGCTGGCGATCCTGATTCTCGGGCTTTGGAATCTGCAGGTGCTGGGGGCGGATACGTACCGGTCGCAGGCGGAGGCGAACCGGATCCGCAAGGTGCCGGTGCTGGCGCCGCGCGGGCGGATTTTCGACCGGGAGGGGCGGCTGCTGGTCGATAACTATCCGTCGACGACGTGCTACCTGCTGCGGGACCAGGTGAAGGATCCGGCGACGGACCTGCCGTTGATTGCGCAGGGGCTGCATCTGCAGCTGGACCAGTTGCAGGCGACGTTGAAGCGGTATGGGGCGGGGCCGCGGTATTCGCGGATCCCGTTGAAGCAGGACATTACGCCGGACGAGGATGCGTTTGTGGAGGCGCATCGCAATGAGCTGCCGGAGCTCGAGACGCTTGAGGAGCAGCGGCGGCTGTACCCGCGGGACGGGTTTGCGGCGCACGTGGTGGGGTATGTGGGCGAGGTGTCCGAGCAGATGCTGGCGAACGATCCGCGCTATGCGGCGTACGAGCCGGGGGATGTGGTGGGGCGCTCGGGGGTGGAGGCGACCTACGATGCGCTGCTGCGCGGGGTGAACGGGTCGCGGGATGTGATTGTGAACTCGCACGGCAAGGAGGTGGGGCTGCTGGGGCAGGAGCTGGCGGTGCCGGGCAAGGATATCCGGCTGACGCTCGACCTGGACCTGCAGCGGGTGGCGGAGCAGGCGCTCGAAGGCAAGAACGGGGCGATTGTGGCGATCGACCCGCATACGGGCGAGGTGCTGGCGATGGCGTCGCGGCCGACGTTTGACCCGAACCAGTTCTCGGTGAAGCTGACGCAGAGCTACTGGTCGTCGATCATCAACAACCCGGATCATCCGTTGTTGAACAAGGCGATCCAGGCACAGCTTGCGCCGGGGAGTACGTTCAAGATCATCATGTCGGTGGCCGGGTTGCAGGAGCAGATGGCGCAGGATCTGCATGTCGATTGCGAGGGTGGGGCGTCGTTCTACGGGCACTTTTATCATTGCGATCGGCATCACGGCAGCGTAAACATCTACAACGCGATTCCTTACAGCTGCGACACGTTTTATTACACGCTGGCGAATCGGCTGGGGATCGACAAGATTGCGGAGTATGGGCATGCGCTGGGGATCGGGCAGAAGACGGGGGTGGACCTGCCGGAAGAGGCGGCGGGGATCATGCCGTCGACCCAGTGGAAGATGAAGAATTATCACGAGAAGTGGTTTGCGGGCGAGACGATCTCGGTGGGGATCGGGCAGGGCGCGGTGACGGCGACGCCGATGCAGCTGGTGCGGGCGCTGAGCGGGATTGCGTCGGGCGGCGTGATGCGGCGGCCGCACCTGGTGTTCCCGGACGAGGTGCCGCCGCAGATGGAGACGGCGGTGCAGGATTCCTTCCCGGGTTCGGGAGATAAGACGATTCCGCTTTCGACGGCGAACTGGCAGCTGATTACGGATGCGATGGCGAATGTGACGTCGAGCCCGATCGGGACGGCGTACGCGGCGCATCTGGAGGGGATCGACTTTGCCGGCAAGACGGGGACGGCGGACGTGGTGAGCGGGCGGCAGAAGAACAGCACGAACAAGAGCACGCTGCCGAACGCGTGGTTTGTCGGGATGACGCCGCGGCGGAACCCGGATATCGCGGTGGCGGTGCTTTGGGAGCACGGCTACTGGGGAAACAACTCGGCGAAGCTGGCGTCGCAGGTGATCGACGCGTTCGTGACCAAGCAGAGGAAGCGCGATAACAACCTGCGGCTGGCGGATACGCCGGCGCCGGCGGGCGTTCCGGCGGCGGGAACGCCGGCTGCGGCGGCGGTCAGTGTGCCGGCTGATCCGGGGCAGTAGCCTGCGGGCAGTGAACTGGGGAGGGTGGCCGATGTTGCCGTGTGCCGGCAACAATGATGGCGCGAGACGGCCGGGGTTCACCGGTGGGTAGAGGCCTAGTCGCCGGCCTGGGTTTATTGCCGGCCTGGTTTATTTGCGGGCCTGGGTTATTTGCCGGCCTGTTCGAGCGCGAAGTCGCCGACGACCGGCAGCTTGTACCACTCACCCTTCATGGCCTTGAGGATGCACATGATCCAGAGGACGAGGAAGACGAGCGAGAGCACGAGCGAGATGAGCCAGCCGATGATCGGGATGAACATCAGCACCAGGTGAGTGACGAAGGCGACCACCGAGAACGCGATGCACTGGTAGGCGTGGAAGCGGATGAACTTGCTCCGGTTGTAGGGCTCGAGAACCAGGAAGATGATGGCGGGAATGAAGGTGATGTAGCTGAGGGCTGCTGCCGTGTTTTCCGACAGTCCGCCGGCCATGGGGCCCGTGGTTGAGGGTAGAGGGTCTACCGGTAGTGGAGCGCCGGCCGGATCACTGGTGTTGTACTCCATCGCATGCTCCTCCAGATTGGGTTGGGACAGGGGTGGCACCACGATAGCCTCTCCGGGTGGGTTGCGAAAGAAATATTTGCGGGGCCGGGGCTGAAAACTGCTGCGAGGCGATGGGCAGGGAGGGCGCGTCGCACGGCATTTATCGGTGCGTGGCGGCGGCGCAAGTAAACTAGGCAGCAGCAGACATGGAACGTTCCTCCTTCTTTCGCGACTTCGACTGGCCGCTGCTGGGGCTGCTGGGGATTTTGTCGGTCTTCAGCGTGCTCGAGATCCGCTCGGCGACGGCGATGACGAAGTTTCACGGGTTCGACCACAAGCAGATCCAGTTTCTGCTGGTCGGCATCGTGCTGATGTTCCTGGTTTCGCGCATCGACTACCACCGGCTGCTCGAGATCTCGACCTGGGCGTATGCCGTGTCGATCGTTTCGCTGGTGGCGGTGAAGATCGTCGGGACCAAGGTGCTGGGGGCGCGGCGCTGGATCAAGCTTCCGGGCGGCATCCACTTTCAGCCGTCGGAGTGGGTGAAGCTGGTGCTGATCCTGGCGGTGGCGCGCTTTTTCTGGAGCCGCGCGGGCAGGGAACTGACGTGGAACGACATCCTGAAGGCGTTTGCGCTGGTAGGCGTGCCGCTGCTGCTGGTGCTGTCGCAGCCCGATCTCGGCACGTCGCTGACCTATGTGCCGATCCTGCTGTGCGGGCTGTTCCTGGGTGGGATCAACTTCAAACAGGCGGGCATCCTGATCCTGGCGTTTGCGCTGCTGGGGGGCGCGGTGCTGAAGTCCGGCAAGGTGCTGAAGCCGTACCAGATTGCCCGGCTGACGAGTTTCATGGATCCGGACAACGACCCGAAGGGATCGGGCTACCAGATTCGCCAGTCGAAGATCGCGGTCGGATCGGGTGGCATCTGGGGCAAGGGCACCAACCGCGGGACGCAGACGCAGGGCGACTTTCTGCCGATTCCGTATACCGACTTCATCTTCGCGGCGCTCGCCGAGGAGCACGGGTTTCTCGGCGCGACGATCACGCTGCTGCTGTACTTCCTGATCCTGATCCGGCTGATCCAGAATGCGCAGACGTCCAAGGACCTGCCCGGCAGCCTGATCGTCATGGGCGTTGTCGCGGTGCTGGTGTTTCAGATTGCGGTGAACGTAGGCATGGTGGTCGGGCTGATGCCGGTGACGGGGATTCCGCTGCCGCTGCTCAGCTACGGCGGCTCGTCGGTGCTCTTCACCTTCCTGTCCCTGGGCATCGTGATGAACATCCGCATGCGGCGGTTTGTGAATTAGGCAACGACAACGGCAAATGCGTCCTAACGCCGGACGGGCGCCACTTCGTGGGGTGGAGGCTTCGCGTGCTAGACCAGCGCACGCTGCATGAAGTTGCGGCGCGAAGCTCCCACCCCACGAAGTGGTCGCCGCCCGCGATGAGGGCGCTTTTGCTTTTGCCTCTGGCTCCTGCGGCTGCGTGAATCTTCGGTTACACTATTGGCAGTCTCAGTCTGCTGCTCGTCGCAGATATGGTGCAACCAGCTTGTACTCTGGGCGGCCAGATGCCGTTCAGCGCTTGACCCCGCCCCGCTTTCGCGCCTTTGCGCACCCGGGCGGCAACGATTTTAGTTTGTAAGCTTTACCGTTTTAGACCCTTAAAGATAAGGCCGGCCAGGCTTGAGTTCGACTCCGTTGGCCGGACAGGTTTGGGAATGAGCGTAACCGGAAGGCAAACGGCCCCGCCTCGTCATGAGGTTGTTTCGGTCACCTTGCGCGGTCACGTTCAATCGTTTGAAGCATCCGCTCGCGGCTCCAATCTCCTCTGTCCTGCCCCCCGCTCTGACTCGCCACGAGGCTTGAGCGCCCGGGCCGAAGCGACACAGCGCTTCGCCACTACAGATATAAGCCCCGCTGCTGCCAGAACCCACACCCCGTCCGTCCTGGCGGTGGGCAGCGCCTGATTCCAGGCGATGTCCCCGAACTTTCGCCGTGCCTGCCGTCCGCGCTGAGCTTCAGCCGGGCAGAAAGCAGAACACAGCATGTCGAAAGAAATTTATATCTCCTCTACGCCGCATGAGACGCGGCTCGCCATTGTGGAAGACGACAACCTCGCCGAGATTTATTACGAGCGCGAGAACGAATATACCCTGGCCGGCTCGATCTATAACGGCAAGGTGACTCGCGTGCTTCCGGGCATGCAGTCGTCGTTTGTCGATATCGGGCTTGAGCGCGACGCGTTCCTTTACATTACGGATTTCATGGAAGAGGCCGGGGACTCGGCTGACTTTGAAGCGGCGGCGAATGCTGGCGATGCGGGACGCGCGCCGCGCCTGGAGGCTGGACGCGGCGAAGGCGGACGGGGCGGGCGTGGAGATCGCGGACCGCGGGGCGATCGCAACGGCGGCGACCGGAACGAGCAGCCCCGGGTAGCGGCCGAGCCGACCGACGCGGATCTGTTTGCCCAGGCGGTGACCGGGCTGGACCCGGCGCGGCCGGTGATTGAGGGCGAGCGCGTGGAGCGGAGCGGTTCGGACCGGAATGGTTCGGAGCGGGGCGGCGATCGCGGACGCCGGGGCGGACGCAATCGGGGCAACCGTGGAGGCAATCGCGACGCCCGGCCGGAGGGCAGCCGCAGCGAGACGCCGCGGCCGAACGACAACGCGCAGCGGGGAGAGCAGCGCGCGGATGTCGAGGCTTCGGAACCGGTGGCGGGCAACATTTCCATTCCGGACAACCACGAGGAGGTAGGCGAAGGTCTGCCGGGCGCGGATGGCAGCCGCCGCTGGCGTGGACGCCGCGGACGTCGCGGCAACCGGGGTAATGGTGCGCCGCGGCCGGAGGGGGCTTCGCCGGCAGCGGCTGAGGAGGCGCCACGCGTTTCCACGACCGGGCCGGTAGAAAACGCGTATCCGGCCAGCGAGTTCGCCGGCGAGGACGAACGGGCAGGCGCCGAAGTTGACGGACCGGCTGGGCTCGAGGCGGCGGCTGAGACGCTGCCGACCGAGAGCGAGCAGACTTCGTTCCGGGAGCGGAGCGGGCGGGGAGACCGAGGCGGACGCGGGGATCGTGGCGGACGCAATCGCGGCGACCGGGGACAGGCGCCGCGCACGCCGCGGGGTTTTGCGCCCTCGGCCGATCTGTACAAGGTTGACGGGGCGAAGGCAGACCAGGATGAACCACGTTATGGCAGCGAGCCCGAGTTGGAGGCGCCGGCTGAGCCGGTAATCCTGCCGGGTGAGTCGCTATCGAAATACCGCCCGGGTGGCGAAACGCCGGTGGCTGCGAGCGCGGTGGCTGCCGCGGCTGCACCGGCCGATGATTTTGTTGCCCAGGGCTGGGACGGCGGCTTCGTGCTGCCGGGCGAGACGCTGCGTCCGCGGACCGGGGCGCCTGCGGCCTTCCGCAACGACCCGAGCAGGAATGACCACAGCAGGACCGATGCGCCGCGTGAGGACCGCGGCGGCCGGGATCGTGGGGGCCGGGACGGTGGCCGGGATCGGGGCGGCAGGGACCGCAATCGCGGCGGGCGCGATCGCAATGACCGCGGGCCTCGCCAGGAGTCTGCGCGGCCCGATGCGGTTGCGCCGGTCGCCGCTGCGCCCGAGGTGATTGTGGGGCACCCGGCGGCTATGCACTCCGACGAGACGCACACCGATGAGACGCACGCCGACGAGATGCACTCGAACGAGATCCACTCCGAGGTCACGCGCCCGGTCGAGATGCCATCGGTTGAGACCCATGCTGTCGAGACCGAACACGTGGCGGCAAGCCACGATGAGGCTTCCGTGCACTCGACTTTTGTGCCGCCGCCGCCGATGCCGGAGCATCCCGAGGTGGTCGAATCGATTGCGACGCATGAGGGTCATGAAGACCTGGCGGCGCTGCAGGATTACGAACCGTCCGAGGCTTCGGCGTTCTACCGGGTCGACCCGGTGCCGCCGAGCGAGTATCGCCAGTCGAGCCCGGTGCTCGACGAGCCCGTGATCAACAAGCCCGTAATCGACGAGCCCGTGACTGACGAGCCCGTAATCAAGGCGGTCGAGACTTCGAGCAACCTGACCGAGCAGCCGATCCTGGCCGAGGAGCCCGAGGTTGCGGTATTCGGCAACGAGGCGCGGTTCCATGAGGAGGACGAGCGCTCGCACACCGGGCACGTCCAGTCCGAGCAGGTCGCGTCGCACCAGGAGGCTTCGCACGAGGCTTCCCCCGAAGCGGTCCACGAGGCTTCCCACGAAACGGTCCATGAAACGGTCCACGACGCGTTCCATAGCTCGACGCCGGTCGAGATGCATGAGCTGACGAGCATCAACGATCTCGGCAACATGCACTCCGAGTCCGCACCGAGCAGCGAGCACGAGCTTCATCCCCAGCATGACGCCGCGCCGGCTTCGCCGATCGAGCATGAGGAGGCCGTGGTCGAGCATGCTGGCCACGCTGCGCCGCAGACGCCGGTGCAGCCTTACTTCGAGCCGGGCTCGGGCCTGCTCGAGGAGGAGATGCTGGACGAGGATGAGGACGGCACGCTGCCGTCGCTGCATGCGCACCATGCTGCGGAGTTCGACCAGCACGAGCACGAGACGCTTGAGAATGCGGCGGACCTGGGCACGATGATCCGCGAGATGTCGATCGACCAGATCACCCGGACCGAGCCATCGCTCGAAGAGGATGAAGACGGCGACGAGTTTGAAGAGGACTTCGTCGAAGAGGATCAGGACTACCATCCGGGCGAGATGGAAGAGGACGATGAGGAGCAGGAAGAGGCCGGCGAAGGTGAAGAGTCGTTCAGCGATCTCGGCGAGCCGTCGGGAGTTTTCACCGATGCTGCCGCGCAGCCGCAGTCGCAGGACGGCGCACGCGAGCCGCGCCGCGAGGGCCGGAGCAACGACCGCGGACGCCGCGATGGACGGGGTCGCGACCGCAACCGGCGCTCTGGATTCACCAGCGGCGGCGCGGATCGCGTCAGCTCCGACCGCGGCCCTTCGTCTTCGAGCGGCGGCGACCGGGGACGCCGGGATGGCGGGCGGGGACGGCAGTCGATGCAATCAACCAACCTGCCGGCAATCTCGGACCTGCTGAAGCCGGGGCAGGAGATCCTGGTACAGATCGCCAAGGAGCCAATCGCCAAGAAGGGCGCGCGCATCACGTCGCACATTGCGCTGCCCGGACGCTTCCTGGTCTTCATGCCGACGGTTTCGCACACCGGGGTCTCGCGCAAGATCGAATCGGATGGCGAACGTCGCAGGTTGAAGGAGATCCTGCTTTCCGAAAAGGGCGACGCGCAGGGCGGCTTTATCGTCCGCACGGCTGCCGCGGGCGCCAGCGAAGAGGAGCTCCGGTCCGATCTTCGCTTCCTGCTGAACCTCTGGTCGGACATCAAGGCTCGCTCGGAGTCTTCGAAGTCGCCGGCGCTGATCTATCACGATCTCAATCTGATCGAGCGCGTGCTGCGCGACCAGGTGACGGACACGTTCTCGGCCATCTGGGTCGATACCGAGACCGAGTACGAGCGCGTGCTGCGCTTCCTGCAGCGCTTCCAGCCATCGCTCATCCGGCGCGTGAAGCTCTACAGCAAGGAGACGCCGCTCTTCGAGCAATTCGGCATCACCGAAGAGATCAACAAGGCGCTGCGCTCGAAGGTCTGGCTCAAGTCGGGCGGCTCGATCGTCATCAACCAGACCGAGGCGCTGGTCGCAATTGACATCAACACCGGCAAGTTTGTCGGCAAGACGGCGCGGCTTGAGGACACGATCGTCAAGACCAACCTCGATGCGATCCCCGAGATCGTCCGGCAGATTCGTCTGCGGGACCTTGGCGGCATCATCATCATCGACTTCATCGACATGGACGAACGCAAGAACCGCAACAAGGTGATGGCCGCGCTGGAAGAGGAACTCAAGAGCGACCGCGCGCCTTCGAAGGTTCTGCAGTTCAACGATTTCGGCCTGGTTGCTATTACGCGCAAGCGGGTGAAACAGTCGCTGGAGCGCACGCTTTCGACGACCTGCGGCGTCTGCGCGGGGACTGGCATGGTGAAGTCGCCGGTGACCGTCTGCAACGACATTTATGTCGAGATGCGCAAGATGTCGAAGCATCTGGACCGCGGCGATGTGATGTTGCGCGTGCATCCGGAGGTCGTCAAGCAGCTGAAGGCGCCGAGCACGCACTGGCTGCAGGAGATGGAAGAGATGGTCGGCAAGACGATTCTCGTCAAGTCCGATCCGAGCCTGCACCCGGAGCAGTTTGACATTCACTAGCACCCAACGATCCGCCATCGCCCTGGGTTGCCGAGCGTACGCGGGACGAGCTTTGCACACAGCTCGTCCCGCGGACGCAGGCCAGTTTTCCTGGCTTATCAGCCTCCCTGGGCCGCTCCGTAGACCCTTCACCTGAATTGCGCGTCAAACCGAAACAAGAGTCTTTCTTTCGGGTCTAACGTCACAAGCAGCAGGTAGTTTCTCAGGGAGTTGATGAGTATGTCATTGAATCAAATCAGCAAGTCGAGCTTTGTCCGCAACGTTTCCACCCTGGCCGTGATTGCCGGTGCATCGGCGATCGGCGCTTTTGCGCAGCAAAGCTCGCCGGCAGCGGTTGTACCGTCCAGTTCTCTTTTTGCCTCGGCCACGAGCCCGCGCTTCGATCTCGCAAGCCTTGCGGATGCGACGTACAACTCGTCGAGTTCTTCTTCATCCGATGCGGTCGCAGGCGACCCGGGCACGCTTGACCTGCGCAACCCCGACGGGTCGGCCCTGCAGCCTCCGCCGCGCCGCCGCTACGGCAGCCCGCGCTACAGCGACAAGAGCCACAACCCGGATGGCTCGAACAAATACACCTTCGTCGGAGCGGTCGGCTTCACGCTGCCGATGGGAAATACCTATCACTACTACAACACCAGCTACGGCTTCCAGGTGGGTGGCGGCCGCAACTTCAACCGGCACTTCGGCGTCCTGGCGCAGTTCGACTATGACAAGTTCGGCGTGAACGGCCGCACACTGCAGGATCAGAACACGCTCTACAACACGGACTTCGGCGCCGGCATCTCCGGTCTCGACGCGAATAACCACATCTGGTCCTTCTCGCTGAACCCGATCTATCACTTCTACAGCGGCGAGGGCGTCGGCGCGTACGTGGTCGGCGGCGTTGGCTTCTATCACAAGGTGACCAACTTTACGGCGCCGCAGCAAGGCCAGTATTGCGATCCGTATTACGGCTGCTATACCTACCAGGCAAATGCCAACATCGACAACTACACGTCCAATGCGCCGGGCTTCAACGGTGGTCTCGGGCTGACGTACAAGTTTTCGCGCTTTGCCGAAGAGCGTCTCTTTATCGAGGCACGCTACGTCTTCATCGATAATTCCCAGCGCTTCGGGCTGACTACGGCGAACTACGCGGCGAACCAGAACACCTACACGGGAAACAACTTCTTCCCGGCTAACAGCAACCGTACGACGTACATTCCGATCAAGCTCGGCATCCGCTTCTAGCCGCGGTCCGAGGGTAAAAGACGAACCGCCCGGCGAACCCGCCGGGCGGTTCTGCGTTAGAGCGCCTGTGCCTGCAGCGTGAGAGTTCCGGTGAATGTGCCGGCAGAGAGCGTGGGCAGGGCAGTGAGGTTGATCTGAAGGTTGAGGCTGTCCGTGCGGCAGTTGGTCAAGGCGGCGCAACCGCTTGTGCCGAGGGCGGTGGTGGAGTAGAGCAGCAGCCCGGCGCCTGCGGGACCGAGCGCGTTGCTTTGGGTGAAGGCGGTGTAGGTCGTCGGCGTACCGGTCGTCATCTGTCCGTAAACGGCCGAGGGAGGTATCCGGTCCGGGGTGGAGCGGCCATCGCTCAACGCCGTGGAGGCCGACGAAAAGAAGCCGTAAAGATTGAGCGAATTGAGCAGGCTGACACCGGTCATCACGGTCGTGATCACGACCGGCGCGGATGCATTGGCGGTCCCGCTCTTGACGAGCGAGAAGGTGACCGCGGTTGGGGTGGCCGTGACGGTGATCGAGCAGGCGATACAAAGCAGCCGCGGGCGAGGGCGCGGGGCTCGCGATGGGATGCGGATCGCCTGGCCCGCCGCCGCAGACTGCGAAAGCAGGTAAGCCGCAAGCAGGGCGAACACCAGTGTAAAGCCGCGCGCTGCTGAAGCTTGAACCAAGCCGCCGGCTGGGTGGACCTGTCGGGTCAAGGCCTTGCCACCCGTATCTCGGCCGGAAACTTTTCGATCCTGCGGACGGTGATGACGAGCGGCGCCTCTGCGGGTGAGCCTTCGCTGGTACTCGTGATCGTGGCGGGAATGTTGTCCGCATACCACTGCCCGGCTACCAGGAAATCGGAGGACGTAAGCCGCAGCGCGTGGGTGCGGCGCTTGTTCTCACGAATCGTGAAACAGCCTGTGGAATCGGTATAAACGGCGTTCCCATCGATGCGCAGCGCGGCGCCTTCGAAGGGAGTGTGCCCGGCGTCGAAGACGCAGCCCTGCACCATGAACCCCCCGAGCGGCGTCGAATGCACCTCCGGCGCGCCCTGCGTGTGCGACAGGACGCTGTTGGCATCAACCGTGTAGCGCAGGTGCCCTGTGGGATCGACAAAGGTTGAACCTTGCACGACCAGCGGGCCCGCAACGCGCAGCCGGAGGTCGACCAGCAGGGCTTCTTCAAAGGGCTGACCACTCTGAGCCGGGACGTAGAAGGTCTGGTAGGTCGCGCTGGCGGTGAAGCGGTTCGAGAGAAACTCCCCGCCAAAGTTCGCGCTGGTGTTGCCGTTAGAGACGGAGAGGCTTTGGATAGCGGTGATTCGCGAATTGAGCGTCTCGGCAGCGGAAAGAAGCAGGTTCGCCGTCGTGCCCGCGCCGTCCGGCGCACTGCGGAAGTAGTTGGCCGAGAGGTGAACACGCTCGGTCACGTCGCGCATGGCGGAGAGGACGAAAGCGCGGTTTTGCTCGGGAGCATAGGGTGCCTGATCGTAGGTGGACCGGTAGAAGGTGGCATTCAGCTGCGTCCCGAGAAGCCTCACCGAGGTAAAGCCCTGGTCGATCGCGCTGTGCGTCGAAGCCCCGTTCGGACCTGTGCCGGGCTGCTGCGATGTCTGGGTCGCGTCGGCGGCAAGCAGGTAGTGGTTGCGACTCGCGCCGAAGCTCAGGAACTCCCACGGCCGCAACGTGACGGAGAGATTGTCCCTGTCCGGTTCGGCGAGCTGCGGGGAAGCGCCTGCGATGCGATGGAAGTTTGCCCCGGTCTTGATATAGGCGGCCTGCAGCTCGATGCGGGTGCGGTCGAGGATAAGGCTGAACGCTGAGAAGGGATCGCCCGCGCCGACCCCTCCTGCGGCCGCAAGCTGGAACTTCGGCCGCGGCGTCCATGCGAGTGCTTCGATCTGCGTAAACTGCCGGGTTACGATTGCATCGGATGCCAGCAGCCAGCGCGGGCTCAACTGCTTGGTGAGGAAGAGCAGGGCAGCGGGCTGGCTGGCCGACGCGCCGTTGAAGAACGGGCTGTTGTAGCCGACCGAGAGCGCTCCTCCGCGTGCGGCAAGGTTCATCGTGGGATTGAACTGGTTGATGCCGAAGCCACGCATCTGCACATAGTGACTGCTGTCGAAGATGTCGGTCGGCAGGTGAAAATCGATACGGTCATCGCCAAGGACCAGCGTTCCGTGCCGTGTCGGCTTGAGCATGCGCACCCCTTCGAGCAGGTGGCCGTCGACCGTTCCGGCACCGGCGTTGAGCTCGTAGCCGGCAGCGTGCATCGTAATGTTGCCTCCCCCCGCCTGGTAGAGCGAGGAGTTGCCGCCACCCACTTCAAACACCTGCGCCTGCACCCTGCAATGGCACGGCACCGCGAGCAGGAGCGCAAGCAACACGGACCCCGGGGCAAGCCTGAGCCTGCAGGTGAGACCACGCGTCCGAAACGCAGCGACTCGCATAGGTCGGGCTACGGCCCCGAAAGGCCGAGCGACTCCTTCAACTCAAACTGGGGAAAGCGCAGCACCAGGTATTCAGGTCGGACCGGGTCCTTCCAGTTGAGCGAAAGATGCCGCGTGGCACCCGGCAACAGCGGGAATCCCGCCGCGACGATCGACTTGTGCCCCGCAAAGGCGCGAACCTCCTGCACCCGGACGAGGTCCGCGCTGTCGTTGCGCAGATCGCAGACAACGGTGTCGCTCGCAGCTTCGAAGCTGAGCTGGCTGAGGTGCACGGCGGCTCGATCGATCGGCGCCTTCTGGTAGAGGTAGACGGTATGCGGCAGCATGATGCGTACCTTCAGGCCGTCATCGCCGGGCTGAATCGCCGAGAAGCCGGTGTAGATGGTGAACCACGCGGGCAGCGTATCCGCGGTGGCCTTGTAAAAGACAAAGTAGGTCTGCTTCGGCTCCAGGCGAAAGCTGGTCGTCGAAAGCTTGATGTGAATGCCGCTGTCGAGCGTACGAAAGACGCCGCGGCCATCCTGGTTGATGCTGAAGCTCCTCGGCTCGAGGATTACCGCCATCGGCAGCAGCGTGTCGTTGGTGACCTCGAACCGCCCGTCCCCCTTGCCGGTGTACTCGACGATCACCGGCTTGACCGTCTGGGCACTTGCCGGGCAGCAGAGCACCGGGCAGGAGAAGGCGGCGGCGCCGGCAAACGTCAGCAGCCACCTCGATCGGGTGCGGCTCCATCGCGGGGAACAACGACTGGTCAACTTGGCGCTCCTGGGCGTGGCTTCGACAAAGGGAAACTGGACTAAAGGGCCTGGGCCTGGAGAACGAGAGTACCGGTGTAGGTTGCAGCCGGCAGTGCTGGAACCGACGACAGATTGATCGAAAGCGTGAGATTGTCCGTGCGCGTGCCACCGTAGTTGGCAATCGTGAGCGGCAGGGTAAAGAGCGTGAGACCAGCGCCAGCAGGACCGAGCGCCGCCGTTGCGGTGAAGGCCGTGGGGCTGGTGGGCGAACCGGTCGGCACCGTGCCGAAGACGGCGGAGGTGGGGATGTTGTGCGGTGTGCTGGCGCCGTCGGTCAGCGCCGCCGAGGCGGACGCGAAGTAGCCGTCGAGCACGAGGTTCGCACGGGTGGGCAGAAGCACCCACTTGGTTTGAATCGCCACCGCAGAAGAGCCCGAGGCAGTGCCGCCAGAAACGAGGGTGAAGGTAATGCTGGTTGGCGTCGCCGAGACCGTCAGCGACTCCGCCAGGGTCGCGGTGAGGGTTACCGACTGGGCCGTCGAGTTGATCTGGCCATAGGCGGCTGCAGAGAAGGTGGCGGCAAGGCCGAGCAGAAGCGCAAGCCGTACCAGGCGAAACGCACTCATCATCCGCCGTCGAGACCCGCTCCAGCGGGAACGCGGGTTGATCAGACCGGGGTTGGAAGCGAGGGGAGTGGTCGAGCTGGGCATCGTATCTCCTCCACCATCTTGCTCTGGAAGGCGACCGCCGCTGCGTTCGAATAACCTTCGGACGAAACGCGATCCCGCATCGGGCAGATGGGGCGCCGGGCAGTTCCCTTCAGGGAACATGCAACGGTCTGATGAACCCATCGGCGTGACGCGTGGAAGGACACGTGGTGTCTCAAAATGACACACTGCTCACGGTGAGCAGGCGGGACAAATGCCTAGATCCCGACCGGGTACGGCTTCTCGTGCGGCTCGACGTCGTCCTTGCCGGTACGCTCGAAGCGTCCCTGCAACAGGCTCAGCAGGCCGGTGTACCAGTAGCCGAAGACGAACAGCAGCAGGAACGGCACGGTGAAGTAGTTCTCGCTCGTCACCGCGTACCAGATGGTGAAGGCGAAGTAGCAGCCGATGGCGAGTTCGATCCACGGCACGATCCCCAGGCGCTTGCGATATTTCTTCGCCTGGCTCCGTTCGCCCTTCTTCTTCACTGAATACTTGGGCGTGCGGGCGAAGGCGCTCTTGATGCCGAACAGCGCCTCGAGCACGGCCTTGGTATTGGTGATCGTCAGCCCGACCCCGAGCCCCATCAGGCACGGCAGGTAGACCAACGTCCGCCACCAGCGTTTCGGGTACAGCTCTTTTTGCGACACCAGGTAGAACGATGAAACCGACATCGTGCTCGCCATGAAGAGCGGGAAGTCGATCAACATCATCTGTACCCAGCCCTGGTAGCTGCGGATGATCATCGCCGGCATGAGCAGCGTGCTCAGCACGATCATGAGCGGATAGCTGAGGTTGGCTGTCAGGTGATACCAGGCTTCAAGCTTGGTGTGCCACGGTGCGTCGGACTTCAGCACCCGCGGCAGGATCTTCTTGCCGGTCTGGATCAGGCCCTTGGCCCAGCGCGCCTGCTGGGTCTTGAAGGCGGTCATCTCGATCGGCAGCTCGGCCGGGCATTCGACATCCTGCAGGTACTTGAACTTCCAGCCGATCAGCTGCGCGCGGTAGCTCAGGTCGGTGTCTTCGGTGAGGGTGTCGTGCTGCCATCCGCCGGCCTCTCCGATGACGCGCGTCCGCCACATGCCGGCGGTGCCGTTGAAGTTGAAGAAGACGCCGGCTCGCGAGCGGCCGCCGTGTTCGAGCACGAAATGTCCGTCGAGCAGGATCGCCTCCACCTGCGTCAGGAAGCTGTAGTTGCGGTTGAGGTGAGTCCAGCGCGTCTGCACCATGCCGATCGCGGGTTCGGCAAAGTGGTGAATGACCTTCATGACCCAGTCACGCGGCGGCACGAAGTCGGCGTCGAAGATGGCGACGAACTCGCCCTTGGCGGTCGCGAGCCCGGCATCGAGCGCACCCGCCTTGTAACCGTAGCGGTTGGTCCGGTGCAGGTAGACGATCGGCTGCGGATCCATGCCGTGATAACCCGCGGCATAGCGCTCGACGATCCCGCGGGCCACCTCGGTCGTCTCGTCGGTCGAGTCGTCGAGCACCTGGATCTCGAACCGGTCGCGCGGATACTCCAGCCGGCAGCAGGCTTCGATCAGCCGTCCAATGACGAACTGCTCGTTGAAGATGGGCAGCTGGATGGTGACGAAGGGAAGCTGCCCGTCCGGCCAGCGCTCGGGCGATTCGCTCCACTTCGCGGCGTTCTTCTTGTTGCGGTAGTAAAGCCAGACCAGCTGGTAGCGGTGAATGCCGTAGAACGCCAGGATGATCATGACGAGGAAGTACGGGGTCAGCAGCCAGTAGTCGAAGGCGGAGAGCTTGTACAGGTGCTCGAAGGTCTTATCGGCGTAGTGCGTCTTCCAGTAGTGAGCGACGCCTTTGGGGGCGAGGATACCTGCAACCGTGGCACAAATAAGGTTCAAACTGCCGAGAGAAATATAAGTCATCCGTTTTTCTTGCCTAACTGTTGGTGGTCGGAGGTGCTACGCGTGAATCGATGGGGCTGAACAATCAGAACACCTTGTCGCTCTATGCCAAGATACTTTCGAAAGTAATTTTTGATCGCCGGGAACAAGCATTTCGGCGCGTCCGGCAATCGCGCTCTTCAGGATAGGTTGATCTTTCACTGGAAGGGAACTCGAGTCATCAAGAACTAAATCTTCTCCGCCGGGAACCAGGTGGCTACTCGAGATCCATCGCCACAAATTGGCTTGCTGCCCTGAATGGACAGAATTCCTGCTCACCCCCTCAATCGAACCTTGTGAGGTAAGAAGATCGACCGATGGTGTTTTCCAGTACGTCCCAAACTGATTCGGGCTTTCGAGTGACGCCGACAGTAGAACATTGGTGTCGAGAGAGACCCGGACGCGAGGACTCACGAAGTGTGCTGCACAGCCGAGGGGTTCAGGGAGGCGGGATCGGCACCCAGCGCAAGCGCCTGGTTCACGGCCCAGCGATAACCCTCCTGATGACAGGCATGATGAGGCTGAGACTCCGCGATCGTTTCCTTCGACCCCATCTCCGGTTCGGGCAGCGCGCTCATCGAGCAATCCTCCACATACGCAAGCCTAGTTGAGGAAATGCGTCCGGTAAAGCGTATCCCGCTGCACCGGCTTGAACCCGGCATCGCGGATAATCCGGCGAACTTCCTCTTCGGGCGCGAGCGCACCGGCGCCAAGCACCGATCCGATGTCGTTGCCGCCGAAACGCAGGCCCATCTGCAACACCTTCAGGCCCTGCTGCTCCCAGTTCGTCTGCACGTGGGGAATGTTGTCGAGCACCATCCTGCAGATGGCGAGCGTCTTCAGGTACTCGACCGCCGTCGCATCGTCGAGCTCACGGCCGCCTGGCGCGTGATGGCTCGCCAGCGTGAATGCCACGAAACCGCCCGTTTCCTGCTGCAGCGCGTGCACCGCTTCGAGGAAGGCGACGCGATCCGCCATCGTCTCGTCGGCGCCGAAGGTCAGCGTCGCCGTGCTGGCGAGCCCGACAGCATGCGCCGCGCGATGAACCGCAAGCCATGCCACCAGGCCCAGCACCTCGGCGCCTTCGCCGAGCAGGGCATCGAGCCCGGCAGCCCGCAGGCGAGCGACAACGTCAGCCACCGGAAGCTGTGCTCGTTCCGCAAGCGCAAGCACCGCCGGCGCCGCAAACCCGCGTATGTGAATCTGCGGAAAGGCCTGTTCAACCGAGCCGAGCGCCTGTTCAATCGAAGCCAGCGCGAGCCCGGCGTCGTCGCGAATCACAATACCCGTGCCGCCCTGTTCGAGCGCCGCCTCGATCTGCGTCGCAAGGCTTTCCCTGGTCGCGCCGAGATCGACCGGCAGGTCAATCGCATAGCTCACGACGCCCTCCGGATGCAGCGCGCGCCGTACCGCGTCGGCCTCCATGCCGATGCCGATCAGATCATCGCTGGCGAAGCAATCGAGCGCCTGTTGCCGGCTAATTCCCATGCCTGTATTCTACGCCGCTTCAGCTAGCCGACGACCCGGTCTGCCGCGGCTGGCGGCACGTCCAGCCGGTGCCCCGCCCGCCTGCGCAGGATCAGCGCGAGGATCGTCAACAGCACTATGCCCGTGACGATACTCTGCGACCACACGCAGTAAATACACCACTTCTGGATGACGAACGCTTCGAGATAGGTGAGCATGCAAGCCGCAGCGAAGCCGATCTCGGCAAACTGCAGCAGCGCCCACCAGCGCCCGAACGCCGCCAGCAGGAACATCAGCCCGTAACCGACGATGCCCACGATCGCGACCGGAATGTGCAGCTTCCTGCTGCCCGGGTCTTCATCGAAGCTGCGCGGCGGAAACTCGGAAAAGCGCGAATGGTTCACCGCGCCGCAATCCCAATGCGCGTCGACAAAACAGGGCGGCGCCTTGCTCGGGTCTTCGTTGTGAACGCGCAGCGCAAGCACGCTCACCGTCAGGCCGCCAAGGCACAGAACGCTCAACAGGATTCGCAGGACCAGGTTCCGCATAGGAGCTATTTTAGCCGGGCCTGCGTCCAACTATCATCACGATCATGAATAAGCTTTCATTCGATCGCCGCAACTTCCTGACCCTGGCCGGAGCCACCGCCGTGGCTTCCGCTTTGCCCGGTGCCGCTCTCGCTGCGCCGCGTTCAGACAAGTTCAGCTTCATCTTCCTCACCGACGCGCATATCCAGCCGGAGCTTGACGGCATTCATGGCACGGATCTCGCCATGCAGCGCGCGCGTGCAATCAAGGCGGACTTCGCCATTCAGGGCGGCGACCACGTCTTCGACGCGCTCGGTGTCTCGAAGGACCGCGCTTCGCAGCTCTTCGACCAGTACGCGAAGACCGAACAGGATCTCGGCCTCAAGGTCCACCACACCCTCGGCAACCACGACATCTTTGGCGTGCTGCCGGCCTCGGGCACCGGCCCCGCCGACCCCGACTACGGCAAGAAGATGTACGCCGATCGCTTCGGTCCCACCTACTATTCGTTCGATCAGAAGGGCGTGCACTTCATCGTGCTCGACTCTGTCCAGATCGTCGATCGCAACTGCGTCGGCCGCGTCGACGACGAGCAAATTGCCTGGCTGACCAAGGATCTCGCAGCGCTGGCTCCGAGTGCGCCGGTCATTGTTGCCACCCACATGCCGCTGGTCACCGCGGTCGCTTATTACGCCGACCCCCAGCCGAAGATGACCCCGCTCTTCGTCGAAAACGGCCCGGCCGTACTGCGCGTGCTGGAAGGCAGCAACATCCTCGCCGTGCTGCAGGGCCACACCCATGTGAATGAGCAGGTGCTGTGGAAGGGCGTCCCCTACATCACCTCGGGTGCGGTCTGCGGCAACTGGTGGAAGGGCCCCCGCATGGGCTCGCCCGAGGGCTTCACGGTTGTCACGGTCGACAAGGGCAAGGTCTCGACACGCTACGAAGCGTCAGGATTTCAGAGCGTGGCGCCGGAGAAGAGCTAGGGAGGGCGTTTTCAGTTCTCCGTTGATGGTTCTTAGTTCTTAGTTCTTAGTTCTTAGTTCTTAGTTCTTAGTTCTTAGTTCTCAGTTCTCAGTTCTCAGTTCTCAGTTCTCAGTTCTCAGTTCTCAGTTCTCAGTTCTCAGTTCTCAGTTCTCAGTTCTCAGTTCTCAGTTGTCGGTTTTCAGTTCTCAGTTCTCAGTTGACGGTTGCCCTTCGCCCACGACTATTACTCTCGGCGATGCACTAAGAGCTCTCAATTCATCAACGATCGCACCTCGTCACCCCACCCGGATCCGCCCTCCCACCTCTAAACTGAGAACTGACAACTGAGAACTGACAACTGAGAACTGAGAACAATCAACGTCCCCCGACCACCCTCCGCACCCGTCTTCGCTTCACCGCCTCCGCCTTCACCCCAAGCCGCGTTTCCATCACCGCAATCGCCTCCGCGTGCTCGTCGATCAGCAGAAACTCGCGGCCGTCCTTCGCCGCCGCCACCCCGGTCGTCCCGCTGCCGGCAAAGAAATCCAGCACCCGCTCCCCCGGGTTGGAGTGCACCCGCACAATCCGTGACAAAATTCCCAGCGGCTTCTGCGTCGGATACCCGGTCTTCTCCTTGCCCGTCGGCGAAACGATCGTATGCCACCACACGTCGGTCGGCGTCTTGCCCCGCGCCGCTTTCACCGGTCCTACCAGCTTCGGCGCCATGTACGGGATGCGGTCGGTCGCGCCCAGGTTGAAGGTGTACTGCTCCGGGTGCCGCGTGTACCAAAGGATATTGTCGTGTTTCGCCGGCCACTTCTTCGAGCTCCGCGCGCCGTAGTCATAGGCCCAGATAATCTCGTTCTGAAAGCAGGCGCGCCCGAAGATCTGGTCGAGCATCACCTTGCAGTAGTGCACCTCGCGCGGGTCGATGTGGAAGAACAGCGACCCCGTCGGCGTCAGGATCCGGTACGCCTCTTCCATCCGCGGCCGCAGAAAGCTCAGGAAGTCATCGAACTGATCGGCATACCCAGCCAGCGCGGTTGTCGCAGCCTCCGTCCGGTAGCGCCTGCCGCCAAAGCCCGTCCGGTCCCCGGCCTCGTCGCGGATCGCCTTCATCCGCTTGCGCACCTGCTGCCGCCCGGTGTTGAACGGCGGGTCCACATAGATCAACTCGGCGGAGGCGGACGGCAACGTCTTCAGAATTGCCAGGTTGTCGCCGTGCAAGATTCGGTTCATCATCCGTCCCCGTCCAAGGTCTGTTCTCGTAGACTAACGGTATGGCAGTGTTTGGCTGGGCGCGCAGGTCGGTGTATCGTTTCCGGGATCGATTTCGACGACGCTCGATGGACCTTTATCCAATCACGTTCGCCATGCTGTCGCACACCGGACGCGTGCGCAAAGGCAACGAAGACACCTGCGCCGCCTCGCCCGACATCGGCGCCTACATCGTCTGCGATGGCATGGGCGGAGCCGCCGCCGGCGAGATCGCCTCGCGCGTCGCCTCGCAGCACTTCCTCAAGTCGCTCACCCCGGTCCGCGGTCAGGCCCCACGCACCGCCACACCCGACGTACGGCTCGAGATCGCCGTGCACGCCGCCAACGACGCCGTGTACACCCACTCGCGGCGCTCGATCCAGCTGCATGGCATGGGCACTACCCTGGTCGCGCTGCTGGTCGAGATCGACGCCGCCTTCCCCGACCGGCCCTCGCTCACCCTCGCCCACGTCGGCGACAGCCGCTGCTACCGCTATCGCGATGGCATGCTCATCCTGCTCACGCAGGACCATTCCCTCGTCGAAGAACATGTCCGCATGGGCGAAATGACCCCCGAAGAGGCCGCCGTCCACCCCATGCGCAACATCATCACGCGCGCCATCGGCTCGCAGCCCGAGGTCGAGCCCGAGATCGCCCACCTCGACCCGGTCACGGGCGACCTCTACCTGCTCGCCTCCGATGGGCTCACCCGCGAGCTGACCGACACCGACATCGCGCAGATCTTCTTTCGCGCCGTCTCGAAGGCGCCCGGCGCCCGCCCCAACCTCGAATCCCTTTGCCAGACCCTGGTCGACGAGGCCAACGACGCCGGCGGCGGCGACAACATCACCGTCCTGCTCATGCAACTGCCCTGAGGAAATAAAACCAAATGCAGCCTAGGATCGCAGTCATCGGCGCAGGCACCATGGGCAACGGCATCGCCCACGTCTTCGCCCGCTCGGGCTATGACGTCCTGCTCGCCGACGTGACCGCCGAAGCGCTCGATAAGGGTCTCGCCACCATCCGCAAAAACCTCGCCCGCGAGGTCGACAAGCAGAAGCTCACCGCTCCGCAAGCCGAAGCCGCTCTCAGCCGCATCACCCTCACCACCACGCTGGAAGATCTTGGCACCGCCGGCCTCGCCATCGAGGCGGCCACCGAGCGCTTCCCCATCAAGGCCGAACTCTTTCGAAAGCTCGACCATATCCTCGCCCCGGAAGCCATCCTCGCCTCGAACACCAGCTCCATCTCGATCACCAGGCTCGCCGCGCTCACCAGACGCCCCGCTCAGGTCATCGGCATGCACTTCTTCAACCCCGTGCCGCTGATGAAGCTCGTCGAAGTCATCCGCGGCCTCGCGACCTCAGACGCCACCTTCGCGACCGTGCGCGACCTCTCGACCGCCATCGCCAAGATCCCCGTCGAGGTCAACGACGCCGCCGGCTTCGTCTCGAACCGCGTGCTCATGCCGCTCATCAACGAAGCCTGCTTCGCCGTGATGGAAGGCGTCGCCACCCCCGAGGCCATCGACACCATCTTCCGCGAAGGTATGGCCCACCCCATGGGACCGCTCACCCTCGCCGACTTCATCGGCCTCGACGTCTGCGTCGACATCATGCGCGTGCTGGTCGACGGCCTCGGAGATCCCAAGTACAGGCCCTGCCCGCTGCTCATCCGCATGGTCGATGCCGGCTGGCTAGGCCGCAAATCCGGCCGTGGCTTCTACCTCTACCCCACCGCCTAGACCGGGACCTGACAACCGGGAACTCAGATCTCCACCCCATACCGATCCAACTGGAACCTCCACCTGCCTGCCAGCTAAGATGGTCGTGAGGATATTCCGCATGCCGCAAGAGCTTTACTTCGAAGACTTTCACATCGGCCAGACCTTCCAGTCCGTCGGCTCGGCAAAGGTCACCGCCGAAGAGATCAAGGAATTCGGCCAGAAGTACGACCCGCAGCCCTTCCACCTCGACGAAGCCGCCGGCGAAGGCTCCTTCTTCAAAGGTCTCGCCGCCTCCGGCTGGCTCACCGCCGCCATCGTCATGCGACTCCGCGTCGAATCCATCAAGGTGTTCGGCGGGATGATCGGCGCCGGCGTCGAAGAGATGCGCTGGACCACGCCGGTCCGCCCCGGCGACTCCATCCGCACCGAGATCGAAGTCGTCGGCGCCCGCCAGTCCGCCTCGCGCAAGGACTACGGCATCGTCCGCACCCGCACCCTCGCCTACAACCAGAACAACGAAGTTGTCATGCGCTCGACCGTCAACTTCCTCGCACCGCTCCGGTCCCCCGCGAAATGAACCCGGAAGAGGCAGCCGCGCACTCCGAAAAAGTCGCCCTGCTCGACCGCGCCACCGACTACGTCGTCGCGGTCGAACTTCTCTCTGGCGAGCAGTTCTTCGCCGAGGTCGTCATGGTCGTCGACCAGCCGCCCACCCCCGACGTCTTCCTCCTCCGAGTCAACCGCGAGCCCGACGGCGCCTTCGTCGCCACCAGCACCACCGGCGAATCCATCCTGCTCGCCGACATCGCCCGCGTCGCCCTCATCCCCGGCGTCCCCTACCCCGACGTCCCCTACCCCGACGAACCCGCCGCGGTCTGAACCCCGGCACCGACGCTCATTCGCCGCATCGATCCGAATCGGTCATTCGGCATCGATCAGCGTTATGCCGTTCGTCCGGAAGCTGGCACCCGCCCACTTTTTCCAGAATCCCTCAAGCGAACAGATGGCGTATGTTAACGAGATGCGCATGACCGTCCTCGCCTCGGGGTCCAAGGGCAATTCGACCGTCATCGCCAGCGGCCGCACCCGCATCCTCGTCGACGCCGGGCTCTCCTGTCGTGAACTCCTCCGGCGCATGGAGATTGCCGGCGAAGACGCGACCGCGCTCGATGCCATCCTCGTCACCCACGAGCACGTCGACCACGTCTCCGGCCTCGCCGTTCTCGCCCGCCGCCTCGGCATCCCCGTCTACTTCACCGAGTCCACCCACCGTGCCTGGGTTCGTATGATGACCCCGCGCACTACCATGTCGTACGCCAAGTGGCTCGACCACCTGCAAGCCGAAAAACTCACGCGCGCCCAGGCCGCCATCCCCACCTACACTCCGCTCGCCGAGACGTCCGCCAATCTCGAAGCCATCGCGGCCATCTCAAGCGAAGCCGCCGCCCTCGACCCGGCACTCAATCGCTCCGACGACCCTGCCAACGCAGCCGAACTTCCCGTCGACCCCGACGACTGTGAGCCGGCAGACTGTGGTCCCGTGGACCTGGAACCCACCCCTGCCCGCGCCAAGGCCGACCCCACCTTCCTGCCCGCAGTCGAGTACTTTAAACCCGGCCACCAGTTCTCCATCGGCGATCTCGAAATCTCACCCTTCACCATCCCCCACGACGCCGCCGACCCCTGCGGCTTCGTCTTCGAGGCCGACGGCATCCGCATGGCCGTCGCCACCGACCTCGGCTACGTCCCTCCCAACGTCAAGGCCGCCCTCAAACGCATCGACGTACTCCTGCTCGAATCCAACCACGACCTCGAAATGCTACGCGACGGCCCTTACCCTTGGTCGGTCAAGCAACGCGTCCTCTCCCGCGTCGGACACCTCTCGAACGACGCCACCGCGGAATTCCTCGAACGCGACTACGACGGCGGCGCCGCCTACATCGTGCTCGGTCATCTGTCCGAGTCAAACAACGCCCCGGAACTCGCCCGCATCACCGCCGAACGCGCCATCGGAGACCGAATGACACTGCTCGGCAACAAGGTCCTGCTCGCCCTCCAGTCCGAGCCTCTGGCCCCCATCGTCCTCTGATCGGTTACCGCGCCCGGCACCACCGGCGAGACTTTCTCTGGGCTTGTGCATCCAAACCAGATAGAATCGAGGGACACCCTATGTCCAACAGCGCAAAAGCCTGCACCGATCCAGTCGTGGGAGCGATCCTCTCCGGGTGGCGCTATGACATCTCGAATATCTCGCCGGAGATGCGCACCGACTACGAAAGCCACCTCGACGAGTGCTATGGCTGCCGCCGCCGGCAGAAGATCGCCCGCACCATCGACGTGCTGCTCATCTCCATCACCTCGCTTTCGATCGTCGCCTTCATGCTCGCCGCCATGGTGCTTCACCGTATCGAGCTCTTCCGCGATATCCCCGCTGTCCACATGCGCCTGCACCAGATGCCCGCGACCATCTCGCTCTGGGCAGTCGTCATCGTCGGCCTCATCATCTCGCTCGTCCTGTGGATTCTCGTCGCCGTCGCTACCCCGGTCCCGGGGTTCCTCAGCGACGTCGTCCAGCAGAAGCTGCCGAACGATCTGCGCCAGCGGATCGCTCGCCGACACGCCTGACCCGTGTCTTACCCAGACCCGCCCCGCGGGCCTGTCTCTCCAGACCCCAGCTTGCCCCATCCCGCGTATGAGGCGGCGCCCCCCGTCGCCGAGCCCCGCGACCGCCGCGACTACAGCCAGTGGGACCCACGCTCCGCCCCCGGCACCTACGCCCTGATCGCCATCAACGTCGTCGTCTTCCTCTGGATGACGTTCCATGGCGTCTCGCTCAAAAACCCTACCTCCGCCCAGCTTCTGCACTACGGCGCCAACAGCCCTCTGCTCGTGCTCGAAGGCCAGTGGTACCGCCTGCTCACCGCCACCTTTGTCCACATCGGCATCCTGCACATCGCCACCAACATGTGGTGCCTCTGGAACCTTGGCCTGCTCGGCGAACCGCTGCTCGGCCCCTGGGGCATGATCGCCGTCTACTTCCTCACCGGCATCGCCGGCAACCTCGTCTCGGTCGCCTGGGACGTCGGCCTTACCCACTGGCTCGATGCCCCCGACCAGCTTGCCTCGGCGGTCGGCGCCGGCGCGTCGGGCGCCGTCTTCGGCATCGCCGGTATCCTCATCATCCTGCTCTCGAATCAGCGCCTGCCCATCCCCTGGCCAGAGCTCAAACGCCTCCGCACCTCGGTCATGCGCTTCGCCGGCATCAACCTGGTCATCGGCGCGTCGACCATCCTGCCCGCGCTCGGCAGCTACGTCCGCATCGACAACTCCGCGCACCTCGGCGGCTTCCTCGCTGGCCTCGCCCTCGGCCCCGGCCTCGTCCCGAAAATGACCGCCGGCCGCGCCCGCTACCTCGGCCGCCAGCGCATCATCTTCCTCGCCGCCACCTTCGTGCTCGTCCTCTTCGCCTGGTGGATCGCCAACTTTCAGCCGGCATAAAAGTCCCATCCCAAAGAAAAGCGGGAGCCCGCAGGCCCCCGCTCTGATGCACCAATCTCCCCTTGCCAAGGAACTCGAAGTCTCTTCGATCGAGCGCTTGCGCCGACCGAAACCCACATGGTTCGCCTTTCGAAATCGATCAAACGCTCTTTACGGGTTCAGCCTCTAGCTCACAGCTGTAGAAGCAAACTTGCGCACCATCGCCAGCAGCAGCCGGCGGTCGGACTCCGACAGGTTCGCCGAGTAGCGCTGCACCTGCGTCAGGAAGCGGATCTCCTCTTCGCTCAGGTTCAGCCCCGACACCTCGCGGCTGACCGGATCTTCCGCGAAGAACTCTGAAAGCTGCAGGTCGAGCGCACCCGCGATCTTCTGCAGCGTCTCGAGCGACGGGACCGTGTGGCCGTTCTCAACCCGTGACAGGTAGCAGCGGAGCAGCCCGGTGCGCTTCTCAATGTCCCCCTGGGACATGCCCTTCTGGAGCCGGAAATCACGAATCGTGGTCCCGATTGCATTGGAGATCGATTTCGCCGGGGGCATTGCCTGCGCAGGAAGAACAATTTGCATGTCGCTCATTGACCACAAAGTAACTGGCTCGCCGCCCCTAAGCAAGTGCAAATTTCGATCCAGACAGTATTCGCGTACCCAGCAAGGTTCAGCCATACAACCCTAAAGCTCTACTTGAACCGTAAGCCCCAGTGGAATCAATCCCGTTGATAACTCGCAGGTTAACGCAACCTGGTTACCTCGCCCCGCTCCACCCGACTGCCGCTTCCGCACCGCCGCCCGCCCGGCAATCCGCCCGCCCCGATCGCCGCTACCGCACCGCCGCCCGCCCGACAATCCGCCCGCTCCGACCCGCCTCTCCCACCCTCCGCCGATCTCGGTAGAGGCCCGCGGATTCGAGCATCCACTTCACCTTCAGCCTAGCCAACTCCACCCTTGTCTCGACCGGCCGCCAATCAGCCGCGACGAGCGCTGCCAAAAAATCTGCACAATTAGCGTGTCGCCGACCCGACATAAGCGCATACTGGCACCGGGTCATTTTCTTCATCGAGCACGGAGACCCATGCTGCAACTTCGCAAACGCGCTTCCTCCGCTCTCCCCAGCCAAGCCCGACCCACCGCGCCTCCGCTCATCTCTGTCACGACGCGTTCGCCCAGCCACCCCTCACCCCCTGCCACCTCACCCCCTGCGCATCCGCAAGCGCATTCCGCAAGCTCCGGCGTGCCCGTATGACCGTCCGCCTCGCCTTCCTCCACACCCCCGACGACCGCTTCGTCGTCCTCTGCGAGCCCGTCGCAGAGGCCGCAGCACCACGCCTCTCCGTCACCGTCTACGAGCATGAAAACGTCTTCCTCGCCCGCGCCGCGACCTCCGGTCTCCGCGACCGAGCCACCATCGACATCGTCACCGCCATCCTGCTCTCCGTCTCCACCCCCACCGTCCCGCACCGCTGGCTCGCGCTCGACCTCACCCGCGCCGACCGCACGGCGCTCGGTCTCGACGCTCCATCCGCTACGGCCGCCTTCGCCCCCTCCCAGCCATCCCCGCCCCCCGCCATCCCGGCCACCACCCTTACCACCGTCTTCGCCCAGGGTGGTTCGCAGTTCCACGAATTCCTCATGCAGGCTCCGTTCCCCTTTGTGCTGCTCGAAGGCCCCGAACATCGCATGACCTTCATCAACCCGCCCTACCTCCGCCTCATCGGCCGCCGCTCTCCCGAGTCGGTGCTCGGCAAGCCTATCCGGGAAGCGCTCCCCGAACTCGAAGGCCAGCCCTTCTACGGTCTGCTCGACAAGGTCTTCCGCACGAATGAACCCTTCGTCGGCCTCGAGGTCCCGGCAAGGCTCCAGTTCGAGGCCGACGGCGCACCCCGCGACTGCTTCTTCGACTTCATCTACCACCCCGTATGCGCTGTCGACGGTGCCGTCACCGGCATCATGGTGCAGGCTACCGAGGTCACCGAGCGCGTGCTCTCCCGCGCCGTCGCCGACCATCGCGAGCAGCGTCTCTACGCCCAGTGGACAGAGCTCGAAGAGTTTTACAAAACCACCCCCTGGGGCGTCGCCCTGCTCGACGCAAAGACCCTCCGCATCCTGCGCATCAACGAGGCCCAGGCCGCCTTCTTCGGCAGCCACGCCGCCGCGCTCGAAGACACCATCCTCGCCCGCACCACGCTCGAACGCCCCGCCTTCAACCGCCTGCTCGAAGAGGTTCGCACCGGCGCGCGCCGCGCCGCCACCCTCTTCGAGCCCTCCCCCCAGCCCGACGATCCGCGCACCTGGCTCGTCCAGGTCGCGCCTCTGCTCAGCCCGCGCGGCATCATCGAAAAACTCTGCGTCACCTCGGTCGAGATTCCCGCCTCCGCGCTTTCGCGCTCCTTCCTCGGCGCCCCCGCGGTCGCCTCGTTCGAACGCTAGGGACTTGTTTTCAATCCGTCCACATTTGGTTACGTAACCGTTACTCTTTAGCACTGGCAATGCACCGTCTCCGCGGATACCCTCCGTTTGACCACTGCACACTGTCTTACTTCGCACGCTGATCCGGCGCCTGCAAGCCTCTCTCTGCCGCCTGCCCGGCCGTGCCCTGTCTTCCTCGATTTCCCGCAGTCGATCCCAAAAGCACGCCGCAGCGATCCGCCCGCGGATGCGCCACACCATGCCCTAACCGCGCTCATCGTGGACCAGTCACCGCCCAATCCTCCCTCGTCGAGAAAGGGTTTGACCGTCTCTAACCCCTCCCGTATGATCCAGCAATTCTCCATACGTGTTACCCGGAGTGATCCCCCCAGGGGATTGCCCGGCCAATCCCCTGAGGTGATCAATGCGTCTCCCGCTTTGCACGCTCCTACTTGCCACTGCTGCCAGTGGCTCTGCCTTCGGCCAGGCAACGTTCCCCACCCCAAGTTCTGCAATCGCAGTTGGCAACCCTCTCGCACTCACCTTCTACGTCGCTCCCAAGCACCTCAAAGCGGCCGAAGCAAAGGCTGAATCCATCCAGACCCCGGGCTCCTGGGACTATCACCACTTCATCACCGTCCACGAGTTTGTCGAGGACTACGCCGCCTCCGACAAGGACATCGCCGCCATCGAAAGCAGCCTCGAAGGACTCGGCTTCAAGATCTCCTACGTCTTCCCCAACCACCTCGGCATCCAGGTCCTTGGCACCGTCTCCACCGCCCAGAATGCGCTCGGCGTCAAGCTCGCCCGCGCCACCGTCAACGGCAAGACCGGCTTTGCCGCAACCACGCCCATCACCCTGCCCAAGTCGCTCCAGGGCCTCATCTCCTCGGTCGGCGGACTCAACAATGTCCACCTGCCCCACTCCAACCGGATGTCCTCGAAGCTGCAACACGGGCTGACCTCGAAGGCCGTGCCCGCGCTCCTCACCGGTGGCACCCCCGGCAACTACCTGCCCGCGGACTTTGAGAAGTTTTACAACGTCAAGCCGCTCCTGCAGGAAGGCCTGACCGGCAAAGGCAAGACCATCGGCATCGTCACCCTCAACACCTTCAGCCAGTCCGATCCCTACCTCTTCTGGAAGGCCATCGGCCTCAAGGTCTCGCAGTCCCGCATCACCACCGTCGACGTCGATGGCGGTACCGAGGCAGCCTCGAACAACCCCGGCGGTGAAGGCGAAACCGACCTCGACGTCGAATACTCCGGCGCCATCGCTCCCGACGCCAGCATGCGCGTCTACGTCGGACCCAACAACACCAACTACGGCTTCCTCGATGCCTTTGAAGTCGCCGCCTTCGAAAACGTCGCGGACACCATCTCCACCAGCTGGGGCGAGCCCGAACTCTTCTACTTCGCCGAGCCGGCAAACGGCGTCCCCAGCGATACCGGCATGCTCGATTCCTACCACGCCGCCTTCCTCGAGATGGCTCTCCAGGGACAGACCGTCTACGCGGCCGCAGGCGACTCCGGCGCCTTCGACACCGTGCGCGACTGCCCTGCCTTCGGCGACCCCTCCAAGGCCACCGTCTGCAACGCACCCTACGCGATCGACGCACCCGCCAACGACCCCCTCGTCGCCTCCGCCGGCGGCACCACCCTCCCGTTCTCCTTCAAACTCAGCGATGGCTTCGTGATCAGCGT
Organism: uncultured Granulicella sp.; assembly: GCA_965213805.1. Lineage (GTDB taxonomy): Bacteria > Acidobacteriota > Terriglobia > Terriglobales > Acidobacteriaceae > Edaphobacter. The sequence continues at coordinate 391,874 of CBDCAG010000002.1, read as the reverse complement.
AGCCAAGGAACGCGCCTGGTCGTGGAGCTACATTGCCAGCGAAGCCGCCGCCCAGGGCTACGCCGCGTCGTTCCCGCTCTCTGATTTCTTCTCGGTCGGCGGTGGTGGCGGCGTCAGCTCATACTTCAAGAAGCCCTGGTACCAGTACGGTGTCAGCGGAATCAACAAGACCATGCCCGCCCAATACTTTGCCGCCGACTACGGACAGGGACCCATCGTCCAGGTCACCCTGCCCTCGAACTTTGCCGGCCGCAACGGTCCTGACCTCTCCACCAACGCCGACCCCGAAAGCGGTTACCAGCTCGTCTCCGAAGGCTCCCTGATCACCTTCGAAGGCGGCACCAGCTTCGTCGCCCCGCAACTCAACGGAGTCACCGCTCTGTTGAATCAGGGCCTCGGCGGTCGCGTCGGCCAGATCAACGCCTCGCTCTTTCAGCTCGGCACCTCCGCCTCCACCAACCTCAAGTACGGCGACAACTGGGGCTACGCCGCGGTCGACGGCTTCGACGACGCCTCAGGCGTCGGCACGCTCGACGCCGTCAAGCTCCTCAAAGGCCTCAAGAAGCTCGAGTAACCGCTTCGCTGAGACACCGCCAAAACCAAGGGGCAGCCGGACCGCAAGGTCTCCGGCTGCCCCTATTCCCGCCCCGGGGTACCTTCCGGAACCCACCCCGGGCCACCACATTTCAGACCCCACCTGGAATGCCCTGAATCATCCCCACACAATAAACCCGGCACGATTTCCACTTCGACCCGAAGCAGGACTCGCAGCCCCGAACGCCCGAAAGTCGCACCATCCCCGCGGCGAAGCCGCTGCCACGGTACGAAGTACGCCGCTGCCACGGTACGAAGTACGCCGCTGCCACGGTACGAAGTACGCCGCTGCCACGGTACGAAGTACGCCGCTGCAATGGTACGAAGTACTAGCCCATGTACATGCCGCCGTTGACGTCCAGCGTGTGCCCCGTGATGTACGCGGCATCGTCGGAGGCAAGAAACGCCACCGCCGCGGCTATCTCCGCGCCCGTGCCCGCGCGTCCCAGCGGAATCTGTGACGACATCGCCTTCTTCTGCTCGTCCGTCAGGATGTCCGTCATGGCCGTCTCGATCATGCCCGGCGCCACCGCGTTGACTGTAATGTTGCGGCTCGCAAGCTCCCGCGCCAGCGACTTTGTCAGCCCGATCAGCCCGGCCTTCGACGCGGCGTAGTTGGCCTGCCCCGCCTGCCCCGCCTCGCCCACCACCGACGTGATGTTGATGATGCGCCCCCAGCGCAGCTTCAGCATCTGCGACATCACCGCCTGCGACAGCAGGAACGTGCCCGTCAGGTTGGTCGAGAGCACGTCGTCCCAGTCCTGCCGCTTCATGCGCAGCGCAAGAATGTCCCGCGTGATCCCGGCATTATTCACCACAATCTCGATGCGCCCGAAGTGTGCAAGCACCGCCTTGACACCCGCTTTGATGGACTCTTCGCTCGCAACGTCCAGGTCAAACGCCTTCGCCGTCCCGCCCGCCGCTGCGATCTCTGCCTCGACCTCCGCCAGTTTGGCGGCGTTGCGCGCGGCCAGCGCGACGTGCGCACCGCCGGCCGCAAGCCGCACCGCGATGGCGCGGCCGATGCCCTGCGAGGCTCCGGTGACGAGCGCGACTCGAGCCTGTGGCGTGGACTTGACGGGTGAGGACTGGGTCGATTCAGACGAGGGAGTTTCGGGCAGCGACAACGGGCAGGCTCCTGGGCGGCGGGGGCCGCACCCTTAACCATACGATGAATCGCCGGCACCGTGAGTCTCGCGCGCCTGTCTTGAGCCCCCGTTCCGCCTGCCCGTCCCGCGCGCCCGTCCCGCCTGCCCGTCCCACCGGTCAGTCCCGCCCGTCCGGCCGCAGCGCCCACAGCAGCACGCGGATCTGCCGCGCGTAATGCAGCACAGGCGGCGTCGCGGGCAGCGTGATCCCGCTCGAGGCGGCGATCTCGTTCTGGCGGATCTCGGCCTGCGCCGGCTCGAGCGGCCACGGCACATGGTGGATGTGGCCCACCAGCATCCGCCCCGCGAACGGCGTAAACAGGCAGTAGCGCTCGCTGACGAAGTAGGCAAAGCTGCCCGGCTGGCTCTGCGGCAGCGGCCCCGCGCCCGCGATGGGACCATAGCTGGCGTCGTAGCGCGCGGGCAGCCGCGCCAGCTGCCGGCGGCTGCGGTACTCGGTCTGGCTCCCCGTCATGCGTCGCGACATGGCGGCGGGGAAGTAGGGCAGGTGAAAGATCGTCCGCGCGCCAAAGACCGCGAGGGGGGCTCGCGCAGTCGAGCGAAAAGAAGAACACGCCGGCCAGCCCGGAGATGCGCGACCGCACGTAGACCCTCAGATTCAGCTCCGGAAAAGTCGTCGTCGTGGGCACGGAGAACGTATGCTCGCCGACGGAGCGGGTGAGCACGTCGTCCATCCAGAAGGGAATCACACCCACCCACGCCGAGCCGTCGAAGGTGTCGGCCTCGAGCCCCGGCGGCAGAAGCCGCTGGATCTCTGCCGCGGGCACCGGCCAGTGCGCGAAAAGCAGGTCGTTCCAGCGCTGCGAGAGCCTCCACGGGCCATGCGGCAGGGGATAAGGCCGGTGCGCGGTGGTCGCCAGGATACTGTGGAGATCGGGGATCGTCATTGGCTTATATCCTGATTGGACCATGAGCGATGAGGCCAGCAAGCCAGCCAGTGAAACCGATGTGTACGCCATCCACGGCGCCGACCCCGAAGTGCTCGCGTACGCGATGGCGAAATACTCGCGCTCGTCGCTGACGTTGAAGGAGTCGCTCAAGGAGATCAGCGCGCAGAAGGCCGAGCAGTTTTTGAACACGTTCTACTTCGCCTACGGGCATCGCTCGATCGCCGACCTGGCACACATCCCGTTCGCCATCGAGCGGCTGAGTCTGCTGGCTGCGATCGTCCTGGTAGACGAACAGCGGTGGGACGGGCAGGAACGCTCGACGCGCTACCAGGACTTCCGCAAATCGGGCTGGTACACGCCGGCGCTCGGCGACCAGGGCGAGTTTTACAGCAAGGCCATCACGTCGCTTTTCGGCAGCTATGACGCGGTCAGCCACGGCATGCTTGGCGCGCTCAAACAGATGATTGCGAAGCCGGAGGAGATGAAACCCGAGGCCTACGAGCGCACGCTGAAGGCGCGTGCCTTCGACGTCGCACGCTACCTGCTGCCGCTCGCGACCAATACTTCGCTCGGCCAGATCGTCAACGCGCGCACGCTTGAGACGCAGGTGTCGCGCCTGCTCACCAGCGGCTTCGCGGAAATTCGCAACCTGGGCGACAAGCTGAAGACCGCTGCCACCGAGCCTGCGTGGAATGTCAACCACGAGGCCGCGCAGTCGTTGATGGACGAGCTCGAGGCGGCCAGCGGAACGCGGGACGCACGGGTTCAGCAGATGATCCTGAAACCGGTAAAGGCCGCGCCCACGCTGGTAAAGTACGCCGTACCGAACGACTACCAGCGTCAATCCGCGAAGCTGCTCACACAGGCCGCGGCCGAGCTGATGGGCGATGCAGCCATCGCGCCTGCGCCGGTCGTCGACCTGGTCGAAGGCCATGAGCCCATCGAGATCGAACTGGCGACGTCGCTGCTGTATCCCAACTGCCACTATTCGTACCGGCAACTGCAGGAGGCAGTGAACGGCTTGCCCGCCGCGCGCGTCGCCGAGATCATCGCACTGGGCACCCAGCATCGCGGGAGCCATGACGAGCTGCTGCGCAGCTTCCACGTGGGCGCAGCGCTCAAGTTCGACATCCTGATGGATATCGGAGGCTTCCGCGACATGCACCGTCACCGCCGCTGCACGCAGCTGCTGCAGGGCTTCACCAACCTGCACGGCTACGAGATGCCCGACGCGCCGGGGCAGCCGACGCTCGAGGAATCCAGCCTGACCGCGACCTACACCGCCGCCATGGACGCCGCGTTCGCCGCCTATCGCACTCTCAAACAAAGCGGCCTTCCCGAGGCTGAAGCATCGGCCCAGTACTGCCTGCCGCTCGGCACGCGCTGCCGTTCGATGTTCAAGATGGACTTCGCCGAAGCCGTCTACATCGCCGAACTGCGCAGCGGCGTCGCCGGCCACTACAGCTATCGCCGCGTCGCGTGGGAGATGTTCACCGCAGTGCGGCGCCAGCACCCCGGCATGGCCGGCATCTTCCGCATCGCAGACGTCACCACCCCGGTCGACCTGCTGAAACGATGACCTGCACCCCCATCGCCGCGATCCTTCTGGCCGTAGCAGCTGGAACAAGCAACAGCAAGTACGTCCTAACGCCGGACGGGCGCCACTCCGTGGGGTGGGAGCGCTCGCGCGCGGCAGCGTCCACCATGGCAACACCCTCGCACGCGAAGCTCCCACCCCACGAAGTGGTCGCCGCCCGCGATCAGGGCGCACTTGCCCTTGCCGTTTCTCCCGGGGACGCGCCACTGGATCCCGGGCCGCTGGCTCATCTGGACGGTAGCCTTCGACCGGCTGCGGTGCGGGCTGCAATGCGCAAGGTGGCGGATTGGCAGGTGGCGCGCGTTGCGGATAGGCCGAGCCAGGACTGGACGTTTGCGACGCTGTACGTGGGCTTGCTGGCGGCGGCGGATGCGCTCGACGAACCGCGTGATCGCGATGTGGTTCGCGGGGTTGCGGAACACTTTGACTGGACGCTGGGCCCGCGCAAGGCGCATGCCGATGACCAGGCGATCGGGCAGGCGTACCTGGCGCTCGACCGCCAGCAGCACGACCCGCATCATCTGTCGGCGATGAAGGCGCAGTTCGATGACGTGAGGACCGAGCCGGACGATCCCGCTCGGCCCGTGTGGTGGTGGTGCGATGCGCTCTTCATGGCGCCGCCGGTGTGGGCCGGGCTCGCGACGGCAACGCATGACCCGCGCTATCTCGACACGATGGATCATGAGTGGCACCTCACCGACAACCTGCTGTGGGATGAAGAGGAGAGCCTCTTCTTTCGCGATGCCAGCTACTTCGACAAGCGCGAGAAGAACGGGCGCAAGGTCTTCTGGTCGCGCGGCAACGGCTGGGTGATGGGCGGGCTGGTCCGTGTGCTCCAGGCGCTTCCTGCTGACGATCCGCGCCGCAGGTTCTATGCGCATCGGCTGCAGCGTATGGCGAATGCGGTCGCGAAGTTGCAGGGTGCGGATGGCCTGTGGCGACCGGGGCTGCTGGACGCAGCCGACTATCCGTTGCCCGAGGTTTCGGGCTCTGCGTTCTTTGTGTATGCGATGAGCTGGGGCGTGCATCATCGGCTGCTCGACGCGAAGCGCTTTGACCCGATCATCGCGCGAGGCTGGGCCGGGCTCGTCACGCACCTCTACGCCGACGGCCGGCTGGGCGCGATCCAACCCATCGGCGCCGCACCCGGAGCCTACACCGCCGGCAGCAGCTACGTCTTCGGCACGGGGGCGTTCCTGCTGGCGGGTTCCGAGGTGCTAAAGGCAACAGCAAAAGCGCCCTGATCGCGGGCGGCGACCACTTCGTGGGGTGGAAGCTTCGCGTCGCAACTTCATCCAGCGTGCAGTAGCCTGGCACGCGAAGCTTCCACCCCACGGAGTGGCGCCCGTCCGGCGTTAGGACGCACTTGCCGTTGCCTTTAGCTCAGCACAAACACGCACTGCATCGTTTGCCAACGGGTGACGGGGTCGTCGCTGGCGCTGACGTTCTGGAAGCGGGCCATCTGGTCTTCCCAGGCGAGCACGGCGGGATTCGCTCGGTCCATGGCGGCTTTGCGTTCGAAGGTGAAGTCGTCGGTGGTGTCGAGCAGCATGAAGAGCTGCGCGTTGTGCTCGTAGATCTGCATGGCGAGGATGCCGGCATCGCGGATGCTTTGCTCGATGGCAGCGGGCACGTGCCGATGGGCTTCGACGTAGTCGGCGATGAGGGCGGGGTCGGGTTTGAGGCCGAGGGTAAGGCAATAGCGTGGCATGGGTGTCTCCGTGGTCACTAAGGGCTCGTCTGCGCGATCTCCGGTTCGCTGGGCGCACCCAGCCTGGGAACCAGCACCTGGAAGATCGCCAGCGCGACGACATAGGCGAATGCCGCCATCGTAAAAATAAGCAGCGGGTGCAGCGACAGGTTGCGCTTTACCAGGAACGTAAACAACGCCGACCCCACCGCGCCCATCGCCCCGCCGACCCCGATCACTGTTGAGACCGACGTCGAAGGAAAGATATCCGCAGCCGACGAAAACAGGTTCGCCGACCAGCCCTGGTGCCCCGCCGCGGCCAGCGCGATCAAGAGCGTCGCCGGCCACGGGTTATGCGGGAAGAGCACACCCATCCGCGGCACGAACATCACCGGCAGCGCGCAGCACGCCGTAATCAGCAGCGCAAGCTTGCGCCCGTGATTGACCGAGTGGCCGCGATTCATCCGCCACCCCGAAAGCGCGCCGCCAGAAACCGATCCCACCGACGAGACAAGATACACGGTCACGATATAGCGATACGCCTCCGCCAGCGAGAGCCCGTATGTGCGGTTCAAAATCTGCGGCAGGTAATACAGGTAGAACCACCACACCCCATCCGTCAACGCCTTCGCCTCGCAGAAGGCATACATCCCGCGATGCCTGGCCAGCACCCCCAGCACCGGCCTGCCGCGGGTCACGGGCTCCAGCCGCTCCTGCGTCACCGTCGCACCGCGCCGCAGCCGGTTATACGGAAACGCCAGCCACAGCACCAGCCACAGCATCCCCATCGAGCCCGTCGCGAGGAACGCCGCGCGCCAACCCCAGCGCATCGTCACCAACGCCACCAGCGCCGGTGCCACCAGCGCCGAAAAATTCGACCCCGAGTTGAACAGCCCCGTCGCCAGCGCGCGCTCCTCGGCAGGAAACCATTCGGTCGTCGCCTTGATCGCCGCGGGAAAATTCCCCGCCTCCGCAAGACCCAGCATCACGCGCGCAACGCAGAAGCCGATCACCGAAACCACCAGCGAGTGCGCCATCGAACTCAGGCCCCACACCAGCACCGCCAGCGCATACCCGCGCCGGGTCCCAAGCCGGTCGATCACCCGCCCCGCGAACAGCAGGCCCACGCCGTACGCAATCTGGAAGCAGATGACGACGTTGCCATAATGATTGTCGAAGGCCGCCTGGTGAAACCGATCCGCCGCGAAATCCCAGCCCATGAAGCCGACGTTGTGCAGCAGCGGCTCGATCAGCGAGAAGACCGAGCGATCCATATAGTTGATCGTCGTCGCCAGGAACAGCAGGAAGCAGACAAACCAGCGGGCATTCCGGCTATCAGTCAAGAGATCCCCCGGAGCAGTGTAGCTGCTCGTGCGAAGGCAACGGCAACTGCGTCCTCACGCCGGACGGTCGCCACTTCGTGGGGTGTACCGCTGCGCGCCGCTCGCGCAGCGTGCCCACCCCACGAAGTGGTCGCCGACCGCGATCAGGGCGCACTTGCCCTTGCGTTTGCCTGGCCGGTTCAAAAGTGGATTCCTGATTCGGAGGGGTTCGCTTTTTCTTTGCTTTTGGGTGGGGCGATGCTAGACTTCGACTTGGCTATCAACGAGGAGATTCACTTGGCAGACGACCGCGGCAAAGCGATTGAGGCAGCACTCTCACAACTGGAGAAGCAGTTCGGCAAAGGGTCGATCATGCGGCTCGGATCGAAGGAAGCCATTGTGCCGATTTCGGTCATTTCGACTGGCTCCATCTCCTTCGACGCCGCGCTGGGCGTGGGCGGCGTGCCGCGCGGTCGCGTTATCGAGATCTTCGGACCGGAGTCTTCCGGTAAGACCACCATCACCCTCCAGATTATTGCTGAGGCGCAGAAGGCCGGCGGCCTCGCAGCCTTCGTGGACGCCGAACACGCGCTCGATCCGGGTTACGCTAAGAAGCTTGGCGTCGACGTCGACAACCTGCTGGTCTCGCAGCCGGACTACGGCGAGCAGGCGCTCGAGATCGTCGAAGCTCTGGTGCGTTCGGGCGCGATTGATGTCCTGGTGGTCGACTCCGTCGCCGCGCTGGTCCCGAAGGCCGAACTCGACGGCGAGATGGGCGATTCACACATGGGTCTGCAGGCCCGGCTGATGTCGCAGGCACTGCGCAAGCTGACCGGAACCGTCGCCAAATCGCGCACGTCGCTCATCTTCATCAACCAGATTCGCGACAAGATCGGCGTCATGTTCGGCAACCCGGAAACCACCACCGGCGGCCGCGCACTCAAGTTCTATTCCTCCGTCCGCATCGACATTCGCCGCATCGGCGCCGTCAAGGAAGGCGACGTCATTGTCGGCTCGCGCACCAAGGTCAAGATCGTCAAGAACAAGGTCGCCGCACCGTTCCGCGACGCCGAGTTCGACATCCTCTACGGCGAAGGTATCTCGCGCGAGGGCGACACGCTCGACCTCGCCGTGCTGCACAACATCGTCGACAAGAGCGGTGCCTGGTACAGCTTTCAGGGCGAGCGCATCGGGCAGGGCCGCGAAAACGTCCGCAACTTCCTCAAGGAAAACCGCGACGTCTTCGGCCGCATCGACACCGCGCTCCGCGAAAAGATGGGCATCTCCCCCTCCACCCTGCCCGTCCCGCCAATCCCCGAAGAAGGCGTCGAGCAGGCAGTCGTCGCCGTCAAGAGCCGCAAAGGCTAGAGCAAAACCGCCCTCATCGCGGGGCGGCGACCACCCCGTGGGTAGGAAGCTTCGCGTCGCAACGTCAAGCCAGGTGCCATGACCTGGCTCGCGAAGCTCCCATGCCACGAAGTGGCGCCCGTCCGGGGTGAGGACGCACTCGCCCTTGCTACTCTTCGCCCGGGCCGCCACCGCTCGGGGGGCCGTTCCGCGGGTCGCGGCGGTTGTCGCGTCGTTCTTCGTGGCGCTGGTGGCGTTCTGCCTGCAGCTTGGTCCACTGGTCGGCAGTCAGCACGCCGCGCAGGCCGAGCAGGGTCTTGGCGTTGGCCTTTTCGAGGTCCGCGCGCAGGTCGGCAATCTTCGAAATCTGGGCGAGCGTCGCTTTCTGGTCAAGCGGATTGGCATTGAGCAGGGGTTCGAGCTTGACCTGCTCTTCTTCGAGCGAGGCCTTCATCTGGATAAGCTGGAGCCGGCTCTGCAGCATGATGTCGTCCATGTGTTTCTGCTGGTCGGGCGAGAGGCCGATCGCTTTGACGGCGTCGAGGTTCTTCCACCAGGCGCCCGGGGGCAGGATGCCCATGCCATGACCGCCGCCTCCTCCGCGCCGATCCATCATGGGTCCGTCGCCGGGTCCGCCGCGACCGTCCATGTGTCCACCGTTGTCGGGTGGTGCGGTGGGCGCCTGGCTGAAGGCGAGTGGGGTTGCGAGCAGCAGGGAGCATGCGACGACGAACGCGCGTGTGCGAATCATGGGTTTTCCTTTTATCAGTGAGGTCGAGTTGCTGGAACGAATCTGTCGAATGGTGCCTCAGGCGGTGCGCTGCCTAGTTTGAAGTGGAGGCCGCGGGCTCGGCGGAAGCCGTCACGCTGAGCGGTTGCAGCGACGGCGGAACGGCGGTCGAGAGGTCCTGATCAATGCCCTTGAGCAATGCGTCGTCGGACTGCGCTTCAGGCCCGCTCGACCTGGCTTCGAGCACGTTGGCCTGGGTCTGGACGGCGGCCGCCGTTGGCGCGACCGGATGATGTGCGGCGTTGAAGGACGCGGCGCCGAGCGCCAGGGCGGCGGCAACGCCTCCGGCCCACACTAGGCGGGGTAGGGTGAAAAGTCCCGCTCGGGCCGAGGGAGCCAGCAGCCGGTTCGGGGCCTTCGCCGCGGAGAATTGCGTCGCGGCACGCCTGAAGCTGCCAAGCGAATGGGACAGGCTTGAAAATTCTTCACGGCATGCCTCGCAGCGATTGAGGTGGTCACGGTCGGCCAGCAGGCGCGTCTGCCCGGCGTCGAGAGACTCCGGCGCGAAGAGAAGCTCGTGAAACTGCTCGTTGGTAAGGTGAGTGCTCATTTTGAATCCTTCCCGGAGGTCTTCTGGTGGCGGGCGCGAACGATGGCGAGGCCGCGGTACAGATGGGTTTTCACCGTGCTCATGGGCATCCCGGTGATCTCGGCGATGTCGACCAGTTCCAGCTCTTCGACAAAGCGAAGGAGGAAGACGGTGCGCTGGCGCTCGGAGAGTTCGGCAACCGTCTTCCAGATCTCGCCAACCTGCTGCTGCGCGATGAGCGCCGACTCGGCGGAGGTGACGGGGTCGGGGATAAAGCTCGCAAACTCTGTGGCGTCGACCGAGGTGCGTCCGACCGTCTGCCAGAACTTGAAGCGGCCGGTGCGGGTGTGGTCGCGGACCAGGTTGAGCGCGATACGGGTAAGCCAGGTGGCCGGCGAACAGTCGCCGCGGAACTGCTCGCGCGCGGTCCAGGCGCGCAGGAAGGTGTCCTGGGTGATCTGCTCGGCGAGCTCGCGGTCGCGCACGCTGGTGAAGACGAACCGGAAGATGCGCTGGCTGTAAAGCGAGTGCAGAACCTCGATCGACTCGAGCCTCACGGTGGCTGTGGGGGCGCCGGTCTCGGGGAAACTGTGCGGATTGAGGATGGCGGATGTCATGCGTCTCACAGCGATGGACGCTCCCCTCAGAGGGAAGACTACACCCGCGGCGGTATTTTTCTCGGCCGCCAGCAGGTATGCTTCAGGGGCATGCACACGGTAAAGGCGATCTATCCTGGGACGTTCGATCCATTGACCAACGGTCATCTGGACCTGATTGCGCGCGGCGCGAAGATTGTGGACGAGCTGGTGGTGGCGATCCTGCGCAACTCGGACAAGGGGGCGCCGCTGTTCTCGGTCGCCGAGCGGCTCGAGATGATCACCGAGGCGGTCGCGCCGATGAAGAACGTGTCGGTGACCACCTTCGACGGGCTGCTGGTGGACTTTGCGCGGATGCAGGGGGCGAAGGCCGTGCTGCGCGGCATTCGGGCGATCTCGGACTACGAGTACGAGTTCCAGATGGCAATGATGAACCGCAAGCTCGACCCGGAGCTCGAGACGCTGTTCATGATGCCCGCGGAGAAGTACACCTACGTGAGCTCGCGGCTGATCAAAGGGGTGTTTCGCCTGGGCGGCGACGTGACGGCGCTGGTGCCGCCGCTGGTGGTCGAGCGTCTGAAGGGTAAGACGGAGAGCAAGGCTTGATTCTCGAGCTGAGAGCGTGAAGCGTGGGTTTGAGCGCCTCTGCAGACAGCTTTGAGCTCCCGGCTGATAGGTTTGGATGATGACGCTCGAGGACGAATTCGGCCAGATTGATATCTATGTGTTCGACCAGATCCTGCGGGGGAATATCGCTGCGGGGATGAAGGTGCTGGACGCGGGGTGCGGGTATGGGCGCAACCTGGTGTACCTGCTGCGGCAGGGGTGCGAGATCTTCGGGCTGGACGCGAGCGCGGAGGCGGTGCAGCACGTGCGGGCGCTGGCGGCGGAGCTGCAACCGGGGCTGCCGGCAACGAACTTTCGCGTGGGCGTGATCGAAACGATGCCGTTTGCGGATGGCTTCGCGGACGTGGTGATCTGCAACTCGGTGCTGCACTTTGCGCGGGATGAGGCGCATTTTCTTGCGATGGTGACGGAGCTCTGGCGCTGCCTGCGGCAGGGCGGGCTGCTGTTCTGCCGGCTGGGGTCGCGCATCGGGATGGAGTTCGAGGAGGTGCGGGCGAACGTGTTCCGCATCGGCGACGGGTCGGAGTGGTTCCTGGTGAGTGAGCGGGCGCTGGTGGAGATGACCCGGCAGATGAACGCGGTGATGGTGGACCCGCTGAAGACCACGGTGGTGCAGGACTACCGCTGCATGACGACATGGGTGACGCGGAAGCGATAAGGGGTACCCCCACCCCTCCCCCTGTTGTTGCGCAAGATCTTCAAAGCAAACGACTTAGGTCTGGATCTCGAAACGCAGAAATGCCAAGATCCTGATTCCAAAGGGGTTGACCTGGCCTGAGCCCCGGGCAATCTCGTAAGATCTTCATAAGGAAAGACTTAGAAGCAACCGCAACTGCGTCCTCACGCCGGACGGGCGCCACTTCGTGGGGTGGAGGCTTCGCGCCGCCTCTTCCCGCGGAGGGCGAGGGGTCTGGCACGCGAAGCTTCCACCCCACGATGTGGTCGCCGCCCGCGATCAGGGCGCAGTTGTAGTTGCTTTCAGTGCCTGCGTCAGGTCGTCGATGAGGCTGCCCGGGTCTTCGAGGCCGATATTGAGGCGGACGAGGCGGTCGCGGCCGGGGTAGGCCATGACGAGCGAGGTGACGCCGCCCCAGCTGAAGCCGATTTTGAACAGCTGCAGCGCGTCGACGAAGGCGTGGACCTGGGCGGTCGAGTACACGGGTTTGAAGATGATGGAGAAGAGGCTGGACGAGCCGGTAAAGTCGCGCTTCCAGAACGCGTGGCCGGGGCAGGAGGCGAGCGCGGGGTGAAGGACGCGTTCGATTTCAGGACGTGCAGCGAGCCAGCTGGCAATGGTGAGGGTGGCTTTTTCGAGGGCGTCGAGGCGGACGGCAAGGGTCTGCAGGCCGCGGAGGGCGAGGCTACAGTCGTCGGGGGAGACAGCCATGCCGAGCAGGCGGTGGGTTTCGCCGACGCAGGCGAAGGCAGGTTCATTGGCGACGGAGACGGAGCCGAGGAGCAGGTCGCTGTGTCCGCCGATGTACTTGGTGAGGGCCTGGACGCTGATGTCGACGCCGAGCGCGAAGACGTCGAGGTAGACGCCGGCGGACCACGTGTTGTCGATGGCGACGGGGAGGTCGCGGGCGTGGGCGGCGGCGATGAGGGCGGGGAGGTCGGGGACCTCCATGGTGATGGAGCCGGGAGATTCGGTCCAGAGGAGGGTGGTGTTGGGGCGGATGAGGGCGGCGATGCCCGCGCCGATCATGGGGTCGTAGCGTTCCACCTCGATGTGGAGGCGGCGGAGCAGGACCTCGGCGAGCTCGGAGTTGGGGCCGTATGCATTGGCGGGGAGCAGGACATGATCGCCGGCCTGGCAGAGCGAGAGGTAAACCAGGGTGATGGCGGCCTGGCCGCCGGGGGTGATGAAGGTGTGCTGCGCGCCTTCGAGGTCGGCGATGCGGGCGGCGAGCTCGCGCGTGGTGGGCGTGCCGTAGAGGCCGTAGGTGTAGCCGAGCTGCGCGGCGCGCCAGCCGTCGCCGACCTGGGCCTGCGAGGGGAAGACGACGGTGGAGCCGCGATGGGTGGCGGGGGCAAGGGAGATGAAATCTGTTGGGACTTTGACGGTGGGGTGGATCAGTTTCGTGCGCCAGTGCATGGGGATATGAGAACACACGGGGATGGCCCGGGATGCGGTCAATCGGCCAGAGCCATTGCCTGTTGAATGAGCGCGAGCCGGTCTTCGGAGGAGCCTTCGAGCAGGCAGGCCGAGGCCATCTTGGCGGCATCCTCGGCCCGGGCGAACATGGCTGCTTCAAAGGCGGCGACTGCCTGGTCGATGTCGTCCGACGAGTCGAGGGCATGCGCCAGGGCGTGGGCAAGGTCGACGCCGTCGCGCATGGCGAGGTTGGCGCCATCGCCAGCCGGTGGCATGGCGTGGGCTGCGTCGCCGAGGAGGGTGATGCCGGGTTTGTGGGGCCAATGGGCGTCGATGGGCATGACGTAAATGGGCCACGGCCGGACGGAAGGCTCGGCCGCCTCGAACAGGTGCACGAGTTGCGGGTTCCAGCCGGCGAACTGGTCGAGGATCTCGGAGCGATTCTTCGGTTTTACGGTGGGATAGCCGGTCTGGGTTCGGCCATCTTCCGGCACGAAGAGCGCAGCGTAGACGCGGACGTTGCCTGCGGCGTTGCGCTGGGCGGAGATGAGTTTTTCGTCGGCCATGGCCATGTTCAGGCCGTGGCTGAGGAAGCGGGCGACTTCAGGGTGGGCCTGGTCCACGTGCTCGATTTCGAGCTCGAAGAAGGTGAGACCACTGTAGCGGGGGGTGAGGCCGGTGACGGCGGCGCGGACCGAGGACCAGACGCCATCGGCTCCGGCGACAAAGTCGGCGTGCCGCCGGCGCCCCCCGCGGAACAGCAGGTCGAAGCCGCCGGCGGGGGACTCGCGGACGTACTGCAGGTCATGATCCCAGTGGAACCAGCCGGGCGGGATGGAGGCGAGGAGTATCTCGCGCAGCTGGCCGCGGTCGATCTCGGGACGGTTCTGGTCGTGGGTCTCAAAGAGCAGGTCGCCATCGCGATGGAAGAGACGCATGCCCTGGTCTTCGTAGCGGGCCAGCTGCTCGAACTGATCGAAGAGCCCGGCCTGCCGGATGGCGTAGAGTCCGGTCTCTTCGTGCATGTCAAGCGAGCCGCCGATGGAGCGCTCGGAGGCAGTGCGATCCTTGTCGTAGACCGCGGCTTGAAGACCGAGGACGTGCATCATGCGGGCGAGCGAGAGGCCGCCGAGTCCGGCGCCGATGATGGCGATCGTGGGGGCGTGAGAGTAGGTGGTCTTGGATTTCATTGCGGCTTCCTCCGGCGTTGTTGCTAGAGATTCGCAATAATCAGACATGGTTGTATGATTATTGAACGTGGAGATGCGCAGGGCCGACGCGAACGGCATCCGAACACGATATGAGCAAGGCGGCAACCGGCGGCGTGCGGGCGAAGGGGAGGGGTGCGGGCAGACCGTCGCTGTCGTCGGCCCCGGCTTTGGGCGAGGAGATCCTGGCGGCCGCCTCAAGGGTCTTTGTCGCGAAGGGGTTTGCCGGCGCGACGATGCGGCAGATTGCCGAGGAGGCGCGGGTGAGCCCGCAGACGCTTTATGCGCGCTTCGCCGATAAGGCGTTGCTTTTTGAAGCGCTGATGGAGCAGCGGACGACGGCGCTGCTAGGGGCGATGACGGTGTCGTTTCGCGCGGACGCCGCGCCGCGGGAGGCGCTCGAGGCGTTCGGGGTGACGCTGCTTTCGACGTTTCTGAGCACCGATCTGCAGCAGCTGCACCAGATGGTGATCGGCGAGGCGAAGACGTTTCCCGCGCTGGCGCAGACGTTTTATGCGGCGGGGCCGGATCGCGGCAGAAGCCTGTTGATCGCGTCGTTGCAGCGCTGGGTGTCGGCGGGCGAGTTGCAGATTGGGCAGGTGGAGGTGGCGGCCGAGCAGTTCATCGGGTCGCTGGTGGGCAGCATCGTGATTCGGTCGACGCTGGCGCAGCCGCCGCGGGTGTTCGATGAGGCGCAGATCCGGAACTGGGTGGGAGTTGCGGTGCAGGGATTTCTGCGGGCGTACGGGCCGGGATGAGGGGGCCTGATGGTATGCGTACTTCGAATGGGACAGGGCACGTCGGCGATGAGTTTGCCTCTTCCTGTCGGTGGTCGCTGCCCGCGAGAAGGGCGCTTTTGTCTTTGCCTGATTTCTGAAAGACTAGAGGCATGAGCACAGCGACGGCGACGAAGGTTTTGACGGACCGGATCAATCGGATTGAGGTTTCGGCGACGATGGCGATTACGGCCGAGGCTTTGCGGCTGAAGGCCACGGGCATCAAGCTGGCGGATTTTGGCGCGGGCGAGCCGCACTTTGAGACGCCGCAGCACATCAAGGACGCGGCGATCGATGCCATCCAGAAGGGCTTTACGCGGTATACCGCGGTGGCCGGGACGCCCGATGTGCGGAAGGCGCTCTGCGACCGGCACCGGGCGGATTTCGGCACGGACTATGCCGTCGATGAGTGCGTCTTTACGACCGGCGGAAAGCTGGCGCTGTTCAACGCGCTGCAGGTGCTGGTGGACCATGGCGACGAGGTGGTGCTGCCGGTGCCGTACTGGGTCTCGTACAAGGACATCATCCAGTACGCGGGCGGCGTGGTGAAGTATGTCGAGAGCCGCGAAGATGAGAATTTTCGCGTGACCGCGGCGATGATCGAAGCGGCGATGACGGAGAAGACGAAGGCGATCATTCTGTGCTCGCCGTCGAATCCCTCGGGTGCCGTCATGGATCAGCAGGATGTCGAAGCGATCGTCCGGCTGGGGCATGCGCGTGGCGTCTACGTGTTGCTCGACGAGTGCTATGCGTACCTGAATTTTGCGGGCGAGCCGGTGAGCGGGGCGTCGGTGACGGAGTGCAAGGAGCATGTGGTGGTGCTCGGGTCGCTGTCGAAGACGTATGCGATGACGGGCTGGCGCGCGGGCTTTGCGCTGGGGCCGAAGCAGGTGATCGCGGCGATGAGCAAGCTGCAGTCGCAGTCGACCTCGAACGCGGCAAGCTTTGTGCAGAAGGCAAGCATCGCCGCGGTGACGGGATCGCAGGAGTGCGTGAGCGTGATGAAGGCGGATTACATCACGCTGCGCGACCGGATTCTCGAAGGGTTCAAGACGATTCCGGGGATCACGTGCACGGTGCCGCAGGGTGCGTTCTATGTGTACCCGAATATCTCTGCGTTTCTCGGTAAGGGCGGGATCAGGACAGCGACCGAGCTCGCGGCCAAGCTGCTGAACGAAGCGCACGTGGTGGTGGTGCCGGGCGAGGCGTTCGGTACGGCGGAACACATTCGACTTTCGTACGCCGTGAGCGCGGATGTGATCGACGAAGGCATCAAGCGGATGCGGGAGTACTTCGCGCAGCTGGGCTAGGCAGCAACGGCAAGTGCGTCCTGACGCCGGACGGTCGCCACTTTTCAGGTCCAGGCGGTGGCGCGTCTCCACGCGCAGCGTCCTGTGCCCCACGAAGTGGTCGCCGCCCGCGATCAGGGCGCACTTGCTGTTGCCTTCCCGATGACACAAAAGGATGAGGTCTCGCTGGTGGTTTCGGCGTTTGATTCCTTTACGATAGTCGTTATGGAAAATGAGGAAGTACGCTTTGCGCCGGTGATCCTGGCGGGTGGCAGTGGGACGAGGTTCTGGCCGCGCAGCCGGCGCGCGCGTGCGAAGCAGGTACTGGCCCTGGATGGTACGGACACGATGATCCAGCAGACCCTGGCGCGCTTACTGCCGGTCGCGGATGTATCGGATGTCTGGGTGATTACCAATCACTGGCTGGACAAGACGATCGCCGAACAGCTGCCGATGATGGAGCCGGACCACATTGTGAGTGAGCCGGTGGCGCGAAACACGGCGCCGGCGTGTGCGTTGACGGCGTTCCTGCTGGAGCGCGAGGATCCGTCGACGGTGATCGGGATCTTCCCGTCGGACCATGTGGTAGAGGATATTGTGCGCTTTGCGCAGGTGATCTCGGCCGGGATTGAAGTGGCGGCGGCGGGCGAGAATATCGTGGTGCTGGGCGTTCCGCCGACGCGGCCGGAGACGGGCTACGGGTATATCGAGCAGGGGGCAGAGGCCTCCTCGTTCGATAACGTGCCGGTGTTTCGCGTGAAGCGCTTCCGCGAAAAGCCGGACCGGCATACGGCCGAGCGGTTTCTCTCGGAAGGCAATTTTGTATGGAACGGCGGCATCTTCCTGTGGAGTGCGAAGACGCTGGCGAACGCAATTCGCGAGCACTCGCCGGAGATGGCGCCGATTTTAGAAAAGATCGCGGCGGCACACGGCACGCCGGAGTTTGAGGCGGTGTTTGCCGCTGAGTATCCGAAGTGCGAGAACATTTCGATCGACTACGCGGTGCTCGAGCGGCGGTCGGCGAAGGGCGAGGTGGGGTCGAACATTTACTGTCTGCCGGCGGACTTCGGCTGGAACGATCTCGGGTCCTGGGCTTCGCTGCATGAGCACCTGAGCGAAGGCACCGACGATAACGTGATCGATGGGGCTACCGACGCGCTGGTGGCGATCCAGGCCAAGGGCAACTACGTGTACGCGCCGGGCAAGGCGGTCGCGCTGCTGGGCGTCGATGGGCTGGTGGTGGTCGAGACCGAGGATGCGCTGCTGATCACGACCCGCGAGTATTCGCAGGACGTGAGCAAGATCGTGAAGCAGCTGCATGGGGAAATGAAACGGGACGATTTGATTTAGCGACGTTCTCGGTGGACCGTTCTCCGTTACAAACAACGGTCAACGGACAACGGCCAGCGAAGAACGGACAACGGAGCTTTCGATGGGTGCAGTGAAGTTTGGGACGGATGGCTGGCGCGGAATTATCGCGGATGATTTCACGTATGAGAATGTGCGGGTCGCGGCTCGGGCGATTGCGCACTACGTCCTGCAGCATGAGGACGCGGCAAAGGGCGTGTGCATCGGGTGGGACACGCGGTTCGGATCGCAGGCCTTTGCCAAAGTCGTGGCCGAGGTGATGGCGGCTGCGGGAATTCCGGTGGCGCTGGCAGATCGTGTGACGCCGACCCCGGCGCTGTCGTTCGCGGTACGCGGGCGCGGTGCGGCGGGTGGCGTGATGATCACGTCGAGCCACAACCCGGCGCAGTGGAATGGCGTGAAGTACAAGGCCAGCTATGGCGGGTCGGGCAAGCCTTCGATCATCTCGTCGATCGAGACCTATCTGGATCAGCCGCTGGACGCGGCGGCAACGCCGGCGAAGGTGGAAGAGGTGGACTTCAACCCTCCGTACATCGCGGCGATCGAGGCGTTTGTGGACCTGCCGGCGATCAGGGCTTCGGGGCACAAGCTGCTGATCGACGTGATGTATGGCGCGGGCCGCGGGGTGCTGGCAGGGATCTTTACCAGGGCGGGGATTCCGTTCGTGGAGATGCGGTCGGAGATCAACCCGTCGTTCCCGGGCATCAATCCGGAGCCGATTCTGCCGCATATCGCGGAGACGCAGAAGCGCGTGGTGGCGGAGGGTTGCGCCGCCGGGCTAGTAACGGATGGCGACGCGGACCGGATCGGCGCGGTGGATGAGCATGGCAATGTCGTCGATGCGCACAAGATCTTCGCCATCCTGCTGCAGTGGCTGCTCGAGCGCAAGGGCTGGCCGGGCGATGTGACGCGCGCCTTCAACACCACGCTGATGCTCGACCGCATCGCGGCCAAGCATGGACGCAGGCTGCATGAGCACGGGATCGGCTTCAAGTACGTGTGCGACCTGATGCTCGAGCAGGACATCCTCATCGGCGGCGAGGAGTCGGGCGGCGTCGGGATTTCGAAGCACCTGCCGGAGCGCGACGGGATGCTGAACTCACTGCTGCTGGCGCAGGTGATGGCGGACGAGAAGAAGACGCTGGGTGAGCTCGTAGCGGCGCTGCAGGCCGAGTATGGCGAGCATCAGTATGGGCGGATCGACATGCATATCGACGACCGCTTGAAGCAGTCGGCGATTGCGCGCGCGAAGTCGACCAGCGCCGGTGAGATGTTTGCCGGGATGAAGGTGCTGAAGGTCGAGACGCTGGACGGAATCAAGTTCTTCCTCGAGAACGAAGCCTGTGCGGACAAGCCGAACGCGGCCGAGACGTGGCTGCTGCTGCGGGCTTCGGGCACCGAGCCGCTGCTGCGGGTGTATTGCGAGAGCTGCTCGGTGGAGAGTGTGAATGCCGTGTTGAAGACGGCGGAGCAGTTTGTGCTGGCGGGGTAGGTGGATTCCCGTTTTGGGACACCGCCAAAATAAAAGTGTCCTGGCTGACATAGTGCAAAATGTTCCACGTGGAACATTCAAGCTCCAAACGTCAATCGAATCAAACGTTCAGGCGCCGGCATCTGAGAGACTCAGAGTGATCGCGCAGGACAGGATTGGAGATCGATTGAACGTTGAGTGCAAGGGTTTGCTGTTCGACATGGATGGGGTGCTGATCAGTTCGATCGCCTCGGTGAACCGGTGCTGGCGCCAGTGGACCAGGCACTACGGCATCGCGGGGTGGGAGACGTACGAGATTCCGCATGGCGTGCGCGCGATGGACATCATGAAGCAGCTGCGGCCGGATTTCACGGCGGAGCAGGCGGCCGAGGGTCTGCGCATGATTGAAGACCTGGAGATTGCGGACACGGCGGACCTGAAGGTGCTGGACGGGGTGCGCGATCTGCTGGGGTCGCTGCCGAAGGAGCGCTGGACGATTGTGACGAGCGCGACGCGGCGTTTGCTGCTGGGGCGGTTGAAGGCGGCTGGTCTGCCTTACCCGGATGAGTTGATCGCGGCGGATGATGTGACGAACGGCAAGCCGCATCCCGAGCCGTACATGACGGGCGCGAGGCTGCTGGGGTTTCGCTCGGCGGACTGCATCGTCGTCGAGGATGCGCCGAGCGGGGTGGGGTCGGGCAAGGCCGCGGGGAGCCGGGTGCTGGGGGTGCTTGGGACGCACTCTGCCGAAGAGCTTTACGCGGCCGGCGCCGAGTGGGTGGTGGCTTCGCTGGCGGGCGTGAAGGCGACCGTTGCAGAGGATGGGCTGGCGCTTGCCTTCGAGCCGGTCAAGCGATAGCCGGACTCGATCAGCGGGGAGCCGAGGCGTAGCTGAGCTGATCCTGCTGGGTGTTGGGGTCGGTCGAGGCGGAGCGAAGGGTGTAGAGGGCGGTGAGCTTCTGGTGGGCGGCGCAGGCGACGCTGCTGTTCTCGGTGCCGGTCAGGGCAAGCTCGTCGATGACTTCGCCGGTGACGGGGTCGACTTCGAAGAGGCGGTTGGGCGAGCTTTCGGCAGCCTGCCCCGAGGCGATGCGGGCGAGCGAACGGGGCGGGGTTGCGAGGAGCACCCAGGTGTCTCGCTCGGAGGAGCCGAGGATGCGGTCGAGGACAAAGCCGGGCGGCAGCTTGATGGTGACGGGGTCTGGGTCGCCGGAGCTGGTGAAGCGGAGCACGGGCATGGTGGTGCCGGTCTGAACGAGCAGCACCTGGTCGCCGAACGGGACGAAGCGGGCGCTGCTGAGGGCGCGCTGAACGATCTTCTGCTGGGCGGTGCGGGTGTCGGCGGTGCGGGAGGATGCGTTCGCGGCGAGTTCCTTCGACTGGAGGTAGAGGCGCGGGTCGAGGTCGAGCATCTTCTTGAGCGCGCCATCCGAGCCGAGCAGGGCGAGAACTGGAAGCTGGTTGACGGTGTCGTTGCCGAGCACGAGAAAGTCGCCCGAGGAGAGACGGGCTGCGCGAACGACGTTGAAGGGCAGATCGAGCTGGAGGAGTTGCGAGTCGACGCTGTCGCGGGGATTGATCGACAGGAACGAGATGGGTCTGCCCCGGAGGGCGGTTGCGTTCGGGTCGGTCGGCTGCGAGGCCTGGACGACGGCGACGAGCTCCTGCGGGGTGGGGAAGAGGCTGCGGATGCTGACCTGGCTGTAGTCCTCGGGCAGCGACACGGTGATCATGCCGACTTCGTGGTTGTCGGAGATGGAGAAGATTGCCGGGTGGGCGCCGGGCTGCTGGGCCATGGAGCTGAAGGGCTGAACGAAGATGGTGCCGTCGCTTGCGCAGACCGCGGGATAGCCGTTGACGTTCGGCGCGGCGAGGCTGGGGATGGGCTCGGTGTGGGTGAGGTCGAGGGTGCGGATGGGCGGGGGCGGCGCGGTGGCTTTCTGCGGGGCGGGCTGCTGCGCTGGCCCGTGGGCGGGCACGGTGAGGGCGGCCAGGAGACAGGGCAGGAAGGTGGCTCTCGCGGTCATGGGTGAAGACTCCGAGCTTGGGCGAGGATGAGTTGTTCGACGTGGAGAAGGTCTGCTTCTGTATCGACGCCGATGGTGTCGTACAAGGTTTCAGCAACGTGGACGGAGATGTCGTTTTCGAGGAAGCGGAGTTGCTCGAGGCGCTCGGTGAGCTCGAGCGGGCTGGGGGCGAGGGCGTGGAAGCGCTCGAGCGCGGGTGCGCGGTAGGCGTAGAGGCCGAGATGTTTCCAGGTCGCGGCGCCGTTGGAGTCACGGTCGTACGGAATGGTGGCGCGGGAGAAGTAGAGCGCGCGGCCGGCGGGGGTGGTGACGACCTTGACGGCGTTCGGGTTGTGCAGGTTCTCGGCGGTGCAGGGGACTTTGAGCGTGGTGACCTGGACGTCCGGTTCGGCGAAGGGCGCGAGCAGGGCGGTGATGTGTTCGGGGCGGAGGAGCGGCTCGTCGGCCTGGATATTGACGTAGAGGTCCGCGGGGTGAAGCTTGGCGACGGCGTGGACGCGGTCGGAGCCGCTGGGGAGGTCCGGCGAGGTGAGAATGGCGGGCCAGCCGTGTTCGCGGCAGAGCGCGAGGACTTCTTCGGAGTCGGCGGCGATGAGGATGCCGTCGAGCGCGGGGCAGGCGCGTGCGGCTTCGTAGACCCAGGCGAGCATCGGGCGCCCGGCGATGGCGCGCAGGACCTTGCGCGGGAGGCGCGTGGAGGCGAGACGCGCGGGGATGACGGCGAGCGTGCGGACGCGTTCTGGCACAGGGTTCATCTTACGAGACGGACGGCGGCGGGCTGGGAGAAGATGCACTCCCCTTACCCGTACGCTCCATGTTTGCGGTGAGCCGATCAATGCTTGTCTTAATGCGTTCGATTGCGGACGGGTAATCGGTAGGTTTCATCCATAGGGCGTTAGCCTAACGCTATTCACTTCGAGTGACTCTCTTCGGTGGCGCGTTCGTACAGGCTCTGAGCTATCGCCAGTGACACCGCCATTGCCGCCTGATAACGCGGCGACTTCATCCCTCGAAACTCCTTCTCCTCGAACCGGGCGGTACGGACGCTGGCGATCAAAGCGGCCATGAGGAGGACGATGTCGGGTGGGCGGTCCATGTCGGAAGTGTAGGCGAAGAGAAGACGAATATGTCCACAGGATCACCAACGCCACTGAAGGTGCCGAACACAAAAGTTGAAGAGAGCGCTGACTGGTCCCCACAGAGAGCCTATGACGCTAATGACGATAAGCCAGACCAGCTTCGGGTGATGCTCGTGTAACGAAGGACGCATGCCTCATACCTCGGAAGAGCTATTCCCAAGTCTGGCAGCCTGTCCGAGTCCCGACAATGACTAGAGAATAGATGGAGGTAACACAAATTGGTTATTTGCCCAGCACCCTTCGGTGATGTTATGTCCGCCCACTAAGCTCTCCCCGGGCAGCCGACGACCCGCCCTCGTTAGATCAATAGGGCGCTGGTAGGGCGGTGAGTTTAGCTATTGCTATCTAGGTGTATTTATCGGGTTTAGCTTCACGGCGTTCCCGGGGGAGTGGCTTCAACCGATTTTGCGTTTGTCTGGCTGGGATGGCCTGGGATGGCTGGGATCGTATGGGGGTGGGTGGTCTGGTAGTCTTTTCGGCAGACTACCCCGAGGCCCGCATTGCCCGAATGGCTTGAACAGATGCTTGCCAAGTACAAGCAGTATGCCGGCCTCAGCATCGTGAATTCCCAGCTGATCCTGGTGTCGGTGGCCTTGTCGGTTTCGGCGACCCAGTGGCTGCTTGTGGGACGGGCGGCCCTGCTCAGCACCGTGATTTATACGCTGATCGCGGGCAATGTCGTCACGTTCCTGCTGTCGCTGTGTGTGCCGCTGTTTGACCAGCCCTTTCCGCGAGACTGGATCGTGTATTCCGCGCTGCTGCTGCCGGTATCGATCTTCGCGGCGGTGGTGGGCGGGGTGCTGGACCGGCTGATTCTCGGCCGGCCGCTTTCGACGCTGAGCAACTGGCAGTCCGGCGATATTACGTTTGCCACGCTGATCTGCGTGGTGATCGGGGTGGTGACGCATGCCTTCTCGAGCAACCGGGCGCGGCTTGAGGCGGCGAACTCGCAGCTTGCGCAGCAGGTGCAGTACGGGCGCAAAGAGCTGGAGGCGCAGGCATCGGAGCTGCAGGACGCGTTCGAGATCCAGTCGAGCCTGCTGCCGCGGACGGTGCCGCAGATTGCGGGTGTCGAGATCAGCTGTGCGTGGCAGCCGGCGCGCACGGTGTCGGGCGATTACTTCGATGTGCTGGTGTTGTCCGAGACGCGGATCGCGTTCTGCCTTGCCGATGTGTCGGGCAAAGGGATGTCGGCGGCGCTGATCACGGCGAATCTGCAGGCGACGCTGCGTGCGCTGGCTCCGGATGAGCCGAGCCCGGCGCGGCTTTGCCACCGGCTGAACCAGGCGCTGTGCGCGAGCCTGCCAACCGGCCGCTTTGTGACGCTGGTGTACGGGATCATCGACCGGAGCAGGATGACGTTGACGTATGAGCTGGCGGGGCATAACCCGCCGCTGCTGTTGCGCGGGGCGGAGACGGAGCTGACCGGGAGCGGTCCGGTGCTGGGGATGCTGCCCGCGGCCACGTTCGGGGACCAGACGATCGCGCTGAAGGCTGGCGATCTGCTGCTGCTCTCGACCGATGGAGTCACCGAGGCGTTCAGTGCGGAGGGCGAGGAGTTTGGTGAGGCGCGGATGGTCGAAGCGGCGCGCGGGACGGCGGCGAGCGCACACGCGATCCGCACGGCGGTGATGGCTTCGGTGACGCGGTTCGCAGAAGGAAGCTTTCACGACGACGCGTCGCTGCTGGTGGTTGAGATTCGCGCGTGACCCGGACGGGTGGTTTGACCTTGATTGGCGCGGGACTTATCATCGAGGGAGCGGCCCTCGTCGCAGCAGATGACCGAGGCGCGGCTTTCTTTCCCTTTCACACCTCGGCGGTGTAGCTCAGATGGTTAGAGCGACGGACTCATAACCCGTAGGTCGGCAGTTCGATTCTGCCCACCGCCACCAATCGAACTTAACAGCAGGGGCAAGTTTGCGTTCGGGCCAGATCACTTTTCCGGCGCTGGCGGGAACTGCCAGGCCCCGTTGACGAGGCGGAAGATGCCGAGAGGATTGCCGTCTTTGAGCGCTGCGGGCAGTGCCGTGCCGGGCATGCCCTGGTAGCAGACGGGACGGGTGAAGCGGAAGATTGCCTGCGAGCCGACCGAGGTGGAGCGGCCGTCCGAGGTGGCGGGGTAGGGGCCGCCGTGGACCATGGCGTGGTTGACCTCGACGCCCGTGGGGAAGGCATTGAAGATGACGCGGCCAACCCGGGTTTCGAGGATGCGGAGCAGGTCGGCGTGATCGGCGAGATCCTGCGCGGTGCCGAAGATGGTGGCGGTGAGGTGGCCGGCGAGGGTGCGTGCGGCTTCGAGGAGCTGGTCACGGCTGCCGCAGTGGACGAGCAGGGTGGTGGGTCCGAAGACCTCTTCGCCGAGGGTGTGGTCCGCAAAGAAGGCGTCCGCGGTGGTTTCGAGCAGGGTGCCCCGGGCTGAGAAGCCGGCGGTTGCGGCGGCTCCCTGCGCGGTCTGAAGGCCGGTGCGTGCGGCGGTGGCGTTGGCGTAGGTGCTGGCGATGCCTGCGGTGAGCAGCGAGAAGGCGGGGCTGGTCTCGACGGTCGAGCGGAGCGCGGCGGTGAAGGCGGGGGTGTGGGCAGCTTCGGCGAAGACGAGGCCGGGCTTGGTGCAGAACTGGCCGCCGCCGAGGGTGAATGAGCCGTGGAGGCCGCCGGCGAGGGCTTCGCTGCGTTCGGCGAGCGCGCCGGGCAGGAGGAAGACGGGGTTGGTGCTGCCCATCTCGGCGTAGACGGGGATGGGGACGGGGCGGCGTGCGGCGAGGTCCATCAGGGCGCGGCCACCGCGAAAGGAGCCGGTGAAGGCTACGGCCTGGATGGCGGGATGCTGGACGAGGGCGGCGCCGATGCCGTGGCCGGAGTCGAAGAGCAGAGAGAAGACGCCGGCGGGGAGGCCGGCTTCAGCCACGGCCTGATTGATGATGTGGCCGACGAGCTCGCTGGTGCCGGGGTGGGCGGGGTGGGCTTTGACGATGACCGGGTTGCCGGCGGCAAGAGCGGAGGCGGTATCTCCGCCGGCGACCGAGAAGGCGAGGGGAAAGTTGCTCGCGCCGAAGACGGCGACCGGCCCGAGCGGCCGCAGCATGGAGCGGAGGTCGGGTTTGGGTGGGGTGCGCGCGGGGTCGGCGGTCTCGATGCGGGCGGAGACCCACGAGCCTTCTTCGAGGACGGAGGCGAAGAGGCGGAGCTGGTTGCTGGTGCGTGCGACCTCGCCGGTGAGGCGCGGGAGGGGCAGGGCGGTTTCGAGGTTGGCGCGTTCGATGAGGGCGGCGGCCGACGCGTCGATGCCGTCGGCGATGGCACGGAGGAGCCGGGCACGGTCGCCACTGTGCGAGAGGACGTCGAAGGCTGCGGTTGCGGCGGCGGCGGCGCGTTCGACATCGCCGGGCGTCGCGGAGAGGAAGATAGGGTCAAGCTGGCGGCCGTCGCCGGGGTGGAAGGCGCTGAAGGCGGTATCGCCTTCGGCCGTGGACTGGCCTGCGATGAGGGAGTAGCCCTTGAGGTTGGCCATGGTCTAGGCCTCCTGCAGGGCGGGGAAGGGGGTGGACCGGACCGCGGCGGGGCGGGTGGCGAGGGCGGTCTTGAGAACGGCCTGGGCATCGGTGAGGTCGGCGCCGGCAAGCTCGAGGCGCGGCGCGCGGACCGCGGCGGCGCCGGTACTGGTTTCTCCCTGCACCCACTTGATGAGCTGGACAAACTTCGGGACGGTGTCCATGCGCAGCAGCGGCAGGAACCATTGGTAGAGGGCGAAGACTTCGGCATGTTTGCCGGCGCGGGCGAGGTCGAAGAGCGCGACGGATTCGGCGGGAAAGGCATTGACCAGTCCGGCGATCCAGCCGGTGGCTCCGGCGTTGACGCCCTCGACGAGCACGTCGTCGACGCCGACGAAGATCCTGAGCCGGTCGGCGAGCACCTCACGAATGGCCATGATGCGGCGGACGTCGGCGCTCGATTCCTTGACGGCTTCGAGGTTGGCGTGGTCTCGGGCGAGCTCGGCGATCTGGTGCGGGAGGAAGTCGGTTTTGTAGGCGACGGGATTGTTGTAGAGCATGCAGGAGAGCTTGGTTGCTGCAATGACGGAGGCGACGTGGTGCTTCATCTCGCGCCAGTCGGAGGTGTAGACGTAGGGCGGCAGGACCATCAGGCCGCTGCAGCCGGCGGCTTCGGCCTGCCTGGCGAGGGTGACCGCGTGCTGGGTCGACAGCGACGAGATGGCGGCGACCACGGGAGTTCCCTGGGCGGCGGAGACCTTGACGGCGGTCTTGAGAATGGCGAGCTTCTCCGCGTCGTCGAGGGTTGCGCCTTCGCCGAGCGAGCCCAGCATGACGAGGCCGGTGGAACCGTTTTCGAGCAGCCAGGCGGCGTGCCGGGCGAGCAGGGCGTGGTCGACGGCGAGCGAGCTGTCGAACGGCGTGGTCATAGCGGGCATGACGCCAATCCAGTTCATGGGGTCTCCTGAGGTGCGGGTGGAGGATGTGTGGCCGCGAGGGCCGAGAGCGGAACCGGGAAGAGCGGTGGGCGGACCGATGCGTTGCGCCAGCCGAAGAGGGTGTGCGTGGCGGGCCCGCAGATGCGGCCCTGGCAGGGGCCCATGCCGCAGCGGGTCTGGAGCTTGGCATCGGTCCAGGAGCTGTGCGGCTGGAGCTGCGAGTAGGGTACATCCTCGCAGCGGCAGACGATGGTTTGGGGCTGGGAGAGGTGTGCGAGCTCGGGTCTTAAGGTGAAGGCGCGGGCGAGCGCCTGCCCGAAGCGCCGTTCGCGGTCGCGGCGGGGGTGAAGCCGTGCGGCTTCGGCTGGCCGGCCGGCTGCGGCGAGGCCGGCGATCTCGCCTTCGAGCAGCGCGGCGTCGAGGCCGGCGATCCCGGTCGGCTCGCCGGCGCAGAAGATGTTGGGGATGGACGTTTGCTGGTCGGCGTCCACCGCGATGAAGTCAGCGTGGGTGCGGTCGTTGACGAAAGCGCAGCCCAGAAGAGCCGGCAGCTCCGTGTTGGGGACGAGGTGGAAGCCGCAGGCGAGGAAGTCGCAGGGTTCCGTCCAGGTCCTGGCGCCGTCGGTGAGGACGACGGCTTCGAGCCGGTCTGTTCCTTCGGCAGCCACAACCCAGGTGCCGATCCGGTAGGGTGTCTGGCCGAGCTGAGTCTTGTAACGAAAGCCCTGGAGCAGGCGGGCGGGCGAGGGGAGCAGGGCGGCTGCGAAGGGAAGCAGGGTGCGGAGGTGAGCCTGCTCCGCGATTGTGACTATCTCCGCGCCCTCCTGCTGGAGGTGCGCGGCGACGGCGAGCAGCAGCGGGCCGGTGCCGGCGACGACGATGCGTTGCTCCCGCACGGGGAAGCCGCCCTGGACGAGCGCCTGCAGGCCACCCGCGCCGAAGACGCCGGGCAGCGTCCAGCCGGGGAACGGGAGGAAGCGTTCGCGGGCGCCGGTGGCGAGGATGAGCTTGTCCCAGGTGAAGGTTTCGATGATCCGGGTGGCGTCTGCAAAGGCGCGGAGGGTCTGCGGGGCGGGAGCATCGATGACGCGGTGGCCGGCGAGATGGACGGCCCGGGTGGACGCGAAGGCGTCGAGGGCGCGCGCCCTTTGCGGGTTGCTGCCGGCGGTGAGGCTGCTGCGCCAGATCTGGCCGCCGGGGTTCGGGTTGTCGTCGAGGACCGTCACCGCTGCGCCTGAGCGTGCGGCGGCGGTCGCGGCTGCGAGCCCGGCGGGGCCTGCGCCGATGACGAGCACCTCTGCGTGGCCCGTCATGGCTGGGTCTCGAGCGCCATGCCGTCGCGTGCGGGAAGCTGGCAGGTGCGCTGGTGGGGGACGCCGTCGATCAGCGCGCGGCATTCGAAGCAGATGCCCATCCCGCAGAGCGCCGTGCGTGGCTCGCCGGAGACGGAGAGGCGCGCCGCCACACCGGCGATGAGCAAGGCGGTGCTCGCCGTGGCTCCTGCCGGGATGGCGACCGAGGCGCCGTTGACGGTGACGCGGATGGTGGCTGGCTCAGGCATGCGTCGGAACTCCGGCGGGGACGCGGCTGGGCAGGTAGGGCGTGGGGTCGATCGCGGAGGAGCGGCCGAGCAGGTGGTCCACGAGCAAACGTGCGGCGCCGGGGGCGTTGGTGATCCCGAGACCCTCGAAGCCTGCAGCAAGAAAGACGGTCGGGTCTTCGGTCGGGCCGATGAGCGGGAGTTTGTCGGGCGTGGCGGCGCGGAAGCCGGTCCAAACACGGAGGCTCGAGAGACGCGACAGCCCGGGCAGATAGCTGGTGGCGCGTTCAAGCATCCGGGTGAGGATGGCGTCGTCGCAGGCCTGGTCGGCGTTGCCGTACTGGCGCGACGACCCGATGAGCAACTGTCCGGTCCTGCGCGGCTGCACGTTGAAGGCAACGGAGTCGCCGGCGAGCTTGTGAGCACTCTTGAGGTAGCCGAGCTCCACTAACTGATGGTGGACGAAGCCGGGGTAGCGGTCGGTGATGACGAGGTGTCCCTTGCGCTTCTGGACGGGGAGCCACGGCAGCAGGCGGAGGTCGGTGCCGGTCGCGATGACGATCTGGCTTGCGTGGAGGTGAGTACCGTCGGCGAGGGTGACGAGACCGGAGGCGGCTGCGAGCGCGGGCTGACCGCGGAAGAGTTCGGCGCCGAGGGCGAGGGCCTGGGCAAGAAAGAAGCCCGCGGCTGCCGGAGGGTAGATGACGCCGTCGCCCGGCACCAGCAGGGCCCCGGCCAGTCCCGGGCGCAGGTTGGGTTCAGCCTTTGCGAGTGCTGCCGCGTCGAGGATGCGCGACTCGATGCCGGCGTGGGAGCAGGTCCGCTGCTTCGCGAAGACCTCGTCCATCTCCTCCGCGTCGGCGGCCACCCAGAGGGTTCCACACTGCTCGTACTCGACGGCCGGCGGAAGCGCGGGGCGAAGGGATTGCCAGAGGTGGCGGGAGTACTGCGTCAGGGCGAGCTGCGCGGGCGAGTCGTCCATGACGACGAGGTGGCCCATGCCGGCTGCGGTGGCAGCGCCGCCGGGCGTCGACGGTTCGATGATGCCGACGCGCAGTCCGGCGTGGACGCATTCGAGCGCACAGGCGGTGCCGACGATGCCGGCGCCGAGGACGACGACGTCGAAGGATTTCATCCGAAGCGGATTCCTGACGCGAAGGGGTCGGTTTCGTCGAAGAGCAGGATAGAGTCGCCGGTGATCCAGGCCCGTCCGGTGATGGTCGGGAGCACGAAATCGGCGTCTGGCGTGGGCTGGACCGAGCCGGTGAAGACGGTGCCGAGGATGCCTTCCTGGCGCCACTGCTCACCCGCAGCGAGCTTTCCGTCTGCGAAAAGACACGCCATCTTGGCGCTGGTGCCCGTGCCGCAGGGCGAGCGGTCGAAGGAGGCGCCGGGACAGAGAACGAAGTTCCGGCTTGAGTTTGCCGGATCGGCCGGTGCGGTGAAGAGCTCGATGTGATCGATCGGCGCGCCGTCCTTGCCGGTGATCTTCTGCGCGGCCAGCGCCTGCCGGATAGCCCTGGTCGCGGTCACGAGGCTGTCGCGGTGTTGCGGTGTGAGTGCAAAGGAATGCTCGCCGACCAGGAAAAACCAGTTGCCCCCCCATGCGATATCGCCGAGCAGCGTGCCCATTCCGGGCACCTCCACCGGAACGGCGGCGCGATAGCGGTAACTGGGCACGTTGCGCACGGAAACGCTGCCATCTCCGTGGAGTTCTGCTGCGACCAGTCCAACCGGGGTTTCGAGCCAGTGGGTTCCCGGCTCGATGTGGCCGAGGTGGGCGAGGGTCGTGATGACGCCGATGGTCCCGTGACCACACATGCCGAGGTAGCCTATGTCGTTGAAGAAGATGACGGACGAGACGGCCTCTGGCACGGTGGCAGGGCCGAGCAGCGCCCCGACGACTACGTCCGAGCCGCGCGGTTCGCAGGCAATGCCTGCGCGGAAGTTATCATGATGCTGCCGGAAGACCTCGACGCGCCCGGGCAGTGGGCCGGTCCCAAGATCCGGGCCTCCCGCGAAGACCACCCGCGTAGGCTCACCCCCGGTGTGGGAGTCGATGACGTGGACGTGGCGGAGGTGGCTGGCCGGAGACTGCATACCCCAGATTGTACGCGACATTGGATACAACATTAGCTTGCGACCAGGCACGTAGGATGAATCGGACACGTTACAGTAGAGCGACTGAGGATATGCTCTTGACCGTGAAAGACCTTGGCTTGCAGGGGCTGGAGAGGGTGCGCCGGCGCGCTTCCGCGGAGGGCGGACTGCGTGAGAAGGCGGAGCATGGCACAAGCGTCATCCATGCGTTTCGCGAGATTCGCGAGCTGATCGTCCACGGCCGGATCTCGCCCGGCACCTGGATTGTCGAAGCGGACCTGGCGGAGAAGTTGAACATGAGCCGGACGCCGGTGCGGGCGGCGGTGCAGTGGCTGCAGCGCGAGGGGTATGTGCATGAGCATCCCAACCAGAGCAAGTCGCGGATGATTGTGGCGCCCCTGACCCGGGAGGACGCGGATGAGCTGTATGCGATCATCGGGCGCCTGGAAGGGATTGCCGGGCGCGGCGCGGCGGAGTTGCCGGAGGCGGAGCGTTTCGCGCTGGTCAAGGAGCTGACCTCTATTAATGATGAGCTGCTGGCGATCGCACAGGGCCGCGGCGGCCGGCCGGGGGACATCTTCGACCTCGACCACAGCTTCCACCGGGCGGTGCTGACCGCGGGCGCCGGGCCGCGCCTGACCACGCTTCACCGGGCGGTGGAGCCGCAGGCCGAACGCTACTGGCGCCTGTACGCGAGCTCGATCATCCACGACCTTGAGACGTCCGTGCACGAGCACGCGACCATCATCGATGGCGTGCGGACCGGCAATGCCGACCAGGTCGAAAGCGGCTTGAAGGACAACTGGCGCATGGGCGCGGAACGGCTGGGACGGGTGATTGACGTGTTCGGGGAGCGTGGCAGCTGGTAGCGGCGCGGGCGGCAATCAGTAGCGCAAGAAACTGAACCCGGGCTGGCAACGCGCGGCGGGCACTCTGCCTCTCACACGCTGGAATACAAGTGCGGCGAGCCGCCCTGGGAGATGGCCATGAAAAACATTGGATGGATGTGTTGTGCAGCACTCGGTATCAGCTCGGTTCTGATCCCGCTTTCGGCGCGGGCAGATGCGGATGACGACAAGAAGTTTGTCGCCACGGCGGCGCAGTCGGACCAGAATGAGATGGCGCTCAGCAAGGTCGCGGAAGACAAGGCGACCAATCCCGCGGTGAAGGCGTATGCGAAGAAGATGATTTCCGAGCACACCAAGATGACGGACAGCATGAAGCCCTATGCGGAGAAGTGGGGCGTGACGCCTGCGACCGGCCCCGACGAAGAACACCAGAAGGAGATCGACAAGCTCAATGGTCTTTCCGGCAAGGACTTCGACAAGGAATACATCGACGACATGGTGACCGATCACACAAAGGCGCTGAGCGCGTTTACCACCGAAGCGAAGGACACGAAGGACTCGCAGTTCCGGGCGACGGTCATCAAGGGCAAGACCGCGGTGGCAGCGCACAAGAACATGGCGTACGACCTGAAGAAGAAGCTCTAACCTGAACCAGGCATTCGCAGAGCCCTCCTCCTAACGGGAGGGCTCTTTCCGTTCAGGCGGAACGCGCTGCCGCAACGCAGCGTGCCTCCGGCGAGTCAACCGAAACGGCCGCGAAGGGCAGATGATAGCGCAGCACTGAGGCGACGATCGTCTGCAGGTTTGAGGCAGCCGGGGACCAGCCGAGGATCCTGCCGGCTTCGCTCCTGTCGGTGACGGCCCATGCGGGATCTCCCGCGCGCGCAGGTTTGCTGAGGTAGGTGATGTCGCGCCCGGTCTGCCGGCTGACCTCGTGGATCATCTGCAGCACGGAGACGGCGTCACCCGATCCGATGTTGAGAATCTTTCCCGCGTCGTGCGAAGCCGTGTACTCGAGCGCCAGCCGGTTGGCCACGGCAACATCGGTCACATGCACGAGGTCGCGCACGGCACTGCCGTCGGGCGTGCGATAGCGGCTGCCGAAGACTGCCAGCGAGGACCCGCTGCCCAGCGCCGCGCAGGCAGCCCGCGGAACGATGTGACGGGAGGTGGCCAGGTCTTCGCCCAGGTCCGAGATGGCGCCGGCCACATTGGTATAGCGCAGGGCGACCCAGCGCAGGCCGTGGGTCCGGGCATATTCGGGAAGAGCGGATTCGAGTGTCAACTTGGATTCGCCGTACGGGCTGATGGGGTGGACGGCGTCGTCCTCGCGGGCCGCCCGCGACCCGGCTTCGCCGTAGACCGAGCAGCTGGACGCAAAAACGAGTCGCTGTACGTGCTCTTCGCCCATGGCGTCGAGCAGGGTGAGGCTCGCGGTGACGTTGTTCGCGTAGTACGCGGCGGCCTGGCGCATGGAGTCGCCGACATGCGAACTTGCCGCGAGATGAAGAACCGCCGTGATCTTGTGGTCGCGCAGCGTCCTGCGCACCAGGGCTTTGTCCGCGAGGTCGCCCTGTACCAGGCGGGTGCGCGGACCGGCGAAGGCTGCGGGGATCGGTGCGCGGTCGAACAGCACAAGATGGTGCCCGCTGCGCTCGAGCAGCCGCCAGGTGTGGCGGCCGATGTAGCCGGCGCCGCCGGTGATCAGGATAGACATGAGGTTCCTTCGCAGGAATCGCTGCGCTGGCCGGGCAGACGTTTGCCCGCAACTGCCGGATCGGGTTCTGGGGCGGAGTCCGACCGCCGGGGTTCCAGGGAAGCGTCCATTGCGTCAATCTCGAGGTGCGGATGGAGTTGCCGGGCCTTCGGGGAACCTCTGTCCGACCCGTGTTCGGGGACGGTTTGGCGATCATAGCAGCGCGCCAACGGCGGGTACCGAAGATTGCAACGAATGTCGGGCAAAGTCTGCCGAGCGGTTCCAACTCAGGAATTAGGCGCTGCAAACGCAATCGGCCGGCGTGCGTGTTCTCCTTCCCAGCGCGTTCGAAAGGGTTGGCGGGGGCACGGGAGTATCATTCGAAGACGGGGTGCGTCTAACCCGGAAGGTGCCCTGGAGACTGATTTCCCTATGCCGAAGAGCTCGAAGATTCTGTTGCTGGCGATGTCGATTGTGCTGGTCCTGACCGTTTTCCTCGGAGTGCATACGACGGGCGTCAGTGCCGCCGCCGAGCAGCAGGATGGCGCATATCGGCAGATCAACGTGTACAGCGAGGTGCTTCGCCACATTCAGTCCGATTACGTGACCGATCCTGATGTTTCGGCCGTGACGAATGGTGCGCTGCGCGGACTGCTGGAATCGCTCGACGCCGACTCAAGCTATCTTTCGCCCGAAGACTACAAGCTTTATCGCGCCGCCAAGCTGAAGGGCGCCGGCAAGGCGCAGGTTGGGCTGACTGTCTCGAAGCGCGGCAACTATGCCGTGATCGTCTCGATCGTGCCCGGCAGCCCGGCTAGCAAGGTCGCGCTTTCGGACGGCGACTTTCTCGAGGCGATCAACGGGCATGACACGCGCGACCTCTCGCTGGCGATGATCGAGATGATGCTCAGCGGCGAGACGGGTTCGTCGGTGACCGTCTCCGTGGTTCGCCCGCGCAACCCGGTGCCGGAGAAGATCAACCTGACCCGCGCCCTGATTGCGCCGCCGGCGCTCAGCGACACGCTGTACGAGAATGCGAGCATTCTTTACCTGAAGCCCGGGGTGCTCGACCGCGAACATGTCGATGCGGTCGAGAGCAAGCTGCGTTCGTCAGAGAAGGGCGGCACACGGAAGGTCCTGCTCGACCTGCGCGACGTCTCCGACGGCGACATGACGGAAGCATCGCGGCTGGCAAACCTGTTCCTGAAGACGGGTACCATTGCGACGCTCGAAGGCCAGAAGATCGACAAGCAGGTCTTCACGGCGGACCCTGCGAAGACGATCGATCCCACCTCACCGCTGGTGGTCCTGGTCAATCGCGGAACGGCTGGACCGGGTGAGCTGGTAGCGGCTGCCCTGCTCGACGACAAACGCGCCGACCTGGTTGGCGAGCGGACCTTTGGTGAAGGCTCGCAGCAGAAGCTCTTCGAGCTTCCCGACGGCGGCGCCCTGATCCTGACGATTGCCAAGTACGGCACCCCGGCGGGCAAGAAGCTGCAGGATGACGCCGTGACGCCGGGCGTGCTGGTGGCGGGCAACATTGACGATCAGCTTGCAGCCGAAGACGCGGAGGGCACCACGACGCCGGCGCCTGCGGTGAAGCAGGGAACGCAGACCGACGAGCAGCTCAACAAGGGGCTCGACCTGCTGAAGGCGAAGGCGGCCTAGCCGAATCAACCGATCTGAAGCTCGCACAAAAGAGGGACCGCACGCGCGGTCCCTCTTTGCTGTCTGCCGTTCTGGATCGCGCGTCACTCCCCGCGCGCCGTCGAGGCCACATGCTACGCTCAAGGAGCCGTGAGCAGCCTTTTCAGCGACGAGAAACGGGCCACGCCGCGGGGCAGCCTGCGCTCCCAGGCGCCGGAGTCGTTTCCGCAGAGGGTGCGCCGGCTTTGGCACACGGTTCTGCTCGACGGCCCCGACTATACGAACCGCCGCGTCGCCAGCTGGCAGATCTTCAAGCTGCTGCTTGGGCTCTCGGCGCTCGCGGGCGTGATGTGCGGCCTTGCGCTGGTCTTCGCGATCGATTCGCCGCAGATGGAAGAGCTGGCGAAGTACCGCCCGAACACCACGACTGAGCTGCTCGACACGCACGGGCGCGAGATCGGCACGTTCGCGCTTGAGCGGCGCGTCGTCGTCCCCTATGCCGACCTGCCGCCGGTTCTGCATGACGCGATCGTCTCGATTGAGGACAAGAGCTTCGAGAGCAACTGGGGCGTGAATCTGTATCGAGCAGCCGCCGCGGCTTACCTGGATGTGCACACGCATGGGCGGGCCCAGGGCGCCTCGACGCTGACCATGCAGCTGGCGCGCAACCTCTTCCTCTCCGCGCAGAAGACCTACAGTCGCAAGCTGCAGGAGATCTTCCTGACGCTGCAGATTGAGCGGCGATTCACCAAGCAGCAGATCTTCACCCTGTACGCCAACCAGATCTACCTGGGCCATGGCCGCTATGGCTTCGAGGCGGGGTCGGAGTTTTACTTTTCGAAGCATGTGAAAGATGTGACGCTCGCCGAAGCAGCCCTGCTGGCGGCGCTTCCCAAGGGTCCTGAATACTATTCGCCGCTTCGCGATCCGGAGCGCGCGCTGCGCCGGCGCAACCTCGTTCTGAGCGAGATGGCGCACGACGGCAAGATCACCCCCGCAGAGCAGGCTGCCGCGGCGGCCCAGCCGCTGGGCCTGCACATCGAGACACCGCCGAACAGCATCGCGCCTTACTACATTGAGGAAGTGCGCCGCCAGCTGGAGAAAGACTACGGCGTCGACGAGGTGCACGGCGCCGGGCTGCGCGTCTACACTACGCTCGACCTGGATCTGCAGGAGGTCGCCAACCAGGCGGTGCTGGACGGGACGGCGCGCTACGAGCGGCGTCATGGCTGGAAGGGCGGGCTGCAGAACGTGCAGGCAGGCGGCCTCGATATGGCGACCTACCGCCATCCGGACTGGACGCAGAAGGTGGTTGAAGGCACGTACATCCACGGGATGGTCACCGAGGTTACGAAGTCGCACGCGCTGGTGAAGCTTGGCGCGCAGGTGGCCGAGATGACCCCGGCCGACTGGGTGTGGACGCAGGCTGTTTCACCGGAGAAGCTGCTGAAGGTCGGCGACCTGGTGTACGTGCGGGCGGAATCGATCCTGCCGAGTGGCATCGTCCACGCGAGCCTGCAGCAGGACACCGGCGCGCAGTCCTCGCTGATGGCGGTGGACAACGCGAACGGCGATGTTCTCGCGCTGGTGGGTGGACGCGACTATGCGCTCAGCCAGTTCAACCGCGCGACCCAGGCGCAGCGTCAGGTTGGATCGTCGTTCAAACCCTACGTCTATACCGCGGCGATGGAGAGCGGCATGAAGCCGACGGACATCGTCGTGGACGCACCCACGAGCTTCAGGACGCCCACGGGGTATTACACCCCGCACAACTACGAGCCGGACTGGAAGGGCGCGATGACGCTCACCAGCGCGTTCGCCGAGTCACGCAACATTCCTGCGCTCAAGCTTGCCGATAAGGTCGGCATCAAGACCGTCATCGAAACCGCGCGCCGCTTCGGGATTGTGAGCGATCTGCCCGCCTACCTGCCCATCGCGATCGGCGCCGCGGACATCACGCTGGCCGAACAGGTGGGCGGCTTCATGGTCTTCCCCAACGATGGTATCCGCATCGAGCCGCACTACATCAAGCGGGTCACCCAGACCGACGGGGTGCCGCTCGAAGCGCGCAGCCAACGCGTGAACGAAGTGATATCGGTCGATGTAGCGCGCGACATGATGATCCTGCTGCGAGCCGTGACGACCTACGGGACCGCAGGCATCGTCTCGAACATGCATCATCCCTTCGGCGGCAAGACGGGCACCACCAACTCGTTTACGGATGCGTGGTTTGTCGGCTTTTCCCCATCGGTCACCTGCGGGGTGTGGGTGGGTTACGACAATCGCCAGTCGCTCGGCGCGAAGGAGACCGGCGGTAAAGCGGCCCTGCCGATCTGGATGGACTTCATGGCCAAGGTCATCGTGGACCGGCCCGACGAGCAGTTTCCCAGCACGAACGCCCCCAAGCGTGTGCTGGACGTGACGCCGGACGCGGGCGACGCGAACCCGGCAAACGAGCCCGTGCCGCCCGAAGGCGACAGCGCCGAACCCGCGGCTCAACCGAAGACGGTGACGCCTCCCGATTTGCCTGCGGATACTCCGGCGGACGATGCGCCGGTCGCGCCGGCCACGCCGGCCACGCCGCCACCGGCTGCCGAGCCTCCCAAGCCGCAACTCCAGCGTTAGGTCTGAGTGGAATGCGCCGGGCTGGTCTGCTGCGCCAGGCGGAAATAACGCTGCGCGTGCCCGACGTCCTTCATGATCTGCGCCCGCAGCGCTTCCGGCGAAGGCCAGCGTACCTCGCCGCGAAGATACAGCAGGAAGGTCAGCTCAAGCGGAGTCGTCTCCAGCAGCTCGACCGGGTGAAAATCCAACAGGTGCGTCTCGACCGTGAACGAATCCTCGCCAAACGTAGGCCGGTTGCCAACGTTCGTCACCCCCTGGAAGATCTCGGTGCCAACCCGGAGCGTGGTCACGTAGACCCCGTGTGCGGGCAGCAGCTCAGGGTACGCCGCCAGGTTGATCGTCGGCACCGTGTAGCGTGTGCCGAAGCCTCGACCGGAGGCTGGAGTCGATTCGACCGCAAACGGCCGGCCCAGCAGTGCGCGCGCCTGCGAGAGCTTGCCCGCACCAATCAGCCCGCGGATGCGGCTCGACGAGACCGCCGCGCCGCGCAGCACATACGGCGCATAGGCCTGGGCGCTGAAGCCGAGTTCTTTGCCGAGCTCCGCCAGGCCATGAATATCGACCGTCGCCCCGTAGCCGAAGCGAAAATTCTCGCCCTCATGCACCTCCCGCGCCTGCACCGCGTCACGCAGCACGTCACGCGCAAACTGCTCGGCCGAAAGCCGGCTGAGTTCGGTCGTGAAGGGAAGCACCAGCGCCGCGTCGAGACCGGTCGTCGCCAGCAGCCTCAGCTTCTGCTCAAGCGGCGTGATGAGCGTGTGCGGCAACTCCGGCCGCAGCACCCGTACCGGGTGCGGGTCGAACGTGATGCCAAGCGATCGAAGGCCGCGGGAACGCGCGCGTGCCTTCACCTGGTCGATCACCCAGCGATGGCCGCAGTGCACCCCGTCGAAGTTGCCGATCGTCGCAGCCACGGGTCCGAAGTCTCGCGGAATCTCATTGAGCGCGCGGAAGATCTTCATCATGCAGGCTCCGGGGCGATCTCGAAGTCGAGCTTCAGGCCATCGTAGGCAAGCCGGATGTGCGGCGGCAGCGCTGCCTCGACCGGGCCGTGATCGATATCGTGGCCCATGTGCGTGAAGAAGGCGCGCTTCGGCTTGAGCAACTCGACAATCGCCGTCGACTTGGCGACATGCGAGTGGCTCGGGTGTGGCTCTGGACGCAGTGCGTCGAGGATCAGCACGTCCAGCCCATGAAGCTTTTCGAGCGCCTCGTCTGACAGATCGCTCATGTCCGTCAGGTACGCCGCATCACCGAACCGGTAGCCGGTGATGATCTCGCGCCCATGAATGACGGGAATCCGCACGAACTCGGCGCCGAACAACTCCACCCGGGCGTCCTCGGCTAGCTCATGCAGCGTCACCCGCGCGCTGGTGGGGTAGCGGTTCTCCGTGCGGAAGGTATAAGCAAAGACCGTGCGAAGGACGCCCGCCGTTTTGGCATCGGCATAGAGCGGAATGCCATTGCGAAACGACAGCGGCCGCAGGTCGTCCATCCCCATGATGTGGTCGGCATGATGATGGGTGTACAGCACAGCATCCACCCGGTCGACGCCCTCGCGGATTGCCTGCGCATGAAAGTCGGGGCCGGTGTCGATCAGCACGACATGACCGTTGTACTCGAGCCGGATCGACGGCCGCGTGCGACGGTTGCGGTGGTCGCCATCCGGCGCCACGGCGGAGCGGCACACCGCGCAGCCGCAGCCCAGCGTGGGCACGCCCATGCTGGTTCCGGAGCCGAGAAACGTCAGGGTCGCCTGCATGCCGTCAGCGCACGATGCTCGGGCCTGGCCGTCCGCCGGGCGCAGCACCCGGGGCCGCACCCGGCCCGCCAAGCGGACCGCGCTGCTGGGCCGAGCGAGCCAGTGCCTGGGTCATTTCGAGGAAAGCCAGACGCAGTTCGAAGACCGCACTCGAAAGCAGCAGGTCTTCGTGCTTCGTCAGGTTGCCGCGTGTCTTGTCGAGCAGGATGGTCAGCATATCGATCGACTGGCGGGCCCCCAACAGGTCGATCTGGGGCTGCTCGCTGGCCGGCGCACCGCCTCCGCCAAGCTGCATCACCGCCTGCATGTACACCGACTGCACGAGCGACTCGAAGGTCAGGGCCGGCGGATGATCGGCGCCGGGATTCGATGCCCGCACCGCCGTATCGATCCGGTCGGCAGTCGCCTCGAACGCCCGTTTGGACTGCTCCATTTGCTCCTCGGTCGGTGCGGGCGGCAGCGAATCGTCTTCCGCGGCGATGGGCTCATCGGCGGGTTCGGCATCGGCCGGCAGCTCCGCTTCGGGCTCGACCGCAGGCGCGGGCATCTCGACGACCTTGCTGGCTGCTTCGTCCACGGGAGCTGCAGCAGCCGCTACCGGCTCGGGCACCGGAGCCGAGGTCAGGTCGACTCCTTCGCGCACTTCGCCTTCCGAGGTGAACTTGCGGCGGTCGTTGACGACAAACGGAATGGGCTTTTCGGACATGATCGGTCAACTCGTTTCTGAACTGGTGTCTCAACTATCGGATGCAGGAAGTCAGGCAGTGATGCCGTTCGCCCGGTAGGGCAGTGCAACCGGGACCACGGTCCCGCCGGAAAAATTCAAATCTGCGCCGCGCTCGAGCGTCTCCCGCCGAACATACCCCAGCCCGAGCGTCACCACGCCGGAGTCAAGGTGAATCTGCCCGCCGCTGGTCCATTCGCCAATCGCCTTCTCCGGCGCGTCCGCAGCGAAGAGCGGCGCACCCTCCTCAGGCACCGAGCCCGTCGTGACGAAACCACTGAAGGCCCGGTGCACATTGCCGCGGCTGCGGATGCGCTCGACGATCTCCTGGCCCAGGTAGCAGCCCTTGGCAAAGTGCAGAGCACGGGTCTGGCCGGTCTCCTGCGGAAGCTCCTTGTCGCGAATGTCCCTGCCATAGAGCGGCGTGCCTTCAAGCAGCCGCAGCGCTTCGAGGTCAGCCTCCGCGGCAGCTTCTGCCCCCGCATCGCGCAAAGCCGAGGCCAGCGACGCAATTTCGGCCGGGTCGCCCCATAGCTCAAATCGCGGGACCAGCGGGCTCTCTGCATGGATGACATCGACTGCCCCGCGCCTCAGGATCGTCAATGGCCCGGGCATTGCCTTAAGCCCCAGGCCAGCCAGGAGAGAGGCCGCGCCGGGTCCCGCCACCAGCATTCCGGCACGCTCCTCGACCTCGCGCAACTCAACATCGTCCATGATGATGAAGCGGTCCAGCATGGCCATCAGCCCGGCCACCTGGCCTCGGTCGGTCTCGAGCAGAATCGCGTCTTCGAGCAGAAAAGCCGTCGCATCGCCCCGAATCCGGCCCTGCGCGTTCAGGAAAAAGTTGTAGCAGCCCTGACCCGGCTGGAGCGCCTGGATGGAATTCGACACCATTCCGTTCAGCCAGCGCACCCGGTCGTCGCCGGTCACGCGGATCATCGCGCGCTGCCCGAGCGCCGCCATGCCCACCCCGCCGAGCAGCGCAGACAGCCCTGCCGGCGCACCTTTGTGGGTTGATTCGATCGGCATGGCAGGCGAGGTTTCGAGCATCTCAGTACACTTGATTATAACGGTGCGCGCGAGGAGACCATTTTGACCGTAAGACGCTTTCGAGGGGCCTGGGCCGCCCTCTGCACCGCCACATTCTGCACCGCCACCGCCCTCGGCCAGACCGCTGCCCCCGCCGCCAACGACGAGAAGATCATGACGAAACAGCAGTCGAAGGAACTGCTCGAGTCCGTCGACCAGATCATGGCGTTCGCCAGCAAGGACACCGGCCTGCCCGGCGTTCCGCACGTCAAACGCAAGCTCGTCTCGCGCGACGAGGTCAACAAGTACCTCATCAAGAACTTCGACGAAGACGAGAGCGCCAAGCGGTTGCAGCGTTCCGAGATTGTCCTCAAGAAGTTCGGCCTGCTCTCCTCCGACTTCGAGCTGCGCCCCTTCCTGCTCAGCCTGCTCACCGAGCAGATTGCCGGCTTCTACGACGACAAAACCAAGACCGTAAACCTTCTCAACTGGATCGAGCCCGACGAGCAGAAGCCCGTCATGGCGCACGAGCTTACGCACGCCATCCAGGACCAGAAGGTCGGTCTCGAGAAGTGGTCGAGCAACAACTTCAAGGGCGAATCAAAGAGCTACGCCGAGGATATCGATCGCGTCGCCACCGACGAACTCGAGACCGCCCGGCAGGCCGTCACCGAAGGCCAGGCCATGGTCGTCTTCATCGACTGGAGCTTGAAAGACGGCGGCAAAACCCTCGCCGACTCCCCCGAACTCTGGGACAAGATGAAGGACCAGATTGCCGACACCAGCAGCTCGCCCGTCATGGCGCGCGCGCCGCTGCTGCTGCAGCGCACGCTTGAGTTTCCCTATGTCGACGGCCTCAACTTCGAGCATGCCCTCCTGGTTCAGCCCGGCGGCGGCGTCAAGCTCGCCTTCACGGGCGCGCTCGAACAGCCGCCGAACTCGAGCTTCGAGGTTATGAACCCGCAGGCCTGGCTCGCGCACACACCGGTGCCGGCCCTGCGCATGCCCGACGTGCATCCGCTACTTGACAGCGACTATGAGCCCTATGATCTCGGCGTCATGGGCGAGCTTGACGTCGAGATTATGAGCAGCCTCTTCGGCGGCCCCGAGATCGCCAAGGCCATGGCCCCGCAGTGGAATGGCGGCGTCTACTACGCGGGTCTGCGCAAAGGCGCTACGCCCTCGACCTCGGCCCTCGGCGTCTTCTACCTCTCGCAGTGGCGCAGCGCCGAAGCCGCCACCGGCTTCGCCAAGATCTACGAAGCCGAGCTCGCCCGCAAGTACGACAAGCTCACCGAGCGCAAGGCCGATGAAGCCGACTCGCGCGAACGCATCTTCACCTCGAACGAAGGCGACGTGCTCATCTCGCGCTCGGGCGACATGCTCTTCATCTCCGAAGGCTTCCCCATTGCGACCGCGCGCAAACTGCGCGAGAGGGCCACGGCTGCTCAGGTCTCAGGACCCGTGCGCATGGCGTCGCTGAAGCCGCATGAGCTGACCTTCACCTTCGAGCAGACGCTCGCGCACTTCGGCGCGATGAAATTCGCCGAGCCCGCGCAACGATATACTTCGGTTGGCCGCTAAGGCCCTCAACCTGTGGAGGAAGCAACTTGCAGAAGGTAGCGATTGGCATCATCGGAGGCAGCGGCCTGTACGCCATGCCGGGAATCTCCGGACTTGAAGAACGCATCGTCGAAACACCCTTCGGCGCACCCTCCGATGCCTTGATGGTCGGCGAACTCGACGGCCGTCCCGTCGCCTTCCTCGCCCGCCACGGACGCGGCCACCGCATCAGCCCAAGCGAGCTCAACTTCCGCGCCAACATCTACGCGATGAAGATGCTCGGCGTCGAATACATCCTCTCCGCCTCCGCCGTCGGCTCGCTCAAGGAAGAGCACAAGCCCACCGACTTCGTCATCCCCGACCAGTTTATTGACCGCACCTACGCCCGGCAAAGCTCGTTCTTTACCGACGGCATCGTGGCCCACGTCGGCTTCGGCGACCCGGTCTGTGCCGTCGTCGGCAAGGCACTGGAAGAGGCCTGCGCGAAGGTCGGCGTCGTCGGCAAGCGCGGCGGCACCTACGTCTGCATGGAAGGCCCGCAGTTCTCCACCCGCGCCGAATCGAATCTTTACCGCAGCTGGGGCGCCGACGTCATCGGCATGACCAACCTCCAGGAAGCCAAGCTCGCCCGCGAGGCGGAGATGAGCTACGCCACCCTCGCCATGGTCACCGACTACGACTGCTGGCGCGAAGGCCATGACGACGTCACGGTCGAGCAGGTCGTCGCCGTGCTGCATCAGAACGCCGAGAACGCCGGCAAAGTCGTCCGCGAGGCAGTCGCCGCGCTGCCCATCGACCAGCCGAGCCCCTTCTCGGACGTACTCAAGTACGCCATCCTTACCGACAAAAAGGCCATCCCCGAGAGCACGAAGCAACGCCTCAAACTGCTCATCGGCAAGTACCTGTAACCCGGCCCGCTGCCACACCCGCCCCACGCAAGCAACAGGAGTTGTTGATGTCGATTATGGTTGTTGGTTCCGTCGCGTTCG
The DNA here is from genome assembly GCA_965213805.1 of uncultured Granulicella sp. Lineage (GTDB taxonomy): Bacteria > Acidobacteriota > Terriglobia > Terriglobales > Acidobacteriaceae > Edaphobacter. The sequence goes on along the minus strand of CBDCAG010000002.1, from coordinate 348,401 downwards.
ACACCGTCGAAACGCCGCACGGCAAAGTCGAAAACGTCGTCGCCGGCGCGGCCACCTACTTTGCCCTCGCCGCGAGTTACTTCACCCAGGTCCGCGTCGTCGGCGTCGTCGGCGAAGACTTTGGCCCTGCGGAAGAAGCGCTCTTCACCGGCCGCGGCATCGATATCCGCGGCATCGAGCACGCCCCCGGCAAGAGCTTCCACTGGAAGGGCGAGTACACCGGCTCGATGAACGAGGCGAAGACCCTCGACACCGAGCTCAATGTCTTCGCCGCCTTTGAGCCCAAGATCCCGGACGCGTACAAAGACAGCGAATACCTCTTCCTCGCCAACATCGACCCCAAGCTGCAGCTCAAGGTCCGCCAGCAGATGCCCCACGTCAAGCTTGTCTGCGGCGACACGATGAATTACTGGATCGCCGACCACGCAGCAGCCCTAGCTGATGTCATCCAGGAGCTCGACGTGCTGCTGATCAACGACGGCGAAGCCCGCATGCTCTCCGGCCTCAGCAACATCGTGCTGGCTGCCGAGAAGATCATCGCCATGGGCCCCAAATCGCTCATCATCAAGCACGGCGAGCATGGCGCCACCGCCTTCTTCGGCGAACACTCCTTTCCTCAGTCGCAGAAGCCTTCGCGTCCGTTCCGTGCGCCGACGTTGCCGCTTGCCGAACTCATCGATCCCACCGGCGCGGGCGACAGCTTCGCAGGCGGCTTCTACGGCTACATCGCCTCCCAGCCCGAACTCACTCCTGCCGTCTTCCGCCGCGCGCTCTTCTACGGCGGTGTCATGGGCTCCTTCGCGTGCGAAGCCTTCGGCACCGAGCGCACCGCCTCGCTCACCCGCAACGAGATCGAAGAACGCTTCGAGATCTTCCGCGAAATCTCGCACCTCGACTATGAGCTCAGCCGGGAGCTGACTGCTCAGTGAGCGCACGCAGCCGCAGGCCCGGGGCAAGACCAGCAACCCCGACCCTCCTCGCGGGCGGCAACCCGCAGCGCAAAGCAGACCCAAGATCGCTCGACCCCGACGCCATCTACCCGGCCAACCAGCAGGAGACGCTGCCCATCGCGCTCATGTCCCTCACCGCCGCCTTCCTCGCGCTTGCGGTCTCGGCCAAGGGGAACTACATGATGCTCTACGGCGATGCCGTCGCGCACCTCGGCATCGCGCGCCGCATCGTCGATACCAACACCCCCGGCCTCATGCAGCTGGGCAGCCCGTGGCTCCCGCTGCCGCATCTGCTCATGTTGCCGTTCATCGGCAACATGGACTGGTGGCGCGATGGCATGGCCGGCGCATGGCCATCGATGGTCTGCTTCGTGCTCGCCGTTGTCGGTCTCTACCGCCTCGCACGCCGCATAATGCCGACCTCGTGGGCGTTCGTCGCCGCCGCCTTCTTCGGCCTCAACGCCAACCTGCTTTACCTTTCAACCACCGCCATGAACGAGCCGCTCTTCCTCGCGCTCATGGTCTGGATCACCCTCGTCACCTGCGAAGCCGTGGATTTTATAAAAACGGACGAACCGAGACGAGTCGCCCCCCATCTCGTCCTGCTTGGCCTGCTCCTGCTCGCCGCTGTCATGACCCGCTACGACGGTTGGATCCTCGCCGCCGTCGCCTGGTTCATCGTCACCTGGAAGCTCTGGCGCAAGCCGCTGCTCTGGCGTCAGATTCGCCCCGCCTTCCTTGCCCTAACCCTCCTCACCGCCGTCGGCCCCATCGCGTGGTTCGCCTACAACCACGTCTACGGCCACGACTGGCTCGACTTCATGCGCGGCCCCTACTCCGCCAAAGAGATCGACCGCCGCACCTCGCCGCCGGGCTCCCACCACTACTTCGGCTGGCACGATCCCGCCTGGTCCCTCATGCTCTACGCCCGCACCGCGCAGGTCGACGCCGCCGCGTGGGAGACCGGATGGCTCGTCGCCGCGCTCGCCCTCTGGGGCAGCTTCAAGACCTGGCGCGCGCACGTCGAAACCAGCACCCTGCTCCTCTGGCTGCCGCTCCCGTTCTACGTCTACTCCATCTCCTGGGGCTCGGTCCCCATCTTCATCCCGCAGCTCTATCCGCACTCGTTCTATAACTCGCGTTACGGTATGGAGCTCCTCCCCGCCTTCGCCCTCTTCCTTGGCTTTGCGCTCTACCTCATCGCGAAGATCCTCAAGACAAAACAGCCGCTCGTTGCGCGCATCCTGCAGCCCGTCTGCCTCATGTTGATTGCTCTCAACCTGCTCTTCATGCTGCACGCCATCCCGCTCGTGCTGAAGGAAGCGATGGTCAACTCGCGGGGCCGTCTTGCCATCGAGACCCCGCTGGCCGAGCAGCTCGCCACCATCCCCCGCGGTGCGACCGTCATGATGGATACCTCCGAGTACGTCGGCGCACTGCAGACCGCCGGCATCCCGCTCAAGCAGGCCATCGGTCCCGCCGACTACTATCGCTGGCGCGACGGACTCGCCAACCCCGGAGCCACCGCCGCCATGTTCGTTTCCTCTGACGGAGACGCGCTCTCGAAGGCTATCGCCGCCCATCCCGGCGACCTCACCGAGACCTCCATCCTCTGCACCACCGGCCATCCCTGCCTGCGCATCTACCGCTCCAACATCTACCGCTCGAACAGCAACCGGAAGCCCTCATGATCCCCTTCGTCAAAGCCCACGCCAACGGCAACGACTTCCTCATCCTCGAGGAAGCAATCGCCAACCGTCAGCACGTGGCGCTGGCCAGAAAGCTCTGCAATCGCACCACGAGCATCGGCGCCGATGGCATCGAGTTCCTCGACCGCCGCGCCAACGGCGAGCTCTTCCTGCGCCTCTTCAACTCCGACGGCTCCGAAGCCGAGCTCTCCGGCAACGGGACCCGCTGTGTCGCCGCCTGGCTCGCCCACTCCGAAGGCCGCACCGAGGTCACCCTCGGCACCCACGGCGGCCCGCGTACTTCGCTCGTCCTCGCCTCCGCACCGCCCGTCTTCACCATCGAAAGCAGCATGGGTGTCCCGCGCGTCATGCCGCGCACCATTGTCCTGCCTGGCATCGGCGAGGTCGCCGGAGCCATGGTGAACGTGGGCAACCCGCACTTCGTCCTGCTCGTCGACAGCGAAGACTTCAGCGCCCATCACCTGCCGTGGGAGCAGCTCGGCGCCGCTATCAGCACCAGCCCGCTCTTCCCCCACGGCACCAACGTCGAATTCCTCAAGCTGAATGCCCCGAACGACATCGCCTTCCGCATCTACGAGCGCGGCTGCGGCCCCACCGCCTCCTCGGGCACCGGAACCTGCGCCTCGGCGACCGCAGCCATCGCCCTGCACGGCGCCGCCCGCGACCTCATCGCCACCGCGCCCGGCGGTGCCCAGCGCGTCGTGTGGCCCTCACCGCAGGAGCCCATGATGCTCACCGGGCCAGCCGAAATTATCTGCAAAGGCGAGGCCTTCGTATGAGCGACCCGACCTTGATCATCAGACCGGCCGCCATCAAAATTGGCGCCACCTTCGCCATCGTCTCGCCCGCCAGCACCCCGCGTCCGGAGCTCGTCCAGCGCGGCGCCCAGGTCCTCAAGTCGATGGGCTACCAGGCCAGGCTATTCCCCCACGCACTTGACCGCGGCCCACTCTACTACGCCGGCACCGCCGCCGAACGCGCTGCGGATCTCCACGCCGCCTTTGCCGACCCCACCGTGGACGCCATCCTCTGCACCCGCGGCGGCTGGGGCTCCGCAGAGCTTCTCCCGCTGCTCGACCGCGACCTCATCCGCGCCAACCCCAAGCCCTTCCTCGGCTACAGCGACCAGACCTCCCTCCACCTGTGGCTGCGCAACGAAGCCGGCGCCGTCACCTTCCATGCCCCCATGCTCGCCGCCGACTTTGCCAGGTTCGGCGGCGTCGACCTCGCCAGCTGGCGCTCCACCTTCGAAGCCGCGTCCACATGGACCCTCGGGCCGTCCGACGGTCTTCGCATCCTCAGGCCCGGTACCGCCGAAGGCGAGCTCCACGGCGGCTGCCTCGCGCTCTACGCCGAATCGCTCGGCACGCCATGGGCCGCGCAGCCGCGCGCCGGCATCCTCTTCCTCGAAGACATCGCCGTCAAACCCTACCAGTGGGACCGCATGCTGCAGCACCTGCGCTTTGCCGGCCTGCTCGCACACGTCACCGGCATCGTCTTCGGCGATATGACCCAGTCCTGCTCGGCCGAAGAGCGCCCCGCCATCGAAGCCTCGCTGCTGCATGCGCTCGAAGGCTTCAACGGCCCCATCGCCATCGGCCTGCGCAGCGGCCATGTCGATCGCGAAAACATCACGTTGCCCCTCGGCGTCCAGGTCCGGCTCGACCTCGCCGACTCCGAGAACCCAGCCCTGCACTTCCTCGAAGCCGCCGTCCGCAGCTAGTCTGGAAACACCTCAAGTGAACTCACCCGCCCCCAAACACATCCACCTCATCGGCATCTGCGGCACCGCCATGGCGTCGCTCGCCGGCATGCTCGTCGCCATCGGCCACAGGGTCACCGGCTCCGACACCGCCGCCTACCCGCCCATGTCCGACCAGCTTCGCGCCCAGGGCATTCCCATCCTCGAACCCTACGCCGAGGCCAACCTCACCCCGCGCCCCGACCTCGTCGTCGTCGGCAACGCCATCTCGCGCGGCAACGTCGAGCTCGAGTTCATCCTCGATCAGCGCATCCCCTTCGCCTCGATGGCCGCCATCCTTCACGACGAGTTCCTCACCGGACGCGAGTCCCTCGTGGTCGCCGGCACGCACGGCAAAACCACCACCACCAGCATGCTCGCCTGGATCTACGAGGTCGCCTCCCGCACCCAGCCCGCCTTCGCCCCATCCTTCCTGATCGGAGGCGTCGCCGAAAACTTCGGCACCAGCTTCATGGTGCGGGCCGGCGGGGAAGGGAAGCCAAAGCCCTTCCTCCTCGAAGGCGACGAGTACGACACCGCCTTCTTCGACAAGGGCCCGAAGTTCCTCCACTACTTTCCCGACGCCGCCATCCTCACCCATGTCGAGTTCGACCACGCCGACATCTACGACGATCTCCGCGCCGTCAAGACCGCCTTCAAACGCTTCGTCAATCTCATCCCACGCCGCGGACGCCTCGTCGCCTATGACGCCGCGGAAAACGTCACCGAGTGCGTCGCCAAAGCCTTCTGCACCGTCGAGCGCTACGGCAAGCTCTCCGGCTCGCACTGGCAGGTCACCAACCTTACCCACGCCGGCGGCGCCGTTCGCTGGACGCTACTCCGCGCCGGCGCCCCCTTTGCCGACCTCGAACTCCCCATGCCCGGCGAGCACAACGCCATGAACGCCACCGCCGCCGCCGCGCTCGCCGCCGGCCAGGGTGTCCCCGTGGCCGCCATCCTTGAAGCCCTGGCAACCTTCAAGTCCGTCAAGCGCCGCCTCGAAGTCCGCGCCGAGGTCAACGGCATCACCATCATCGAGGACTTCGCCCACCACCCCACCGCCATCCGCGAAACCCTCAAGGCCCTCCGCCAGGCCTACCCCGGACGCCGCCTCATCGCCATCCTCGAGCCCCGCTCGAACACCCTGCGCCGCAACATCTTCGAGCAGGCCCTTGTCGAAAGCCTCGCCCTCGCCGACCAGGTCGTCCTCGCCGCCGTCTTTCAGTCGGAGAACATCCCCGCCGCCGAGCGACTCCATCCCGAAACCATCATCGCCCGCCTCAACGGCCTTAGCGTTCCCGCTACGCTCCAGGCAGACGCCCCGGCTATCGTCGCGTCGCTCGCCCCCACGCTCCGCCCCGGCGACGTCGTCGCGATCCTGTCAAACGGCGGCTTCGGCAACATCTACACCCTGCTGCCCGCCGCCATCTCCCCGCAACCCGAGGCGTAGTCTTAACCCTGTGTTCGCCACCTTCAAACTGCTCTTCGTCTACACCGCCTTCGGCCCGCTCGCCGGCATTCTCGGCATCCCCTATACCCTCCTCGTCGGGGATATCAGCCGCCTCTTCCGCGTCGCCATGTGGATCGTCAAGTCCGGCGTTCGCGCCGCCGGCATCCACGTCCAGACCACCGGCCGCGAGCACATACCCGCCGACCGCAGCTGCATCTACATGTGCAACCACGTCTCGAACCTCGACCCGCCCGTCCTCATGCCCGAACTCCCCGGGCGCTTCTCCATCCTGCTCAAAAAGTCGCTGATGAACATCCCCATCCTCGGCACCGCCATGCGCATGGCGCAGTTCGTCCCCGTCGAGCGCGGCTCCCGCCGCGACTCTGCCCAGGCCGCCGTCAAGGCCGCCGCTGCCGCCCTCAACGCCGGACTCAGCATCGTCGTCTTCCCCGAAGGCACACGCTCGCTCAACGGACGCCTCTCCACCTTCAAAAAAGGCCCGTTCTTCCTCGCCCAGCAGACCGGCGCCCCCATCGTCCCCATCGCCATCTCCGGGACCGAAAAAATGATGCCCAAAGGCACCCCCTGGATCCGCCCCGGCAAGGTTCTCATCCAGATGCTCGCCCCGCTCGAGCCTACCGCCTACGCCACCCGCGAAGACCTCATCGCCGCCGTCCACCGAGCCATCGCCGCCGCCCTGCCGGATGACATGAAGCCTCAGGTATCGCAGGCAACGGCAACAACAACCGCGTCCTAACGCCGGACGGGCGCCACTTCGCGGGGTGGAGGCTTCGCGTCGTTGGTTCCAACGGAGTGCGACTGGTGATCGCGCGAAGCTTCCACCCCACGAAGTGGTCGCTGCCCGCGATGAGGGCGCAGTTGTTGTTGCTTTTACTTACTATCCTTGACGATCGCATTGAAGCCGTCGGCCAGCAGGCGCTGGCGCATTGTGTCGGCTTCCTTGTGCGTGGCAAAGGGTCCTACCTGCACGTGCAGCAGCTTGTCCTGCGGCTCGCTGTGCACGGCCACCGCGTAGCCGCGACGCTTCAACGTCGTCAGCAGCAGGTCGGCATCTTCCTGGTGTGACACCGCCGCCACCTGCACGATGGCACTCCCGCCCGCCATCGCCACCGGCAAAGCCGCCGCCGGAACCGCACTCGCAGCCCGCGTGACCGGCGCCGCGACCGGGTTCTCATCATCCCCGACCACCGACGCATCGGCCAATGTCGTCCGAGAGTTCGAAGCGCGGACCGGGGGCGCCGCAGGCACGCCGGCCGAAACGGCGTCCGGCTTTCCCAGCGTGCTGCCGGACGAAGGCTTGAACCCCGCAAACACCGAAGTCGCCGGAGCAGCCGGCCCCGCCGGCCCCGCCGTCACCACCACCGACTTGCGCCCCAGCGAATAGCCAAACCCGAAGAACACCGCGCACAGCACCGCCAGCGCGAAGAAGATCCCGAGGATCATCGTGGTGCCGAGCGATATCTCGCGATCCTTCGCTCCACTCATCTCGTCCAGGCGCTCATCGCCATGCAGCAAGCTGTCCACGTGCCTCAATCCTCAGGGAGATACTACAAACAAAAGCAGCCTAGAACCGCAGGAAAAACCCGACTGTCGGCTCCGTAGTAAACGTCCGCTGATGATTCCGCAGGTAGTTCGTCTCAAAGTCGGGCGCCAGATAGAACGCCTGCCGGAACGACGCGCGCAGCCCGAAGTGCGGGCTCAGGAAGCTGTCTTCGATCCCCGCGTTGTAGTAGTACGTCGCCCGCGCCTGAGGCTGAAAGCCCTGCCCGCCACCCTTCGATGGCCGAAACGCCGTCGAACCCGCGCCGCCCGAAACAAACGTCCCGATCCCGAACAGACGCGGCGTGTGCACCACGTAGCCCAGGCTGTACTCCGACGCATTCACCTGCACGCCCAGCGGGTTCAGCGCGCCGCTCGCGATCGTCGTTCCCGTGTACGTCTGCACGTTACGCGCGTAGTTATAGTTGAATTCAAACCCCACCAGCGGCTTCACGATATAGCGAACCGATACCAGCGCGCCCAGCGTATTACCCGGCGTGTCTGTCACGACATTGCCCAGCAAATCGTCCTTGCCCGAGCTCGCCCGCGTGAAGTAACCCATCCCGCTCACCCCGAGGTCGATCCGGCTCAGCTGCTTATCGAGCTCCGACAGCGGAGCCTGGGCGGAAGCCACCCCGGCAAGACTTGCAAGCGTCAGCACAACGGCCCAGGGGCACAGGCGGCGAAAAGCGATATTCATTCGAAACAGACTCCCTTGCGTCGTTAGACGGATAGCTTCAGTCTACCCTGTTGAGCGCCGCCACGTTGCCCGCGCCATGCAGTATGCGCTTGTTCAAACGGGCTCGCCGCGCGATCCCCGCCAGCCACACCGTCGTTACTCCCAGCACCAGGCTCGCCGCAAACGCGACACTCAGATGGACGCGCTCCGGACTCGAAGGTTGAACCAGCCTCCGCAATCCCGCCGTAACAAGAAGGATGCCGCCCCCCGCCCCCAGGCCTCTCCAGCCGATCCATCCCGAGCCGAGAATCAGCCCCACCCCTGCCCCTACCAGCGCCCCGCCCGAAGCGGCAAGCGGCAAGCCAGCCAGCCGATGAAGCGCCAGCAGCACCAGCGTTCCCCCTGCGCACCCCGGAACCACCCACCCCACCCGATTGCATTCCAGATAGATCAACAGCATCCCGGCCGTCAGCCCGCACACCGCGGCATCCGGCGTCAGCCACCAGCCACTCACTGGAAGCTCTGCCCGCGCTGCTCGAGATTCTGCCGCACTCCCAGCGCCGCCGCATTCTTCGGTTCGAGCTTCAGCGCCTGCTGCACCTCGGCCGCCGCGCCCGGCAGGTTGTTCTTCTGGATATCCGTCCGCGCCAGCACCAGGTACGCATCCACCGACGGCGCCAGCCTGATCGCCGCCTGCGCCTCGGTCCGCGCATCCTCCACGCTGCCGCTGCGCTCACGCACCAGCGCCAGCCCAAGATGCCCGGCAGCCGACTTTTGATCCGCCGCGATCGCCGCGTTGAACTGCTGTTCCGCCTCCGGCAGCAGCCCCTGCCCCAGGTAATCCCGCCCCAGCTGCGTGTACTCCGCGGCCTGCTGCTGCGGCGGCAGCATCGCGATCCGCAGCGCGCGCACCTGGTCCAGCTGGAACGTCGCCTGCCGGTAGCTCGCCTCGGAGTAGCCCCGCTTCAACCGCGCCGACGGCTCAAATCCACCCGCCGCCTGCGGTGCCGTCGCGCGCCCCGCGGAGATCAGCGCACGCAACTGCGCCGCCTCGCCGTCCTTCGGCTGCAGCTTCAGGGTCCGGTCGATATCCTTGCCTGCCCCCGCGAAATCCCCGCGCTTGTACTCGTCGATCGCCAGGTTGTAGTGGTAATCCGCATCGTTCGGATCCGTCGCAATCGCCCGCTGGAACTGCGCCGACCCGTCCTTCCCCTGCCGCGCCAGCGCCACCCCCTGGTCGTTCAACACCTCGGGCAGCGGCAGCCGCGCCGCCACAAACGCGAACGCCCGTTCCGCCTCCGCATACTTGCCGGCATTGAACCGCGCCAGCCCGATGTAGAAGTTCGCCTCGAGCGCCAGCCGGTCATCCGTCGGCACCTTCGCGAGCGTCGCCGCGGCCCGGTCATATTCGCGGTCCGCATAAAGCTGCTTGCCCAGCGCTAGGTCGGCAGCCGCATAGCTCGGCGAATCCCCCACCGCAATCTCCAGGTGCTTCGTCCGCTCCGCCGGCGTGCCCGCCCCGGTCCCGCGAATGTAGTTCTCAAACGCACTCAGCCGGATCCCCGCCGAAGCCGCAAGAAACGTCTGTTCCGCGACCCCGAAATGCGGTTCGATCTGCCGCGCAATCGTCCACGCAATCGCGTTCTCCACGTCGAACAGCCGCCCCAGCTCCGCCGAATCCGCCACCGGCTTCGACAACCGCAGCTTGTTTACCTCAAGCACCTGCGCCTGCACCGCGATGCGCGCCGCCGTACCCGTCCCGTCTAGCGTAAAGCTCCCCACAATCACGTAGTCCGCATCCAGCGTCTGCGCCAGCCGGATCGTCGTCGCCCGCGTCGGCCGGAAATCCGCCGGCAGCCCCAGATGGTCCAGCGCATACAGCCGATCGTCATGCGACAGCGCCAGGAACCCCGCCGAACTTAGCCGCTGATTCAGCGTGTCCGGAAACGAATCGCCAATCCAGTTCAGCGCCGGATTCCCGGAACGGTTGTCGAACGGTAGCACCAGCACCACCTTGCCGCCGCCCACCTTCTCATGGGCGCTCAACGTACTCTGCCCCCTGCTCACAAGGGGCGACGCCATCAGCAACGATACGACGAAGAGAACCGCGGGCTTCAACACCCACTCATTGTAAATCGCACCCAACCGTCCACGAACGCGTCCAGCCCGCCGCCCACCCGCCGCGATCCCTCCCATGCGCCCGAAAAATGGAAGGGTCTCGAGCGAACCCGTGGTACGATTCCTCCCTCACCCGCACGAATGCTGCGACGGGCCCCCAACGGTTATCAGAAGCTGCACCCTGCCCAAGGATCGATCCCAAGGAGTCTTCACCGTGCGCCACTTCATCCCTTCACTCGCCCTTCTCGTCGCCGCCGCCGCCTCCGCCGCGGCCGGCCAGGCCGGTTACACCACCAACGTCTACGCAGCGCCCGGCACCCACATCCAGGTCCTTGCCGCAGACTTCAACCACGACGGCAAACCCGATCTCCTCACCTACGGCAGCATCTACGGCGAAGCCGCTCCCGGCGGCGCCCTCTACTTCAACGACGGCACCGGGTCTTTTAATCCCCCGGTCACCCTTCCCGGCAGCGGATACCTCGCGTCCGCCGTCGTCGGCGACATCAACGGGGACGGCGTCCCCGACCTCATCGGCTGCGTGGTCAACATCAACGGCAGCAGCCAGTCCAGCACGCTTACCGTCTACCGCAACAACGGCTCCGGTACTTTCTCCATCCTGCAGCAGATTCCCGCTGTCAACGGCTGTCAGAACCTGATCCAGGGCGACGTCAACCACGACGGCCACCTCGACATCATCCTCGGCACCGAGGTCACCGACCCGGCCACCTCCAAAGTCAACAACATGCTGACAACCTACTTCGGCAGCGCCACGGGAACCCTCGGCTCTCCGGTCCTCCAGCAGAACCTCTCTCTCGACGTCCCGTCCGACCCGTCCACCATCTTCATCAACTGCAACCTCATCGACATCCTCGGCGCTGACTTCTACCAGGATGGCCAGTTCAGCCTCATCGTCAATTCCAACTGCTACTTCGATGCCGTCAATGCAGGCACCACCGCCATCGCGCACGGGGACGGTACGGGCCATTTCACCCTTGCCGCCCCTTCGACTGACTACGGCAACCTCAGCAGCGGTCAGGTCGCCGACATCAACCACGACGGCAGGCTTGATGCCATCTTCACCAACTTCGTCGGGGCGCGCGGAACGCAAAGCCTCGAGTACTTCAAGAACAACGGCGGTGGCAGCTTCACCGACATCCCCTTCGCCCGGGCGACCGGTGACCCTGGCGGCCAGGAGCCCGCGGAGTTCATCGGCACTGCGCTCGCCGACTTCAATCACGACGGCTTCCCCGACATCGCAACCAGTGTCGTCGCCGACTACACCCAGGGCCAGTACGATACCGTCCCCGCCATCGCCATCCTCAAGGGCTCCGCCACCTACGACTTTCCCGAGCTGGAGCATTGGCTGGTCGGCGCCGACTCCATCGGGAACATCGTCTCGGCCGACTTCAATCAGGACGGTAAGCCGGATCTCGCCATCCTCGGCTTCAACCAGAACACCCAAACCAGCCAGCTCTACGTCTATCGCAACGCCCCCGGCAGCAACAGCTGCGCGACGCCCATCCCCTTCTACACCTCGACCATCTGCACCCCCGGCACCGGCAGCTCCGTTACCTCGCCGTTCAGCGTAACCGCGGCGTCGAACGTCCTCGCCAACTTCACCGCCAACCGGATCTACCTCGATGGCAGCCCGGTCTACGAGTCCAACGCCCAGACCATCAACACGCCCCTCACCGCCGCCCCCGGCAGTCACACCCTGGTGCTCGTCAGCTACAAGACGGACGGGACCGCAATCTCCACCTCGAAGACTTTCACCGTTGGCTCGGTCGCTCCCGCCGGCTGCATCCCCCCGGCCGCGGGCGTCAGCATCTGCGCACCCGCGCCCGGCGCGACAGCCGCCTCCCCCGTCACCCTCACCGCCGGCGCGCTCGCGAAAACCGGCACCATCACCGCCCTCCGCGCCTACGTCGACAACGTCGCCGTTCTCACCGTCAACAACCCGGCTGCAACCAGCTCCTTCCAGTTCAGCCAGCCCGTCACCGTGCAGCCCGGACCCCACACCCTCGTCGTCGTCGCCTATCAGACCACCGGTGCAGCCCTCACCCAGTCGGCCAGCTTCACCGTCACCGGTGCCGGACCCTGCGTCCCCACGGCCGCCGGCGCCAGAATCTGCTCACCCGCCCCCGGCGCCACCTCCGCCTCGCCGGTCGTCATCTCAGCCGGTGCCAGGGCCTCGTCCGGCAACCTGACCGCCATCCGGCTTTACGTGGATAACATCGCCAAAACCACCGTCAACAACCCGCAGCAGTCGACCTCGTTTGCGGTCAGCCAGAGCATCGCCGTCGCATCGGGTACCCACACCCTGGTCGTCGTCGGGTACAACAGCACCGGAGGCTCCGTCTCCGCCAGCGAGACCCTGAAGGTGCAGTAAGGAACCCGTCCCGTAGTAAACCGTGCATTCGATAACCCGTCCAGCAGGCCACCGCCCCGGTCAGCCAGGCCACCGCCCCATCCAGCCAGCGCTGCCCGGGACGCGTCGCGACCCTCGGATCCGGCGGTGGCGCGTGATGGAGTCAACTCCCGTGTTTTCAAGATCCAGAACCGGGAGGTCCAGGCCTAACTTCAATGGATTGAAGATCTTGCGCAATAAGTGGGGGGTGGGGCCTGGATACCCCGGATTCAACCCCAGGGATCGTGCAACAGCCCCGTAACGCACACATCCCCGCCCACCGGCCGTTGGCTCACCCGCAGCATCCGCCCCGCCAGCTCGAACGACGTCGGCGCATCCCGCGCGAACGGCACCGCCCCCGCCCCCAGCTCCGCCTCCGCGTAGTACAGCACCGCCCGGTCCACCAGCCCCGCCCGCAGGAAAGCCCCGTTCACCTCCGCGCCCGCTTCGAGCAGCACCGAGAGCAGCCGTTCGCCGTGCAGGTGTCCCAGCACCTCCATAAGGTCGAGCCTGCCGCCCGTCCCGCGCACCAGCGTCACCCGCGCCCCGGCCGCCGTCAGCTCCCGCACCCTGCCCGGCGACGCGCCCTCGGCTCCGAAGATCCACACGTCGGCCTCGGCCCCCGCAAGCAGACGGGCGCTCCGCGGCGTCCGCAGGCGCGTGTCGAGCACCACCCGCATCAGCCGTCTGCGCCGCGGGGAGCCCGTCCGATCCGTCAGCAGCGGGTCGTCTGCCAGCACCGTTCCGATGCCGGTCAGAATCGCGTCCGAAGCCAGCCGCAGCCGCTGCACCTCGGCCCGCGCCTCGGGCCCGGTCAGGAAGAACGGTGCCGTCTCCCTCCGCTGTGCCGGCGGAGGGGCCAGCTGCCCGTCGACCGACAAGCCGGCCTTCAGCGTGACAAACGGCCGGCCGCGCGTGATCGAGAACGCGAAGGCGTCGTTCAGCGCGCGCGCCTCCGCCTCGAGCACGCCAACCTCGACCGCAACGCCCGCCTCCCGCAGCTTCGCCAGGCCGCGGCCGCTGACCTGCGGGTTCGGGTCGGCGGTCGCCACCACGCAGCGTGCGATCCCGGCAGCCGCCAGCGCGTCCGCGCACGGGCCGGTCCTGCCGTGGTGGCTGCACGGTTCGAGCGTCACGTACGCGGTTGCTCCACGCGCCTCGCCTGCCTGCTTCAGGGCCACGATCTCGGCGTGGTCGAACCGCTCGTAGATGTGCGCGCCCTCACCAAGGACCACCCCATCCCGCACCAGCACACACCCTACCTGCGGGTTGGGCGAAGCCTGCCCGGCGGTCGCGCGCGCAAGATCGAGCGCCCGCGCCATGAAGCCGAGGTTGGCCGCCGTTGTGCCCGTGGGAAGCTGGCCGGGATCGTGGAGGGTGTCCATCAGGGTGCTGCGTCGATGGTATCGCGCTGCGGCCCGGACACCGGCTCTGCGGGCTTCTAGGCGTCGCGCGGCCGATTGCCGGCCGAAAGCCGCTGTTACAGCGCGATGCGGATGCGTACCTTGAGCGCGTCCATCGGCCGCGCTGCAGCGATCAGCGCCGCGCAGATCGCCGCCGTCACGGCGACGCTCAGGGCCGGTGACCGCGGCCGGTACAGGCCCAGCGCAGATGCCGCGACCATGAGCGGGTAGTGCAGCAGGTAGAGACTGAAGGTGCCGTCCGCGAGGTAGCGAAAGCGCCGCACCCATCGGTTCGGGTGCGCCATGCGAACCAGATCGGACAGGAGCAACAGCAGCAGCAGGGCGGCGCCCGCGGCCACCCCGCAGGCAAACGCCATCAGCGTCGCGCGCTCCGGGGCAACATGGACCCAGCTCAGCGGGTGGGGCAGCCCGGCGAAGGCGCGCACTGCGCTCCCCGGCCAGGTGAGCGCGGTACGTCTGCCGAGTGCCAGCAGGATCGCGCCTGCCGCCAGGTAAAGGATCGTGACCAGCCGGAGCGCACGGGCGGCGCGCGTGAGCCGGAGCGCCCGGTAGAGATCGAACACCCAGCAGCCGAGCCACCACACGGGCAGCAGGAAGAGCACCTGCGGCCCCGCGGCAAGCGTCCAGACGCTGAGCGCCACGACACGCTTCCAGCCGCGCAGGTAAAAGGCGAACCCATATGCGGCGTAGTACAGGCCCTCGTAGCTCAACGACCAGAAAGGAAGGTCGATGAACGGGATGACGGTGTGCCCCCAGCTCTGGCTGAGGAAGGTGAGGTTCGCCGCGATGCGCAGCAGGGGGCGATCGGAGAAGGCGGCAAAGTAGCGCGCGTAGTAGGCCGGTGCCACCCGCCAGGCAAGCCCGCTGAGCACCAGGGTGACGGCCATCGCCGGCAGGGCGACCGAGTACATGCGGGCGGCGCGGTCGATGAAAAACGCCCGCACGGAGCCCCGGTGTGCGCGCGTGATGAAGCGGATGACGAACCCGGACAGGACGAAGAAGACAGGAACCGCAACCTGGCCCAGCACCTGCCGGTCGCGGAAGCCGGTTGTGATCTCGGCATGACCGATGTGCGCGACGACAACCAGCAGGGCGGCCGCGAAGCGAATTAGGTCGAGCAGGAAAGATGCGGCTTCGCTCAGCGGCCGGTCGTGGGCCACCGCGGCAGGATCGCGAGGCTGCCGACCTGCCGCGCCGGGATGGACGCTGAACCCGGGCTGCGCCACGTCGTGGACCTGAACCCGCGTCGCCATGCGGCCAGACTACAGCCGCGCAAGGCAGGGCGAGCGAATCGTCCGGATCTTCTTGATGATTGGCTGCCCGCTTCGGGAAACGGCCGTCTGAGCGGACCCGCCGGCAAGCAATTCCTTGAGCGTGAGCTAGTCGATCAGAGAGTTGATGAAGCTCTTGCTGTCAAACGGGAGGATGTCTTCGAGCTTCTCGCCGGTGCCCGCGTAGACGACCGGCAGGCCGAGTTCCGTGGCAATGGCGAGCACGATGCCGCCCTTCGCCGTCCCGTCGAGCTTGGTGAGCACAATGCCTGTGACCCTGGCCGCCTCGGTAAAGAGCCGCGCCTGGGTGAGGCCGTTCTGCCCGGTGGTCGCGTCCATGACGAGCAGCGTCTGGTGCGGCGCGCCGGGAACGAGGCGCTCGGCGGTGCGCCGCATCTTGTCCAGCTCCTTCATCAGGTCGGTCTTGGTGTGCAGGCGACCGGCGGTGTCGACGATGAGCATGTCGATCCCTCGAGCTTTTGCCGCGGTGCAGGCGTCGTAGAGCGCGGCCGACGGGTCCCCGCCCTGCTTGGTCTTGATGATCTGCACGCCGGACCGCTGCGCCCACACCTCAAGCTGCTCGATCGCGGCGGCGCGAAAGGTGTCGGCGGCGCACAGCAGAACGCTGCGATGCTGGGCGGTGAAGTGCGCGGCGAGCTTGCCGGAGGTGGTCGTCTTGCCGGTGCCGTTGACGCCGACCATCATGATCACTTCAGGCGATGCGGCGGGGCGCGCGACCGGCTTTGCCACGCCGTCAAGCACGGCCTGCAGCTCGGTCTTGAGAAGCGTCTTGAGTTCGGCGCCCCCTTCAATGTTGGCGCGCAGGGCGCGGCCGCGCAGGTTTTCGAGCACGATCGCCGTAGTTGCCGAGCCGATGTCGGCGGCCAGCAGGATCGGCTCCAGGCTCTGGAGCGTGGCCTCGTCGACCTCGCGGGTGAGCGCGAGCACCTGGTTCAGCGAGTCGGAGAGGTTGGTCCGGGTGCGGGTGACCGCCTGCCGCATGCGGTCGAAGAAGCCGCCGCCACGTGCCGGTTCGGCTGCCGCAGTTTCTTCGGCCTTCCGCTCTTCGAGTTCGGCGGGTGCTTCGTCCTTGCGTTTTCCAAACAGCGAGAAAGCCATGCTGCTTCGAGTCTACCAACTTGGCATGGCGGGCTGGTTCCAAGGGGAAGTCAAAATATCGTGCGAACAATGCTTGCTCTCGATAGAGTTTCGATATATCTTTTGTTTAGATACATCGAAACCGTATCGAGAAGGAGCAATTCCTATGCATCATCACCACAGAGTTGAAGAATGGAAGACCACTCGCGGCTTCATGCGGGGCGGGTTTGGCGACGAAGGCGGCGGGCAGGGGCATCATGGCTTTGGCCGCGGCGGCTGGCGGGGGGGACGTGGGGCGGGACGGCCATTCGACCACGGCGAGCTCCGGCTGGTCGTTCTGGCATTGGTCGCGGAGCAGCCACGGCACGGCTACGAGATCATCAAGGCGATCGAGGAGCGGCTGGGCGGCAGCTACAGCCCGAGCCCCGGCGTGGTTTACCCCACGCTGACGATGCTCGAAGAACTTGGCCACACCACGGTCGAGGAGTCCGGCGGCAAGAAGCTTTACACGATCACCGACGAGGGCCGTGCGTACCTGGCGGCGAACCAGGCGGCGACCGACCGCGCCATGGGGCGTATGCATGAATCGGGCGAAGGGCCGGGCTTTGGGCAGACGCTGCAGCTGCTGCGCGCGATGGCGAACTTCAAGATGGCCATCAAGCTGCGGCAGCGCGGCGGACCGCTCTCCGACGAGCAGTTGAAGAAGATTGTGGCGGCGATCGACGCGGCTGCGGTTGCAATCGAACAGAGCTGACGGCTCACTGGGGAAGAGAAGAGGGGACGCAATGAAGGTATCGACAGTCGACGTGAAGACGGGCAACGCGGTGAGCTACATGAAGCAGCTCTGCCGGCACTGGGCGCACAAGTTTCCGGTCGCCTTCGATGATTCGACCGGGACGATTGAACTTCCGCAGGCCCGGTGCGTTCTTTCGGCATCGCCCGAAACGCTGGGGGTGAAGCTCGCGATGCCGGAGGACGCGGATCAGGATCGCATGGAGCGGGTGGTTGCCGAGCATCTGCAGCGGTTCGGGTTCCGCGAAGAGCTGGTGTTTGCGTGGGTGCGATAGCGCAGGCGGCGAAGAGAGGGAGTATGGAAGACGAGAACGCAGGGCTGCTCGCGGAGCGGAATCTGCAGCTGCAACTGCTGGTGGCAGAGCTGCTGAAGAAGAACGAAGGGTTGCGGCAGCAGCTCTTGCGGTTGGAGGACCAGGCCGGCGCGGCGGGCAGCGGTCCCGTTCCGGGCGAGGTCAGACCGGGGATTGCTTTGAAAGTCCACGTCCCGCCGCTCGCGTGGAGTCGGCAGTAGCGACTAGCCGGTAGCGGGCATGGCAACTTCGACATTCGTGGGGCTCACGGGATATCTGAAGACCAGCTACGAGCCGGATTGCGAATGGCGGGACGGCGAGCTCAAGGAGCGTCCCGGCGGCACAGGCACCCATTCGCCGGTCCAGACGTTTTTCCTCAAGTTCCTGGGTTCGCATGAGCGCCCCAAGTCCCAGGGAGTGGTCAGTTACTCGTCGCGGCCGGGCCGCGCCATTAGCTCGCGGATGGCGTCTTTCGGGCTTTTGTCTGCGTGCAGGATGAGGTGCATCTGCTCGGCAATGGGCATTTCGACGTCGTAGCGGCTTGCCAGGCCGAGCGCGGCGGCGGTTGAGCGAACGCCTTCGGCGACCTTGCCGTTCATGCCGGCGAGAATCTCCGGCAGCTTGCGGCCTTTGCCAAGCTCGATGCCGACGGAGCGGTTGCGGCTGAGGCTGCCGGTGCAGGTGAGCACGAGATCGCCGACGCCGGCGAGTCCGGCGAGCGTCTGGCGGCGGCCACCGCAGGCCACGGCGAGCCGGGTGATCTCGGCGATGCCGCGCGTGATGAGGGCGGCTGAGGTGTTCGAGCCGAGGCCGAGGCCATGGATGACGCCGCTCGAAAGCGCGATGACGTTTTTGAGCGCGCCGCCGAGTTCGACGCCGGTGACATCGTCGTTGGTGTAGAGGCGCAGCGAGGGCGAGGAGAACTCGCGCTGGACGACCTGCGCGACCGAAGTGTTGGAGGAGGCGACGACCATGGCGGTGGGGAGTCCCGCGGCGACCTCCTGGGCAAAGGATGGGCCGCTGACGACGCCGGCGGGGTTGCCGGTCACGCTGGCGATCACCTGGGTCATGCGCAGGTGGGTGGCCTCTTCTATGCCTTTGGAGGCGGAGAGGATGATCTGGTCGCGGGTGAGCAGCGGCGCGATGTGGCTGATGGTCTCGCGCAGGTTCTGCGACGGCGTGACGCAGAGCAGGATGTTGGCTTCGAAGATGGCGGACGGCAGGTCGGCGGTGACGTGAATGTCGGCGGGCAGGATGTAGCCGGGGAGATAGGGCAGGTTCTCGCCGGTATCCTGCAGCTGCTCGGCCAGCTTGCTCGAGTGCGACCACAGGGTGAGCGTGTGACCGCCGCGCCGTGCGAGCGAAATGGCGAGCGCCGTGCCCCAGGCGCCGGCTCCCAGTACAGCAATGCGACTCATGCAACCACCTTGGTATTTTGCGAGCCGAAGCGGCTCTCTGTGCCGGTCAGCAGCCGGCGGATGTTGGCGTGATGCTTCACGATCACGATCAGGGCAATGAGGCAGTAACCGCCCAGCACGAGCCGTGACATATCGTGAATGAAGTACAGCGCGAAGAAGGGAACCGACGCCGCGCCGAGCACCGACCCGAGCGAGACGTAGCGGGTGAGCAGGACGACGACCAGGAAGGTGGCGAGGATGCAGAGGGCGCTGGGCCAGTTGAGCGCGAGGAAGATGCCGATGGCGCTTGCGACACCCTTGCCTCCCCTGAAGCCGAGCCAGACGGGGAAGACGTGGCCGAGGATGGCGGAGACGGCTGCGACCATGGCGAGATCGGTGACGCCGGGGGCGAAGTGCTGGCCGATTTTGACCGCGGCGAAGGCCTTGCCGAGATCGAGTAGAAGGGTAAGCATCCCGAGGCCCCGGGCGCCGGAGCGGGCGACATTGGTCGCGCCGATGTTGCCGCTGCCGGTGGCGCGGATATCCTCGTTGCGGAAGATGCGGACCAGCAGGTAGCCGAAGGGGATGGAGCCCAGCAGATAAGCGGTCGAAATGGTGAGAAGCCAGGGAGTCATTACTCTACGTCTTCGAGTCTACCAAGGAGATGGGGTCCGCCCGCGGTACCGCTGGCCGAGCCATAGTAACCCGTCGCGATGACCCCAGTCTTACAGCAGGTGGCGGCGGATCATTTCGAGCGCATGCTGGGTCGACCAGTAACGGATGCGGTCGCGTTCGCCGGGGATCTGCACGGTCTTGACGTGGCTGCCGTCGGCGTCCGCAAGTCCGATGTGCACGAGGCCGACCGGTTTGTCTGCGTCGGCACCGGTGCCGGGCCCGGGACCCGCGATGCCGGTGATGCTGACGCCCAGCGACGCGCCGGTGCGCAGGCGGATGCCTTCGGCGAGCAGGCGCGCGACGGGTTCGGAGACGGGCCCCTCCCGCTCGACGACCTCTGCGGGTACGTCGGCGAAGATCGTCTTCAGCGCGTCGCTGTAGACGACGGCGCCGCCAAGGAAGTACCGCGAGCTGCCGGCGATTTCGGTGAGCCTGCCCGCGAGCAGTCCGCCGGTGGCACTCTCGGCGGAGGCGAGCGTCAGGTGGCGCATCCCGAGCATCAGCAGCACAACCTCTTCGAGCGATTCGCCGTGCGCAGAGTAGATGTCGTCCTGCATCTCGCGCTCGATCTCTTCGGCGAGCGCGGCAACGCGTGCCTCGGCCTCGGCACGTTGGGGCTTGGCACAGGCGAAGTGCAGCTGGATCTCGGCTGAGCCGGCGAGGATCGTGGTGTCGACATCCTTGTAGCGCAGGTAGATGGGCGCGCAGCGGGCGTCGACCGAGGACTCCGGGATCAGCGCCATGCGGAGCGTGCCCCGGGCCAGAAAGCTGGGCGGAATGACGCGTTCGAGCAGCGGCTTGATCTGCGCGGTGAACATGGGTTTCAGCTCGCGCGGCGGCCCGGGCAGAAGCGCGATGATGCGGCGCTTGCCGTCGATCATCATGTCCAGCCATTGGCCCGACGCGCTGCCCGTGCTGTTCGGGATCAGGGTCGCGCCCGTCAGCAGGTCCGCCTGCTTGGCATTGTTGGGCGGCATGGGGATGTTGCGCCTGGCGAAGCGCTCCCGCAGGCCTTCGAGCAGGGCTTCATCGCGATGCAGGTCCAGGTTCAAGGCGATCGCGGCGGCTTCGCGCGTGTTGTCGTCCTCGGTGGGGCCGAGGCCGCCCGAAAAGAGAACGATGTCGGCTCGAATGAGCGCCGTGCGCGCAGCGCTGACGAGGTGATCGAGCGAGTCGCCGACGATGGTCTTGAAGGCGACCTGTACGCCGAGGTCGTTGAGCCCGGCGGTAAGGAAGAGGGAGTTGGTGTCCTGCCGGTAGGGCGTCAGCATCTCTGAGCCGGCGGCGATAATTTCAGCGATCATGTCTAGCAGTAGGATGCGCTACAAAGCCGCGCACACCAAGAGCTAAACGCGCGAAGCAGTACAAAAGTCCAGGGAATGAGCCGGGCGGCGTTGAGTTCGATCCTATGAAATGCCCAGTTCGACCTCATACACGGCGTCGCGCGTAGCCAGTGCCGCACGGCCGCCGCCCAGCAGGCAGAGTCCGACGAGGTTCGAGCCGGAAACAATGAGCGCCGTTTCGAGCGAAGGGGTGATGCGGATGATGCCGCGGTCTCCCCCGAGCGAGGCGGCGACGTACAGGTTGTCCTCCGCGTCGAAGGCGAGACCCTGCGCGCGGCCAAGTCCACGGTAGAAAACGCGGGTCGCGCCGGTGGTGTCGATCGCGTAAATCACCTGGCTCGACGCGGTCGTCGGGCCGGTGACGTAGAGAGTCCCCTTGCTATCGAAGGCCAGGTGGTAGGCAGAGATCGAGGGCTCGAGCGTGGCGAAGACGAAGGTGCTGGCCGCGACGGGCGTCTCGCCGGAGTAGTCGATGCGGATCTTGAAGATGGTGCCCGAGCGGTCGCCGACGTAGAGGTCGCCTGACGGGTCGAAGGCGATGCCGGTCGCGGTTCCGAGGCCTTCGGCAAAGGGGAGTGCTGCGCCGCCGCGATCGACGCGGTAGACGACGCCTTCGGCGCGCGAACTGATGTAAAGCGCACCTTCGTCGAGCGGCACAAACGCAAGTCCGGTGGCGTTCATGATGTCGCGCACGTAGGGCCGCAGTTCGTGAATGACGCCGGTGGGCGCCGGGGCAATCCGGAAGACCGACACCGGGGCCGCCTGGCCGCGCGAGCCCGAGAGCGTCGCATAGACGTTGCCGCGCGCGTCCACTGCGGGGTTTGCCACGGGATGAAGATTCTCGGCCATGGGCACGGCGATCTGCACGTAGTCTCCAGCCGACGACTCGGCGTCGCGGGTGACGGTGAGTTCGCCGGGAAGCACGCCATCCGGAACCTGCAGGATCGCATGCTGCGGGCGTGCCAGCGTGACCAGCGCGGATACGCCGTTGATCTCAGCCGTTAAACCGGGGCCGAGACCGGTCCCGCTCAGGTGAAGCTCACCGCCGGGAAGTGCGGCACGCGGGCGGATGGACGTGATACTTGGCATAGTTAAAGGCTACAGCAAACGCGGCGGCGACCTGCGCGAACCCTGCGCAGCTCCTGCCACGCTTGACTGCTATCCTCGTTCCGAGGCCCTTTGTATGAAGCTGCTTGTCTCTACCTTGTCGGGGGTCCTGTGCGGGCTTCTGCTGCAGACGCCCGCAACGCCGGATCAGGCAGTCTCCTCTGCGCAGACGCAGCTTCACGAGGCCGAGGTCCGGCACCTGGCTCCGCTCTACGGAATCGACATGACGCGCGGAAACTGGACCAGCCAGGCGGTCTCCGTGTGCCCCGTCTTCAGCCATCACAGCTTCGCCCGCTTCGAACCGGGCGGCGCGGCCGGCGTTGCCGCTCCCTTTCTCGCCGCCTACCCGCTCGGCGTGATGACAGCTTCGCCGGCCGGCAAGCCGTGGCGGAGCGGCATCGTCCTGATCCGCCTTGCGGGTGCGCCGGCCAGCCAGCCGCGGACACCCGCCGACCTCGCCAACACCGTCCTCGTCTACAACCGCCTGTGGACCGAAGAGCTTGCCCGCATCGGCCTGCCCGAGGCGCAGCGCACCATCACGTGGGATAGCCTCGCCTCCTGCTTCGCGAATCTGGCCGGCGAGCAGCGCCCCGCGCCTCAAGCCGATTTCAGGCAGGACGCACCGCCGGCCACGCTGGGCGCAGCGCGCGTGGGCGGGATACTGCTTCCGGTAACCGGCGCCTCGCCGAAGACGCGGTCGCTCTCGATCAGCTTCGACCCGAAGGGCCTGATCCTGGAGTCAAGCGTGAGCGTCACCTAGGACCGGGGTAAGGGGTCACGGTACGGGTTCACGGCGCTGGGTTCACGGTGCGGGGTCAGAAGCGCAGCAGGATAAGGTGCCCGACGGCGAGCGCCATCAACCCCGCGGCGACGTCGTCCAGCATGATGCCTGTGCCGGTTGGAAGGCGTTCGAGCAAGCGCACCGGCGGCGGCTTCAGGATGTCGAACAGCCGAAACAGCAGCAGCCCGATCAACGCATGGGGCCAGTCGCAGGGGATCGCGATCAGGGCGAATAACTGGCCAGCCACCTCGTCGATCACGACATGCCCGGGGTCCTCGCGGCCGGACTCGCGGGCAACCACGGTCGCCACCGGGATGCCGATGCGCGTGATGACGAACGCCGCGATGAGCGTGAAGATGGTCTGCGCGTGGGGGCTCCAGTGCAGCCAGTGGATCACGCCAAACCACATCAGCACCGCGGCGATCGAGCCATAGGTTCCGGGGCCCGGACGCAGCAGGCCTGCGCCGAACCAGGTGCCCAGCGTCCACGCCCACCAGCTTTTCTTCTGAATTGCCCCGATGTCCATCGGGATCTGCCTAGCCATCGGACTCGTTGGTTGCGCTCTTGTTGCGATGCTGCAGGCCTTCGAGTTCGTCGAGCAGGTCGGGGTCGTGGATCGGCGACGAGATGACGTAGCCGCCCGAGGCCCACTTGCCGAGATCGAGGATACGGCAGCGATCGGAACAGAAGGGGAAGTCCGGGTCGGTGGCGAGCACGACCTTGCGGCAGGTGGGGCAGAAGAGAGCTTTGGGTGTGGTCATGGTTCGGGTTCCTGTTGGAAGGGCAACTGTAAGTGAGTCCTGATGCCGGACCGCCGCCATCTCGTGGACGGGACAGCCTCGCGTGCTACTCCAGAACGCGCGCTACTCCAGAATACGTGCCACCACGTCGTAGTCGTGCGACTCGGTAATCTCGGCGCGGTAGAAGGTGCCGGGGACGAGTTCGTCGTGCGGGCCGAAGTCGTTGATCAGCACCTTGCCGTCAATCTCCGGCGCATGCAGCGAGGTGCGTCCCTCCCACAACAGATCGGTCTCCTCGGAAGGGCCTTCGACCAGCACATCGACCGTTCGCCCGATCCACTGCGACTTGGCGACCGCGCTGATCCTCTGCTGCAGCTTCATCACTTTGCGCCGGCGCGCCTGGATCGTGCGCTGCGGGAGCTTCGTGGTGGCATCGAGCTCGTACGCCTTCGCACCCTCTTCATCCGAGTAGGTGAAGACGCCCAGCCAGTCGATCCTGGCAGCCTTGACGAAGGCCTCAAGCTCCTTGAAATCGGCCTCGGTTTCACCGGGAAAGCCGACGATGAAGCTCGTCCGGATGACAATGCCCGGTACGATGCGCCGCGCCTTCTCGATCAGTTCGAGGAAGATCGCCGCGTTGCCGCCGCGCTTCATCGTCTTCAGCACAGATGCCGACGCGTGCTGCAGCGGTACGTCCAGATATTTGGCGACCGTGTCGTGCCTGGCCATCGTCTCGAGCAGGCGCGTCGTCACCTTGTTGGGATAGGTATAGAGGAAGCGCAGCCACGTCAACCCGGGAAGCACGGCGAGCGCGTCCAGCAACTGTGCGAGCCCTTCTTTCAGGCCGAGGTCCTCGCCATAGCACGTCGTGTCCTGCCCGATCAGCGTGATCTCACGCACCCCCTGCGCAATCAGGTTCTGCGCCTCGTTGATGATCGAGCCCATCCGCCGCGAGCGGAACTTGCCGCGCAGCTGCGGGATGATGCAGAAGCTGCACGGATGATCGCAGCCTTCGGCGATCTTGATGTACGCACTCGCCCGCGGCGTGGCCAGGATGCGCGGCGTCTCGTCCGAGTAAAGATAGTCGGGCAGCGCAGCCACGGCGCCGTCCCAGGATTCGCGCGAGAATCGTCCGGCCTGCTCGCGGGCATCGCCTTCGGGCCGCGATGTCGTCGTCCCGGTCTCGGCCAGCGACTCGGCGATCGACAGCTGTGGCGCAATGCGGTCGGGCCGCGAGTGCTGGTTGACCGCGCTCGCCGCACGATGCACCAACTGTTGCTGCGGGACATTCTGATGGCTCTCCGCCGCGACGCTTGTCTCGTTCACCACCGACCCGGCCAGCAGTTCGAGATCCTGCTGCGTATGCGCCTCGATGCTCGGCTGGTGGAAGTCCTGCGGCAGAATCTGGAACGGCGAATCGGACCTCGCGTGACCAGCCGGCGAAAGCCCCGCCGCTGCCAGAATCTGCTCGAGCTCGCCGGTGCCGACAACCGCGTCGACCTCGGGAATGTTCTTGCGAATCTCGTCCCGGTAGCGCTCGACCAGGCACCCGGCGACGACGATCCGGCTCGCCTTCCCGCCGTTCTCCCGCTTGTGCTGCACCATCTCGAGGATCGTATTCACCGACTCCTGCTTGGCTGAATCGATGAAGCTGCAGGTGTTGATGACGATGATCTCGGCGTCTTCCGCGCGCTGCGTCAGCTCCGCACCGTTATGGTGCAGCAGGCCCATCATCACTTCGGAATCGACGAGATTCTTCGGGCAGCCCAGCGAAACAAAGCCGACCTTGGGCCGTACCGGCGCGGACACAACGGATTCAAGCAGAGCTTCAGACATCACTCTCCATGATACGCGAAGCGTCCAAAACCCCACGAAGTGGTCGCCGCCCGCGATCAGGGCGCTTTTGCTTTTCCAACAAACAAAAGCGTCCTAACGCCGGACGGGCGCCACTTCGTGGGGTACTGGGCTTCGCATCGCTACTTCGTGGTGAGCAGGCTCTCGTACATCTTGATCGTCTGCGCCGCAATCGCTGTCCAGGAGAACGTCGCCTCCACCCGCTTGCGCCCGGCCTCGCCGAACGCCTTCGCCTTTGCCGGATCGGCCAGCAGCGCCTTGATTTTCACCGCAAGATCCCTGGCGAACTGCTCCTCGTCCACCGGGAACGTTGTCTTCGGATCGGGCTCGAACGGCACCAGGTGCCCCGTCTCCCCCTCGACGACGACTTCAAGAATGCCGCCCGTCGCCGACGCGACCACCGGCGCACGGCACGCCATCGCCTCGAGGTTGATGATCCCGAACGGCTCATACACCGAGGGACAGCAGAAGACCGCGCAGTGCGAGTACAGCTGGATGGCTTCTTTCTTCGTGACCATCTGCTCAATCCAGACGATGTTGTGGCCGGTGCCGGTCGGGTCGCCGGTCGCGATCGAATGCCCGCCCTCGGGCGTCGAATTCTCCTTGCCCGTCGCATGGCTGCCCGGTGTCTCTTTGCGCAGCGCCTCCACCTTGTCGCGCATCTCCTGCGCAATCTCCGGAGTATCGGGCGCGCCCGCGCACAGCACCACCTGCGTCCCGGCAGGCAGGTAGCGGATCGCATCGACCAGGTGGGTCACGCCCTTCTGCCGCGTGATCCTGCCGACGAACAGCACGTACGGCTTCTCCTTGTCGACGCCGTATTTCGTTAGCGCCTCGGTGTTGTCCGTGTACTGGTACTCATCCAGATCGATGCCGTTGTAGATGACGTGAATGCGCCTCTCATCCACATCCGGGTAGGCCTTCAGGATGTCCGCCTTGGTCCCGTTCGAGACGGCCACGATCGCGTCCGCATCGAGGATCGCCGTGCGCTCCATCCAGGACGAAAGCGCGTAGCCCGACCCAAGCTGCTCCGCCTTCCACGCCCGCAGCGGCTCCAGCGAATGCGTCGTCAGCACGAACGGAATGTTGTACAGCTTCTTCGCCAGGAAGCCCGCCATCGAGACATACCAGGTGTGCGTATGGACGATATCGATCTTATCGAGTTCCTTCATCGTCGCCAGGTTCAGCGCGAAGGCATCGACCGCCGCCTTGAACTTCGCCTTGCTCTCCCCGGTCACCGAGGGCGGCGGCACATCGCCGCGCACATGCAGGTTGCCGTGATCCTCCTGCTGCTCGCCCCAGCAGTGCACCTCGACCTCAATCTTCTTCGCCAGCTCCCGCGCCAGGTATTCGACATGCACCCCGGCGCCGCCGTACACATTCGGTGGATACTCACGGGTCATCAGGCCTACACGCATCGTCGGAATCTCCTCGGTCAGCTCGCAACGCTTCTTAAAATCTCTCCGATGGTAGCGGGATGAGATGGATCTTGTCGCGTGGCGCTGCCGCCTTTCATCCTAGCGCGTTGACCAGCGCGCCCGACGCCTGGCTGCTTCCGACCAGGTAGTCCTGGATGGCGGTGATCGCCCCCTGGGTATCGCCGGTCTTTAGATACCCCGACAGCGCCGACGTAAGCTGGTCGAGGCTCGTGCTGCCCTGCGTGATGTTCAGCGTGCTGCCCGGCGTGCTGCCAAGCGCGTTGCCCTGCGATATGCCCGTTGTGCTGCCAGCTGTGGCGCCCGGTGTCTTCGCGGTCTGGACCGGGTGGACCGGGGCCCGTCCAGACCCGGCAAGTTCCGTGTGATAGTCGCGGATGTCCCTGCGCAGCGTGGTCAGCTGATCCTTCGCGGCCGCGGCGTCGCCCTGGCTCAGCGCTCCAAGCAGAGCGCTGAGATCCGCGGCGACCGCCGCAGCCGGGTTGCCGTGATCAGGCGGGGTATTGGCGGCGGCACTGCCTGCCGCCGGCGCGCTCGCCGCTGCGCCTGAGGATGCGGCGCTCACCAGCAACGTATACAGCAGGGAATCCTGCAA
Source organism: uncultured Granulicella sp. (assembly GCA_965213805.1). Classification (GTDB taxonomy): domain Bacteria; phylum Acidobacteriota; class Terriglobia; order Terriglobales; family Acidobacteriaceae; genus Edaphobacter. Next base: position 320,981 of record CBDCAG010000002.1, on the reverse strand, counting down.
CGAATGATCGGTTGAAATGGACAAGGAACTCTCCCCGGGCGAGGCTTCGTCTAGCCGTTCATCGGCAGCTGCGCCGGGAGGCGTGAGGGGTGTCCCGATGCCTGGCGAATCGGCACGCGGCATGTTGCAAAGCACGACAAAGCCGGCCCGCACCCGCCGCCGTTCCACGCTAGAATGGCCGCATGGAAGCCGGAGAAATGCAGGAGTTTTCCAAGCAGATGAAAGAGGCAGGCGAGGGCGGCGAATCGCTGACCAACATCTCGCTCGCCATCTCGATCCTCGCCGTACTCGTCGCCATGGTCACCGTCATCGGCCACCGTGCGCACACCGAGGCCGTGCTCTCGCAGGCCAAGGCCAGCGACCAGTGGGCCGAATACCAGGCCAAGCGCATCCGCGCCTCCAACCTGTCGGCCATGGCCGACATGCTGCAGCTCCAGCCCGCGGCCAGCTCCGCCGCCGTCGAACACAAGCTCGAACAATATGCCGAGCAGCAGAAGAAGTGGACCGAAGACATGAAGGAGGAGTCGGAGAAAGCCACCGACTTCGAGAAAGAGGTCGCTCACGCCGAACGGCAGGCCTTCCGCTTTGATGTCGGCGAAGCCCTGCTCCAGATCTCGGTCGTCCTCTGCTCCATCACGCTCTTTACCCGGCGCAAACTCTACTTCTTCCTCGGCCTCTCGATCGGCGCGCTTGGCCTCATCTTCGCCGCGACGGGCCTGCTCATTCCGAAGTAACGCCCACCCCGCGCCAAGGCCCCTCGCACACATGCCGGCACCCGACAACCTCCACGCCCTTCAGGCCGTCTTCCTCTTCCTCCTGCTCCTGGTCGCTCTGTTTGCTGCGCTCGCCAGGCGCATCAACGTGCCTTACCCCATCCTGCTGGTGGTCGCCGGCCTCGCCATCAGCTTCATCCCGCACGTGCCGCGCGTCCGCCTCAACCCGGAACTCGTCTTCCTCATCTTCCTGCCGCCGCTGCTCTACGCCTCCGCGTGGCAGACCAACTTCCGCGAGTTCAAAGCCAACCTCGTCTCCATCCTGATGCTCGCCATCGGCCTCGTCGGCTTCACCGTCCTCGGCGTCGCCTTCTTCGCCGACCACTTCATCACCGCGCTCGACTTCAAAAGCGGCTTCATCCTCGGCGCCGTCGTCGCCACCACCGACGCCATCGCCGCCGCGGCCATCGCGCAATCCGTCGGACTCCCGCAACGCATCGTCGACTTGCTCGAAGGCGAGTCGCTCGTCAACGATGCCACCGGCCTGCTCGCGCTCGAGTTTGGCCTCGACCTTCTGCTACGCGACCACGCCCCGACCCTCGCCGGCGGCACCCTGCGCCTGCTCTGGCTCGCGCTCGGCGGCAGCGCCGTCGGGCTGCTCTTCGGCGTCATCACCGCATGGGCCGAGCGCTGGGTCGACGACGGCCCGGTCGAGATGGTCATCTCGCTCATCGTCCCCTACACCGCCTACCTCGCCGCCGAACAGGTCCACGCCTCGGGCGTTCTCGCCGTCGTCGCCTGCGGCCTCTTCCTCAGCCGCCGCAGCGTCGACTTCTTCTCCCCGGCAACCCGACTCCAGATCACCTCCGGCTGGGCCGCGCTGAACTTCATCCTCAACGGCCTCGTCTTCGTCCTCATCGGACTTCAGCTTCCCTACGTCCTCGCCGGCATCGCACAATACAGCCGCTGGACCCTGCTCGAATACGGTGCCGTCTTCTCCGCCATCCTCGTCCTGCTGCGGCTTGCCTGGGTCTACCCCGGCGCGCATACCTCCGCCTGGATCAATCGCACCCTCTTCCATCGCAAGCGCGCACAGCCGAATCCCCGGCAGGTCTTCGTCGTCGGCTGGACCGGCATGCGCGGCGTCATCGCCCTCGCCGCCGCACTCTCGCTGCCCGAAACTCTCGCCAACGGTCAGCCCTTCGCGCAGCGCAACCTCATCGTCTTCCTCACCTTTTCAATCATCCTGTTCACCCTCGTCGTCCAGGGGCTCAGCCTGCCCGCCATCATCCGCGCCCTCGGCCTCGCCAATAAGGGCGCAGGCAATCCCGAAGAGCGCGAAGGCCGGCGCATCGTTCTCGAAGCCGCCATCCGCTTCCTCGAAGACCGCCGCAACGCCCTGCCCACCCAGACCGCGGATGGCGAACTCCACAACTTCGAAGACCTGCTCCACAACTACCGGCACAGGCTCGAAGCCCTCGACGAAGCCGTACCCGCCGCGGACACCCGTCAATCCCCCGCAGAAGCCTTCCGCCTCCGCCGCGAACTGCTGCGCGAAACAGCGCAGGTCGAACGCCGCACCCTCATCCGCCTGCGCGACGAAGGCACCATCGGCGACGACATCCTCCGCCGCCTGGAACACGAACTCGACCTGCGCGAGACGGCGGTGGCCAGGTAGAACAGACAACGACAACCGCGTCCTGACGCCGGACGGGCGCCACTTCGTGGGGTGTACCGCTTGCGCGCGGAAACATTGTTCCAGGTGGAACAAGTCTCCATCGCGCGCAGCGGTCCACCCCACGAAGTGGTCGCCGCCCGCGATCAGGGCGCACTTGCCTTTGCCTGTTCTGCTTACGCCACCGAATTCTTCGCGATGGTCGCCTTGTAGAACTGCGCGCTGAGTTTCGGGGTGCGCTTCTGGGTTTTGAAGTCGACGTAGACGATCCCGAACCGCTTCCCATACCCGTCCGCCCACTCGTAGTTATCCAGCAGGCTCCAGCAGAAGTACCCCTTCACCGGCACCCCTTCCTCGCACGCCCGGTGCAGCTGCGTCAGGTAGTTCCGCAGAAACATCGTCCGGTCGGTGTCGAGAATCTGCCCGTCCGCCGTTACCTTGTCGTCCGACGAAGCACCATTCTCCGTGATGTAGATGGCCTTCGGGTGCCAGAGATCGTGGACAATCTTCGGCGTCCAGTAGAGCGCCTCCGGCCCGACGTAGAGCCACGGTGAAGCCATCCGCGGCGCCGTCGTCGGCTCCGCCACCATCTCGTAGCCCTGCTCGTTCCCGGCCGCGCGCACATAGCTCGCGGGATAGACATTGAGCCCCACAAAGTCCATCGGGGAAGCGATCGCCTTCATCTCCTCCGGCGTGTACTGCGGCGCGTCCGCTCCCAGCCGCTTCAGGTAGAGCTCGGGATACTTCCCGTCGAGGATCGGCGTCAGGAACATGGCATTTTCCATGCGCATCGCCTTGTGCGCCGCCGCCACATGTTCCGGAGCGTCGAAGACCGGGGTACAAGCCGTCGCATTATCCGCAATGCCCACCAGCGTGCCGGCCCTCGAATTCGCGCGAATTGCCTGCAGTCCCAGCCCATGCGCCAGCACCGCATGATGCGCCACCTGCGCCAGTGCCTTGCGCCCGACCTTGAGACCCGGCGCATGGACCCCGTTGCCATAGCCAAGCTCGACGAAGCTGCGCATCTCGTTCAGCGTCATGAAGTGGCTGACCTTGTCCGAAATATGCTTCGCTACATACCCCGCATACTCCGCGAAATCGACCGCGGTCTGCCGGTTCTGCCAGCCGCCCTTGTCCTCGAGCGCCTGCGGCAAGTCCCAGTGAAACATCGTGCAGTACGGCGCAATCCCCGCCTCGAGCAGCGCGTCGATCATCCGATGATAGAAGTCCAGTCCCTTCGGATTCGGCGTGCCTGTACCGTTCGGAAACACGCGCGACCACGCCACCGAAAACCGGAAGGTCTTCAGCCCCATGTCCTTCATCAGCGCGATGTCCTGCTTGTACAGGTGGTAAAAATCGTCGGCCACATCGCCGGTATCGCCGTTCGCCACCTTGCCCGGCGTATGCGAGAACGTATCCCAGATGGTCATGCCGCGACCATCCTCCTTATACGCGCCCTCAACCTGGTAGGAAGCGGTCGCGGAGCCCCAGAGGAAACCGGCAGGAAACGCATTCGATCTGCCGTGAGGCTGTGCAGCCTGCCCGCCCGTAAGAGCGCGAACCGGGGTCGGCAGGGAAGCGGCGGCGGCCGAAACGCCAAGAAGTCGGGCAAGGGTGCGACGCGAAAGTGAGACGCTCAAGAGTTCTCCGTGAAGCTTTTAATTTGCCCTGCCGTTGTAGCACGGCGCGGCAACAAAAGGAAAACTCCACGGAGAACCCCTGGGCTCAACTTCGCCTAGATCACCTTCAGCAACAGCAGGATCAGCACGATCGTGAGGATGAGCGAAACGCCGCCGCCGCCGTAATAGCCGAGCCCGGGCCCGAGACGCGCGCCGCCAAAGCCGAAGACAAGAATAAGAATGATCAAAAGGATAATCATGAAAAACTCCGCAAACGAAATGACACGTGCGTGCCGGGCAATGAGGCGGCCTGCACGGTTTTGATGCGGATAAAGCAAGCATGAAAAGAAATAAATCTAGTTGCCTGTTTCCTCGTGTGCTGCGCTCACGTCCAGTCCGATCAGCCGCAGAATCGCCAGCGCATTCGAGTGCTCGTTGACCCCGGGCTTCAGCCGGTAATCAAACGCCAGCGGATCCTCCGGATCAGGACTCGCCATGTGCACATTGCGTCCGCCACGCTCTCCCGCAGCCAGCGAGGTTAACGCCAGGTCATGCGTCGATAGCGCCCCGATCGCCCCGTTCCCCAACAGCCTCGCAAGCACCGCCCCCGCCGCCGTCCGCCGATCCATCGAGTTGGTCCCCGAGAAAATCTCATCCACCAGGAACAGCACCGGCCCGCGTTCGCTCGCGCGCACAATCGCCGCCAGCCGTTCCACCTCCGCCAGGAACTTCGACTTGCCCTCCGCCAGCGAATCCGTCAGCGCAATCGACGCACCCAGCGTCAACGGCGTCAGCCGCAGCGACCGCGCCCGCACCGGTGCACCCGCATACGCCAGCACCGCGTTCGTCCCGATCGACCGCATCAGCGTCGACTTGCCCGCCATGTTCGATCCACTGATCAACAGGAAATGCCGATCGCCATCGAACGCGAGGTCGTTGCGAATTCCCGCCGGCAGCAGAGGATGCCCCACCGCCTCACCCACGAACTCGCTCGCCGCACCCGCCGGCAGCAACTCCGGCCACGCATACTCGCCGTCGCCCGCGGGATGCTCGAACGCATAGGTCGCCAGCGCATTCAACGCCTCGAACTCTCCCCACGCCGCAAGCCACTGCCGCATCGCCGCCACATGTTCGCGCTTCCAGCGCGCAATCGAAATTCCCGCCTGCGACCCCGCCGCCGTCACCAGCGACAGCACGAAGTAATACTCCTTGCTTCGCTGCTCGACGATCACCAGGTACCCATCCAGCTTCTTCAAAAGCTCAACCGCACCCGCCGGCTCACGTGCCACCCGCTGCAACGCCAGCAGACGCGCACTCTCGAACGACGTTCGCTGCATCAGCCCAAGGCCCTCGCCAAATAGCCGCACCTGCCCCTGCAGCCGCGCACCCCCTTCGAGCAGCGGCTTGATCCGGTCGCGAATCGCCAGCGCCAGCCCACTCTGCACCGCAAGCAGCAACCCCGCGTTCTCGAGCGCAGCGCTCCACGTGATCCAGTGCACGATCCCCGCAACCACCGAGCCCACCACGCCCAGCGCCGTCACCAGCAGCGCATACCGGTACCCCGCAGCGATGACCGGCGCCTCTTCTTCCAGCCACCGATCCAGGTAGCCCGCCGAAAGCTGCTGAAAGCTCGAAGCCCCCAGCAGCGCGATCTGCTCGCGCAACCCGGTCTGCGGCATCAACTCGCGCACCGCCTCCTGCCGCGCCATCGTTTCTTGCTGCGTCGCCGGCATCAGCAGGTAATGCGCCAGCCCACGCTCGCCGATCCCCGTCCGCACCGTCGCCAGCATGCTGAACAGCGAACGCGCGCCCGTCACATCGAGATCCCGCCGATACAGGTGATCGCCCGCATCCACCAGGGCCGTCTCGCCCGTCAACTCCGTATACGGCGTCGTGCCGTCCACCCGCAGCAGGTTTCCGTCATACAGCCGCACCAGTCGCTGCGTCTCCGCGATCGGATCCTGCACCTTCACCAGCAGCACGATCAGCGCAATCACCACCGCAAAACTTGCCGCCAGCGGCCACGCCGCACGTGCGCCCTGCAGGGAAAAGGACGTCTCCCCCGCAATCACGGCAAACATCGCCAGCAGCCCGAAGATCAGGCGCCGCTGCCGCCCACGCAGCGCATCCGCCGTCGCCCGGTGCTGCCACCGCAAAGCCTCATACTGCGCAATGACCCCGTCCCGGGTGTCTGCTGCGGGGTCCTGCTCGTGCATCGCTTGGAACTCCTCTGCCTACGATGGTAGACTGACTCTCGTGCCGGGTCCTACGCGACGTAATCCCGCCAACCCCGCCAGGTCCGGAAGGAAGCAACGGTAACGGGCTAGTACGGGCGCAGTGGGTCGCCCGGCCACTTCTCTTTCCCCCCCAATACAACTGCAACAGCAAGTGCGCCCTCATCGCGGGCGGCGACCACTTCGTGGGGTGAAGGCTTCGCGTTCAGGCACGTTGCACCTTGCAGGAAGTTGCGACGCGAAGCCTCCACCCCACGAAGTGGCGCCCGTCCGGCGTTAGGACGCGTTTGCTGTTGCCCGGGCGTATCTTTGGGTAGACTTGGGAACGTTGTGGTGAGGTGAAGGTTTGAGTCTTACGTTGAAGCCCGTGACGCGGGTCCGGGCAAAGATTTCTTCGGTGGGCGCCTACGTGCCACCGAAGCTGCTGACCAACCAGGACCTCGAAAAAATGGTGCAGACCAACGACCAGTGGATCCAGGAACGCACCGGCATCCGCGAACGCCACATCGTCGACCCCGGCATCGCCACCAGCGATCTTGCCGTAGAAGCCGCCAGGAAATGCCTCGAACGCCGCGGCATCGCGGCCTCCGAACTCGAAGTCATTATCGTCGCGACGGTGACCCCCGACATGTTCTTCCCCGCCACCGCCTGCCTGGTGCAGGACAGGTTGGGCGCCAAGGGCGCCTGGGGCTTCGACCTCTCCGCTGCCTGCTCCGGCTTCCTTTTCGCCCTGCAGGTAGGCGCCAAGCTCATTGAATCCGGCATGCACACCAAGGTGATGGTCATCGGCGCCGACGTCATGAGCTCCATCCTCGACTACACCGACCGCACCACCTGCATCCTGTTTGGCGATGGCGCCGGCGCCGTCCTGCTCGAGCCCTGCGTGGACGACGAGGTCGGCATCGCCGACTACGTTCACGAGATCGACGGCTCCGGCGCCTCGAGCCTCTACATGCCGGGCGGCGGCAGCCTGCACCCCTCCACCGCGGAGACGGTCGCCGCGCGCATGCACTATGTCCACCAGGAAGGCGGCGCGGTCTTCAAGATCGCCGTACGCAAGATGGCCGAGCTCAGCGAAGCCGTGCTGCAGCGCAACGACCTCACCGCCGCCGAACTCGACCTCTTCATCCCGCACCAGGCCAACAAGCGCATCATCCTCGCGACGGCGGAGCGGCTCGAACTGCCGGAAGAAAAAATCATCATCAACATCGGCGACTACGGCAACACCACCTGCGGCACCATCCCGCTCGCCATGCAGACCGCCCTCGAACAGGGTCGGCTCAAAAAGGGCGACAAGGTCCTGCTCGCCGCCTTTGGCGGAGGCTACACCGTCGGCGCGACGCTGCTCCAGTGGGAGTTCTAAGAGGCCTTAAAGACGTGAAAACACTTAAGTTTTCACTTGACTATTTTGTATCTGATAGATATATCTTCCAGATATGATGGAAGGCGTGACAGGCCCGGTCCGGACCACCACCGCGGAGGCTCTGCTCGGCCTGCTTTCGCTCAAACCGATGTCCGGCTACGAGCTTCGCCAGATGATCGCGGACTCGATCGGCAACTTCTGGTCCGAATCCTACGGGCAGATCTATCCAACGCTGAAGAAGCTCGAACGCGAAGGCTTGATCGAAGGCAGCGAAGGCGATCGCGCGGGCAGCACGCGCTACACGCTGACCGACCTGGGTAGGGGGCGGCTCGGCAGATGGCTTGCGACGCCGCCGCGGCCGCCGGTCCCGCGCAACGAGGCGCTGCTGAAGCTGTTCTTTGGCGACCGGCTGCCGGTCTCGCTCGTGATTCGCCAGATCAGAAGTCAGCGATCGGAGACGCTCACCGAGATTGACCGCTACCTGGCCATTGAACGAGACGTGCAACAGGGAAATCCCGGCAGATCCGGCCTGCCTTTCTGGCTGATGACGGTGCGCTACGGGCTCGCCGAGGCCCGCGCCCGGATCGCCTGGTACGACGAAACGCTGCAGGCGCTCGCAGCCCTGCACACCGCACCAAAGCGCACAAAACGCTGACCCGCACCAGGAAGGTGGACCACGATGTCGCACGCAGACCCGCTCTGGATGAAGGCCTTCCTCGCCGTGCACATCGCGGCCGGATTCAGTTCGTTCCTGCTGGCGCCGGTGGCGCTGGCCACCGCCAAGGGCGGCAGGCAGCACAGGCGATGGGGCATGGTGTATTTGTGGTCGATGGGCGTGGTCGCCGCGACGGCGCTGCCCATGGCCCTGTACCGGCCGGTGCTGTTCCTCGCAATGGTCGCGGTCTTCAGCTTCTACGCGGCCTTCTCCGGCTACCGCGTCCTCCAGCTGAAAGACCTGCCCAGGGGCGGCAAAGCCAAACCGATCGACTGGGCTGCCGGCATACTCACCTTCACGTCGAGCGCGCTGCTGGCCGGCTTTGGCGCGTTCCGGCCCGCGTGGGTGCAGAACTTCGGCATCGTCGCGATCGTCTTCGGATTGCTCGGCATGCGGCTCGCGTTCGTGCAGCTCAAGAGCTTTCTGTGGAAGCCGGAACAGAAGATGTTCTGGTGGTACACCCACCTCGGCAACTTTATCGGCAGCTACATCGCCGCGTGGACCGCGTTTCTCGTCGTCACGGTGGCGCCCAGGTTGGGCGGCGGCAAGATCTGGTGGCTGCTGCCGACGCTGATCGGCGTCCCCGCCATCGCGATCACGACCGGCTACTACAAACGCAAATTCACCCCGAAGGCGAGGGTGCTTCCGGCCTAGGACAACGGCAAAAGCGCCCTCATCGCGGGCGGCGACCACTTCGTGGGGTGGACCGCTGCGCGCACCCCAAAATCATTCCCAATGGAACAGTTTGAGATGGCGCGCAGCGGTCTACCCCACGGAGTGGCGCCCGTCCGGCGTCAGGACGCACTTGCGGTTGCGTCTAAGCCAGAGCCACGTTCATGTTCTGGATGGCTTCGTCGATTTCGGACGTGGATTTGAAGCCGACCGTCGCGCAGTCGATGTTGGCGTTGCGGAAGGCGAAGCGCATCGCGGCCTGGCGGTCGGCGTGGTTGAAGACGCCTTCGCCGATCAACTTCATGGCGACCACACCCATGCCTTCGCGGCGCACCTGGTGCACATGCTGAACGACTTCGGCGACGTTGCCGGGGCCGTCGGTGTTGAAGTCTTCGGCGTCCATGCGGGTGCCCTTGTGGTTGACGCGGATCATGGCGACCTGAAGCCAGTCGTCGCCGGGCATGGCGCGCAGGGCGGGCAGCCCGTGCACCGATGCGCCACGGCCGATGACCGTCTTCTTCGCCTGCGCCTCCGAGATCGCATCCGCCCAGCGCTTCGACTCGTCCGGCCAGTCGCTCGTGTGCTGCCAGTGCAGCAGCATGACGTCGAAATAGTCCGTCTTCGCCTTGCGCCGCAGTTCGTTGAGCTTTGCCTGCGCGTTGACACCCTCGCGCGTCGTCACCTTCGACATCAGCTGGTAACTGTCGCGCGGCACACCCTCGAGCGCGATCCCCAGCATCTCGTGCATCTGCCCGTACGATTCGGCGGTCTCGAAGAACCGGATTCCGCGATCATGGGCGTAGCGCACCAGCCGCGTGAAGCCATCCTGCCCGAGCGATCGCTGCACCTGTCCGCTGAAGCTGCCGGTGCCGAATGCCAGGCGCGTCACCTTGACGTTCGACCGGCCCAGCTGCACCAGGTCGGTCGCGGTACGGCGTTCTGCGAGGAGAGGGAAGGTCCCAAGTCCTGAAGCCGCACCCACAGCCAGGCTGGTCCGAAGAAAGTTACGCCGCGTGAAGAAAGCCATCGCGTACCTCCGATGGCAACAAGCCTACCATCAGGTGAAAGACAACGGCAAAAGCGCCCTGATCGCGGGCGGCGACCACTTCGTGGGGTGGAGGCTTCGCGTCGCAAGATCAGGCAGTATGCGATGGTTTCGCACGCGAAGCTTCCACCCCACGGAGTGGCGCCAGTCCGGCGTCAGGACGCACTTGCCGTTGTCTTCAGGCCGTGGCCAGTTCGGGCTCTTCCTCGCGGGCCTTCGGAGGCCCGATCAGCCTCTCGAAGGTGCACTCCGGCGTGGTCGGCACCTCGGCTGCCTGCCCTTTCTTTGGACGGCGCTTCGGCAGGAACTCGCGGTTGTTCGGGCACACCAGGTAGGTGCCTTCCTTGTTGCCATACTCGAGCAGATACGCCGAGTCGCACCGCGGACACGTCTCGTTGACCAGCTTCAGGTTCGAAGAGAAGTCGCACTTCGGATAGTTCACACAGCCGTAGAAGGTATCCCCGCGCTTGGTTTTGCGCACGGCAATATCGCCGCCATCCTTGGGGCATTTCACGTCCAGCAGGTCCTGCTTCACATACTTGCACTTTGGATAGCCCGAGCACGCGATGAACTCGCCATAGGCGCCATCCCGCTGCAGCAGCGGCTTGCCGCACTTCGGGCAAGGCTCTTCGAGCTGCACCGGAGGCTTGGTCTGGACCTTCTGCGTCAGCTTGCGGATCGTCTTGCACGGCGGGTCGTCGGAGTAGCCGGGGCACGACATGAACGGCCCCCACGGACCATTCTTGAGCACCATCAAGCGTCCGCAGTTATCGCAGAACTCTTCCTCCGGCGCCTCATCCGCGCCGGGCGCGCTGAGGTCCGGTTTGGCGGCGAAGTTCTCCTTGGTGAAGTCGCATGAGACCGGCTCGGCGGTCACCTTCTTGCCCTTGCCCTGGGCCTTCGCAACCGCTGCTGCAAACTCCTTCGCATCGGCGACCTCGATCTCGAGGTTGGTCTCGTCGAAGGTCACAGCCTTCACGATCATTGGAAAATGAAACGCGCTCAGCACCTTCTTGAGCACTGCCTTCGCATCCTTCTTCCAGGGCCCGGCGGCGATCGTGACCGCCTTCGCCCGCGAGAACGCGCTGCAGGAATAGAAGCTGCCGAACTTACCCCACTTCATCACCAGAGGCGACCCGCATTTGTCGCAGATCTCTGTCGTGGGCTCCTCGCGCCGCTTGATGTCCTCCATCGTCTCCGAGGCGACCACGAGCTCTTTTTCAAGATGCCCATAGAAGCCATCGAGCAGATCCGTCCAGCGCTCCTGCCCTGCCTCGACCGCATCCAGTTCGCTTTCGAGCTTCGCCGTGTACCCCGTCTCAAAGATGTACGGGAAGTTCTTCACCAGCAGTTCCGTCACCACCATGCCGATTTCGGTCGGCACAAAGTTCTTGCCGATCTTCTTCACATAATCGCGATCCTGAATCGTGTTGATGATCGACGCATACGTCGATGGCCGCCCGATGCCTTTCTCTTCGAGCGTCTTCACGAGCGACGCCTCGTTATAGCGCGGCGGCGGCTCGGTGTACTTCTGCTCATGATCGATGCCGAGCTTGGTCAGTGCATCGCCCGCCTTCACATCCGGCAGGATCGCGTCTTCAGACGAGTTCTCCCAGATTGCCTGGAAGCCCTTGAATACCAGGATCGAGCCGCTGATCCGGAAGTCGTAGGTGCGATCGGCCTTGGCCGCGATCTCGATCGTCGTCTGGTCGAACACCGCAGGCGACATCTGCGACGAAACAAACTTGCGCCAGATGAGGTCGTACAGCTTGAACTGCTCGTCGCTCAGATACTGTCGAATCGACTCCGGCGTATACGCCACGCTGGTGGGACGAATCGCCTCGTGCGCGTCCTGCGCCTCCGATTTGCCCTTGTACTCCAACGGGGTAGCCGAGAGGTATTTCGCGCCGAGGGTCTTCTCCACATGCTCCCGCGCGGATGTCACCGAGTCGGTCGAAACGCGCGTCGAATCGGTACGCATGTAGGTGATCAAGCCGACGGTCTCACCCTTGATGTCTACGCCTTCATAAAGCCGCTGCGCCACGCCCATGGTGCGCCGCACGTTGAAGCCGAGCCGGTTCGACGCATCCTGCTGCAGCTTGCTTGTGATGTAAGGCGCGGTCGGATTGCGCTTGCGCTCTTTGCGCTCGACGGAGGTGACCGTCCAGCTGGCCTTCGCGAGTTGCGCCAGCACTTCATCGGTTGCGTCATGGTCCGGCAGCGCGCCTGACAGGAACGTCTCTTTGCCCTCGGCGTCGACGCCCGTCGAAACCCGGGCCGCCACTCCATCGACGCCGGTGAACTTGGCGGTAAAGTCGCCGCCCCGGGCCGGCTTCAGCCTGGCGCCGATCAGCCAGTACTCGACCGGCACAAAGGCGTTGATCTCGCGTTCACGTTCGACGATCAGCCGCAGCGCGACCGTCTGCACACGACCTGCCGAGAGGCCGCGCCGCACCTTATCCCAAAGCAGCGGCGAGATCTGATAGCCCACCAGGCGATCGAGCACACGGCGCGTCTGCTGCGCATCCACCAGGTTCTCGTTCACCGCACGTGCATTGAGGAACGCGGCCTTGACCGCCTTCTGCGTGATCTCATTAAAGGTGACGCGCTGAATCGTCGCACCCTTCTTGAGCATGGGCTTCAACTGCATGGAGAGGTGCGCGGCGATCGCTTCGCCTTCACGATCGGGGTCAGGCGCCAGGTACACACTGTCTGCTTTGGCCGCCAGCTTCTGCAGCCGCTCGACGATCTTTTCCTTGCCCGGCGAGACGATCAGCGTCGGCTCAAAGGTGCGATGCAGCAGCTCCACGCCGATGTCGTTCTTCGGCAGATCCATGATGTGCCCAATCGAGGCTTCCACCTGGTAATCCGCGCCGAGATATTTGTTAATCGTCTTTGCCTTCGCCGGCGATTCGACGATCACTAATGATTTGCTCATGTTTCCCTTCGTTCCGTTCTTGCGAACCCAGCCAACCCACTCTTGCGAATCCAGCCAACCCACCGAACCCGTTCTCGGGGTTCCCGTTCGTTTCAATGCGAACCTAACACGACTTGCCGGAGCGGCGCCAATGCCTCAACTACGCGGCAGCCTCGAGAACGGTTCAATTGACACAGTCCGTCAAAGGTCTAGACGAAGCCCGCATCCATCCGTTTCGTCCGCCCCGGGACGGGCTGAAAACCCGCCAATCGGCGCCGCCGCGCCTGTCTGTTTGTCTCTTTAGAATGCCTTGACATAATTCTTGCCCGGCAGCGATCGCACCCGCCCTGCCAGCTCCAACTCGAACAGCGCGGTAAAAATCTCGGAGGAAGCCAGCTCGCCTTCCATCTGCTCCATCAGGCCATCCAGCTGCAAGGGCTCATCATGGCGCAGTCGCGAAAAGACCAGGCGTTCATGCTCGCCCATCGACAGACCGGGGGAGTCAGTAAATAAAGATGCAACCCCGCCCGATTTCGATTCAAGGCTCCCGTTGAGCGCGATCTCGAGCCGCAGCCGGATCTGCGACGGCAGGTCCTCCCACACGTCCTCCCAGGTTGCGGTCAGCTTCGCTCCCTGCTTGATAAGCGTGTTCGGCCCCCAGGCGTTCTTGTTGGTCACATTGCCCGGCACCGCGTAGACGTCGCGGTTCTGTTCCATCGCGCAGCGCGCCGTGATCCGTGTCCCGCTGTACTCCGACCCCTCGATCACCAGCACCCCGACACTGATCCCGCTCAGCGTCCGGTTGCGAATGGGGAAGTTCTGCGGAGCCGGAAAGGTCCCCAGCGGATACTCCGACACGATTGCCCCGCCGGCGTTGACAATCTCTTCGGCCATCTTCTTGTTCTCCTTGGGATACACGACGTCGAGGCCTGTCCCCCACACCGCGACGGTTTTGCCGCCGACCCCGAGCGCTCCCTTGTGCGCCGCCGTATCCACGCCGCGCGCCATGCCGGAGAGGATGACCAGCCCGCGATTGGCAAGATCGCGCGACAAGACCTCCGCCATGCCTGCACCGTACGCCGAAGGCGCCCGTGTTCCCACGACGGCAATGCCCGGCCACTCCAGCAGGTTCGTTGCTCCGCGAACCCACAGCACCGCCGGCGGGTCGTAGATTTCGAGCAGCCTCTGCGGATAAGCCTCGTCGACCGGTGTGAGGAAGCATGCGCCGGCTTCGAGAACGCGCGCCGCTTCCTTCTCCGCCTCGGCGCGCGCACGTCCATCCGCGATGAACTGTACCGCCTTTGCCGGCATCTGCAGACCTTCGAGCTCGGTCAATGACAAGCCGAACAGCCGCGCCGCGTCGCCCAGCATTCCTACCGCGCGGTGAATCCGCGTAGGCCCCATCCCCGGCGTGAGCACCAGCGCCATCCACGCCAGGCGGCTCTCTCGAGAAGCCTCCGCAACCCGCATCCCCGCCTCCTGCTCAATCTGCGCCCGAGCCTACCACCGCCCCGCCAGCCCAGAGCTACGCCACCCCCGAATCCGCAAAACTCGCCTCCCGCATCGGGAAACGAGAAGCTGCCAGTTGTCAGCGCACAGGTTTAGAGAAACCCGCCTTTGCCCGGCGCGGCACGAACGTCTCCGCGTCCGGCACGTAAACTGGAAGACGTGCCTCTCCGCGTTGCCGCCATCGACTTCCTGAATCCTGCCCCGCTGATGTGGGACTTTCTCCACGCCCCTCGCGCTGCCGCACTGGTTGAACGCTACGACATCCGCCTCACCCAGCCCTCGGAGTGCGCACGCCAACTGCTTGCCGGCGAGGCCGACCTCGGCCTCATCCCGATCGCCGCGCTCACCCCTGCGCTGCGCATCGTGCCCGGCTGTACCATCGCGTCCCTGCGCGAGGTACGGTCCATCCAGCTCATCACGAAGAAGCCGCTGGCCGAGATCGCCAGCATCGCGGCAGACACGGCATCCCGCAGCTCCGTCGCCTACACGGAGCTGATCCTGAAGCATTTTTACGGCACGGCTCCGGCGTTCCAGCCGCACCCCGCCGACCCGATCGCGATGCTCGAGACGAACGACGCTGCGCTGCTCATCGGCGATCCCGCGCTGCTGGCGCTCGAGCAGCGGGCGGCGATCGAAGCGGTTGCCGGACCGTGCACATGGTTCGACGTTGCGCAACTCTGGAACCAGCACACCGGCCTGCCCTGGGTTGCCGCGGTGTGGGCCGTCCGCGGCGACATCACGCTCTCGTACAAGGAACGCGAGCAGCTCTTGCTCGACCTCAACGGGTCCCGGCACCACGGGCAGAAGCACATTGAAGATCTCGTCGAAGAGTGGGCGCCGCGCATCGCGATCCCCACCGGCACTATCCGCCACTACCTGACGACCAACATCCACTACCTGCTCGACGACCCCTGCAAGCAGGCCATCCGCCACTTCCGCACGCTGGCCGCCGAACATGCGATCCTGCCCGCCCTGCCGACCTTGCCGATGCTCGAGATTTAGAAGCAACCACAAAGCGCCCTCATCGCGGGCGGCGACCACTTCGTGGGGTGGGAGCGTCGCGTCGCAAGATCAGGCAGCGTGCGATGGTCTGGTACGCGAAGCTTCCACCTCACGAAGTGGCGCCCGTCCGGCGTTAGGACGCATTTGCGGTTGCTTGTATAACGGTTTCATGGGCTCTGTTCTGCTTGCCGTACATGGGAGTGCGTTCGTTCACCTGGTGCTTTCGCTGGGACTCTTCGGACTCTTCCTGGTGTCGATCGTCGATAGCTCGTTCGTGCCGCTGCCGATCCCCGGAGTGACGGACGTGATGATTGTGCTGTACGCAGCGCAGCACGCCGACCTTTGGCTCCTGGTAGGGACGGCGACGTTCGGGTCGGCGCTGGGGGGCTGGTTTTCCTATCGTGTGGGCCAGTCGGGGGGGCTGGCGTTCATTGAGAAGCGCACGCCGCCCAGGGTCTTCAAGCGAGTGACGGGCTGGATGGAGTCGCATGCGATTCTCGCGGTGGCGCTGCCTGCGCTGCTGCCGCCGCCGGCGCCGCTGAGCCCGTTTGTGCTGGCTGCGGGGGCGCTGAAGATGTCGCTGCGCAAGTTCATGATCGCGTTCACGGCGAGCCGTCTGCTGCGCCACGGGATTGCGGCCTGGATCGGTGTGCGTTACGGCAAGCACGTGCTGGTGATCTGGCAGAAGTTTTCCGACAAGTGGGGCACGCCGATCCTGATCGTGCTGTGGTCCTTCATCCTCATCAGCGTCGGCATCGCCTTCTGGCAACTCTGGAAGACGAGCCACAGCGTCGGGAAACAGGCAGCGGCAACCGCGTCCTAACGCCGGACGGGCGCCACTTCGTGGGGTGGAAGCGCTGGCGCGCCAAGAAACTTCGCAGCCGCACAATGCCCCGCGCGCAGCGCTCCCACCCCACGAAGTGGTCGCCGCCCGCGATCAGGGCGCAGTTGCGGGCGCCTTTGCCTATTCCTCGTCGCCGCGGAGTTTGGCGATGACGCCGAAGTCCTCGAGGGTGGTGGTGTCGCCTGTGACGGTGCCGGTGGTGGCGAGTTCGCGGAGGAGCCGGCGCATGATCTTGCCGGAGCGGGTTTTGGGGAGTTGCTGGGTGAAGCGGAGGTCGTCCGGCCGGGCGAGTGCGCCGATCTCTTTGGCGACCCATTGGCGAAGTTCCTGCTTGAGGGCGTCCGAGGGCTCGTGGCCTTCTTCGAGTGAGACGAAGGCGGCGATGGCCTGGCCTTTGAGGTCGTCGGGGCGGCCGACGACGGCGGCTTCGGCGACCTTGGGATGGGCGACGAGGGCGGATTCGATCTCCATGGTGCCGAGGCGGTGTCCGCTGACGTTGATGACGTCGTCGACGCGGCCCATGAGCCAGTAGTAGCCGTCCTCGTCCGAGCGTGCGCCGTCGCCGGTGAAGTAGGCGCCGGGGATCTCGGAGAAGTAGGCCTGCTGGTAGCGTTCGGCGTCGCCGTAGATGGTGCGGGCCATGGAGGGCCAGGGTCTGCGGATGATGAGCAGGCCGCCCTTGCCGCGGGGAACGGGTTCGCCCTGCTTGGTGACGATGGCGGGGTCGATGCCGAAGAAGGGCAGGGTGGCGGAGCCCGGCTTGGTGGGGACGGCGCCGGGGAGGGGCGCGATCATGTGGGCGCCGGTCTCGGTCTGCCACCAGGTGTCGACGATGGGGCAGCGCTCTTTGCCGATCATGCGGTGATACCACATCCAGGACTCGGGGTTGATGGGTTCGCCGACGGTGCCGAGGAGGCGAAGGGATGCGAGCGAGTGTTTGGTGACGAACTGGTCGCCCCACTTGATGAAGGCGCGGATGGCGGTGGGCGCGGTGTAAAAGACGGAGACCTTGTGGTCGTCGACGATCTTCCAGAAGCGGGCGTTGTCGGGCCAGTTGGGCGCGCCCTCGTACATGAGGGTGGTGACGCCGTTCTGCAGCGGGCCGTAGAGGACGTAGCTGTGGCCGGTGACCCAGCCGATGTCGGCGGTGCACCAGTAGATGTCGTCGGGGCGGAGGTCGAAGACGTACTTCGAGGTGAGGAAGGTGCCGACTGAGTAGCCGCCGGTGGTGTGGACGAGGCCCTTGGGTTTGCCGGTCGTTCCCGAGGTGTAGAGGATGTAGAGCGGGTCTTCGGAGTCCATGGGCTCGCAGGGGCAGACGGGGTCGGCGGCGGCGAGGGCTTCGTCGAGCCAGAGGTCGCGGCCTGGCTGCATGGCGACTTCGGAACCTGTGCGGCGATGGACCAGAACGCGCTGGACCGAGGGGCATTTGGTCAGGGCTTCGTCGACGATGGCCTTGAGTTTGACCTCGGTGCCGCGGCGCCAGGAGCCATCCTGGGTGAGGATGGCGACGCAGTCGGAGTCGTTGACGCGGTCGGAGATGGCGTGGGCGGCGAAGCCCCCGAAGATGACGGAGTGGATGGCGCCGATGCGGGCGCAGGCGAGCAGCGCGATGGCGAGCTCCGGGCACATGCCCATGTAGATGGCGACGCGGTCGCCTTTTTTGACGCCGAGGGTGTGCTTGAGGACGTTCGCGAAGCGCTGAACTCTTTGGAGGAGGTCGGCAAAGGTGATGGTCTGGACTTCGCCGGGTTCGCCTTCCCAGAGGATGGCGGGTTTGCCGGCGCGATCGCCGAGGGCGTGTCGGTCGACCGAGTTGTAGCAGAGATTGAGTTTACCGCCGTTGAACCAGGTGGCGTGGCTGATGTCGCCTTGCTGCACGGTGGTGAAGGGGGTGAACCAGTCGATGCCGGCGGCGGCTTCGCGCCAGAACTCGTCGGGGGAGTCGAGGGAGCGGCGGTAGAGGGTCTCGTATTCGGCGAGCGAGCCGATGTGGGCTTTGGCTGCGAATTCTGCGGGCGGGGGAAAGACGCGGTTCTCGCGGAGCAGCGAATTCATGTGTTCGGAAGGGGATTCGGAGGAGGGGTTCGGTGCGGCTTGGTCGGGCACGTTGGGTGGAGTCCTTCCTGGGCTTGGCGGCCGGCGAGGTGCGAGGCCGCGACAGAGGAAGGGTATCCCACGGCGATGTAGAGCAGCAATGGGGCGGGTGGTGACTTCTGCGGTGGTGTGCGATTACCAAATGGCTGTAGGCAAAGGCTTTGCCGTTGAGTTACAACTAGAGGTCGCCCTGCATCCTAGGGGACGGATGTTGAACCATGAATGAGGGTCACAATGCTTGCTTTTCTGGATCGGGATCGGTCCGTTGCGCCTGAAGGTTATAGCCGTTGGCTGGTTCCTCCGGCCGCTCTTGCGATTCACCTGGCAATTGGCCAGGTTTACGCATT
Source organism: uncultured Granulicella sp. (assembly GCA_965213805.1). Classification (GTDB taxonomy): domain Bacteria; phylum Acidobacteriota; class Terriglobia; order Terriglobales; family Acidobacteriaceae; genus Edaphobacter. The sequence goes on along the minus strand of CBDCAG010000002.1, from coordinate 302,229 downwards.
CTCCGTGTTCAAGACTCCGTTGATCGCGTACTTCACGTCGAGTGTGGGCGCGGGGAACATCAACAAGGATATTGGCTACATCTTCTCGGTAGCGATTGCGTTCCTGGGGATTTCGGCTGCGCTGTTCGGCGCGTGGCTTGAGAAGGCCGGGCCGCGGCGGGCGATGTTTTACGCGGCCATCTGCTTCGGCGCGGGCTTTCTGATTGCGGCGGCGGGCGTGAGTGCGCATAGCCTGCTGCTGGTGTACCTGGGGTATGGCGTGGTGGGCGGCGTGGGGCTTGGGCTGGGGTATATCTCGCCGGTTTCGACGCTGATCAAGTGGTTCCCGGACCGGCCGGGCCTGGCGACTGGGCTGGCGATTATGGGCTTCGGCGGCGGCGCGATGATCGGAAGCCCGCTGGGCAACCAGTTGATGGCGCACTTCAAGGCGGCGGGGCAGACGGCGAACCCGATCTCTCCGACGTTTATCACGATGGGCGTGCTGTACTTCATCTTCATGATGTTCGGCGTCTTCACGATTCGCGTGCCGCGCGAGGGCTGGAAGCCGGAGGGCTGGAGCGGGACGAACAAGGCGAATGCGCTGATCACGACGCACAACGTCGATGTGACCGGTGCGATGAGGACGCCGCAGTTCTACCTGCTGTGGGTGGTGCTTTTCTGCAATGTGACGGCTGGCATCGGGATTCTTGAGGACGCGAGCCCGATGATCCAGGACTTCTTCAAGGGGCATATCCTGGCGGCGGCGGCGGGTGGATTCGTGGGGCTGCTGAGCATCTTCAACATGGCGGGACGGTTCTTCTGGGCGTCGATGTCGGACTTTCTGGGGCGGAAGACGACGTACTTCATCTTCTTCGCGCTGGGTGCGGTGCTGTTCTTCTTCCTGCCATTGACGCGCCAGGATCATGTGAATTCGGTGCCACTGTTTGTGGCGTGCGCGGCGCTGATTATCTCGATGTATGGCGGCGGATTCGCGACAATCCCGGCGTACCTGAAGGATTTGTTCGGGGGGTATAACGTTTCGGCGATCCATGGCCGGCTGCTGACGGCGTGGTCGACGGCGGGGATTGTGGGGCCGCTAGTGGTGAACGGGATCCTCGACCACTATGTGAAGAATCACCTGAACAAGCAGGATGCGTATCCGACGATTCTGCACATTATGACGGGACTGCTGGTGGTGGGCTTTGTGGCCAACCTGATGGTTCGGCCGGTGGCGGAGCAGCACTGGATGAAGGAACAGAACCTGACGCCGGTGGGTTCGGGACACTAGGAGGGGATGACGATGGCAGAGTGGAATGGGAAGAAGAGTTCGCCATTGCTGATTGCGGCGGCGTGGATTCTGGTCGTGGTTCCGACCGGATGGGGATTAACTTACACGGTTCAGAATGCTTTGAAGCTCTTTACTGCCAGCAGTGCGCCGGCGACTCCCGTAACGGCACCTGCTTCGGCAAAATAGGAGGGATTCGCGCAGGAATCGTTTGCCGTGTGACGGTGTCGGGCGTAGGTTCGATCTTGTGTTGGACCTGACTCTGAGAGCGTTGTGGGAAGGCAGGCGATCATGTTCGATCTTGTGATTTTTGCGGCGTTTTTCGGCATGTTGATGTGCCCGTGTTTTCTGGCGTTTCGTACGATGCATGTGCCGCCCGTGGTGCCTGCAGCGGCAGGCAGGATGCAGCCGCGGGTGGGTGTGCGGGCGCGGCGGACTTGATGCGGGCGGTGCGGGTGCCTGGCGTATGGTCCGCTTGGCTGAACGCGTATGGCTGAACGCGTATGGCTGGTCGCGTATGGCTGAACGCGTATGGCTGGTCGCATATGGCTGGTCGCATATGGCTGGCCGCGTGATATGGCTGGCCGCGTGACATAGTGGAGCCATGGACTTTCCTGCCGGCGCGATGATCGGGTTCTTCCTCGGCTTCGCGTTCGGGGTGGGGTGTGCGCTGGCGGTGATGTACTCGATCTACATGGGCGGCTATCGTGCGGCGGTGCGGGAGATGCGGCTCAAGGAGCCTCCGGAGCGGCTGCGCAAGGCGCTGGCGCGGGCAGGGGACTAAGAACAGGTTCGTCCCTAACGCCGCATGGGCGCCACTTCGTGGAGTAGCAGCTTCGCATTGCCGTGATGCGAAGCCTGGTACCTCACGAAGTGGTCGGCCCCCCGATGAGGGCGCTCTGGTTAGGCGTGGATGCGCTGGTGCCAGGCCCAGGCGCTGGCGATGATGTCGTCGAGGGCGGGGAAGGTGGGTTCCCAGCCGAGGTCGCGCTTGATGGCGTCGGAACCGGCTACGAGGACGGCGGGATCACCGGGGCGGCGCGGCTGGAGTTCGACGGGGATGGCGTGGCCGGTGACGCGGCGGACCGACTCGACGACCTGAAGCACGGTGAACCCCTGGCCATTGCCGATGTTGTAGACGAGGTGGGGATGCTGATCGAGGGCCCGGAGCGCGAGCAGGTGGGCGTCGGCGAGATCCTGCACGTGGATGTAGTCGCGCACACAGGTGCCGTCGGGGGTGGGGTAGTCGTTCCCGTAGATGTTGATGGATTTGCGGCGGCCGAGGGCGACGTCGAGGATGAGCGGGATCAGATGGGACTCGGGCTCGTGGTTTTCGCCGTAGCCGGGGATAGCGCCGGCAACGTTGAAGTAGCGCAGGGCGGCGAAGCGGAGGCCGTGGGCCTGACTCTGCCAGCGCATCATCTGTTCGGAGAGGAGCTTGGATTCGCCGTAGGGGTTAGTGGGGGCGAGCCGGGCGTCTTCGAGGATGGGGCTGCGTTCGGGTTCGCCGTAGCAGGCGGCGGTGGAGGAGAAAACGAGCTTGTCGTGGCCGGTGGCAAGCATGGCTTCGAGCAGCGAGAGGGTGCCGGCGGTGTTGTTGCGGAAATAAAGTTCGGGGAACTTCATGGATTCGCCGGCTTCGATGAGGGCGGCGAAGTGCATGACGCCGTCGTAGGGTCCGGCGGCGAGGGTCGATTCGAGCAGGGAATGGTCGGCAAGAGCGCCTTCGACGAGGGTGGCGCCGGGGGGCACGGCGGACTTCCGGCTATGGCAGAAGTTGTCGAAGATGGTGACCTGATGACCCTGGGCAAGCAGCATGCGACTCACGGTGCCGCCGATGTAGCCGGCGCCTCCGGTGATAAGGACCTTCATGGATTCCTCGATTCGAAATGGTTTAATGAAACTCTGGAGATCGGTATGCAACAAAAGTGTCAAGCGCCGTGGTGCGAGGGTGCGGTGGTGTAACCCTTGTCAGCCGATCATAAAGTGTTACTTTGGGTTTGCCGATGACCTTAAAGGACCTAAAGCAAACCAAACGGGTCTTTTTGAGACCTACGCCGGGAAGGGACCATTTATCCTATTGTTACTGCCCTGCATTTGATTTCAACGAGGCAGTAACAGGAATTGGGCGGCGGTAACGACACGAAGAGTACCTGCCCCGCAGCAACCGGCACTGTGCAGCATTTTATGGGGTCCAACAGCAACGAGCGGACCGCGCGGTCTCCTCTGACTCAGGCACCAAGCCTCCGTTGTGCAGTACGGGGCTTCTACCTAAAGGATCATCGTATTATGGCCACACCGTTACGCAGCGCGAACCCGCAACCGAGCGACCTGCAGTTCAGCCACTTTGGCGTGCTGGACGCGGGCGCCCAAAGCAAGAGTTCGGTTTTGACCGCTGTCGGACTGAATGTGACGCTGGCGCTGATTGCCATCATCATCAGTGCGGCCGCCGTGAAGCGCGGCATTGAGAAGACCAAGCTCGAAAATCTGACGTACGTGGCGGTGAAACCGCCCGAGCCTCTGCCGAAGCCGGTGGTGAAGATTATCCCGCCGAAGGTGATGCCGGAGATTCCGAAGCCGGTGGAGCCGAAGATCGTGCTTCCGAAGGTGGAGGTGGTCGAGGCGCCGAAGCCGATTCACATGGAATCTCCGAAGCCCCTGCCGGTGGTGACGCCGGCTCCGCCCAAGGTGGTGGTGGCTGCAGCAGCGCCGAAGCCGACCACGGTGAACCTGGGCAAGGCGGCCTCGGTCGTCAATAACGACACGCACCCGACGGCAGTCGCGCTAGGTTCTGCGACGAATCCGATTGCGCCTTCCAATCGTCCGGCGGTGGCCAATGCGGTCAACCTCGGGCAGCGCGGACTTTCGGGAATGCCGGCAACGAACTCGGGCGGTGGGCCTCCCTCGACCTCGGTCAACCTGGGGTCGGGTCAGCCGAACGGCAGCATGGGGGGCGGCGGCGCGCGGGCGGTTGCGGGTGTGAAGCTCGGCGGCGTAACGGGGGGAACCCCGGGCGGCACGGGTAACGGAGTGGGTACGCGTCCGCAGCAGGTTGCGCTGGGCCAGGCGCCTCCTCCGCCGGCAGCGACGCCTACCTCGCTCGCGAGGACAGTGAGCAAGGGGCCGCAGGTGATCTACAAGCCGAAGCCGGTCTACACGGCGGATGCGACGGCGGCAAAGATCGAGGGTGTGGTCTCGGTGCGGATCCGGGTTGCATCGAGCGGAGCGGTCTCGGTGGTCGGCGTGACGGCGGGGTTAGGACATGGGTTGGACCAGTCTGCGGTGCAGGCTGTGCAGGGTACTCGATTCAAGCCGGCGATGGATGCGGGCGGCAATCCGGTCGATTGGGAAGGCGTTGTCAACATCTCGTTCCAAATGGCGGGTTGAGCGGTTGAACCCATACGATAAGACGCGCAGGGCGGAATGCTTTTTCCCTTGCAACAACGGGCAGTTCCTGACTTCGGGTCAGGCGGTACGCATACAGGAGCGGTACACAATGATCGTAAGGAAACCAACTTTCGCCGGACTCATGCTTGCTTTGCTGGTCGCTTCGGCGATGCCCGGCAATGTCGCAGGTGCTGCGATCTTCAAGAAGAAGGACGCGGCACCGGTCAAGAAGCTGACTCCGGCGCAGAGCGCGCTCATCGACAAAGCGATTACGCGCGAGCAGGCCGTGATCAAGGTGGTGAAGGAGCGGGCTCCGATCGTCGAGACCTACATCCAGAACATGAAGCCGGACCCGGTGATGCGCCAGGTGCCGGAGTCGGACGAACACTTCCTGGGCCGGGTCGAGTTTGGCAAGATTATCGGCGACCAGGCTTTTGAGGCGGGGCCGAAGGCGAACGAGAAGCAGAGCAAGATGGGCTTCTTCAAGAATTCGACGAGCTTCCTGAGCGGGCTTGGCGGCTCACTGCACCTCGAGTTTCACCAGGCCGGCTTTGTGCAGATGCTGCTGATGGATTCGAACGCATTCGACAAGCAGCATTATCAGTTCTTTTTCGTGCGCAATGACTTTCTGGGCAATACGCCGACCGCGGTGTTCGACGTGACGCCGATCGGCGGCAAGAAGGCGACGGGCCGGTTCTTCGGCCGCATCTGGGTCGAGACGCGTTCGGGCAACGTGGTGCGTTTCAACGGCGACTTCTCGGGGTCCGAGAAGGACTACAGCGAGTTCTTCCACTTCGACAGCTGGCGCACGAATGTGCAGCCCGACCTGTGGCTGCCGACCAGCTTCTACGTGGAGGAGAGCGATCCGAAGAGCCTGCAGGGCACGCTGAAGTTCAAGGCCATCAACCACATCTGGGGCTATGCGCTGAAGGTTCCTTCGCGCGATGCGGAGAACACATCGCTTGAGGTGGTGGGGGCGCAGGATGTTTCGAACGATGCGCAGGACCTGAGCCCGCTGGGGGCGCAGCGTGCCTTCGCGAAGCAGGCGGAAGACAATATTATCGAGCGCCTGTACCAGGCCGGATTGCTCGATGCACCAAGCGAATTCGACAAGACGCTCGAGGCACTGGCGAACAACATTCTGGCCTACAACCAGCTGGCGACGAGCAGCCCGATCCATGTGCGTACGCTGCTGACCGAGCCGCTCGAGTCGCTGGCGGTCGGCAATACGATCATTCTTTCAAAGAGCCTGATCGATACGACGGCCGTGATTACGGCTGACGGTGCGCAGCAGATGGGCAACCTGAACGCGCTGCTGGCGTTCCAGCTGGCTCACATCCTGAGCGGCCATAAGCTGGACACGAAGTATGCGTTCAACGATCGCCTGGTGTTCCCGGATAACTCGTCGTTCAAGAAGATTCCGATGCACCACACGGAAGCGGACAACACGGAAGCTGCCAAGAAGGCCGGTGAACTGCTGAGTGTGAAGGAACTGGCAGACGGGCAGAAGTACTTCGGGCTGTACCTGCAGCAGCTGCAGGCGCGGGTGAAGGCGCTGAAGTCGTTGAACGAGCCGATGATCGGCGACTCCCTGGTGAAGGGAGACAAGGATCAGACGTTCTGGATGGCGTCGATGCTGCCAAAGGGCGAAAAGCTCGATGTGAAGAACCTGAAGCAGCAGGCGGCTGAGCCGCTGTCGGCCTTCCTGCGGTTCGATCCGTGGACTGACCAGGTGGTCACGCTGCACACGGCGTTCGAGCCGGTTCTCAGCGCCAGCGACAAGATGCCGTTCGAGGTCTCGCCGGTGTACATCAAGCTGTCGTACTACAAACAGCCGAGCGAAGTGCCGCCACCGGCGGCGCCGGCCGCGGCTACCCCGGCTCCGAATGCGGCACCGACGAACGATCCGACGGCTGCGCCGGTCGCTGATCCGAATGCGGCTTCTCCGCAAACGGCGGCTCCTGCGTCTCCGAAGAATTAGGGAACCGGGACTGGTATCAAAACGGTAAAGGAAAGGCCGGCTCTTTGAGCTGGCCTTTCTGTTTTCCAGTTTGTGGCGCATGCTGCTGCGGGACTTTCAGCCAAGATACGAGAACCGGACACGCGGCGCCGGGATCACCGTCTGACTCGGTATGATGAAGGTGCGAATGGCGCTCAGCCCTGATGGGGCGAGCGGCGGTCTTCTGATCGGGCAACGGGCTTCGTGCTTCGGGCTTCGGGCCACAATGGGTGTTACGCGGGGCCGGACCGGGCTGCAATTTCCTTCGATTTGGAGACGTGCCGGTGATCAATCGAGCTTTGTCTGGCTTTTCAATTCTTGTCCTGACCTGCGCCGCTCTGCACGGGCAGGCGATTTCGACCGCCAGCAAGACCTTCGATCTGCAGGCGGGCGGGCAGTATGTCTTCACGAAGACGGATTACTTCGGTACGGCGAAGAGGGGCGCGGGGGTCTATGCGACCTTCGACTTCACCCGTCATTTCGGCATCGAGTTCGACTTTCGCAAGGCGGTCAGTTCGTACGACCCGGCGTATGAGAAGACTTATGAGATGGGGGGTCGGTATCACCGCAGCTACGGGCGCTTCTCACCGTATGCGAAGGCGTTGTACGGCCGGGGCGTGTTCAACTTCGTGAGCTTCGGGACGGTGGTGGCGAACCTGGCTTACAACGAGTACGTGCTGGGGGGCGGCACCGATTACAAGCTGACGCCGTGGCTGAATTTGCGGGGTGACTACGAGTATCAGCACTGGATGAGCTTTCCGCCGAACGGGCTGACGCCGCAGACGCTGTCGTTTGGCGTGGCGTATCACGTGCCGGGCGGACTGAAAAAGGGCAACCGCTTCAAGTGAGCGGCTGCCCTGTCGTCTGTCTTCGTGCGCAACGTATCCGTGAAACTTAGAAGTGGTAGGCGATCCCGATGGCGGGCATGCTGGTGAGCATGTAGCGATTGGTGTTGAAGGCGTCGCGGAACTGGGGCGCCTTGCCGACGAGGCCGTGATATTGCAGTCGCACGTCGAAGCTGGGGCTGACCTCATAGGCCACGCCGCCGCCGAACATGCCGACGATGCGGGTGTTCGAGGTAGCGTCGAGGGTGCCGGTTCCGTCGAGGATGGGGGTGTAGAACAGGCCGCCGACGCCGACTTCGACGAAGGGGTTGTAGTTCTTGAAGGTGAGTCCGTAGACGTAGCCGAGGGTGCCTTCCTGCTGGCGCGTGTGAACGGGGAAGTGAGTGTAGTTGTTGAGGGTGAAGTAATTGGTGTTCTGAGCGAAGGAGTAGTTGACTTCGAGCGCGCTGTGCGGCGTGAGGAGGTAGCGGTAGCTGGCGAGGACTCCACCGGTCTTGGTCGGCTGCATGGTGATCGCGTTGCCGTGGACGGTGGGATTGATCAAGCCGAGGCCGCTGATGCTGATGTCCTGGCGGCTCTCCTGCGCGTACATGGCGCTCGCTGAAAGGACCAGTGCGCCCAACAAAATCGTCTTCTTCATTTCTTTCTTAAGCCCTCTCAAGATCACGCGCTTCACCCTCTTTGACTCACACGAGGTTCCATTGGTTATGGACGGAGGTGGGCGAACTCGCTCTTGGTTATTGTACCCGTTTGAGGGAGGGCGAAGGTCAAGGGCGCGGAAAAAGGGCCGAAGCGCACTGTAGCGCTTCGGCCCACGAGAGTGAATGGCAGGGCCCGAACGGCGCCGCATCACGACTCAAGGCGGGAGTCTAGACGGCGGGCGGCGGAGGCGGCGGAGCCTGGTCGCCCGCGCCATGCTGCTCGCGGCGCTCGTGCGCCTTGGCCTGCATTGCGTCGTACTTCGCCTTCTGATCGTCGTTGAGGACGGCCTTGATCTTGGCATCCTGAGCGTCGCGCATGGCCATCATCTTGGCGTGACGGTCGGGGCCGGAGGTGGCGGTGTCGTTGCGCATCGACATCATCTGCTGGCGGCCGTCATCCTGAATCGCCTTGATCTGCGAGGCCTGGTCGGGCGTGAGATTGAGCGCCTTGGTCATGTGGTCGAGACGCTTCTGTTGCATCTCGGGACCGCCGCCACCGGGACCGCCCTGCTGCTGCGGCGGCGGGGGCACGGAGGGATCCTGGGCCAGCATGGGAGACGCAAGTGCCGCTGCGCAGGTGAGGGCCAGGAGCATGCGGCGTGTGGTGCGGGGGAGAAGGTGAAAGTTCATGGTTGCTCGCTTTCGAAGGGCATCGGTTCGCAGAGGCGGGGAGTCGTCTCCGGTGTTTTTCGCTGCCGGTACAGACGGCATTTGGCGGGAAATGTTCCGGTAGCGCGCGAGATTTCAGCCGGGCTGGAAGGTGAACGGGTCGCCGTGTGCGGCGGCGTATGCTTCGACGACCTTGAGAAATGCGAGCGCGGCATGCGAGAGACTGGCCTGTTTGCGATAGACGAGGCGCAGCTTGCGCTCAAGTTGAAGCTCCTTGATGCGGACGCGGACGAGGGTGCCGGCGGCGATCTCATTCTGCACGGTGAGGCCGGGGACGAGGGCGACGCCGTTGCCCATCTGCACGAAGCGTTTGATGGCGTCGAGCGAAGGGAGTTCAACTGACATGTTGAGTGGGGTTTTATGGCGACGGAAGGTCTGGATGACCTTCTGGCGTTGCGGGGAAGGGATGTTGTGCGCGATGAAGGTCTGGGTGCCGAGCTGGCGGATGGAGACCTCTTCGGACCGTGCCAGGGTGTGTTTGGGGTTGACGATGAGCGTGAGTTCGTCGCGGTAGACGACGACGGACTGGACTTGCGGGTCGTCGGGCTTGAAGGAAAGTACCCCGATCTCGACCGAGTGGATGAGGACCTCGTCGGGGATGCGGCTGGCAAGCGCGCGCTGGACGGCGACCTTGATGTTCGGATTCTGGCGGCGGTACTCGTTCAGGAGTGGGAGCAGGTAGAGGCAGGTGTACTCGTTCGCCGCGAGGTTGAGGCGTCCGCGGTGTAACTCACGCAGCTCGGCAAGGGCGCCTGAGGCTTCGTTGCGCAGGTTGAGCAGCTTGAGCGCGTAGTCGCGCAGGACTTCGCCGGCATCGGTGAGCGAGCCGTCACGGGAGGAGCGTTCGAAGAGGACTTCGCCGAGTTCGCCTTCGAGCTTGGCGACAGCCTGGGAGACGGCGGGCTGGGTCCGGTGAAGGCGTGCGGCGGCGCGGGAGAAGCTGCGTTCTTCGGCGACCGCAAGGAAGGTTTCGAGTTGGAAGAGGTCCATGGTGGGGCTCAGCCTTCTTCACGTCCGGGGACGGAGTTCATTACAGTGGATGGGTGCGGTCGTGGTGCACTCTGCTGGGTTGCGGGGGTGTCAAGATGGATTTCCCATGAGTATGAACCGATTAGTTATGTTGATATTGACGTTGATCAGCATAAGCGTACATTATGCTGGATGAGGCTGGAGGGTTGAGCTCGACATGATGGGAAACGACCAGATCGTCTTCTTCGATACCACGCTGCGCGACGGGGAGCAGAGCCCGGGGTGCACGATGCACGCGGGCGAGAAGTTGCGCATGGCGCATCAGCTGGCGGCACTGGGCGTAGACGTGCTCGAGGCCGGCTTTGCGATCGCTTCCGAGGGCGACCTGGAGTCGATCCGGGCGATTGCGAAGGAGGTGCGCGGACCGCGCATCACCTCGCTGGCACGCTGCAAGCGTGAAGATATCGAGGCGGCCGCACGGGCGATCGAGCCGGCGCCGGTGAACCGGATTCACGTGTTCCTGGCGAGCTCGGACCTGCATCTCGAGGCGAAGCTGCGGATCTCGCGGACGCAGGCACTCGAGCAGGTTGAGGAATCGGTCAAGCTGGCCTGCGGGTATTCGGATGACATCGAGTTTTCGGCTGAGGATGCGACGCGGTCCGATCCGGACTTTCTGACCGAGATGGTCAAGGTCGCGGTGGGTGCGGGTGCGACGACGATCAACCTGCCCGACACCGTCGGTTATACGACGCCGGATGAGTACAAGGCTTTGTTCCAAAGGATGCAGCGTGAGATTCCGGGGGCGAAGTCGATCATCTTTTCGACCCATTGCCATAACGATTTGGGGATGGCGGTGGCGAATACGCTGGCCGGCATCGAGGGCGGCGCGCGGCAGGTGGAATGCGCGATCAACGGGATTGGCGAGCGCGCGGGCAATGCTGCGCTTGAGGAGGTAGCTGCAGCGCTGGCGACGCGTCGCGATAAGTTTCCTTACCGCAACAACATCAGGATGAAGGAGCTGTATCCGACCAGTCGCATGCTGGGCGAGTTGATCAGTTTCGGGTGTTCGCCGAACAAAGCAGTCGTCGGGGCGAATGCGTTTGCGCACGAGAGCGGCATTCATCAGCACGGAATGCTGGCCAATCCGCTGACCTACGAGATTATGACGCCGGAGAGTGTCGGCGTCTCCGCCACCAACCTGGTGTTGGGCAAGCATAGTGGGCGACGGCTGCTCGAGCAGCGGCTGAAGGAGCTTGGGCATCCGCTTTCGCGGGTCGAATTGGATGTGGTGTATGAGCGCTTCACAGCGCTTGCTGATCGTAAGAAATCAATCTACGACCAGGACCTGATCGGGCTGCTGAAAGAAGATCACAGCGCGGTTTCTGTTTAGCTGGCGGGAGCCGGATGAAAGACAAAGGTAGAGCATGAAGTTGAAGATCGCAGTACTTGCAGGCGACGGGATTGGCCCCGAGGTAACGCAGGAGGCGACGAACATTCTGCGCGCCGTGGCCGAGATGGGGGGGCACGAATTTACTTTCGCGCCTGGCTTGATTGGTGGGGTTGCGATCACGGAGTCGGGCTCGCCGCTGCCGCCAGAGACGCTGACCCTGGCGCTCGATTCTGAGGCTGTGCTGCTGGGGGCGGTAGGCGATAACAAGTTTGGGGGACTGCCGCCTGAGAGCCGTCCGGAGGCGGGGCTGCTGCAGATTCGCCAGGCGCTGGGCGGGTTTGCAAATCTTCGGCCTTCGACGGCCTACGCTGCACTGGCTGCAAACTCGCCGTTGCGGCCTGAGGTAACCAAGGGCGCGGATATCCTTTTTGTGCGCGAGTTGCTGGGCGGTCTTTACTTCGGGGCACCGCGCTGGTGGGATAAGGCCGCGACCGCGAATGGCGGCGGCCAAGCGATCAACACCATGCGCTATACGCGGGACGAAGTGGTGCGAGTGGCGCGCGTCGCCTTCGAGCTTGCCGCCAAGCGTCGCAAGAAGGTGACGAGTGTCGATAAGGCTAACGTGCTTGAGGTGTCACAGCTTTGGCGCGCGACGGTGACTGACATCGCGAAGGAGTATCCGGAGGTCACGCTTGAGCATCAGCTGGTCGATTCGATGGCGATGCATCTGATGAATACGCCGCGCAACTTTGACGTGGTGCTGACGGAAAACCTTTTTGGTGACATATTGTCCGATGAGGCTGCGGTGATCACGGGATCGCTCGGCATGCTGCCTTCGGCGACGATCGGTGGAAAGGTGAATCTGTACGAGCCGGTGCATGGCTCGGCGCCGGATATCGCGGGCACAGGCAAGGCGAACCCGCTTGGGGCGATCCTGACGGTGGCGATGGTGCTGCGGCACTCGGGGCAGCTGGAAGCGGAGGCGGTGGCGATTGAAGCTGCTGTCGATAAGGTTCTGGCAGACGGACATCGGACTGCGGATCTTGCGCGGGCCTCCGACAGTGGACAGCAGGTTGTCTCGACCAAGCAGATGGGCAGGCTGGTGCAGCAGGCATTGACCGAGGCGACCGATCGCCGACAGTCGATGCACGCGGTTTAGGGATGGGCTTTTCTCCGCGGACACGGTACCTGATGGTGAGCGGCGCGATCGTGATCGCGAGCATCATTCAACTTGCACGCGGGTACAGGCCTTTAATCGTTGTCGTGGGAGCAGTGGCCTTCCTGATAGCCGGCAACGCAGTCGTCTATCTCTCGGGCTCCAGAGAGCGCCGTATCCGGCAGCAACAGAAGCGTGACTACTACGCAGGAAAGCTATGACGACGCAGACTGCTCATTCGAGATTGGTTGGGCTGAGCCTGCTGCTCACGGGCCTCTGCGCGTCCGGGGTTGCGAGGGCTCAGTTGATTGGCGAGCCACCGCTGATCCAGCATCACGTCAAGCGTTCGAAGCCGAAGGCTGATCTCGAATGGATGTGGCAGTACGGTCCGCCGCCGGCCGGGGGGCGGGAGCATGACCTGATCCAGGATGTTCATTTCCAGCCTTTCCTGCGGGAGTATTTCAAGGCGCCGCAGTCATTCTGGGGGCCGCAGAATGGTGACCCGAAGAATCCGGCGCACAAGTCGCTGGTGGAGACGGCCTACGACTTTCTAGCCGTGCCGGGTACTGTGATCGCAGATGGAAACCGCTACATGACCGCAACGGGTTCCGTCTTTCATTTTCGAAGCTCGCGTGGTCTGATCTTTGCCGATCTCGATAGCGCGAGTCCGCTGGTCGTGTTTGCGGCGATCGATTGGATTCGCGATAGCAAGACGACCGATGATCCGGACGCGCAGTACACCTTGTGGATCTTTCCGAACCAAGCGCCCGGCTCCCCTCAGGACCCGACGCACCTGCCGGGGCCGCTGGTTCACGCGCTCAGTCGCTGGATAAAGACGCCGTTGCCGGGCTCGGGTAATGTGCAGAAAGTAACGGCTGCGATCCTGGTCGATGCGGACGGAACGCCACACCAGATTACTGTACCAACGGAAGGCACCTTATGAACGTACCGCGTACTTTGTTTGAAAAAGTGTGGGATCACCACCTGGTGGTAGAACCGGCGAATGAGCCGTCGATCCTCTATATCGATCTGCACCTGGTGCATGAAGTCACGAGTCCGCAGGCATTCGACGGTCTGCGGATGACTGGTCGCAAGCTGCGCCGACCGGATCGCACGGTTGCGACGGTCGACCACAATGTGCCGACGTCGTCGGTTCAGGATCGGTTACATATTCTGGATCCGATTGCAGATCGGCAAATCGATGCGCTGCGTAAGAACTGTGCGGAGTTCGGCGTTGAGCTCTACGACGTGCAGGCGCCGGAGCAGGGGATCGTTCACATCATCGGACCGGAGCTGGGATTGACGAAGCCCGGCATGACGATCGTCTGCGGTGACTCCCATACCTCAACGCATGGTGCCTTTGGAGCGCTTGCTTTCGGCATCGGTACAAGCGAGGTTGAGCACGTGATGGCGACGCAGACGCTTCCGCAGGACAAGCCGAAGACCTTCCGTATCCGGGTCGAGGGTGAGCTTCCGAACGGCGTGACGGCGAAAGATATTGTGCTGCACATCATCGGCGAGATTGGCACCGCGGGCGCGACCGGTTACGTGGTGGAGTATGCAGGGTCAGCGATCCGTGCGCTTTCGATGGAAGGGCGTATGACGATCTGCAACATGAGCATCGAGGCTGGTGCGCGTGCGGGCATGATCGCGCCCGACCAGACGACGTTTGATTATCTGAAAGGCCGCAGGTTCTCGCCGGTTGACGCGGCATGGGATGAAGCGGTCGCACAGTGGTCGAAGTTGCCGACCGATGACGGCGCGACGTTTGACCGGGAACTCCTCATCAACGCGAGTGAACTGACGCCAACCGTGACCTGGGGAACGTCTCCGGGAATGGTGACGGGGATCGACGCGAATGTGCCGACGCTGCCGGCGGGGGCGAGCGAGGCGGACCAGAAGGGCTTTGAACGTGCGCTTGAATACATGGACCTGAAGCCTGGCACTCCGATGCAGGAGATCGCCGTTGATCGCGTCTTTATCGGGTCATGCACCAATGCCCGCATTGAGGATCTGAGGGCTGCTGCAAAGCTGGTGCGCGGCTACCATGTCGCAACGACGGTGAAGGCGATGGTGGTACCTGGTTCGCAGCAGGTGAAGGCGCAGGCCGAGCAGGAGGGGCTGGACGCGGTATTCATCACCGCAGGCTTCGACTGGCGCGAGCCCGGCTGCAGCATGTGCCTTGGGATGAATCCCGACATACTCTCCCCGGGGGAACGGTGTGCGTCGACCTCCAATAGGAACTTTGAAGGCCGTCAGGGACGAGGCGGACGGACGCATCTGTTGTCGCCTGTCATGGCGGCGGCTGCTGCGATTACGGGTCACCTGACGGATGTTCGGACCTGGCAGTTCAAGGAGGCGAAGTAGCCATGCTTGCAATCAATATGCTGACGTCCAAGGCGGCGCCACTCGATATCTCGAACATCGATACCGACCAGATTATCCCGAAGCAGTTCCTGAAGCGCATCGAGCGCACAGGTTACGGCGAGTTCCTCTTCTTCGACTGGCGTCGGATCCAGGAGGGCCCCACACAGGGCGAGCCTGATCCGTCCTTCGCCCTGAACAGACCCGAGTATGCAGGTGCGAAGATTCTGATCGCTGGCAAGAACTTCGGCTGCGGGAGCTCGCGCGAGCATGCAGCCTGGGCTCTCACGGACTTCGGTTTTCTGGCCGTCATCGCGCCGAGCTTCGCGGATATTTTTTTCTCGAACGCAGGGAAGAACGGGATGATCCTGGTCCGGCTCTCTGAGGCTGACGTCAACCTCCTCACGCATCGTTCGCTCGCCCGGCCGGATCATGCGATCACGATCAACCTGGAAAAGCAGACCGTGACCGATGACGAAGGGTTCAGCAGCACGTTCGAGATTGATCCGTTCCGCAAATATTGCCTGCTGAACGGCCTGGACGACATCGGGCTGACCTTGCGTCATGAGGCTGAACTCGACCGCTTCGAGACGCAGCACAACCAAGCATTCTGGACGTTACCGCGGTCTGTCACCGCATAGGTTAGGAAAAAGGAAAAATTTTGAGCGATCAGCACAATCCGAAGAAGTACTCAGTCCCTTTGACCGAAGGGCCTTCCCGCGCGGCTGCACGTTCTTATCTCCGCGGAGTTGGCTTCTCAAAGGAAGACCTGCAAAAGCCGATCATCGGTGTAGCCAACACGTGGACCGAAATTGGCCCCTGCAACTTTCATCTGCGCGACGTGGCAGCCGCGGTGAAGCAGGGCATTCGCGATGCCGGCGGCACGCCAATGGAGTTCAACACGATCACCATCTCGGACGGCATCACGATGGGAACCGAGGGGATGAAAGCCTCGCTGGTATCGCGTGAGGTCATCGCCGATTCGATCGAGCTCGTCGCGCGCGGCAACCTGTTCGATGGCATTGTGTGCATCGCCGGCTGCGACAAGAACATGCCCGGCACGATTATGGCGATGGCTCGCCTGGATATTCCGGGGCTGATGCTTTACGGTGGCTCAATCGCTCCCGGTCATCTGAAGCAGGCGGATGGCAGCAGCAAGGACATCACGATCCTCAATGTCTTTGAAGGCATGGGCTCCCATGCTGCGGGCAAGATCAGCGACGACCAGCTGGAGGCGCTTGAGGCTGCGGCCTGCCCTGGTCCGGGTGCATGCGGCGGCCAGTTCACGGCAAATACGATGGCGATGGCCGGTGAATTTCTCGGCATTTCGCCAATGATGTTGACCGGTGTACCGGCGATGGCGGCAGACAAGGCCAGTGCGAGCCGCGCGGCCGGCCGGATGATCATGGATCTCTGCCGCAACGACATGCGGCCCAGCAAGATCCTTACCCGGCAGGCGCTTGAGAACGCGGTCGCTGCCGTCTGTGCTTCCGGTGGTTCGACGAATGCCGTTCTCCACCTGATCGCCATCGCACGTGAGCTCAACATCCCGCTCGACATGCAGGACTTCGACATCATCTCCGAGCGGACGCCGTTCATCTGCGATCTTTCTCCGGGCGGCAAATATGTAGCGAAGGACTACCAGGATGCCGGTGGCTCGCGCGTTCTCGCGAAGCGGCTGATGGAGCGCGGTCAGTTGCACGATATCCCCACCGTCTCCGGCAGGTCGATGTTTGAAGAAGCGGAAGCCGCGACCGAAACTCCGAATCAGGCGGTCATCCGTGAGTGGGACAAAGCGCTGAAGGCGACGGGCGGCCTCGTCATCATGAAGGGCAACCTGTCGCCGGAGGGCTCCGTGATCAAGGTTGCCGGGCATGAGCGGGTCTATCACGAAGGGCCAGCGCGAGTGTTCGATTCGGAAGATGCCTGCCATGCGGCCGTAGAGTCGGGCAAGATCAATCCCGGTGACGTATTAGTGATTCGGTACGAAGGCCCGAAGGGTGGGCCGGGTATGCGTGAGATGCTCGCGGTGACTGCCGCGATCAAGGGTATCCCTGAGTTGTCGGAGACCGTTGCGCTGCTGACCGACGGACGCTTCTCCGGAGCCACCCGCGGCCTGATGTGCGGGCATGTCGCGCCGGAGGCGTATCTCGGAGGCCCGATCGCTATCGTGCACGAAGGCGACACAATCACCTTCGATATCGCCAGGCGCGAGATGCGGCTTGAAGTGCCTCCGGCCGAGATCGAGCAACGGCTTGCTGCCTGGAAGGCTCCGGAGCCGCGATACAAGCGCGGAGTCTTCGCAAAATATGTTGCTTCTGTAAGCAGTGCGAGCGAAGGGGCGATCACGACCTAACGGGTCGAGGCCGTTGTACATGAGGAGTGAAGATGAGTGAAGCAGCGAACAATCATCCACCAATATTGACCGGCGCGGAGATCCTGTGGGCGACCCTGGTAGGCGAAGGGGTCACCACGATCTTCGGTTATCCGGGCGGGGCGATCCTGCCGATCTACGACGCTCTGCGCAAATTCCCGATCCACCACGTCCTTGTGCGGCATGAGCAGGGCGCGGCCCATATGGCTGATGGCTATGCGCGGGCGTCGGGCAGCGTCGGTGTTTGCATGGCGACCTCCGGCCCCGGCGCGACCAACCTCGTCACGGGCATTGCGACGGCCATGCTCGATTCGATTCCGATGGTCGCGATCACCGGGCAGGTGTCTTCCAAGGTGCTCGGCTCCGATGCCTTTCAGGAAGTGGATATCACCGGCATCACGCTGCCAATCACGAAGCACAACTTCCTCGTCACCCGGGCGGAAGACATCGCGCCCACCGTCCGGCTGGCCTTCCAGATTGCGCAAAGCGGCCGGCCCGGGCCCGTGCTGGTCGATATCACCAAGGATGCGCAGCAGGCGACGAGCGTCTTCGACTTCGAGATGTCGAAGCCCAGGCCCGCGCGCCCGCATCCGATGCAACCTGCCAACGGCATGGATGCTGCTGCCCTGCAGGCGGCGGCCGAGTTGATCCGCACGTCGAAGAAGCCGGTCATCCTGGCCGGCCACGGCATTATCCAGTCGGGCGCGGAGGCGGAGGTCCTCGCTTTTGCGGAGAAGCTGCAGATCCCGATCGCAAGCACGCTGCTGGGTCTCGGCGCGATTCCCGCCGCGCACCCGCTTTCGCTCGGCATGATGGGCATGCATGGCGAGTCCTGGGTGAATCATGCGATCCAGGAGTCGGACCTGCTGCTGGCCTTCGGGATGCGCTTTGACGACCGCGTCACCGGCAACCTCGCCAGCTACGCGCCGCACGCGAAGAAGATTCACGTGGAGATCGATCCCAGCGAGATCTCGAAGAACGTGCGGGCCGATGTCCCGCTCATCGGAGACCTGAAGCAGGTGCTGCAGGCGCTGACCCCCATGCTCGCGCAGACAGGCGATGCCTCATGGCTGCGCGAAATCAACACCAGCAAGGGCTCCGCGGCCGTTCGCGACATCCAGAACCTGCCAGATAATGGTCATCTCTACGCTGCCCATGTGATCAACGACATCTGGCGCGAAGCGGTCGCGGCAGGCCGTGAGCGCGAGACGATCATCGTGACCGATGTCGGCCAGCACCAGATGTGGGAGGCGCAATACTTCAAGCATGAGGCCCCGCGTTCACTCGTCACCTCGGGAGGTCTTGGCACCATGGGCTTCGCCCTGCCCGCAGCGATCGGAGCGAAGGCCGCATGCCCCGATAAAGATGTCTGGGTCATTGCAGGCGATGGCGGATTCCAGATGACTGCCGCGGAGCTTTCGACCATTGTGCAGGAAGGACTCGCAATCAACATCGCGGTGATCAACAACGGCTTCCTCGGCATGGTACGGCAGTGGCAGGAGACGTTCTATGACAAGAACTACTCGGCGTCCCCAATCTTGTCGCCGAACTTCGTGATGCTGGCGGCGGCGCATGGGATCGACGGGGCGAGGGTTGCCGCAAGAAAGGATGTCACTCCGACCGTTTCCCGGGCGCGCACCAGCGGCAAATGCTTTCTCATCGAGTTTCAGGTGGAGAAGGAAGATGGCGTGTACCCGATGATCGCTCCAGGTGCGGCTCTGCACGAGATGGTGCGGCGGCCGGTACGGGATCCTCTGCTTGAGACCGCGGAAGACGCATAAGGCACTGCGCAGGACGTCCTCAGAAAGGGATCGATGCTCCACACATTCGTAGCACTGGTGCAGGATAAGCCCGGCGCGCTCACCCGCGTCGCCTCGCTCTTCCGGCGGCTGAACATCAATATCGTGTCACTCACGGTTGGCGAGTCCGAGCGGGCCGACACGTCACGGATGACCATCGTCTGCGATGCGCCGGAGCACGCCGCTCACCGCATCAAGGCATCGCTTTACAAGCTCGAAATTACCGTCGATGTCGACGAGGTTGGCCGCTCGGAAGCCGTCATCCGCGAACTCTGCCTGATCAAGGTCGCTGCCGGGCCCACCTCGCCGCACGGCCAGCAGTCGCGTTCGGCGATCTTCGAGCTTGCCAACGTGTTTCGCGCCCGCGTGGTCGATCTTGCGCCCGAGTCCATCATGCTCGAGATGACCGGATCAAGCTCGAAGATCGAAGGGCTGGTGCAGGTCATCACGGAGAGCGGTTACACCATTCTAGAGACCTCACGGACCGGGCGCATGGCCATGCGGCGGGGACACCACACGAGCCGCGTGCTCAAGGCACTCGGCACCAAGGGGCCAAGCGGAGACGAGACTCCGAAGCTCCCCGCATCCGAGATGATCGAGAATGTCTTTCCTGGGGTGCACGAGGAAGAAGAGTAGTGCGGTTGCGCCCTGATCGCGTGCGGCGTGTGCATCGCACCGCATTTGGCTCGCGTATTCATCAATGACGGACTAACGACAGAAAGAAGACAACGACATCATGGCAAAGACTTATCACGACGCGGACGCTGACCTCTCCTTGATTCAGGCGAAGAAGGTCGCCATCATCGGCTATGGCTCCCAGGGCCACGCGCACGCGCTCAACCTGAAGGACTCGGGCGTCGACGTGCGCGTCGGTCTTCGCGCCGGCTCGAAGAATGCCGACCGCGCGAAGAACGCAGGGCTGGTGGTCGATAGCGTTGCCGAGGTTTCGAAGTGGGCGGACGTGATCATGAACCTGACCCCCGACCAGACGGCGGCGAAGGTTTACCACGCGGAGATTGCACCCAACATGAAGCCCAATGTCACGCTGATGTTCGCGCACGGCTTCAACATCCGCTTCCGCACCATTACGCCGCCCGAAGGCGTCGATGTCTCGATGGCTGCACCCAAGGCGCCGGGCCATCGCGTCCGCGAAGTCTTCACCGAGGGCGGCGGCGTGCCGGCTCTCGTAGCGGTCGAACAGGATCAATCGGGCAACGCGCTCGCGCTCGCCTTGAGCTACGCCAAGGCCATTGGCTGCACCCGCGCCGGCGTACTCGAAACCACCTTTACCGAAGAGACCGAGACTGACCTCTTCGGCGAGCAGGCAGTTCTCTGCGGTGGTACGGCAGCCCTGGTCAAGGCCGGCTTCCACACGCTCGTCGATGCGGGCTACCAGCCGGAGCTTGCCTACTTCGAGTGCCTGCACGAGCTCAAGCTGATCGTCGACCTGATGTACCGCGGCGGCCTTGAGTACATGAATCACTCCATCTCCGACACCGCCGAGTGGGGCGGCTACCTGGCCCAGTCGCGCATCGTCACCGATGAAACGAAAAAGAACATGAAGGCGATCCTCACCGAGATCCAGGACGGCAGCTTCGCGAAGAAGTTCATCGAGGAAAACGAGACCGGCCGCCACGAGTTCGCGAAATTCCGCAAGGCCGAAGCCGATGACAAGATCGAGATTGTCGGTGCAGAGCTGCGCGCCGGTATGCCATTCCTCGACCCGGTGAAGGTACAGGACGGCGCGGTCGTCAAAGCCTAGCTCACGTTTTGGCTGGAAGTGCGCTGGGTCCGGAAAGAAGTTGCAACTTCTTCCGGACCCGCTTTAATCCTGTTGCTGTCCGTTCACGGCAGAATTTCGCAACCTCGTTGAGAACGATTGCCGTTGAGTGCGCCGGGGCGCATCATAGAAAAATGCCGACCCTGACTGCAACGCGCGAACGCTCCGGCCTAAGAGCAATATCGATGGCGCCTGAGACGCCAACGCCTATCTCCGAGCTTGTAGAAGCACTCCGCTCCGTCGTCCCGCTTGTCGGCTTGTCGGACAAGGAGTACGAGTGGCTCGCGCGGAACGGAACTGAGCGCAAAAGCGAGATCGGCGCATCGATCTTCTACGAAGATGAACCCGCCACCACGATGGTCATGGTCCTCCGGGGAGAAGTTCACGTGCGCCGCCGCAACTCCGGGCCGAGTGCCCTCTTCATCGGCCGCGCCGGCCAGATGACCGGTAAACTACCCTTTTCCCGCATGAAGAACTGGGGCGGCAACGGCTACACCACCGGGCCAGTGTGGGTACTCGATGTCGACGAGACCCTGTTTCCCGCGATGCTCGAGGCCATCCCGTCGATGGGCCAGCGCTGCGTCAGCGTTCTGCTCGACCGCGTCCGCGAGGTCACGCGCATGGAGCAGCAGTCCGAAAAGCTCGCTGCCCTCGGCAAACTCGCGGCCAACCTCGCCCACGAACTGAACAACCCGGCCTCTGCAGCGCAGCGTTCCGCCGCGTCCCTGTTTGGCGAGCTGCGCGAGTACGGTGACAAGAAGTACAAGCTCGGCGCCATGTGCATGACCACCGAGACGTCAAAAGGCTTGCAGGACTGGATCGAAAAGCAGCGCGCCGAGATGGCGAGCTACCTGAGTCTCCAACCGGAAGACCAGCGGGATCCGCTCGCCGTGGCCGATCGCGAGGCGAAGATCACCGAATGGCTGGAAGCGCGCAGCGTCCCGCAGCCGTGGAACATCGCGCCGCAGATCGCCGAAACGCGCTTTCCTCTCAGCTCGCTTGACGAATTTGAAGCGCATTGTCCGGAAGGTGTGCTCGCCCCCGCGCTTTCCACCTTTGCCAGTGCGCTCCGCGTCGAGCGGATGGCCGAGACGATCGTCAACTCCACCGTACGCATCTTCGACCTGATTTCGGCGATCAAAGATTATTCCTACATGGATCAGGCGCCGATCCAGGACGTGAACCTGCCACAGTCGCTCGAAAACACGCTCAGCATGTTCGGCTCGCGGCTCAACGGGATCCACGTCGAACTCGACTTCGACGAGAATCTACCGTCCATCCACGCCTATGGCAGTGAGCTCAACCAGGTCTGGACTGCGCTGATCGAAAATGCGATCGACGCCATGCCCAACGGGGGAGCCCTGACCTTGAAGACCAGGCTGCAGGGTCAGATGGCGATGGTCGAGATCTGGGACTCCGGTCCGGGTGTTCCGGCGGAGCTGCAGACGCGCATCTTCGAGCCGTTCTTCACCACCAAAGCCCCGGGCAGCGGCCTCGGCCTTGGGCTGGACACGGCACAGCGCATCGTCAGCAAGCACTCAGGCTTTCTGCGGGTGGAGTCGCGACCGGGCGCGACCTGCTTCCAGGTTCGGCTGCCTGTTGATCAGGCGCAGGCTTACTAAGCCGGCGCCAAGACCCAGCCTAAGAGGAGACTTCGACCCCGCGCCAGAACGCGATGTGATGCTTCACGTTACGCGCCGCCGGCTTCGGATCGGGGTAGTACCAGGCAGCGTCGGGGTTCTCCTGGCCGTCAACGACCAGGGAATAGTACCGCGCCTGGCCCTTCCACGGGCAGCTGGACGTGGTGGAACTCGGCCGCAGAAACTCCCGCATCACGGTTTCTTCCGGGAAATAGATGTTGCCTTCGACCGTTTCGAACGTGTCGCTTTCGGCCAGTGTCTGGCCGTTCCAGATTGCCTTCGCCATGGTGTCGTGGGTCCTACAATTCTTTGAGCGAGACGCGGTGCGGCGAGATCGCTCCACTCAGGAGCTCTTGAAAACCCGCGTGTCTGCCTTGTTGTAGCAGGAACGGCCCGGAAAGGGAAGGAGCCGTCTCTTCGTGCGCCGGCTCCCGGCTCCCTCGCCCTGGTGCGCCGACCGCTATGGTCTGGTCGTGGCCACCCCAACCAGCGAGTCCGCCGAACCGTAGTACAGGAACCATCGACTGTTGAATTGGACCAGACCCTCGATGAACGTCGTGCCGGCAGCGTACTGGCCGCTGCGCTCCCACGGCAGTTCGGGCTTCAGGAACGGCACGCGACTCCGCTCTAGCAACTTCGCCGGCGCAGCCGCCGAAAAAAGGGCCCGCCCGGCTGAATAAGCGCCCGGGTCGAGCTTCGGATCGCCGCCGGTCAGCGCATTTTTGCCGTTGTACAGCATCACGATCCCCTTCGGTGTCAGCAACGGCGGCGGCCCGACCTCCGGCAACCCGCTGTCGAACAGTCCGGCGCGCGGTTCGAGCAACACCACCGGCTTCCCGTCGGGCGATTCGACCGGCGTCCAGTGGATCAGGTCCGGCGACGTTGCGAGCGAAACCGAGCCCTCCCCCCAGTACATCCAGAACTTACCCTGCAGCCGCACTGCGATCGGCCTCCCATCCTTCAGTTCCGTCAGGATCCCTGCGGACTTGTACTTCAGATTGCCGTATCTGCCGGTGCTCCCGAATGCCGGCCCATACTTGGTCCAGTGCGTCAGGTCGGGCGAGGTCGCGATCCCGACCGAGTAGGTCACGCGGTTCCACTGCGTGTACGTCAGCACGTAAGTGCCGTCCGGCGCCTCGACGATCCGCGGATCCTCCACGCCTCCCGGCCACTCGCGCGCCTGCTGCGCATCGACGGCAGGATAGAAGACAGGCTCTGGCCGCGTCGTAAAGTGAAGCCCATCCACGCTCTCGGCCAGTCCCAGCCGCGACGTGTGCAGCCCGATTCCGAGCGTCCCGCTGTCGTCTTCCGCGCGGTACAGCACGAAAACCTTGCCATCGCGGACCATCGCCGCTGGGTTGAAGGTGTGCAGCGCCTCCCAGCGCACCGGTTTGCGGGTGATCGGGTCCAGGAAGGTCGCGTTTGGCTGCCTGGTGATGATTGGCTGTGCCTGCGCCGGCCGCTCGAAGGCGAGCGAACCCGACAGATCCGGCGCGGCCCGCCCGCTGGTTTGCGACAAGCCCGTGGACAGAAGAAGACCGAAGAACAACACCGCGACGAAGGAACGATTCATGCAGGTCAGCATACGTCCCCCACAGCGGGCGCGGCTAGCGGAGGTGGCCGCTCGGCCTCGTGGGCAACGTGAAGTGGAAGGTCGCGCCCTGGCCCGGGGGACTGGTCGCCCAGATCAACCCGCCGTGCTGCGCCACGATCGACCGGCAGATCGCAAGTCCCAGCCCGGTTCCTCCCATGGCGCGCGAGTCCGATGCATCCACCTGCTGGAAGCGTTCGAAGATGGCGTCCAGCTTGTCCGCCGGGATGCCCCGTCCCTCGTCATGCACGTCGAAGCGCGCCTCGGCCTCATCGATGCGGTTTGCCGAAAGCTTGATCGTGCCCCCCGTCGGGGAGAACTTGATCGCGTTCGAGATCAGGTTCGTCAGCGCCTGCAGGATGCGGTCTGGATCGACGTACACGTCGACGCTGTTCGCCTGGATCTCGAACTTGAGATTGTTCTTGTCCGCCGCCGCCTGCTGCAGGCTGGCCGCCCGCTCAAACAACAGCTTGGCCGAGCACACGGAGGAGTGCAGCTCCGCGTTGCCGCTCGAAATCCGCTCGATGTCCAGGAAGTCGTTCACCAGCCGGATCAACCGGTCCGTATTGCCGATCGCGATCTCGAGCATCTGCTGCTGCTTCTCCGGCTTCTTCGCCAGCGCTCCGCCCGTCACCAGGCCCAGCGCCGCCCGGAGTGAGGTCAACGGCGTCCGCAACTCATGCGAAACCGTCGAAATGAACTCGTCCTTCATGCGTTCGAGCGCGCGCCGATCCGTTGTATCGCGGAAGGCGACGACCACACCGACCGCCCGGTCGACGCGCGAGTCGTTCGAGGAATCAATCTGCGGTCGCGCGACATACTCGACCGGGAAGCTGGTGCCATCCTTGCGCCAGAACACTTCATTCGACACCCGTACGGTGTCGAAGCTGCGCACCGCGGCATAGATCGCGCTCTCCGCCTCGGGGTAGGGTTCGCCATCAGCGTGCGTATGCTGAATGAGATCGTGCAGTTTGCGCCCCAGCAACTCGTTGGGCTTGTATCCCAGCATCTGCGCGGCGGCCGGGTTGATCACCGTCACCCGTCCTTCAAGGTCCACGCCGTAGATGCCATCACCGACCGACTCGAGAATCGAGTTCGACTGGTGAATGAGCGCACGCAACTTCACCTCCGCCCGCACCTGCTCGGTAATATCGACGCCAAACGCGAGCACATACGGCTCGCGCTCCGGGTCGACATCGATCAGCTTGTTGCGGAACGCGACCACGTGATTCTCGCCATCGCGCGCCGAGAGCTCGAGCCGTCCCTGCGCCTCGCCGGTGTCCGAGATCTTCTGCAGGTAGCGAACGAAGTTCAGGCGGTGCGACGGCGGCATAAATGTCGCAAGCGATGTCCCGACCATCTCCTCGATGGTCCGCCCAAGCGACTCGGCGCCATGCTTGTTCACCGACAGGATCGTCCCGCTCAGCGAGTGCGTGCAGATCATACCGAGCGACCCCTCGACCAGCTGGCGGTAGCGCGCTTCACTCTCGCGCAGTGTCGCCTCCGCCTCCCGCTGCTCCGTGACGTCGATGCCGGTCGCGATGATGAAGTTCGGTTGACCGTGCTCATCGACCAGCGCGGTCGCCGACCAGGCGATCCTCCGCAGCGTGCCGTCGCGATGCTGCCAGCTGTTCTCGAAACTCGCCGGAAACTGGCCGGACCGCAGCAACTCGAAGTCCGCAATCGATTCGTGAATATCCTCTTCCGGAATCAGCTCTTCCCACAGGTAGCGACCGACCAGCGTCGAGAACTCGTACCCCGTCACCTGCTCACAGGTGCGGTTGAACCGGACGATGCGCCCGGCCGTGTCAAACACCGCTACCAGCGCGCCCACGGTGTCGAGCACCGTCGAAACGAAGTTGCGCTCCACTGTCAGCGCTGACTCCGCCCGGTGCCGGTCGCGCGAACCCGAGTCCATCGACCGCGCCCGCGCATGCAGCTCCAGGTGAGCCATTGCCTGGCGCGCCAGCGTCGCCAGCGCCGTCTTCTGCTGCGGGCTCAGCAGATGCGGGGTCGATGCCTGCACGAAAAACGCGCCCAGGTTGACGCCCTGCGGCGTGGTGATCGGAGCGCCGGCATAGAACCGCAACGTGCGCCCGCTGACCAGAATCCCGTCCGGTCGAAATGCCGGGTGGTATCGCGCATCCGGAATCTCAAGCACCGTGTTGCGCTGGATCGCCAGCTCACACGGCAGCCGTCCGCGCATCACGCGCTGCGGACCCGGTCCAACCCGCGCGAGGAAGTAAATCGTATCGCTGCCGACGAGCGAAATACCCGCGAGCGGCGTGCCGCAGATCTGCGCCGCAAGGCTCGTCAGCTCGGTCAACTCCGCGTCCAGCCTCGCGTCCGCAACCCCGTGCGCGATCTGGTATTGATCGAGGGCTCGTAAGCGAAGTGTCTCGGATTTTCCGAATGCCTGCGTGGGCGATAGCATTAAACTCTAATGTAGGTCACCGAACCAGGCGCCCTTCTGCAACTTCTAGGGAACCCGGGCCGAGCCAGGGGCCGTACCGTGTCTTCGATCGAGCCGCTCGTCGCCCCGCAAAGTGCTCTGATGGCGGTCTTTCAACGTCCCGGTAAACTCTCGGCCCTCATGACGCCGAGGGGGTATTGCCCTTGGTTCCGGCTTGAAGATTACACCCTACGGCTTCGGCAACGCGCAGCAGGTGCCGGGATCGGGCGCATCCTCGGCCGACGCATCCATCGCGACCTTCCACGAGCCCTCCGCTACCTTCTTCCAGATCGTGATGTACCGCCCTGAGGTGACGATTGCATTGCCGTGGGAATCCTTCGAACGCCCCGTGTAGTGCCCCCATGTGAATCCCATGTCGTTCGAGGCCGACATCTGCGCTCCCTGCGGCGTCCACGTCAGCGAATAGTCCTTGGGGTCCCAGTTGGCCTGCGCCGCCACCGCCCCTCGCCCCAGCACCGCCGGCTTGCCATTCGCAAGCGTTACCGCGTCCTCGGCAAACCAAGACGCAAAAGCCTTCCCGCCATTCTTCGCGACGTCCTCCCCGAACCGCCCTTCGAGCTCCATCAGCTGGATGACCCCGGGAGAATACGTCGGCTGCGTCACCGGGCTGATCAACTGGTATCCCGATGCGGGGACCGTTCCCGGAACCACCCCCGGCAGCCCCTGCTGCGCGTACGAAACACCCGCGCACACCAGCAAAAACACTCCGATCCAGACCGCACGTGGCATGGCTCATCCTAGCAAACCGTGGCGCAAGCCCCGGCGCAAATCCCGGCGCAAATCCGGCGCGAACCCGGCGCGAACCCGACCCTCCGGCTGCTATCCTCCAACCACATGGAAAAGCCCGCGATCGCACGAGCCCTGGGAGCCGCCGCCGCGCTGCTTTTTCTCGCCGGGTCGGCCCTTGCCTGGTTCGACGGCCTCCACGCGGGCGCCCCCTCCGGCCTGGCCCA
Source organism: uncultured Granulicella sp. (assembly GCA_965213805.1). Taxonomy (GTDB): domain Bacteria; phylum Acidobacteriota; class Terriglobia; order Terriglobales; family Acidobacteriaceae; genus Edaphobacter. The sequence goes on along the minus strand of CBDCAG010000002.1, from coordinate 274,875 downwards.
TACCGCCCTCATCCTCCGCTGGCTCGGCATCGCCGCCCTCGCCCTCTTCGCCACTCGCCGCCGCACTCTCACGCCGTGGATCTTCGTCGCCATGGTCGCCGGCGCGGAGATCGGCTTTGACGCCCCGGAGTTCGCCGTCCAGCTCCGCGTCTTCTCGGACATCTTCCTCCGCCTCATCAAGACCATCGTCGCCCCCCTCATCCTGGTCACCCTCATCACCGGCATCGCCGGCCACGGAGACCTCAAATCCGTCGGCCGCATGGGCGTCAAGAGCCTCATCTACTTTGAAGTCCTCACTACGCTCGCCCTCGTCATCGGCCTCATCGCCATCAATATCTCGAAGGCCGGCGTGGGCCTCGCGCTCCCCGTCGCCGCCGGCAGCGGTGACGCCCTCGCGCGCGTCCCCCCCACCCACTGGGACGACTTCCTGCTCCACATCTTCCCGGAAAACCTCGCCAAATCCATCGCCGAGGGGCAGATCCTCCAGGTAGCCGTCTTCGCCGTCTTCTTCGGCATCGCCCTCGCCTGCGTACGCGACGATAAGCGCGGCCCCGTCCTGCGCCTCACCGAAAGCCTGAGCGAGGTGATGTTCAAATTCACCAACGTCGTGATGTACTTTGCCCCCATCGGCGTCGGTGCGGCGATGGCCTTCACCGTCGGCCACATGGGTCTCGGCGTCCTCGTGAACCTCGGCAAGCTCCTCCTCACGCTCTACGGCGCGCTCATCGCCTACGGCGTCCTGGTCATGCTGCCCGTGGCCCTGCTCGCCCGCGTCCCCGTCCTCGGCTTTCTCAAGGCCGTCGCCGAGCCCGCCACCATCGCCTTCGCCACCTCCACCAGCGAGGCCGCGTTGCCCCGCGCCATGGAAGCTATGGAAGCTTTCGGCGTTCCGCGCCGCGTCGTCGCCTTCGTCATCCCCGCCGGCTACAGCTTCAATCTCGACGGCTCCACCCTCTACCTCGCACTTTCGAGCATCTTCGTCGCCCAGGCTGCCGGCATCCACATGGGCTGGGGCGAGCAGCTCCTGATGATGGGCACCCTCGTCCTCACCAGCAAAGGCGTCGCCGGCGTCCCGCGCGCCACGCTCGTCGTCCTGCTCGCCACCGCCGCCACCTTCCACCTGCCCACCGAGCCCATCTTCGTCATTCTTGGCATCGACGCGCTCATGGACATGGCCCGCACCATGGTCAACGTCGTCGGCAACTGCCTCGCCAGCGCCGTCGTCGCCCGCTGGGAAGGCGTCTTCCGCACCGAAGAACCCAGCCCCGCCGTCTCCGAAGCCATCCTCAAAGCCCAGCCCGAAAGCTCGCTCGTCCATTAATTAGTTCTTTGCCCCACCCGGACTTGCCGCTACACTCAGGCAAATCCCATGGCCTTGAACGTATGACCCCAGACGCGACAGTCAGCCCTGTCCCGGTAAACCCCCGCAGCCGCCGGCTCGAGTCGGTTGACATCCTGCGCGGCCTGCTCATGCTGCTGATGGCCATCGACCACACCCGCGACTACTTCTCTTCGATCAGCCACGTCGACCCCACCGACCCTCTGCACTCCTGGCCTGCCCTCTACCTCACCCGCTGGATGACCCATCTCTGCGCCCCCGGCTTCATCGCCCTCGCTGGCACCTCCGCCTACCTGCAGCGGCAGCGCGGCAAATCGAGCGGCCAACTCGCCTGGCTGCTGCTTACCCGCGGCCTCTGGCTCGCGTTGCTTGAAATGACCGTCATCAGCTTCGGCTGGTCCTTCACCTTCGGCCCCGCGCTCCAGGTCATCTGGGCCGTCGGCATCTCGATGGTCTTCCTGTCTGCGCTCATCTGGCTTCCGACCGCCGCCATCGGCTCCATCGGAGCCGTGATCGTCCTCTTGCACAACCTCTTCGACGCCGTACACCCGGCCAGGTTCACTCCCGCCGCCTTCTTCTGGACTCTGCTCCACGCGCCGGGCCCGCTGTTCCTCCATCACCAGTTCATCGGAGTCGCCCCTTACCCGCTCATTCCCTGGATCGGCGTCATCTGCCTCGGCTACGCCTTCGGACCCGTCGCCGCCTCCGACCGCGCGCGCCGCCGCAGCATCGCCGTAACCCTCGGCCTCGGCTTCCTCACCGTCTTCGCCGCCCTGCGCCTGCTCCACGGCTACGGCGATCACGACCGCTTCGCCTACCTTGCCACCCCCGGCGAAACGGTCATGTCCTTCTTTCAGGTCGAAAAGTATCCGCCGTCGCTCCACTACCTGCTGGCCACGCTCGGCGTCCTGCTCCTCCTTTACGCCGCTTTCGACCTCGCGGTCACCCGCGACTGGCTGCCGCGTCTCCGCCGCATCATCGAGGTCTACGGACGAGTACCGTTCTTCTACTACGTCCTGCACATCTACCTGCTGCACCTCGCCGCGCTCATCCTCACGGCATCGGTCCATCTCAACTGGCGCTTCTGGCTTACCCCGGGGGCCGTTTTCATCGGCCACCTTGCGGGCTGGGGTTTCGGCCTGCCCGTCGTCTACCTGGTCTGGTTCCTGCTTGTCGTCATCCTCTACTACCCATGCCTTTGGTTTAGCAGGATCAAAGCCCGCCGCCGCGATTGGTGGCTCAGCTACCTCTAATGCGGTAGACCGGCATCATGCGCCCCGTACTGGAGCACGAATCTCGTTGCCAGGTGTTCCCGTCGTATACTTACAGGTGGTTGCCTCGCGACGCGCATGAGCAGAATCCTCGAATCGATCAACTCGCCTGCAGATGTCAAAAAGCTCTCCATCGAGCAACTGACGACGTTGGCCGAAGAGATCCGGGAACGCCTCATCCTCAGCGTCGCCAAGACCGGCGGCCACATAGGCCCCAACCTTGGCGTCGTCGAACTGACCATCGCCATGCACTACGTCTTCGATACCCCCGAAGACAGTTTCATCTTCGACGTCTCGCACCAGGCCTACGTCCATAAACTGCTTACTGGCCGCGAAAAGCAATTCCACACCATCCGCCAGCCGGACGGCCTAAACGGCTTCATGCTGCGCACAGAATCCGCCCACGACAGCTACGGCGCAGGCCACGCGGGCACCGCGCTCAGCGCTGCACTCGGGATGGCCGTCGGCCGCGATATGTCCGGTGGCAAGGAGCATATCGTCGCCCTCGCCGGCGACGCCGCCTTCACCAACGGGATATCGTTTGAAGCGTTGAACAACGTCGCCGCCCAGACCAAGCGGCTCATCATCGTGCTCAACGATAACGAGTGGTCCATCGACAAAAACGTCGGGGCCATCGCCGAATACTTCCACAAAATCGCCACCAACCCCACCTACAACAGCCTGCACGACAAGGCTGCCGAGATGGTCGAGAAGTTCGGCGGCAAGGCCGCCCGGCACGTCGTCCGCAAAGCCGAAGAAGCCGCCAAAGGCCTCGTCGGACGCGGCGTCATCTTCGAAGAGTTCGGCCTCAGCTACTTCGGGCCCATCGACGGCCATAACCTCCCGCTGCTGATCGAAACCTTCAAGTTCCTCAAGACCCAGACGAAGCCCGTCGTCCTCCACGCCATCACCCAGAAGGGCCGCGGCTTCCAGCCCGCGCTCGAAGGCCAGAAGAAATTCCACGGCCTCGGGCCCTACCATCCCGAAACCGGCGAGACCAAGGCCGCCGCGCAGAAGACCTACTCCGAGATCTTCGCCGAGACGCTCTCCTCGCTCGCCGACCGCAACGACAAAGTCGTCGCCATCACCGCCGCCATGCCCAACGGCACCGCGCTCGATCTCTTCCGGCCGAAGCATCCGACGCGCTACTTCGATGTCGGCATCGCCGAAGAGCATGCCGTCATCTTCGCCGCCGGCATGGCCACCAAGGGATACAAACCCTTCTGCGCCATCTACTCCACCTTCCTGCAGCGGGCGTACGACCAGATCGTCCACGACGTCTGCCTGCAGAACCTGCCGGTCGTCTTCTGCATGGATCGCGGCGGTCTCAGCGGCGACGACGGCCCCACCCACCACGGCCTGTTCGACATCAGCTACCTGCGCAGCGTTCCCAACATCATTCACATGGTGCCGCGCGACGAAGACATGCTCGCCGACATGATGTTCACCGCCATGCTGCATGACGGCCCTTCCGCCATCCGTTACCCGCGCGGGACGGGGCCCAATGTCGCGATCAAGAAACGGCGCACCGAGATCGCCATCGGCAAGGCCGAAGTGCTGCGCGAAGGCCACGACATAGCCGTCTTCGCGCTCGGTGCCATGATGGCCGAAGGCGAACGCCTCTGCGCCATGCTCGAGGCCCAGGGCCTGAGCGCCGCGCTGATCGATCCGCGCTTTGCCAAACCCATCGACCGCGACTGCGTCGAAGCCTACGGTAAGCGCTCGAAGCTGATCATTACGCTCGAAGATCACGTCCTCGCTGGCGGCTTCGGCTCCGCTGTGCTCGAGACGCTGAACGATCTCGAACTCACCACGCCCGTCGTCCGCGTGGGCTGGCCCGACGCCTTCATCGAACACGGCAAGGTCGAATCTCTGCGCGCCAAGTATGGCCTCACCGCCGAAGGCGCCATGATTAAAGCCGCCACCCCGCTGCGCGCCATCCTCGGCAACCGACTGCCTGTTCACGGTTAGAGACAGCAACAAGCGCGCCCTTATCGCGGCCGGTGATCACTTCGTGGGGTGATGGGCTTCGCGTCGGCGCGCGAGGCCTAGGAGCCCACGAAGTGGCAACCTTTCCGAAGTTAGGACGCCTTTGTTCTTGTTGCTAACATCATCGGCAGCAGCTCCGCCGTGCGTTTGTGGCGATAGTCGAAGATGCTCTTGAACTGCGCGGTTCCCAGAAGCTTCGCGCCCATCTCGCCCAGCGGCCCCAGCGGCATCTCGTACTCCACCTTGTCGTGCAGCAGCGTGCCCAGCGTCTTCACGCCGTCGACTGTCCGCGTCTCCGCGCGCAGGCTGTGGCAATGGTGCCAATACTTGAAGGGCCCGCGGTGCTGCACATCGCAGAAATGATCATTCCACGCGAACTCGGTGATCTCGGCGTCCCACGGAATGCGAAACGGCGCGAAAGGGAAGGGCCTGAAGCTGATCGTCATCTTCGTGCCCGCGCCGGCGACCACTCCTGCGAACTTCACCCCAAGCGTTGAAGGCGGGCGGCCCGGTGCCGGCGCGAAGGTCGCCTCTTCGATGCGCGCCTTCTGCCACTGCGGCATCAGTCGCGGCAGATTCTCCGGATTCGAGAAGAAGGCAAAGACCTGCTCGAGCGAGTAGGGGAGCCACTGGTCGGCTTCAAAGGTGTGACGCATCCTCGCTAAGGCTAACGCAAAAGGGACACCCGCGTGGGTGTCCCTTTTGACCTGGAGCAAATGCCGTTTGCAGTAAAGCAATTAGGGCATCAGGACTGCGTCGATGACGTGGATCACACCGTTCGACTGGAAGACGTCAGCGGTCGTGATGTTTGCCGTGCCACCCTTGGCATCGGTAATGACGATGGAATCGCCCGACATGGAGAAGGTAAGCTCTTCGCCCTGGACGGTCTTCAGCATGGCCTTGCCGCCACCCTTCTTGATGTCCTTCATGAGCTTCTTGGCATCAATCTTGCCGGGGACGACGTGATAGGTGAGGATCTTGACCAGCGTGTCCTTGTTCTCCGGCTTGACGAGCGTATCCACGGTGCCGGCAGGCAGCTTGGCGAAGGCATCGTCGGTCGGTGCGAAGACGGTGAAGGGGCCCTTGGAGTTGAGGGTATCGACCAGGCCTGCAGCCTTGACGGCGGCAACGAGAGTCTTGTGGATCGGGGAATTGATGGCATTCTCGACGATGGTCTTGTTGGCGTACATCGGCGCGCCGCCAACTGTCGGATCCGCCTTCTGGGCAGACGCGGTGAGCGAGGTCATGGCGAGCACGGCAGCGGCGGTCGCTGCGAGGAAAGCGTTCTTGAGCTTCATAATCGATTTGTCCTTTGGTGGTTCTAGGTGTTCTCAACTTCCGCCGTTGCATCAGGCGTTCGAGGAGGTAACGTCGGCCCGCCGACACTGGATTGTCAGTTGCCCGATATTTCCATCTTGCGCCTGAAGTTGCCTCGAGTGTCCCGGTTCCGGTCTGCCCGGTTGAAGAAGCCCCCTAACCTGTTGGTCGCGTTGACAATTGGCGGCACTCGCCGTCAACTGAAGGGGGTTGGGCGAACTTGGCGATGAGTGACCAGATGATCGAGAGGCGGGCGGAGACGGCGCCAGGGCACACGGGCGCAGACTCCGCGAAGCGTCCGGGCGGTCTGCTGCTGATCGGCATCTTCAAGCTCACCAAGTCCATCTTCTTCTTCTGCGTCGGCATCGGCGCACTGCGCCTGGTGCACAAGGACCTGAGCGACGAGGCGATGAAGCTGGTGACGGCGCTGCACTTCGAGCCGGAAGGCCGCATCACCTCGCTGCTGATGGAGAAGGTCGACCTGATCGATCCGCACCGTTTGCGGCAGATCGGGTTCTTCACCTTCGCGTATTCGGCGCTCGCGCTGGTCGAAGGGATGGGGCTGATGCTGCAGAAGGTGTGGGCGGAGTACCTGACGCTGAGCCTGACCGTGATGTTTCTGCCTTGGGAGGTGTGGGAGCTGTTCCGGCGGCCCACCTGGGTGCGCCTCGCGCTGCTCCTGATCAACCTGGCGGTGCTTGCCTACCTGCTCTGGATTCTGGAGCGGAAGAAGCGTTCCGCGAGCTAGGACCCCCCACCCCTCTGTTGATACGCAAGATCTTCAAACCATTGAAGTTAGATCTGGACCTACCCATCCAGAAAGTTGCACCATTTCGGTTGCACCTACTTTTATTCAGGGGGCCCGCATCAGTCTTGCGGCGCGCCTTGTTTCGCTTTTTATTCACCTACCAGAAGGTTGCATGGCCCGGCAAGTAACCAACTTGCCGAGAACCACAAACGCTAACACCACGGGTGGGGTGATTACTTTTCTTGAACACTAGGCGTGTGGATTTACACATTTAGACCACAGGCGGGGGCCTGTCAACCCAAAATAGTGCTTGCAACCAGCTAGGTACCGGGAGAGGATGTGGTTGGAAGTGGTCCAAAGTGGATGGAAAGGGACCAAAGCCACTCAGAAACTAAGCAAAGTGTACTCCCCTGGAATGGCAGCAAAGGCTTCTGACTTTGGTTCGCCGGTGACGAAATCATGTTTCTCGGAAGTTTTCAGACGCGCGTTGACGAGAAGGGCCGGGTGAAGGTTCCGGCTGACTTCAAGCGCGATCTGGAGGAGACGCAGAGGTTTTTCATCACGAGCCCGGACGGCAAGTCGGCGCAGATGTACCCGATTCGCGAGTGGATGCGCAAGACGGAGCAGGTGATGAAGATGCCGCCGTCGCATCCGGTGCGGCTGAAGTATATGAAGGCGACGGCGTACTGGGGCCAGGTGGTGGATATGGATACCCAGGGCCGGGTGCTGCTGCCGCAGAAGCTGCGGGATGCGGCGAAGTTGATGGCCGAGGATGTGACGGTGGTCGGGCAGATGCTGGGTCCGGAAGAGCCGGGATATCCGGGGATGCTCGAGGTCTTCAACGGCAAGCAGTATGAGAACGAGGTGGAAGGTTCACCGTTGACGCAGGAAGAGTTGGCCCAGATGGCTGAGTTCGGAGCCTAGTTGGCGGGCGAGCTTGATTTTGATCTGACCCCCCAGGGGGAGCACACGCAGCCAAGGCAGCATGTGCCGGTTCTTTTAGATGAAGTTTTGGATTTTCTCAAGGTGCGCCCGGGCGGGACTTATGTGGACGCCACGCTGGGGCTGGCCGGTCATTCTTCGGCGATTGCCCGCAGGCTGGGCGGGGCGGGGAAGTTGATCTGCTTCGACCGCGATCCCGAGGCCCTGGCCAAAGGGCGCGCGGCGCTCGAAGCGCTGGCCGAGGAACTGGGCAGCGAGATGCCGGCGCTGGAGTTTCAGCCGGTGGCATTTTCAGCGGCTGCGACGGCGATCGAGCGGGGCACGCTCGACGGACTGCTCGCCGATTTCGGCGTGAGTTCGATGCAGCTGGATGAGGCGCACCGAGGATTCAGTTTTCGAGCCGATGGGCCATTGGATATGCGGATGGATCCGCGATCCGGGCGCACGGCCGAGCAAGTGGTAAATCAGGAAGACGAGGATCGTCTTGCCGACCTGATTTACGAATTCGGAGAGGAAAGGAGGTCGCGGAGAATCGCCAGAGCCATTGTGCGGGCCCGGCCGATAGCAACGACGGCAGAACTTGCCAGAGTGATATCGGCCGCGGCCCCATCAATGAAAGGCGACAAGATTCACCCGGCGACACGAACCTTTCAGGCACTTCGAATTTGGGTCAACGACGAGTTGGGGGAGATACGAACGCTGCTCGAAAGCGCGGGTTCTCTGCTCAGGCCGGGAGGAAGGCTGGTGTTGATCAGCTTTCATTCACTTGAGGACCGGCTGGTGAAGGATGGCTTCAAAGAGGCGAAGGATGCGGGACTCTTCGAGGTGCTGACGAAGAAGCCGGTGACTGCAACCGAGGCCGAGACTCGGCGCAATCCGCGGTCCCGCAGCGCGAAGTTACGAGCGGGCGAGAAGTTAGAGGATTCCGGGGCACAGCAACAGCGGCGCAAGGCGCCTGGATATATCAAGAAGTAGATGTTTTCAGTTCGGTACCGGGTTTTCCGCAGCATTTGCACTTGGAAGGGTTACAAATAAGTAACACCCGAAATTACAGCAGGACTGAAGAGCTTTGGGGGTGGGTGTATGGCAACGATGACGGCAGATTTGAACATGGTGAGACCCCGGGCGGCGCGGCCCCGGACCGAGACGGTGGCGGAACGCAATCGCGACCTGCTGGAGATGCAGCGGCGGGCGCGGCGCGGGCCGACGCCGGAGATTTTCTTTACCAAGCACCTCGATAACAGCCGCATTGTGAAGGCGGACGACCCGGATCGCAAGCACGAGATGCGCATGTTTTCGGCGGCGATGAGTGTCCTGTTCGCGCTGGTGATGATTTATGTGTGGCAGCATTTTTCGGCAGTCGAACTTGGTTACACGGTTGAGGCGCAGCGGACGCAGGTGGAGCACCTGCGTGAGGAGAACCGGCAGCTGCGGTTGAGTGAGGCGCAGCTGAGCGAGCCGCAGCGGATCGACCGGATTGCGAAGCAGCTTGGGCTCGACGCACCGCAGCCCGGGCAGGTGGTCCGGACCGATGGTGCGGTGGGGAACGGCGGGCCGGTGATGGCGTCGATGGGTGCAGTCTCACAGGGATTGAACTAACGAGAAGGACCAGGGACCAAGGACCAAGGACCAGGGTCTAGAGAACAGCGGCCAGATGAGCGGCGCTTTGTTGACTTGACCCTGGAAACCAGTCCCTGGACCCTTGCAGGGTGGGGGGCACCGAAGCAGATGAACAGCGTACAGAGGCCACGGCCCGTTGCCCGGCAGGTGACGGCCGCCCCGATCAAGCGGCGCCGGTTTACATCGGTGGCTCTCTTCTTTTGCGGCTGGGTGGTGGTGATTGCGCTGCGGCTGGTATGGCTGCAGGTGATCCGCCATGACCACTGGGTAAACATTGCGAACAGGCAGCAGACGGGTGGGTTTGAGGTCTCGCCGCGGCGCGGGTTGCTCTATGACCGCAATCTGAAAGAGCTGGCGATGACGGTGCAGGTGGACTCGATCTTCGCCGTACCGAGCGAACTGGGCGAGAATCGCGAAGATGCGTCGAAGATGCTGGCGCGCATTGTGCACCTGGACCCGACGGAAAACTTTACTTCGCAGCACCAGATGCTGGCGCGATTCAATGCGTCGCACGGGTTTGCATGGGTGGCGCGGCGGGTGGATCCGGAGACCGCGAACCGCGTGCGCGAGCTCAACCTGAAGGGCGTTTATTTTCAGAAGGAGTTCAAGCGGTTTTACCCAAACGGGCAGCTGGGCGCGCAGGTGCTGGGGTATGTGGGCTCTGAAGACAAGGGCATGGGCGGGCTCGAGACGAAGTTTGAGGATGAGCTGCACGGTGTGCCCGGGCACATGATGACGGCGGTTGATGCCAAGCGGCACGTGCTGGGTTCGACGATCAACGAGCCGCTGCCGGGCGAGAACCTGGTGCTTTCAATCGACGCCAACATCCAGTACATGGCGGAGCGGGCGCTGGACGCGCAGATGGCGAAGGTAAAGGCGCTGCACGGCACGATTGTGGTGCAGGACCCGCATACCGGGCAGATCCTGGCGCTGGCGGTGTCGCCGCGTTTCAACCCGAACGACTCGAAGCACATGGATGCGAGTGTGCTGTCGAACCTTGCGGTGAGCGATGTGTATGAGCCGGGGTCGACGTTCAAGCTGGTGACGTATGCGGCGGCGCTTGACGGTGCGGGGGTAAGGCCGACGGACATGGTGGACTGCCAGCAGGGCGCGATGACGATGTTCGGCCGCACGATGCATGACGACCGCTCGGATGGGCATCTTGGCACGGTGTCGGTGCAGTATGCGCTCGAGCGCTCGAGCGACGTGGGTGCGGTGAAGATGGCGCTGAAGGTGGGGCCAAACAAGTTCTACGACTATATCCGGGCGTTCGGGTTCGGCAACCGGACGGGGATCGAGCTCCCGAGCGAGACGCGCGGACTGCTGGCGAAACCGAAGAAGTGGGGTGCGACGAGCATCATGTCGATCGCCATCGGGCAGGAGGTGGCGGTGACGCCGGTGCAGCTGGTGACGATGGTGTCGACGATCGCGAACGGCGGCGTGTACATGCCGCCGCATATCTTGCTGCAGTCGACGGATGAGATGAAGGGCGATCCGCGGCTGAAGGCGGCGGCCTACCATCCGGAGAACCAGCTGCCGGCGACGCTGCCGGACGGGGCGCACCGGGTGATCAGCGAGGTGACGGCGGCGAAGATGCGGTCGATGATGCAGGGGATCGTGGTTGAGGGGACCGGCAAGCCGGCGGCGCTGAATGGCTACAGCGCGGGCGGCAAGACGGGGACAGCGAACAAGATCGACCCGGCGACGCGCACGTACTCGCACACCAAGCTGGTGGCAAGCTTTGCGGGGATCGCGCCGGTGTCGAATCCGGCGATCTCGGTGGCGGTGGTGATCGATACGCCGACGGTGGGGAGCCTGTACGGCACGACGGTGTCGGCGCCGGTGTTTGCCGAGGTAGCGCAGGAGGTGCTCGAGTACCTGGGCGTGCCGCACGATCAGCCATTGAAGTCGAAGAGCGAGATGGTGGAGGCGAAGGCAACGTCCGAGGCGCCGGATTCGGCGGTCGAGAACAGTGGCGCGGACCTGGAGGCGCTGTTTGCGAACGTGAACGATCTGCCGGCGGATGATCCGCTGCGGAATACGACGGCGCCGGTGGCGGAACCGGTGATTGCCGAGGACGAGCCTGCGGGCAGGCAGAAGGGTGCAGCGAAGGGGACCGGGTCGCTTTCGGCGAAGGCGCTCGCGGCTTTCCATGCGCAGGGCGATACGACGTCGGTGTTGCCGGATGAGGTGTCGCGCGGGGTGGACCTGGGCGCGGTGAAGGTAAAGCCGGAGGGCGAGGCGACGCGTGCCGGGGGCGGTGTAGTGGTGGATGCCGGCAAGCGCGTGCCGGTGCCGGCGTTCGATGGCGAAGGGCTTCGCGCGGCGGTTGAACAGGCGGGTGCGGCAGGGCTGAGGATGCAACCGGTCGGGAGCGGTCTGGCGCGGCAGCAGGCGCCGGCGGCGGGGACGCTGGTGCCGGTGGGGACGCAGATCGTGGTGCGGTTTTCGCGGTAGGGTAACTCCCTATTTGCTGCGTGTGGATACACTTTGGGTATGTGGGTTTTTGAGGCTTTGCTTGGGGTCGAGACGCTGGAGAGGAGCACCTCCACCGCCGATGTGACGGGGGTGCAGTACGACTCGCGCAAGGTGCGGCCGGGAGATGTTTTCGTCGCCATGGCAGGTGGTACGACGGACGGAAATCAGTACATTGCTGGTGCGATTGAGCGCGGCGCCCGCGTGGTGGTGACGGATTCGCGCGCGGCATGGGAGGCTCGCGCCGCTGCCAGGGGCGTTGCGTTCTACCTGGTGCCGAGCGGGCGCCGGGCGCTGGCGGGGATTGCGGCGAATCTGCTCGAGCACCCGGAGCGTGCGCTGAAGGTGAGCGCGGTGACCGGGACCAACGGCAAGACAACAACGGCCTGCCTGCTCGAACAGATGCTGAGGCAGGTGGACCGCACGTGCGTGCTGGTGGGGACCATCGAGACGCATGTGGGCAGCGAGGTGCGGGCAAGCGAGCACACGACGCCTGAGGCTTCGGACCTGCTGGACATCTTCGCGGACGGGGTGAAGGCCGGCGCGACCGAGGCAGTGATGGAGATGTCGAGCCATGCGCTCGACCAGGAGCGGGTCTGGGGTGCGTATGTTGACGTGGCGATCTTCACTAACCTCACGCAGGATCACCTCGACTATCACCGGACAATGGAGGCGTATGGGGCGGCCAAGGCGCGGCTGTTTCGCGGCGTGGGGGCGGCGCCGCCAAGAGTCGCGGTCCTGAATGTGGATGATGCGGCCGGGCGTGAGCTGGTGGGGGTTGCGGCCGCCTCGCGCGTGATGACGTACGGGATCGACGCGGGTGAGTACAGGGCGACTGAGATCGAGCTGCGTGCTGGTGCGACGCGCTTCCTGTGGAAGACCCCGGGCGGCAGCATCGCGATCGAGTCGCCGCTGACCGGGCGCGTCAACGTCTACAACCTGCTCGCGGCCGCGTGCGCGGCACTGGCGCGAGGGCTGACGCTTGAGCAGATTCAGGCTGCCGCACGTGAAGTTGCGCAGGTGCCGGGACGTTTCCAGGTGGTGCCGGGGAGCCACGACGCGGGGTTCACGGTGGTCGTCGATTATGCGCACACCGACGACGCGCTTGCGAACCTGATCGCGCTGGGCCGAGAGCTCGTGGCACCGGCGAATGGCCGCGTCATCACCTTGTTCGGCTGTGGCGGCGATCGCGATCGTACGAAGCGGCCGAAGATGGGCCGCGTCGCAGGCGAGGGAAGCGACGTGGTGGTGCTGACCAGCGATAACCCGCGATCGGAGGATCCGCAGTCGATTCTCGACGAGGCGCACGCCGGGATGCAGGGCACGCGGGCCGAGTGTATCGTCGAAAGCGATCGTGCCCAAGCCATCGCGCGGGCGATCGGAACTGCACGGCGCGGAGACATCGTTCTGCTTGCCGGCAAAGGCCACGAGAAGGTGCAGATCCTCAGGAGCGGCACGGTGCCGTTTGATGATGTCGAGATCGCGGCGGGCGTGCTGCGAGGCGTTGGTCGAACAGCTGAAAGCTGTTAGCTGACACCTGGTAGTCGAGATCCTGGACAGACGGACAACGGACAATGGAGAAAATATGCGTTTGACACTGGGCCAGGTGGCGGATTGGATTCATGCCGAAGGCGACTTCACCACCGATCTCGAAGCCGCGGGCTACTCCATCGATTCGCGCACGGTCGCGGCAGGTGAGCTCTTCTTCGCCGTGCGCGGCGAACGCATGGATGGTCACGATTACGTTGAAGCGGCGCTGTCGAATGGCGCGGTTGCCGCGGTCGTCAGCCGTTCGTGGCAGCCGCCTGATGAGGCCGAGCGGGTCGACCCGTGCAAGCTGCTCTGGGTTCCCGAGAACGGGCCGCCGCCGAACGAGGAAGACAATGTGCTGCGTGCCATGCAGACTCTGGCTCACCGGGTGCGGCGGCACTGGGGCAGGCGCGTCATCGGCGTCACTGGCTCGGCCGGCAAGACGACCATCAAGGAAGCGATTGCAACCGTCCTCGAGCAGAAGTTCAACGTGTTGAAGTCAGCCGGCAACCTCAACAATCATTTCGGTGTGCCGCTGCAGTTGCTGCGCCTCGAGCCAGAGCACGAGGTCGCTGTGATTGAGATGGGAATGAATCATGCAGGCGAGATCGCGGCGCTGGCGAGGATCGCTGAGCCCGACTGGGGTGTTGTCTCGAATGTCGCTGCCGTGCACCTTGAATTTTTTCCCGAAGGGATCGCCGGCATCGCCGCGGCCAAGCAGGAGTTGATCGATTCGCTCCCCACCGATGGCCTCGCCTTCCTGAACGCGGACGACGAGCGCGTCGCAGCGATGGCCGGCGTCGCTCGGGCAGGAACGGTCCTCTTTGGGCTGGCTTTGGGCGCCGCGGTGCGAGCCGAAGCCATCGAAGATGCCGGGCTTGATGGCGTGCGCTTTACCGCGATGGCCGGCGGTGCGCAGGTTCCCGTGACGCTTCACATGCCGGGCCGGCATAACGTTTGCAACTCACTTGCGGCGATCGCGGCCGGATGGAAGAGCGGCATGACGCTTGAACAGTGTGCTGCCGGGATCGCTCGTCTGCGCGCAACCGAAAAGCGGGGGGCGATCGTCGAGTGGCATGGCGCGACGCTGGTCAATGACTGCTACAACTCGAACCCGGCGGCGCTGGATGCCATGGTGGACGCGCTGGCCGCAAGCACTCGAGCCGCGGGTGGACGCAGGATCGTGATCGCAGGCGAGATGCTGGAACTCGGTCCGGAAGGAGTCGCGCTGCACGCTGCCTGCGGCGACCACATGCGCGCAAAAGGAATCGACCAGATCGTAGGGGTGCGGGGACTCGCGGTGCACTTCGGCGGCATCTTCTTTGACACGCCGCAGGAGGCCGGCGCGTGGCTGAGGTCGGAGCTGAAGCCGGGCGATCTCGTCCTGCTGAAGGCGAGTCGTGGCGTCCGGCTCGAGGGTGCGCTCACGGTGCTTGAAGGCGGAGCGCACAGATCTTGAAAAGTAGCCCGCGCCACGGCCTGGTTGGAGGGTGCATCATAGAGGCATGGCAATCGTAAGGGTAGAGAGTGGCGGCGCAATAAGCCGTCGAGTCGGAATCAAGGCAGCGGCCAAGAAGGCGGCAAAGAAGGGCGCCAAAAAAGGCGCGAAGAAGGGTGCGAAGCACGCCATCGAGAAGCACGCGGCCAAAAAGCATGCGGCTAAGAAACACGCAGACAAGCATGCGGGGAAGAAAGCGGCGAAGCATGCCAAGGAGGACTCCGCGGCCAGCCTTAAGCCGGATATCAAGGCGGGTCCAGACTCCGGCAAGCTGGTCAGAGCGTTCCACCATCTGCAGCGTGCTTCCGTTGTGATCTCGCTGGTCGAAAAGGGTTCTGGCGGCGATCTCAAATCGCTGCTGAGCCTGGGTGCCCAGGCCTACGACCGGGCCGCGGAAAAGGGTGCCTCAGGCAAAAGAGAGCGTCAAGCCGTTGCGTTGCTGAAGGGTATCGAACACCTCGCGATGGCCGGGCTTTATTCGGCGCGCATCGACTTTCGAGTGAGCGTGCCGGCGCCTGCCGGCAACAGGATGGCAAAGCGGCTGGTCGAGCTGAGGGCGCGTCTGGAGAAGCTGGGAACACCCACGAAGGAGCCTTCGCAGAATCTGGTCGGACTCGCGTGGGAGTTGCTGCGTCGCGCCGATGCGGCAGGCGATGATGCGCAGATGGAGTGGGAGCTTGG
This sequence comes from uncultured Granulicella sp., assembly GCA_965213805.1. Taxonomy (GTDB): domain Bacteria; phylum Acidobacteriota; class Terriglobia; order Terriglobales; family Acidobacteriaceae; genus Edaphobacter. The sequence goes on along the minus strand of CBDCAG010000002.1, from coordinate 259,465 downwards.
CATGGCGTCCGATGGACTTTGCGAGGCGCTCGAAGAGGGCTTGTAGCACGGCTGTCTCGTAGCCGCGGGTTGCCCGGTGCTTCGCGCGGTACGGGACGCGACACACCGGTCCTGCACGGGTGGCCCGCCTGTTAAGATGGGCGGGTACCCTGCGGAGATTGTCTTGCTTTATTGGCTCCTCTACCAGAAGCTCTTCCCCTACTTCCGGCTCTTCCGCATCTTCCGCTATCTGACGTTTCGCTGTGTCTTCGCGAGCCTCACCGCGCTGCTGATCGGCCTGCTGATCGGGCCTTTCGTGATCGAGCGGCTGCGCGAGTTTCAGATCGGTCAGTACATCCGCGAAGAGGGTCCGCAGTCACACCAGAAAAAGGGAGGCACGCCCACCATGGGCGGCATCCTGATCGTCATCTCGATCCTCGTGCCGACACTGCTGTGGTCCGATCTTTCAAACCCCTTCGTCTGGCTCGTCACGCTGTCGACGCTGGCCTTCGCCGCAATCGGCTTCTCCGACGACTATCTCAAATCGGTCCACAAACGGAATCTCGGACTCACCAGCCGGCAAAAGCTCGGCATGCAGTTCATCGTCAGCGCCGCGGTCGCAAGCTCCCTCGTCTTCCTGCAATCCCGAGGCAGCTATTCGACACGGCTGGTGGTGCCGTTCCTGAAGCGCTTTCGTCCCGACCTGGTGTGGGAGTGGATGGGCCATATTCCCCACATGCACTGGCTGGCGTTCATCCCGTTCGTGGTCTTCGTGATGATCGTCATCGCCGGATCGTCGAACGCAGTGAACCTGACGGACGGACTGGACGGCCTGGCCATTGGCTGCACTATCATCGCGGCGGGCGCGCTGACGGTGCTCACCTACGTGAGCGGTCACGTGGTTTTTTCGGACTATCTTGAGCTGCAGCGCATGCCGATGGTCTCGGAACTGACCGTCTTCTGCGGCGCGATGGTGGGCGGCTCGATCGGGTTCCTCTGGTACAACGCGCACCCGGCCGAGGTCTTTATGGGCGACGTCGGGTCGCTCGCGCTTGGCGGCGCCATCGGCACGGTCGCCGTGGTGATCAAGCAGGAACTGCTTCTGCCATTTATCGGTGGCGTCTTCATCCTCGAGGCGCTGAGCGTCATGCTGCAGGTGGGCAGCTACAAGCTGCGCAACGGGAAGCGCATCTTCAAGATGGCGCCGTTGCACCATCACTTTGAGCTGCTGGGTTGGAGCGAGAGCAAGGTAATCGCGCGATTCTGGATCCTGGCGCTGATCTTCGCGCTGATGGCGCTGACGACGTTGAAGCTGCGTTAGGTTGAGGCGCTCGAAGCGCTGCTTTGCAGAATGGCAATTGCCTCGTTACAGGCGAGTACCAGAACCGCATTGTCAAGCGTCCCTAAGAGCTCGACGAAGAGCGATTCGTGTGCGGTGAAGAGCTTGCCCGGCCTCAAATAACTGATTTGACGCAAGCCGCCGCTGCGGAAGGAATCCGGCGCGATCGTGAGTGCCCGTGGGTCCGAGAGGGGATTGCTCGTGATCTGGCAGGCTATCCAGTCCTCACGGCCAACATCCGCGAGCAGGAGTACCGGCCGCAGCTTACTGGCGCTCAGGTCTGAGTAAGGAAACGGCAGCACAACTACTTGTCCGGCTGCAAATAGGCCCATGCCTCATCCTCGTCGGGGGAGAGCCAGTCCGACATTGACCTCTCTGAAAGAATCAAACCGCTCACATCTTCGGCGCTGGCCCAAGTAAGATAGGCGCGGCCTTTTGGAAGTTGAGTCGCCTCTAACGGGCGGATCGTGCCGGCGTCATCGATTTCGACTTCAATGATCTTTGTCATCGGCAACCTCTTATCCCCGTAGGATAACGCATCTCACAGTTCAAGCCGACCTACGGCGATGCATTAGGCTGGACGGATGGAACTGAAGAACAAGCGTGTCCTGGTAGTCGGATTAGGCAAGAGCGGTCTCGCTGCGGCACTCTTCCTGCGCGATCGCGGCGCCCGTGTCACCGTCTCCGACACCCGCTCCGCCGCCGCGCTCGGTGGCCAGATTCCCGCGCTGCTCGAGGCCGGCATCATGGTCGAGGCCGGCGGGCATGGTCTGCTCACCTTCCGCCGGCAGGACCTCATCGTCGTCTCGCCCGGAGTCCCGCTCGACACCCCCGAAGTAAAGCAGGCCCAGCTGCTCGGCCTCACCGTCCTTGGCGAGCTGGAACTTGCCAGCCGCTTCCTTGAGGGTGAGACCATCGCCATCACCGGCTCGAACGGCAAAACCACGACCACCACCCTGCTCGGCCAGATCTTCGCCGACTCTGGACTCCGCACCCAGGTCGGCGGCAACATCGGGCTGCCCGTCATCGAACTCATCGCCGAGTCGAACCCCGAGACCTGGAACATCCTCGAAGTCTCGAGCTTCCAGCTTGAAACGACGGTTGAGTTCCGCCCGAAGATCGCCCTCGTGCTCAACATCACGCCCGACCACCTGGATCGCCACAAGACCTTCGAGCGCTACGCCGCGGCCAAGGCCAGGATCACCGCCAACCAGGGTCTGAACGACTACCTGGTCCTCAACGCCGAAGATGTGAAAACCCAGCTCGTCGCCGCGAAGACCAAGGCCCGGATCTACTGGTTCAGCGCCGTTCGCCAGGTCAAGCAGGGCGCCTTCGTGCATGGCGAGAGCATCTTCTTCCTCTCCCAGGAAGGCGGCAAACCCGAGCCCGTGCTGCCCGTCGCGGAGATCACGCTGAAGGGCGCGCACAATCTCGAAAACGTTCTCGCCGCTGTCTGCGCCGCGAAGCTTGCCGGCATCCCGTCCGAGTCCATCCGCGCGTCGGTCGCGAAGTTCCAGGCAGTCGAGCATCGTCTTGAACTCGTCCGCACCGTTGCCGGGGTCGAGTACTACAACGACTCGAAGGCCACCAACGTCGACGCCACCATGAAGGCCCTCGCTTCCTTCCCGGCAGGCGTTCACCTCATCCTCGGCGGCAAGGATAAGGACTCGGATTACACCCTTTTGGCACCTTTGCTGCGCCAGCGGTGCAACGCTGTTTACACCGTTGGTTCAGCGGCCGAAAAGATTGAGCGTGAGCTCGCCGGAGTCGTGAAGATGGTGTCAGCGAAGACTCTCGATCTGGCGGTTGCACTTGCAGCAAAAGCCGCAAAAGACGGCGATGTCGTTCTCCTTGCCCCGGCCTGCTCGAGCTTCGATCAATTTGAAAACTACGAGCATCGCGGGAGAGTCTTCCGCGAAGAAGTACAGAGACTCAAAGCTGATCGATAGCGATTCAACCGGTCAGGGCAGATCACTGGTTTGATCTACTGATCGCTGAATCGCTTTTATCGACGTTAGGTCTCTGGATGGAAGGGTGAGTGAATGGCAAAGCGTGTCGGCGTCGATAAGTGGCTGTTTGGAGTGGTGCTGCTGCTCACGCTCTTTGGCCTGGTCATGGTCTTTTCCGCCTCGGCGGTCCTTGCCAAGGCGCAGTACGGCACGCCTTACCAGTTCGTCGCGCGCCAGGGCATGTTCGCGCTGCTCGGTCTCGGCGCCCTCGTCCTGCTGATGCAGGTCGATTACCGCCGCTACAACAACCCGCGGGTCGTCTTCACCGCCATGGGCGCTACCGTCGTGCTGCTTACCGGCGTCTTCGCCATGCACGCGCTCAACAATACCCACCGCTGGATCAAGATGGGCGTCTTCTCTTTCCAGCCCTCCGAGCTCGCGAAGCCGATGACAGTCCTCTTCCTGGCGTGGTTCCTGCAGACCCGCATCCACCTCATGGATGACTGGAAGGGAACCATCATCAAGGCCGCGCTGCCGCCGCTGGTCTTTATCGCGCTCATCCTCAAGGAGCCTGACCTTGGCACCGCGCTCGTCTGCGCCGCCGTTACCGTGCTGATGCTTTACCTTGCCGGCCTGCAGCTCAAGTACATCGGCTACGCGATGGTCGCTGCCTCGCCGGTCCTTTACTGGATGCTCTTTCGCGTGCCGTGGCGCCGCGCCCGCATGATCGCCTTCATCAACCCCGAGGCAGACCCGCGCGGCACCGGCTTCCACATCATGCAGTCGCTGATCGCGGTCGGTACCGGCGGCTTCCACGGGCTCGGCCTCGGCGAAGGACGCCAGAAGCTTTACTTCCTGCCCGAAGCCTGGACCGACTTCATCTTCGCCAATATCTCGGAGGAACTCGGACTGCTCGGCGCCATCGCGCTGGTCGCGCTCTTCGTCGCCTTCGGCTACCGCGGTCTGCGCACGGCCTTCCTCTCGACCGATCCGTTCGCCCGCTTCCTCGCCTTCGGTCTCACGTCAGCCATCCTCATCCAGGCCTTCTTCAATATCAGCGTCGCGCTCGCGCTGCTGCCCACGAAGGGCATCACGCTGCCGTTCATCTCATTTGGTGGCACCTCGATCTTCTTCACCCTCGCCGGTATGGGCGTGCTGCTGAACGTCACGCGCGAGATTGACTAAGTGCCCGCAGCCGGCCCCCTGAAAGTCCTGATCGCCGGCGGAGGTACCGGCGGCCACGTCATCCCGGCGCTCGCCATCGCGCGGGAACTGCGCGATGCGCACGGCGCCGAGGTCCGCTTCGTCGGGACGGCCCGCGGGCTCGAAACCAGGCTTGTCCCCGAAGCCGGCTTCGCCCTCGAACTCATCCACGTCGGCCAGCTGAAAAACGTCAGCCTCGCCACCCGCCTGCGCACCTTATTTGACCTGCCGCTCGGCCTTGCCCGCTGCGTCTCGCTTCTGCGAAGCTTCTTGCCCGACGTCGTCATCGGCGTCGGCGGCTACGCCTCCGGGCCTGCCATGGGAGCGGCCCTGCTGCTCCGCGTCCCGACCCTCGCCTTCGAGCCCAACGCCTTCCCAGGGCTTGCCAACAGGCTCGTCGGCAAGCTCGTCTCGGCCGCCGTGGTCAACTTCGCGCCGACCACCGCCTTTTTTCGCAATGCTACCGTCACCGGCATCCCGGTTCGGCAGGAGCTCTTCGCCGTGGCGCCGCGTCCGGTCGACGCCGCACCGCGCCTGCTCATCTTCGGCGGCAGCCAGGGCGCGCGCATTTTGAACGCCGTCATGCCGCAGGTCGCCGTGGAGCTCCTGCGCCTGTACCCCACGTTGACGATCGTCCACCAAGCTGGCGGCCGGCATGGCGAAACGACCGCCGCCGCGTACGACCGGGCCGGCGCGCTCACCGATCGGGTCCGGGTGGCGCCCTACCTTGATGCGATGGTGGCCGAGATCGCCCAGGCCGACGTCATCCTCTGCCGCAGCGGCGCGAGCACTGTCGCCGAACTCGCCGCCGCCGGGCGCGGCTCCGTACTCGTCCCCTTCGCCGCCGCGGCCGACAACCACCAGAAGAAGAACGCCGACGTCTTCGTCGAGGCCGGTGCTGCGCGCCTCATCGCCGAGGCTGAACTCACCGTCGCACGTGCGCTCGATGAACTGCGCGCGCTGCTCGACGATCCTGCCCTGCGCCTCGCGATGGGCGAACGCGCCCGTACACTCGCGCATGGAGATGCCGCGCAGCGAATTGTGGCGATTTGTCTGGGGCTTATTAGGCGAAAAGGGAATGCGAGAACGCCCTGATCGCGGGCGGCGACCACCTTGTGGAGTCTTGAACGCTGCGCGTTTCTAAACAAGAAAGCCCCGGCTCTTGGGCCGGGGCTTTCTGCAGGTTGCGGGGCGGTCTAGTGATGTCCGCCGCCGCCACCGCCATGCAAGCCGCCACCACCGCCGAACCCGCCACCCCCGCCCCCGTGGAAGCCACCGCCGCCACTTGGCGCGGCTGCGGGATGTCCGCCGCCGCCGCCCGGTGCCGGGGCAGAGAAGTGCTGCTGGCCGCCGCCCTGCGGCGCACCGCCGCGGTAGCCCGACTGGCCGCCCTGGAACGTTTGCGGCTGCTGAGAACGGTAATTAGTATTGCCGCCGCCCCGGAACGTCTGCGGCTGCTGCGTGCGGTAGTTGGAATTGCCGCCGCCCTGGAACGTCTGCGGCTGGCGATAGTTGCTGCCACCCTGGCCGCCCTGTGGCTGCTGCGCGCGGTAATTGGTATTACCGCCCTGGAAACCCTGCGGCTGCTGCGCGCGGTAGTTGGTGTTGCCGCCAAAACCACCGCGTGAGGTGAAGCCCCGTTGTTCGACCTGGCCCGTGCGAGCGCCGTTCTGGAAACCCTGCTGCGGCCGTCCGTTGAAGGCGGCCTGGCCGGAGAATCCACGGTGATCTCCAAAGGAGTTGCCGCCGCGCATTCCCTCCGCCTCGCGGTGCGAGACAAAGCTGCGTCCACCCGGGTGAACCCCGCTGATGCCCGAGATACGCTGGCTGTACCCGTACCGTCCATAACGGCCGACATGCCAGTACGCGCTGTTGTAGAAGAAGCGGCCGCCATTCCAGTAGCCGCCGTAGAAGCCGTTGCCGAAGTAGCCGTAGCCGTAGTTGATGCCGCCGTAAAACCCTACGGTCGCGCCCCAGTAGCCGGGGTTCCAGAAGTAGTAGCCGTCGTCTCCGTCGCCCCAGTAACCCGGGGTCCAGAGCGCGCCCTGGTAGGGCGGCTCGACCCACGTGCCCGGAACCCAGTAGTAGCCCGTCGGCCCATACGCCCAGTAGCCCGGCGTCCACTCGTAGCCGTCACCCGGGGCGTCCGGCTGGTCGTATTGCGGGATTGCCGGCGGAGCCTGCGCGATCGCCTCCTGCCCGGCCTCGTAGTTCTGGTCATCCTGCTGCTGGTTATCGTCCGGCTGCCCGTAGCCCTGCGGTTGCCCATAGCCCTGCTGCTGACCATAGCCTTGCTGACCTGCGCCATACGCCGGCTGGCCCTGCTGCGGGTAGCCCTGCTGCGGATTGCCTTGCTGCCCATAGCCCTGCTGCTGGGGGTAAGTTTGCTGATAACTCTGCTGCGCCGGCGCAGAATAGTTCTGCGGATCCTGCGGGTTATACGGCTGCGGCTGGGACTGCGCAGGCAACATGGCCGGCAACGCCACAAGGGCAGAGGCGAACACGGCATTCTTCAACATAAGGTAAGACATAGTGTGCCTGTGCCGGCGTCCTTCGCTTGCCCGGGTGAAGCATCGTGCCCCGGGTTGCGCGGACGGAGGGTCGGGAAGACCGAATCCACTGGATAATCCCAGTTAGTTTAGACCCGATTCTCCCAGATTGGTTGCGCGCGTTACCATTACGGCACCAAGGCCGCCCCGGCTAAACCGTTTCCCTTCAAGCCAAGTTACTTTCCACCTGAAAACAGCGCCTTGGGACACATCACGTGCACCCCCACCCGCGGCAGATCCACCAGCTGCGTAATATCCACATCGCAGGCTACCGAAATCAGGGCGTATGCATCCTCTCGCGAAAGCCGCGCATGATCCTGATTCTGCTCGGAAAGAAACGTGATCATGTTCCGCACCGCCATCTCGGTCGCCCGTTTCAGATCCTCGTGAAACCCCATCGCGATGTACTCGGTCGGCGTCTCCGCCCGCGGCCACACCAGCCGATTCGCATCGCTCAACGACCCCTTGTGCAGCACGAACTCGAACGTCCCCGTCAGCTGCGTCTCGAGCGCCGTGATGTCCACCTCGCCGTTCCCCTGGCCTGCGTGCCCATCGCCCACCTCGAAGTTCGCCCCCGGCGTGTTCACCGGGATATACAGCACAGTCCCCGCCACCAGCTCCTTGTTATCCATGTTCCCCGCATTCATCCACGGCGGGGCCGAGTCCGTCTTACCCGCCGGCGTCGCAAGCCCCATCGACCCGAAGAACGGCTTCAGCGGAATCTCCACTCCCGGCGCGAAATGCGCCAGCATCTTCTCCCGGTCAAGCGGAATGATCTTGGTTCGCGAGTACGGGAAATCATCCGGCAAAAATCCCCGCCCGGCCCCGAACGAATTGCACGCCCACGGCACATCGATCGCGATCTTCTGAATCCGCACCTCGAGCACATCGCCCGCCTCGGCGCCCTCAATCGCCACCGGCCCCGTCAGGATGTGCCCGCCCGGCCCCTTCTCCGCCGCCGGAAACCTGTCGTAAATATCCCGCACATATTGCGGAATATCGCCAGCCGCCACGCCCAGGCTCTCCAGCCGCTTCGCCGGCCCGCAGGTCGACAGCGTTTGAATCGTCACCGTCTCGCCCGACTTCACCGTCAGCGCCGGCTTGGCCGCCCCGTTGTAATTCCCCCAGACCACCGTCTCCGGCGTGGCCAACAACGTCTTTTGCCCAAACGCCGAAGCCCCAACCAATAACCCCACCAAAAAGAAGCGCATGCGCTCTGTATAGCACAGCGGCTCTTGGCGGGTCCGCTACGAAGAACCACTGCAACTGCGTCCTGAACGCCGGACCGGCGCCACTCCGTGGGGTCGAAGCTTCTCGTGTGGTATCTGGTCCCGCCGCTCGACCGTTCCGCGCGAAGCCCCCACCCCTCGAAGTGGTCGCCGCCCGCGATCAGGGCGCGGTTGCCGTTGCTCTTAGTAAACTAGCCACACCAATGCCTCTTTCCTCCTCAGACTCCGGACCCTCCACCGAAGCCGCCGCCCCTGCCGTCACCTCGGGTTTCGCGCCCCTGCGCATCCCGCTCTTCCGCGACCGCTGGATCGCCTCGACCGTCTCCTCCGTTGGCACCTGGATGCAGGACACCGCTGGCACCTGGCTGATGACCGTCCTCACCGCCTCGCCGCTGCTCATCGCCCTCATGCAGACCGCCGCCTCGCTCCCCGTCCTGCTGCTCGGGCTGCTGGCCGGCGCCACCGCAGACATCTTCGACCGCCGCAAACTGCTCATCTTCTGGCAGGCCTGGATGCTTTCGGCCGTCGCCCTGCTCACCGTCTTCACCTTCCTCGGCCACATTTCGCCCTGGGCCCTGCTCGCCTTCACCTTCCTGCTCAATACCGGCTCCGCGATGAACAACCCCGCCTGGCAGGCCATCGTGCCCGAGCTTGTCCCTCGCGATATGATCCCCGACACCGTCGCGCTCAACGCCGCCTCGAACAACCTCGCGCGCGCAGCCGGCCCCGCGCTCGGCGGACTCATGGTCGCCGGCTTCCAGAACGTCCACCACGGCTCCGGCTTCGTCTTCGCACTCAACTCGCTCAGCTACGCCGGCGTCATCTGGGTGCTCGTCAACTGGAAGCGCCAGCCGATGTTCAAGAGTGCGCTCCCCTCCGAGCGCATCGCCGGCTCCATCCGCGGCGGACTACGTTACGTCCGCCATTCGCCCACCCTCCAGGCCTCGCTCGTCCGCGCCTTTACCTACTGCTTCTTCGTCTCGGCCATCTGGTCCCTGCTCGCCGTCGTCGCCAAGCGCGACCTCCGCCAGGGCGCGCTTGGCTACGGCATCCTCAACGGCTCTCTCGGCATCGGTGCCGTCATCGCCGCCACCCAGCTCCCCAAAATCCGCCGCCACCTCAAGGCCACGCAGATCCTCTTCTTTGCCACGATCTACCAGGGGCTCGTCCTGCTCGTGCTCGCCTACCTCCGTTCGCCCTGGGCGATCATCCCGGTCCTCATCGTCTCGGGCGCTGCCTGGACCTCCACCATGTCCACCATCAACACCTCCGTCCAGCTCTCTGTCCCGCCCTGGGTCACAGCCCGCGCCCTCGGCACCTATCTCATGGTCTTCCAGGGCGGCATGGCCCTCGGTTCCATTCTCTGGGGCTTCCTCGCCGAACACACCACCACCCCCGCCGCCCTCACCGTCGCCTCCATCGGCCTGCTCGGCTCACTCCCCTTCGTCAATCGCTACAAGATCCTGCAGGGCCCCACGCCCGACTTCACCCCCTACCAGTACAAGCGCCCCGCCCCCGAGCTCGTCGGCATCGATCTCGACCACGCGCCCGATCCCCACGAAGGCCCCGTCCGCGTCTCCATCGAATACACCATCCCACTCGACCGCTACGCAGACTTCGCCACCGCCATCCACGAGCTCAGCGGCGTCCGCCTCCGCGACGGCGCCATCCGCTGGGGCATCTACCGCGAAGCCGCCGACCCCAGTCACCTTAACGAAACCTTCCTCATGGAAAGCTGGATCGACTACCTCCGCTCCCGCGAACGCACCACCGCCGCCGACATCGTCATTCGCGACCGCGTCGTCGCCCTGCACGAAGCCCACGATGCCCAAGGCGACCTGGTCCCACCCCGGGTAACCCACCAAATTTATGTGCGGCAGCTCAACTAAGAACAACCGCAAGTCCGTCCTGACGTCAGGACGGACTTTTAGTTGCTTGTGTCAGTTTGCTCCGAAGAAGTCGTTGAGCACCCGCAGGTATTTCTCGGGTTCTTCGTAGGCGGGAAGGTGGCCGCTCTTTTCAAAGAAAACCATCTGCGCGCCCGGGATCTCGTGCGCCAGCTTCCAGGCGACGATCGGTGCCACGTTCATGTCGTACCGGCCGGTGATGACGAGGGTCGGAAAGTGAAATTTCACGATCTCCGGGTTCAGGTCGTAGTCCGCGCCTGACTTCGAGATGGCATCGGCCACGGCCGGCTCGAAGCCGAGATCGCCCATATGCGCCATGTATTCGTCGCGCTTCTCCATCGAGTAAAAGATCATGCGGAAGTGGTTGCGCAGCGACGCCTGCGCGGCAGCCGCAGGGTCCTGAGCCAGGGCTTTTTCTTCGGCGTCGCCCTTCTCCTCATAGTCGGGAAAGGTCTGCGGCAGCAGGTGCACGAAGTCCTTGAGCGACGGAGGCGCGGAGTCCGAAAGCACCATCTTCGCGACGTGCTCCGGATGTGCCGCGCCGTATGCCATGACCAGCGCGCCGCCGTAGGAATCGCCCACAAAATACGCTTTGTCGAGCCCCAGCTTCGCTCGCACCGCCTCGAGATCGGCCACCTGCGCCGCACCCGTCAACGGCGCGCCCGGCTGCATATGCTTCGACCCACCCGTCCCGCGCTGGTCGTAAAGCACCACCAGACGCTTCGCCGACACCTTCTGCCACAGGTCGTTCTGCATCATGTACGCATGCGAGAGCCCCGGACCACCGTTGACCGCAATCACCGGCGTCGCCTTGCCGGGCGTCCCAAACGTCTCGTACGCAAGGTCGACTTCGGGCGTGTGAACCAGGCCCGTCTGGTGTGCAGTCTGGGCGGCAAGCGGGCTGGCGACAGTCAGGGCAGAGGCAAGCAGAATCTTGAGCAAACGAGGGAACCTCAAAGTTGGAGAAACTTCCGGCAGCATAGCACTCAGCGTTTCGGAGCTGGCATAAAAGGGAAAGCCACGCAGCGCGGTGGGGGCTGATGCGTGGCTTATCCTGTAAAGCAACGAAGTGGGTGGACTTCGTTAGAACCGGCTCAACTCAACGCAAGCGCGAGGAGCCATGTCCTAACCCCAACTTTAACCCGGAGCGGCTGCATCCGTCAAGCAAAAGCAACGGCAAACACGCCCAAATCGCGGGCGGCGACCACTTCGTTGGGCGGAGGCTTCGCGTCGCAACACCGAACGGAGTGTCATGACCTGCCACGCGAGGCTTTCACGCCACGAAACGGCGCCTGTCCGGAGTTTAGGACGCACTTGCATTACCGACTGCTCACAGCCGGCAGATCAGCAGTTCGCGTTCATAGATCATTTCAGCGGGCAGGTGGTCGTGCAGCGCGAGAAAGAGCTCCTCGTGGCCCATCACCTCGTGCTTCCAGGCTTCACGGTCGACCGCCTGCAGCGCCTGGAACTGCTCGTAGCTGAAGTCGAGTCCCGCCCAGTTCACGTCGTTGAACTTCGGCGTCCACCCGATTGGCGTCTCTTTGCCGCGCACCCGCCCGCGCACGCGGTCGACAATCCACTTCAGCACGCGCATGTTTTCGGAGTAGCCGGGCCAGAGAAAGTTGCCCTGCGCATCCTTGCGAAACCAGTTGACGTGAAAGATGCGCGGCGTCGCGGTGAGCGAGCGCTGCATCCGCAACCAGTGCCGGAAGTAGTCGCCCATGTGGTAGCCGCAGAAGGGCAGCATCGCCATCGGGTCGCGACGCACCTTGCCAACCGCACCACCCGCCGCGGCAGTCGTCTCCGAGCCCATCGTCGCCCCGACGTAAACGCCGGAAGACCAGTTGAACGCCTGAAAGACAAGCGGCATCGTCGTTGGCCGCCTGCCGCCAAAGATGAACGCCGAGATGGGCACGCCGCTCGGATCCTCCCACGAAGGATCGATGGTCGGGCACTGGGCCGCCGGCGCCGTAAAGCGGCCGTTGGGGTGCGCGGCCGGGGTCGCGCTCCCGGGCGTCCAGGCATTCCCGCGCCAGTCGAGCGCCTCGGCCGGCGGCGTCTCCGTCATGCCCTCCCACCAGATGTCGCCGTTCGGCACGCCGCCCTCGGTCACCAGCGCCACGTTGGTAAAGATCGAGTTCGCCCGCAGGGTCGCCATGGCGTTGGGGTTGGTCTTCGCGCTTGTCCCCGGTGCCACGCCAAAGAAGCCCGTCTCTGGGTTGATCGCGCGCAGCTGCCCGGTCGCATCCGGCTTGATCCAGGCGATATCATCGCCCACCGTCCACACCTTCCAGCCGTCGAACCCCGCCGGCGGAATCATCATCGCGAAGTTCGTCTTGCCGCAGGCCGAAGGAAATGCCGCCGCCACATAAGTCTTCTCGGACCTGCCCTGCGCGTCGGCGGGTGACTCGACCCCGACGATCAGCATGTGCTCGGCCATCCAGCCCTCATCCCGCGCAATGTTCGAGGCGATGCGCAGCGCGAAGCACTTCTTGCCCAGCAGCGCATTGCCGCCGTAGCCCGAGCCATAGCTCCAGATCTCGCGCGTCTCCGGAAAGTGCACGATATATTTCTGGTCGTTCGAAGGCCACGGCACGTCTTTCTGGCCAGCCGCGAGCGGCGCGCCGACGCTGTGCAGGCACGGCACCACCCGCTTGTAATCCTTGTCGATCTCCGCATACACCGGCGTGCCGATCCGCGCCATGATGCGCATGTTCACGACCGCATAAGCCGAATCCGTCAACTGCACCCCGATCTGCGCCATCGGCGACCCGATCGGCCCCATCGAAAACGGCATCACGTACATCGTGCGCCCGCGCATCGCGCCCTTGAACAGTCCCTTCAGCTTCTTGCGCATCACGAAGGGGTCTTCCCAGTTGTTGGTCGGCCCCGCGTTGTCCTTCGAGAGCGAGCAGATAAACGTCCGGTCCTCCACCCGCGCCACGTCGTTCGGCGACGACCGCGCATAAAAGCACCCCGGCCATTTCTCCGCCGACAACCGCGTAAATGTTCCGCCCTCCACCAGCGTGTCGCACAGCCACGTGTTCTCGGCGTCCGACCCATCAATCCAGTGCACGCGCGCCGGCTGGCACAGGTCGGCCATCTTCTCGACCCAGCGGATCAGGTGCTTGTTCGTTGTGGGCGGAGCGGCCGTAGTCCATGCGGCAGTCAACGGTGCAGCAGTCAGGGGTGCGGCTTTAGTCGTCATGCTTCCTCAGACCTCAAGTCTTCGCCTTTGCACAGGCCATGTCAATCCACACGCCCAGGGCAGAAGACGTAAAATCCCCGCATGGAGAGACGAACCATGTTGAAGGCGATGGGTGCAGGTGCGCTGGTGCATGCGATGGGCAGCTTGGCGGCCGGGGCGGAAGCCCCCGGCACGGTCTTCGAACTGCGGGTCTATCACACCGCCGAGGGCAGGCTCCCGGCGCTGCTCAAACGTTTCCGCGAGCACACCATGACGATCTTTACCCGGCACGGCATGACCAACATCGCCTACTGGACGCCCACCGACGAGCCGCTCAAAGACAGGACGCTCTACTACATCCTGAAGCACCCCAGCCGCGAAGCCGCGAAAGCCAACTGGAAGGCGTTCAGCGACGACCCGGAGTGGCACAAGGTGCAGGCCGAGTCCGAGGCCTCCGGCAAGATCGTCGAAAGCGTCGACTCGACCTTCCTCGAACTCACCGACTTTTCGCCCAGGCTCTAGGTCAGCCTCCGCTCGGCATCACAACAGGGGAAGACGTTCCCCGGGAGTAACGAATGAAGGTAGTCACCGCCGCAGAGATGGGCGCCATCGACCGGCGCACCGCCGAGGCTGGTATCGCGCTGCAGGACCTGATGGAGGCCGCCGGCACAGCCGTCGCCGCATTCGTACTCGACCAGCACCCCACTGCCTCGAAGGTGCTCGTGCTCTGCGGCAAAGGCAATAACGGCGGCGATGGCCTGGTCGCCGCACGCCTGCTCGCCGGCGAAGGCGTCGGCGTGCGCGTGCTCTTGCTCGGCCAGCGCGCCAGCCTGAAGGGCGAAGCCGCCGAAGCCCTCAAACGCTTCGACGAGGCGACCTCGCCCGATGCCGTCGAAGAGATCGACGACCACATCGCCGCCGAAGAGATGGCGAGCTTTCTCGAGGAGGCCGACCTGCTCGTCGACGCGGTCCTCGGCACCGGCTTCAAGCCGCCCCTGCGCGGCGCCGCGCTCAACCTCGCGCACGCCCTTGCCGCCGTCGAAGTGCCCGTTGTCGCCGTCGATCTGCCCAGCGGCTGGGACGCCGACTCCTACGACGAAACCGTCGAAGGAGCCTTCCGCGCCGACGCCGTCGTCACCTTCACCGCGCCCAAGATCGCCCACCTCTTCGGACACCTCACCGCCGACGTCTTCGGCCCCGTCGTCGTCGCCGACATCGGCTCGCCCGGCGAACTCATCCAGGGCGGCCTCAACCTGCACTGGGCGGGAGCCGCAAAGTCGCTCACCGAAAAGAAGCGGCCCATCAACTCCAACAAGGGCAAGTTTGGGCACATCCTCATCGCCGGCGGAAGCTATGGCACGGCCGGCGCGCCCAGCATGGCTTCGCTCGCCTGCCTGCGCGCAGGCGCCGGCCTCGTAACGGCCGCGGTTCCGCGTGAACTCGTCAACCTCGTCGGCGCGATCGCTCCCGAACTCATGGTGCGCGGGCTCGAGCAGGGAAGCGAAGGCAGCGTCTCACTCACCGCACTCGACAGCCTGGACGACCTGCTCAAAGGCATCAAGGTCCTTGCCATCGGCCCGGGGCTCTCGACCAAGGGCGATGCCTCCGAGTTTGCCCGGCAGTTCATCGCCAGGACCACGCTGCCCATCGTCATCGATGCCGACGCGCTCAACGCCTTCGACGCCGAGCACGCCGATCAACTCAACGGCCAGGGCAGCGCTGGCCAGGGCCGCACGATGGTCCTCACCCCGCACCCTGGCGAGATGGCGCGTCTGCTCGGCGTCACCATCAAAGAGGTCGAAGCTGACCGCATCCGCATCGCCCGCGACTTCGCTACGAAGCACGCCGTCACCCTCGTCCTCAAAGGCTGGCGCACCCTCATCGCCCACCCCGACGGACGGATCGCCGTCAACACCACCGGCAACCCAGCGCTTTCAAAAGGCGGCAGCGGCGACATTCTCACCGGCATTGTCGCCGCCATGCTCGGCCAGTTCCCGGATCACGTCGCCGAGGCCGTCGAAGCCGCCGTCTACCTGCACGGCCTCGCCGCAGACTTCGCCGCCCACGCCATGGACGAGAAGACCGTGCTCGCCACCGACGTCCTCGATCACCTCAGCGATGCTTTCCGCTATCGCACCGAAGACCAGGACGGCCTGGTCTGGCTCTGCGGCCTGCGGCAGCCAATCAAAGAAGGGCACACGGCGTGAAAGAGTTCACCCGCGAGAAGAACTTCAAGACGCGCTCCGTCAACGGCACCCTCGCCATCGCGGCCACCATCGCAGAAATTCTCGCCGCCCCGCGCGTCGTCATCCTGCGCGGCGATCTCGGCGCCGGCAAGACCACCCTCGTCAAGGGCTGGCTCGATTCGCTCGGCGCAGCCCGCCCCGACGAGGTCACCAGCCCCACCTTCACCTTGATCCATGAGTACGAAGCTAGTCGAGGCAAGGTCTATCACCTGGACCTCTACCGCCTCGAGTCCGAGCAGGAACTCGCCGCCCTCGGCATCGACGAACTCGCCGCCGAACCCGGAGCCCTGCTCCTCATCGAGTGGGGCGAGAAGTTCCCGAGCCTCGTCGCCCGCGCCGACGGCGAGGTCGCGATGGCTCAACTTGAGGCAGATGAACGAAGCCTAGCCATTCGCTGGAACGCCTGACCAGCGTTCTCAAACCCCTGACCCGCTTGAGAACTTGCACAGGACTGCAATCCCGCACACGGCCCCTGTTGGTGAGGGCAATACGTTTCGCATCCATGCTTCGATCCCGGTCGCAGGCCGTCCGAATTAAGCTAGGCTGGTCCTATGACAACACCGGCCCAGGTTGCGCTCGTGGGTAATTCGCAGGCCTACCTGGACGTGCGCGCAGCCGTCCTGCAGCACTTCTGGCTGGTTGAAACCGTCGCCCTCGATCTCGGCGAAACGCCACAGTTCACAGCCCAATTAGTGGTCATCTGCGCTTCAATCGCCTCGTCCGAGCAGCAGGCGTGGGTCGATCGCACCCGCAACATTGCGCCCCAGGTGCTCATCGTCCGCGTCGACGGCTTCGACCCGCGTCCGCTCTCGGGCGCCGACGCCGCCGTCGAAGATGACCACGGCCCGGGCGCGCTCGTTTCCGCCATCTTCGAGCTGCTCACCGAACGAGGACTCGAAAGCCGGGAGTGGCCCGCCATTCCCGAAGGTGGCTGGGTCCAGTAAATCTCGTTTTCAGTCGATCAAGCTCAGTGGTAACGCGGAACCTTGATGCCGCCCAGCGATCCGATAATCCCGAAGACCTGCAGCAGCCAGATCACCGTGCAGATCACCACCACCCCATTCAGCAGCGACTTGATCGAGCCCGCCATCGGGATGAAACGATTGATAAGACCAAGCAGCACACCGATCACAATCAGCACAATGACGACGTGAATCAGATCCATTTTGCGTTCATTCCTTTGGCCTTACGTAGGCAGATCTGCTGCATGTGACGCGTGAATGAACCCGCCGGTTGGCCGGCACTCCCCGCCCGTCTTCAGCCGTTGCGCCCGCTCAGACGAAAGATCGTACAGAACTCATCTCCCGTCGACCCGTACTCCCGCTGCTCCTCGATCTCCGCCAGGTCCGCCAGGTGATCCGCCGCGCTCATCGGCACCATGCCGTTGAACAGCCGCGTAAACGCCCGGTTCCGGTCGAACACCGACGCATGCTCGGCATTGATGTACAGCACATCGACCAGCCCCGGCCGCTCCGCAAAGTGCTCCTCCAGCCGCGCCACGAACTTGCGCAGCACCGGCGCCTCGAACGGGTGAAACAGGGTCACCAGCGTTGGCGAATCCGGCAGCGGCACCTCGAGCGCATCGCCCTCAAGCACCTCCACCGGCGCCAGCGCATTTGACTCCCGCGACTCCAGAAACAGCTCGATGTTCTTCCGCGCAATCGCCGCCAGCCCTGGGTTCAGCTCGATCCCCGTCACCCGCCGGAACGGATGCTGCGCCGCGATCAGCAATGCGCGCCCCTTGCCCGCGCCCACATCCAGCAGCGTGTATTGATCGATCCCGAGCAGCGGCTCCGTCCCCAGCCAGAGGTCGATCAGCCCATCGAGAATCGATGGCGCGATCGCATAGTACGCCGTGATGTGCGCGTCATTCGCATGCCCCACCACCAGCTGAGCCCCCGGAATCAACCCACCCGTATCCGTCCCGTACAGGCGGTCGAACGGATGCACCGGCGCCGGCTTCGGCGCATGCTTCGGCCGCACCCGGCTGCGCGTCTTGCGTGGAGTTTTGCCAGCTGCCATCCAGCCAAGTCTAGCCGACCAGCCTCGCGCCTCAGCCTTGTCGGACGCTTTTGTTCAGGATCGGAAACAGCGGCTTGTCCACCTTCAACCGCCGCCGCAGCTCCGCCGCCATCCTTTGCGGCGTCCACACCGGCTCACTCACAAACCGCACCGACCACCGCGAAAGTCCCGCCATCCCGGCCAGCCGGTTCTCGATCTGCGCCTGTAGCATCGCCTGCGCGTCCCCATCGCTGCTCGACGCAACCAACTCCACCCAGACCGCCGACCGCACCGGCACCCCCGTGATCCCGTACCCTGGCGCCTCGCTGTCAACCTCCAGCCGAATCGCCTCCACCAGCCCCAGCTCGACCACGTTCAATGGCTGTTGAAACGGATTCCCCGCATCGAAACAGTCCCGCAGCGCCCCGCGAATATCCTCTTCACCCAGCACGCAATCAATACCCCACGAAGCAGCGCTCATCTCGTTCAGTTCTTGCGCGAAGTCAAAAACAAAGCCAGCGCCTTCAACTCATCCGCCGCCGACCCATACGGGTCGAGCGCCGCAAACGCATCCGCGACCAGTTCATCCGCATCATGCCGGCTCTGCTCGACCCCGAAAATCGCCGGCCACGTCGCCTTGTCCGACGCCGTATCCTTGCCCGCCGTCTTGCCCAGCTGCGCCGAATCCTCCGTCATATCCAGCACGTCATCCACAATCTGAAACGCCAGCCCCGCCTTCTCGCCGAACGTCCGCAGCCGCGCAATCGTTGCCGCGTCCGCGCCCGCCAGGTGCCCGCCCGCCACCACCGAAACCGTGATCAGCGCCCCCGTCTTCGACCGGTGAATCCGCTCCACCAGCTCCGCCGTCGGCTTCACCCCCTCGCTCTCGATATCCATCACCTGCCCGCCGATCATCCCGTACGGCAGCCCGCCCGGCAGGTCAGCGCCCACCCCCGTCGAGATGGCATCCGACACCTCGCGCACGATCGCCACCGTCGACTCTGCCGGACACTCCAGCCGTGCCATCGCCTGGAAGGCCAGCGTCTGCAGCGCATCCCCGGCAAGAATCGCCGTCGCCTCGCCAAACACAACATGGCACGTCGGCTGCCCCCGCCGCAGATCATCGTTGTCAAGCGCCGGCAGATCATCGTGGATCAGCGAATACGTATGAATCATCTCGAGCGCCGCGCCCAGCTCCGCCGCCGCCTCGTCCCACGCCTCGGACCCCGCCACCATCCGCGCCGCGGCAATGCAAAGGATCGGCCGCAGCCGCTTGCCGCCCGCAAACACCGAGTGCCGCATCGCCCGGTGGATCGAGTGCGGCGGCGCATCCGGCAGCGGCAGCAGGCGCTCGAGCGCCGCGTCCGTCATCGCCGCGCCGGACTTCAACAAATCTTTCACTTCGGGAATCATCACCTCCGATGATAGTCGATCGAACCCGGAAATCTGTTGCCCTCCGGCCGCCGCAGGAGTCCAATAGCCGCAGCAGCATCCGCCCGGAAGAAGTCACCCCCAGTCTCCCCAGCCACCCCGGCGCGACGTGCAAACCAGAGCAGTCAACGTTGCAGCAGGCCCGCCCGCACGGGCCTTGACGCGGGAGCAGTCCATGCACGGTTGGTACAGGCACGCGAGCCTCGCGCTCGCGCTGCTGGCGAGTTGCGCGGCATGGGCCAACGGCTCCGGCCAGGCCACCCTGGTCGCGGACACCCACGTCAACGCCGCACTCCCCGACAACAACAGCGGCGGCATCTCGAACATCAATGTCGGCGCCGGCTACACCGGGCTCCTGCAGTTCGATCTCAGCGCCCTGCCCGCCGGCACCACGCCGGCCCAGGTCACCCGCGCCACCCTCCGCCTCTACGTCAACCGCGCCGACACCCCCGGCACCATCGCCCTCACGCCCATCACCTCCGCCTGGAACGAAAACACCGTCACCTGGAACTCGCAGCCCACCCTCGCCGCCCCCATCCAGACCGCCGTCGTCACCCAGCCCGGCCAGTTCCTCGTCATCGACCTCACCGCGCAGGTCCAGGCCTGGCTCGCCACGCCCGCCACCAACTTCGGCATCGCCCTCACCGCCGACTCCGCCAGCGTCCCATCCGCCAGCGTCCAGTTCGACAGCAAGGAAAACGACCTCACCAGCCACCCCGCCACCCTCGACCTAAGCCTCAATACCCCCGGCGTCCCCGGCCCCGCCGGAGCCACAGGCCCCGCTGGCCCCGCCGGCCCCGCCGGCCCCTCTGGAATGACTGGCGCAACCGGCACCAACGGCCTGCCCGGCCCGTCCGGACCTCAAGGCGCAACCGGCCCCTCAGGTCCCTCCGGCCCAGCAGGCTCACCCGGACTCACCGGCGCACCCGGACTCACGGGCGCGCCCGGCCCCGCGGGCTCACCCGGATCATCCGGCCCCGCAGGTCCCATCGGCCCCGCCGGCGCGCCCGGCCCCATCGGCCCGGCCGGACCCGCCACCGGCATCCCCGGCCCGCAAGGCCCCCCCGGCCCGACCGGCCCCGCTGGGAGCTTCGGACCCCCCGGAAGCATCGGCGCCACTGGTCCTCAAGGCATCGCAGGCGTCGCAGGCATTGCCGGACCCGCCGGAATCCCCGGCGCAGCCGGTCCCGCAGGCCCGAACGGCTCAACAGGCGAACCCGGCCCCGCCGGCGCCCCCGGACTCCACTTCACCGGACTCTACATCGCCGGCACCAACTACGCGCTCGACGACGGCGTCACCTTCGCCGGCTCCACCTACCTCTCGCTCATCCCCTCCAATCACGGCAATGAGCCCGACCAGAGCCCAACCGCCTGGGCCCTGCTCGCCCCCGCCGGCGACCCCGGCCTTACCGGCCCCAGCGGGAGCATCGGCCCCGAAGGTCCGCCCGGGCAGCCCGGGGCACCCGGTCCCCAGGGCCTGCCCGGCGCTACCGGAGCGACCGGCCCCGCCGGCCCACAGGCCCTCCACTACACCGGCACCTACAGCGGCGCCATCAACTACGCCGTCGCCGACGCCGCCAGCTTCGCCGGCGCCACCTACGTCTCGCTCGCCACCCCCAACGCCGGCAACCCCCCGGGCCTGAGCCCCCTCTTCTGGGCCGTCCTCGCCGCGCAGGGGAGCACCGGTCCCACCGGCCCAGCCGGTGCAGCCGGGGCTGACGGCACCCCTGGCCCCGCCGGCACGGCCGGCCCGCCCGGCCTGACCGGGCCGCCCGTCACCTTCCTCGGCCCCTGGTCCGTCAACGCCGCCTACAACCCCGGAGACTCCGTCAGCTCCGCCGGCGGCAGCTACATCGCCCTCGCCCCCAACGCCGCCCACGACCCAGCCGTTTCGCCCCTGCTCTGGGGCGTCCTCGCCCAGCCCGGAGCCAGCGGTCCTGCCGGCCCCCCCGGCGCCCCCGGCTTCGAAGGCCCAACCGGCGCGCCTGGCCCGTCCGGAGCCACCGGCCCCGCCGGCCCGCAAGGCCTCACCGGCGCCCCGGGGCTCACCTACCGCGGCCCCTGGAGCCAGAACGCCACCTACGCCGCCAGCGACAGCGTCACCCTCGACGGCTCGACCTACCTCTCACTCCAGTCCAGCAACCTCGGCAACTCACCCGCCGTCTCCCCGGTCAACTGGACCCTCCTCGCTGCCGCCGGCTCCCCAGGCCCCGCTGGTGCAAACGGAGCCACAGGGTCAGCAGGTGACAGCGGCCCCGCCGGCGCCCCGGGCCTGCCCGGCCCCTCCGGCCCACCTGGCCTCACCTTCCGCGGCCCCTGGAGCCAGGCCGCCAGCTACCTCGCCAGCGACGCCGTCACCTTTTCCGGCGCAAGCTGGCTCGCCCTCGCACCCAGCAACGCTGTCCAGCCCGACGCCAACCCCAGCCTCTGGACCGTTCTCGCCGCCACCGGCGCCGCCGGCCCCACCGGAAGCCCCGGCCCCGCCGCCAGCGTCGCCGTCGGCACCGTCACCACCGCCCCCGCCGGCTCTCCCGCCACCGTCCTCAACGTAGGAACCCCCGCCGCCGCCATTCTTAACTTCACCCTCCCCCGCGGCGCCGACGGAACTGCTTCAGGCGGCGGCAACTCCGGCCCCTCCGGCTTCGCCTCCATCACCCACGCCGTCTCGTTCCTCACCAGCTTCTACTCGGTCAACACCCCCGCGCAGTCGGCCTCCGAGGACGCAACCCTCCTCACCTGGATTCCCAACGGCTGCACCGCCACCCGGCTCACCGTCTACTCCCTCCAGGCCGCCACCATCACCGTCACCCTGCGCACCGGCTCGCCCGACGTCATGGCAGACTCCACCCTCACCTGCCAGGCCGCCTGCGGGACCACCTGTACCGCCTCCGGCAGCGTCCCCATCGCCCCCGGCAGCTTCATCGATCTCGGCATCGCCCACCCCGATTCGACCGCCTCCGCCGTCTACATCGCGCTCACCTGCAGTTGAATCCGCCGGTGGCCCGTGGTTGAGTCAAGTGCTTTGCTTTCAAGATCGAAAAACGGAGGTCCAGACCTAACTCTAATGGATTGAAGATCTTGCGCAATAACGGGGGGGGGAGGGGAGGGCCTAGACCGCCGGATCCGAATCCGTCAACCCGACCGCCTCGCGCAGCCGCTCCGCCAGCGCCGCCAGCATCGCCGGTTGCGGCGCAGCCGTCTGTAGTTCTGCCTCGAGCGCCCGCGCGCACTCGGTCCCGGTCTGGAAGCCGAACATCCCCAGCGATCCCGACAGCTTGTGCGCAGTGCTTTCAGCCTCCGCCCGCGCCTCGGCGGAGAGCGTACCGGCATGTGCCGCCGCCGCCGCAGCATCCAGCTGCGCCAGCCGCTCGAGCATCAGCGGACGGTTCCGCTTCCACAGTTCGGCAATCAGCTGGCTGGTCGTCGGGGTCTCGGCCATCGCGGGTACGTCGTCCTCCGGAGCAAAGGGTAGGGGAGTGCCTGAAGGTCCGTCTAGTCGTGCCAGCCCAGCACTTCCGAGATCTGCGCCGCCAGCGTCAGCGGGTCGAACGGCTTGAACAGGATGGCCGCAACTCCCAGCCCGGCAAAGCGCCGCTGGTCTACCCCCTGCACCTTCGCCGTTAGCAGTACCACCGGGATGCCCTTCGTCTCCGGATTCAGCTGCAGGTGCTTGAATGTCGTCGGCCCGTCCATCTCGGGCATCATCACGTCCATCAGGATCGCGTCCGGCTTCTCCGCCGCCGCGACCTTGATTCCCTCGCGGCCGGAGCTCGCCGTCAGGATCGTCCAGTCCGCCGTCGCTTCAAGCGAAAGCGAAGCGACCTCACGGATATCGTCTTCATCATCAATAATCAGAACGCGGCGCATAGGGGCTATTCTCTCACGCGCGGCTGCCAACCTTGACCTGCGCCGGCACCGCCGGACGCAGGTGCTGCACGATGTTCAGCACCAGCTCTTCGACCTCCGAAGGCTGCACCTTCGCCTTGGTCAAGAAGTCCGTCGGACCCAGCCGCAGCTTGGTCATCTCGGAATCCGCGAGGTCGCGCCCGGAGTACACCACCAGCGGCAGCGAGAGCAGCTCCGGCTGCTTGCGCAGCCACTCCACCAGCGAAAATCCATCTCCATCCGGCAGCGTCAGGTCCAGGATAATCAACGCCGGCCGGTTGGCCAGGCACTGCTCCATCGCGCTCTGCCGGGTGTTGGCGTGGTCCACCCTCACCTGCGCCTCTTCAAAGCCGGCAACGATCACCGCCGCGAGGTCCGCGTCGTCCTCGACCAGCAGCACATGCGAAGAGCCGTTGCCGCTGTGCAGTACGCGCGAAAGCTCCGACATCAGCGCCGTTTCCTCGTAAGGCTTCTGCACCCAGCCCTGCGGGATCAGCTGGCGGCTATCCCCGGCCTGCCCCGCCGCGGGCGCCAGCACCGACAGGATGATCACCGGAATGCGCGCGGTATCGGTCGAGTCCTTGAGCCTCTGCAGCGTCTCCCACCCCGACAGCCCGGGCATGCGCAGGTCGAGCAGAATCGCCTGCACCGAGTTGGCCGAGGCCAGCTTGATCGCCTTCTCGCCCGAATCCGCCTCGAGTACGCGGTACGAATGCTGCTCCAGCTGCTCCGTCACCAGCGCGCGCACCGCGGAGTCGTCGTCGCAGACGATAATGTTGCCGCGCGTCTGCGCCGGGCGCGCCGACTTGTGCTGGACGCTGGGCGCCGGGGCGACGTCCGTGTGCGGGCGCGCCTCGCGCGGGAAGGCGACGATCAGAGACGCGCCCGGACCGCGCTTCTGCTGGACGTTGCTCTCCGCCCAGATGGTGCCGTTGTGCTGCTGCACGATGGTCTTGCAGATGGCGAGCCCGAGACCGGTGCCGCCCTTCTGCCGCGCGTCGGACGCCTCCACCTGCTGGAAACGGTCGAAGATCGTCTCGAGCTTGTCGGTCGGGATGCCGCGGCCCTCATCCGAAACCCGCAGCGTGAGCCAGTCCGGATCGGCCTCGATGAAGATGTGAACCATCGTCTTCGGCGGGGAGAACTTGATTGCATTCGACAGCAGGTTGGTGACCACCTGCAGGATCCGGTCCGCATCGCCGTCGAGCGACGACGCTTCGTTGGGTGCGGTGACGACCAGGTTGAGCTCGACGCCGGCAGCATCGCCCATCGCCGTCATGGTCTCGATCGCCTGTTGCACCAGCTCCCGCAGCGAGACCCGGCGCACATGCAGCGTCGCCCGTCCCGACTCCATGCGCTCGATATCCAGAATGTCGTTAATCAGGCGGATGAGCCGATCGGTATTGGTCACCGCGATGCGCAGCAGGTTGCCGGCCTTCGCGTCGACATTGCCCATCAGACCCGCCGAAAGCAGCCCGAGCGCCCCGCGAATACTGGTCAGCGGGGTGCGTAACTCGTGCGAAACAGTCGAGATGAACTCGTCCTTGATCTGGTCAAGCTCGGACCGCTGCACCAGCAGCGACTCCTTGCTGCGCTGCGCCTCGGTCGCCAGGTCGAGCGCCGCCCGCAGCCGCCGGATGGCAGTATGGGCGCGCCACCAGACCACAGAAAGGGCGATGGCAAGTCCGAGGCAGACGAGGTTGAGGAGAACAAGGCTCATCGAGAGGTGTGCTTGATGGTAACGCACCTTGAAGTCACTTTGGATTGCACCGACAGCAAGAAGTGTTGACTAGAGATGAGCCCGGAACAATCCCCCAAAATGGAATGCCACCTCACAAAGAGGTGGCATTCCGTTCAGGGTCAATTGACAGCAGGGATCGTCGCGCTCACGCGCCAACCGGAACGCGGTCAAGAATTTCGGCGAACCGCTTGCCCTTGCGCGCGGTGTAGCCCTTCTTGTGAAAGGCGTAGCCGGCGATCAACGGCAGCGCGAGGGTCGCCTCCGAGAAGACCATCTGCTCGTACGTCAGGTCGACCTTGCCCCAGGAGCTGGCTTCCTTCAGCGTCGAGCCGGAGAGCGCGCCGTCGCGCGAGTCGGCGACCGTGATCTGAATGGCGTACTTGTGCATCGGCGCCTCGTTGCCAAGGATCTCGGCCGCGACGACGATGTCCTGGGCGAAGTTCTTGGGCACGCCGCCACCGATCATCAGCAGGCCGGTCACAGCGTTTTCGATCTTCAGGCGCGTCAGCTCGTAAAAGTCCTTCGCGGTATCGAGCGAGAACATCGGCTTGCCCTGACGCGCATGCTGGTGCGCCACGAAGCCGAAGCCGGCCGAGCAATCCGACAGTGCCGGCACGAAGATCGGCACGCCCAGCTCATAGGCGGCGAGCACGATCGAATCGTCATGGCCATTCTGCGGAGTGCGGCCGTTGTCGACCAGGTACTTGCCCATGGCCTGGGTAAACTCGCGGCTGGAGTGCGGTCGCGGCTCAAGCGAGTTGGTGATCTGGTGCGTCACCTCGTCGCAGATGCGCAGCTGGTCTTCATCGATGAAGGTGTCGTAGATGCGGTCGATGGCCAGCTCCCGCAGCTCGGCATCGCCTGCCCCGTACTTGTACTCTTCCCCGGCCGTGTAGTGCTTGAAGCCGAGCGCTTCGAAGAAGTCCTGGTCGACGATGTTGGCGCCGGTCGAAACGATGGCGTCGACCATGTGGTTGCGCAGCAGGTCGACGAAGATCTTCTTGAGGCCGGCCGAGATGAGCGAGCCGGCGAGGCACAGGATGACGCCGCACTCGGTGTCCTTGAGCATCATGTCGTAGATATCGGCGGCGCGGGCGGTATCACGCGCGGAGTACGCCATGTGCGACATGGCTTCTACCAGCGGAACGACATTGTGCTGGGTGATATCGAGGTGCTGAATCGGGGCGACGAGCAGTTCTTCTTTTGTCTTCATAACGTCTTAAAGGATAGCAGTTCGAGCCGCGCCGACCGGGGCCTTTTGTGAAATTCAGGCAACAGCAAGTGCGCCCCCATGGCGGGCGGCGACCACTTCGTGGGGTGATGGGCTTCGCGTGGCGACGCGAAGCCGATCACCCCACGAAGTGGCGCCCGTCCGGCGTTAGGACGCCGTTGCCGTCTCTCCTAATCCGCAAAGATCTGCTCGATCGGCAGGCTGAAGAGCTTTGCGATGCGGAAGGCCAGGGGTAGGGAAGGATCGTATTTGCCGGTTTCGATGGCGTTGACGGACTGACGCGAGACTTCGAGCTTGCCGGCGAGGTCGGCCTGGGACCAGTTCCGTTCGGCGCGCAGGACCTTCAGCCGATTATTCATGGCTCGCGCGGCTCCCACCCACCGATTGCACCCCCTGCACCACGCCGAAGACCATCCAGAAGGCCACAAACTCGACGAACGGCGGCAGTGCCGGAAGATCGCCGTAGCTGCGCAGGAAGTCGGAGTACGCGGCGATGGCGAGCGTCGCAAAGGTAGCCCAGAGCAGCGACCGGACGAAGAGCATCCTCTGGTACTCGTCCTTCTCGTCGCGGAGATAGATGGCCACCACGCCGAGCATGGCGAGGATGCAGGCCGACGGGATCGCCGACAGCAGGTAAACGGCCGGTCCGTGCGGGTGATAGCGATGCGCGACGGTCGTCGTCGCAAAGACGCAGACCAGGTAAGCGAGCATGGTGAAGAACATGCCGGCCGTGTAGCGTTTGACGGCCGGAGAAGCGTTTACCTGGAACGGATTGCAGATCATAGAGCGAGACTCTCATCGCACCGGACTAAAGAAACCAGTTGTTGACCGCGCCTGGCATCCTTGACTAAGTGACAAGCAAACTTTACATACCACTGGGGAGGTATGTCAAGCGTCCTTGTCTAAGAATTTTATGGTTGATACGCTGGTTGCCATGAATGTGAACTTCGCGGAGCGGGCGCACAACCACAACTGGAAGCTCGATCCGATCGTGCGGTCGCTGCTCGACACCGACTTCTACAAGCTGCTGATGCTGCAGTTCATCTGGAAGAACTTCAAAGCGACGGTGGTGACGAGCGAGGTGACGAACCGGACGATCAGGATGCGGCTCGCCGAGCGCGTGGGTGCGGTGGCGCTGGTGGAGCAGATGGAGCATGTGCGGCAGCTGCGATTCCGGCGCAGCGAGCTGGTGTGGCTGGCCGGCAATACCTTCTACGGCACGCGCTCCATCTTCGAGCCGGCGTTTCTCGAGTGGCTCGAACACGATTTTCGGCTGAGCGAGTACGAAGTGTCGGAGCAGGACGGGCAGCTGGTGCTGAAGTTTTCCGGCCTCTGGACGGACGTGACGATGTGGGAGGTGTATGCGCTCGCGATCGTCAGCGAGCTGAAGACGCGGACCGCGCTGGCGGAGCTGTCGGAGCTCGAACTGGACGTGCTGTATGCGCGCGCGAAGACGCGGCTGTGGGACAAGATTCAGAAGCTGCAGGCGGTGCCGGACCTGCGGGTTTCGGACTTCGGGACGCGCCGGCGGCACAGTTTTCTGTGGCAGGAATACGCCGTGCAGGCGATGCGGACCGCGCTCGGCGAGCAGCGCTTTACGGGAACGTCGAACACGTCGCTTGCCTACCGGCATGACCTCGAAGCGATCGGCACCAACGCGCACGAGCTGCCGATGGCGATGGCCGCGCTCGCCTCGCGCGGCAGCGACGATGCGCTGCGGCAGTCGCAGTACAAGGTGCTCGAGCTGTGGCAGAAGAGCTACGGCGGCGCGCTGCTGATCATGCTGCCGGATACGTTTGGGACGACGCAGTTCCTCGAAGGCGCACCCGACTGGACCGCCGACTGGACCGGCCAGCGCATCGACTCGAAGGACCCCTACCTCGCTGGCGAAGAGTATATCGCGTGGCTCGCCGGGCGCGGCCGCGACCCGAAGATCAAGCGCCTGATCGCGAGCGATGGGCTCGACGTCGACGACATCCTGAAGCTGCACCAGCACTTCGCCGGGCGCATCCGCTTCAGCGCCGGCTGGGGCACGCTGCTCACCAACGATTTCCGCGACTGCCATCCGCGCGGGGAAGATACGCTTGCGCCGCTGAGCCTGGTCTGCAAGCTGACGAGCGCCGACGGCATCCCGACGGTGAAGCTTTCGGACAACGCCCGCAAGGCCGTGGGGCCGGAGGCGGAGGTCGCGCGCTATCGCCGGGTGTTTGGCAGCAGGGAAGAGGTCGGGGCGGCGGTCGTCGTGTAGCCGCTAAGCGGCGTGTTTACCGTTACGTTGCACGCGAACTTTATACTGCACCCATGAGCAACAACAGGTTGATGCGGCTGGTGCTGGCGGGTGTGTTCCTGCCCCTCGTTTTGGTGCGGAGCGGAAGCGGGTGGGGCAGCGACGGGCACCGTATCATCGATCGCCTGGCCGCGGCGAAGCTGCCGCATGACGTGCCCGAGTTCCTGCGCTCCCGGGCCGCGCAGGATGCGATGGAGTACTACGGGCCGGAGCCCGATCGCTGGAAGTCCGGCGCCGAGCCTGAGCTGCGCGATGCCGGCTCCCCCGAGCATTACATCGATCTCGAGTGGGCCGACCTGATCGGCGGACCGCTGCCGCGGAAGCGGTATGACTTCGTGCGCGCGCTGGCGTTCGCACAGAAGGCGCACCCCGATCTGCCGCTGACGCCGGAGAAGGTCGGGCTCCAGCCCTACGTGGCAACGGAGTGGTTCGAGCGTCTGAAAGCTGCGCTGCGCGACTATCGCGCACTCGCCGCGGCGCACAAGGATACGAAGCCGGTGGAGGCGGAGATCGTCTTCTGCGCCGGCATCCTCGGCCACTTTGTCGGTGACGCTTCGAACCCGCTGCACACCACCATTCAATACAACGGCTGGACCGGACCGAACCCGAACAACTACACGACGCTGCATAAAATTCACGCGCAGATGGAGTCGGACTTTGTCGCCGCGAATGTGAACGGCGAGCGCGATATCGCGCCGCTTATCCCCGCCGACCCGAAGCTGCTGAACGATTTCTTTGACGACTACATGGTCTATCTCCGGCAGTCGAATGCGCTGGTCGAACGCTGCTATCAACTGGAGAAGGCAGGAGGCTTCGTGGGCGCGGGCTCGCCCGAGGGCAGAGCGCTCATCGACCAGCGGCTGGCGGTGGGCGCGGCTGAGTTGCGCGACGTCATCTACACCGCGTGGGTGCGCAGCGCGGACCCGGTCCCCGGCTACCAGAACTCGCAGAAGGTGACGGCGCCCGCGAGCTAAGCCGTGACGGCTTCTTTCTGCAGCTTCGCGTGAAGCTGGTTCAGCATCGGCGTCAGCGCAGCGACCATCAAGGGCACGGCGATGACGCTGAACGCTGCCCAGACGATCAGCGCGTGCCACTCCCACATCCACAGGATCTTGGTCGTGGCGATGGGGTGATGGCGCACGCCGTGCAGCAGGGCTTCGCGTCCCATCGGCAGCTTGCCGGTATGAAACAGGCGGTCGCCCACCTTGATGAAGACCAGGAACAACGCAAGCTGCAGCGGATACACGATGTGGTTGGCGATCTGCGAGGCAATCAGGTTCAGCCGCAGCACGAACGCCAGCACCAGGCTGACCACCGTGGTCGAGCCAAGCAGCGGGTTAAGGCCAATGACGACGCCGATTGCGAGCGACCACGCCATCCGGCGCGGGCTGCAGCCCACGCGCAGCAGGTCGACGATAGGCGTAACCACGCGCCGCTGAAACAGCGAGGAGTTGGCGGCACTGGGGGACGGATTGGAGCTTTGACTCACGCGTTGGTCGGAGGTGGCGCCAGGGCGGCGCCTCAATGTAAGAATAGAGTGCAAAGGCCACGGAAAGGTGGGTTCCGGTTTGTCATTTGTTCGTTCGCTCGTGCGCACTATCAAGTTGACCGGCTATTTTGTTCGATTTGGCGGAGAGCTTTTTCTGACCCGGCCCAAAACCCGCGAGGCCCGTGCAGCCTGGCTGCACCGTTTCTGCTCCACCGCCCTGCGCGGCCTCGGGCTCAAACTCACGGTCGAGGGGGAGTTTCCGGCTCGCGGCGCCCTTATCTCGAACCATCTCAGCTACATCGACATCATCGTCTACGCCGCGCTGCACCCCTGCGTCTTCTGCTCGAAGGCGGAGATTCGCAGGATCCCGGTGCTTGGCTGGATGACGACCATGGCGGGTACGGTCTACGTCGAGCGTGGTCGCGGCGGCTCCGCCCTGCGCGCCAAGGATGGCATGAAGGCCGCAGCCGAGGCCGGGTTGCCCGTGGTGTTTTTCCCCGAGGGCACCACCACGAATGGCGAGATGCTGCTGCCGTTTCACTCCGGCCTGTTGGCCCAGGCGATGACCGTCGACGAGCCCGTTACCGCAGCCTTCCTGCGTTACACGCTTGATGAGGATAACGGCGCCGGCATCACCGCGCGCGACCACGTCGCATGGGGCGACGACTCGTCGATGTGGGGGCACATCTTCCGCTTCCTCGGACTGCGCGGCGCACACGCAACGGTTCGTTTCGCCGACGCGCCGATTCGCTTTTCGAGCGATGTGCTGCACCGCAAGAAGGCTGCGCTCGAAGCCCACGACGCCGTGCTTGCGCTCAGCGAGGGCGCCCTCGAACCTGTGCCCCAGGATCTCGTCGAAGCCTAAGCCTGCGACAGCAGATGCCCGCGGCGCAGCATGCCATTCACCTGTTCGACGCTCCAGTCGAGGGCCTCGCAGCCATCGACGACCAGGCTCGCGTGCTGCACCGAAGGCAACACGTACTGTTCGGCCATCGGCAGCGCGGTGGCCAGGTACTGCGCTCGCACGCTCTCCTCGGTGCGGCCGCGCTCGCGCATATCGCGGTGAATCCTGCGCGCGAGGCACACCGCGTGCGGCGCATCGACGAAGACGCTGAAGCCGTACAGCGCCCGCAGGCTCTCGTAGTGCAGCGCCAGGATGCCCTCGACAATCACGAAGTTCGTGGGCTCAATGCGCTCCGTCCTGCCCGCCACGCGGGTATGCTGCGCGAAGTCGTAGACCGGCGCATCGATCGCCTCGCCCCGCGCAAGCGATGCGACATGCTCCGTCAGCAGCGTGTGTTCGAGCGAATCCGGATGATCGAAGTTCTGCGTCTCCCGCTGCTTGAGCGACAGGTGCGCAAGGTCGCAGTAGTAGAAATCGAGCGGCAGCAGCGACGCCGAAAATTCGCGCGCAAGCTCGCGTGCCAGCGTCGTCTTGCCGGACCCGGAACACCCGGCGATGCCGAGAATCAATGGTTTGTGGCTCAGCGGCCCGCGCTCCATCGCCCTAAAGCCTCGGCAGGATGGCTTTGACCAGCGACGTAAACCGCGCCTCGGCAAGCCGGCCGATCTCCATCACCTCTTCATGGTGAATCTTGTCGGTCGTCACCCCGGCCGCAAAGTTCGTGACCAGCGATATCCCAAGCACCTCGATGCCCATGTGCCGCGCCACGATCACCTCGTGCACCGTCGACATGCCGACCAGGTCCGCACCCAGCGTGCGAAAGGCGCGAATCTCCGCCGGCGTCTCGAAGGACGGCCCAAGCACCGCGAGATAAACACCCTCTTCCAGCGCAAAGCCCAGCGTCGTCGCCTCCTCGTGCGCAATCACCTGCAGCGCCGGCGCGTAGGCTGTGCTCATGTCGAAGAACCGCAACCCCGCGCCCTCGGTCACGGCGAAGCGCGGCTCGTTCCGGCCCAGCGCGGCGTTGGTCCCGGTCAGGTTGATGTGATCCGTGATCAGGACCAGCGCCCCCGGCTTGTAGGTCGATTGGATGCCGCCCGCGGCATTGGTCACCAGCAACGTCCGGCAGCCCAGCAATCCCAGCACACGCGCCGGAAACGTCACCTCCGACAGCGCGTAGCCCTCGTACGCATGCACCCGTCCCTGCATCACCGCCACCGGCACACCCGCCACCGTGCCCACGATCAGGTTGCCGTGATGCCCCTCCACCGTCGACTGCGGGAAGTGAGGAATCGCGCTGTACGGAATGACCGTTGCCTCCTCAACCTGTGCCCCGAAGCCCCCCAGCCCCGAGCCCAGGATGATGCCGACCCGCGGCGTAATGGACGTGAGCGAACGGACGAAAGCGGCGGCGGCCTGGGCTTGTTCGTAGAGGTCGGGCATCGTTGCTATCGTAACGGATGCAGCCTGCGCTTTCGCTTTCTCGCGAAGATTGCTACGCTGGTCGGCACATGATGCGCGCCCACTCTGCGATCCCCGCCCTCGGCCTTCTGCTTACAGGATTCCTCATGCTCCCCGCGTCTCTCGCAGCCCAAACCCCGAACACCACCACCGTCGACCCCGACGGCACCGCGCACATCACGCGCACCGTCCCCGTCCCCAACACGCTGAGCCCCGAGGCCCAGGCGACCCTGCGCAACGGCTACACGAACCTCGATCTCACGCTCGAGCAGCGCCGCACCTCGACCGACAAGTGGCAGACCGGCGCCGGCGAAAAATCGCGCCAGGTCTACCCCGTCCACATCGCCGACGCCGTCATCGCGGGCGTCCCCGTCCGCGACGTCATGCCGCTCACCAACGCGCACAAAGACTGGGTGCTGATCTGCCTGCACGGCGGCGGCTTCAACTCCGACTCAGGCTCTTTCACCGAGAGCATCCCCATGGCGAACCTCCTGCAGGCACGCGTCGTCTCCGTTCTCTATCGCCTCGCGCCCGAGCACCCCTACCCCGCCGCGCTCGACGACGCCGTCGCCGTCTACAAGGACCTGCTCAAGACCCACAAGCCCGCGCACATCGTCATCTACGGGACCTCCGCCGGCGCCATCCTCACCGCCGAAGTCGCCTCGCGCCTCAAGCAACTCGGCCTGCCGCAGCCCGCCGCGCTCGGCATCTTCTCCGGCCTGGGCGACTTCAGCGCCAACGGCGGAGACGCTGCCGCCCTCTTCGCGCTGCAGGGTCTGCGCGGCAATGTACCGCTCCCGGCCCCTCTTCCCGGCTCGCACCCGCGCGACACCAGCTATACCGGCACGCTCGACCCGAAGGACCCCGTGCTCTCCCCCGTCTATGCCGACCTGCACGGCCTGCCGCCGACGCTGTTCATCACCAGCGGCCGCGACATGCTGCTGAGCGGCACCACCATCCTGCACCGTGCGTACCTGCGCGCCGGTGTCGACGCGCGCCTGATCGTCTTCGAAGGCCTTTCGCACGCCTTCTGGAACGACGTGGCCCTGCCCGAATCGAAAGAAACCTACGGCTACATGGCCGACTTCTTCCGGCAACAACTCTCGAAGCACTAACCCCCAGCCTTTACCTGCGCATCTCGTCCTGCCGCATCGGCATGGCGTCGATCGTCCGCTCCAACCGCTCGGCCGTCACCGGCTGATGCGACCGCATCTTTTCGCCGCCATCCTTGCCGATCAGGATCACCGTGAACTCCACAGGCGCCACCTTGAAGCGCTGACGCTCAGGTGCCGCACCGACCACAAGCACCAGGTCCCGCTCCTTCATTGCCGCGGCATGCCCCTCGAAGAAGCTCTGCTGCTGCGTGAACCTGCCGTCCTGCGCAGACGGCGTAAAGACCAGCAGCACGCGGTGCGTCTCCTGCAACGCGTCGAGCGGCGGCGCCTGCCCAAACCCCGGCAACGGCAGAACGGAGAGCAGCAGCAACGTCAGATTCATAGAGCCTCGGATCCCTTGCGTCGCGGCTTTGTCTTCTTCTTCGCCGCAACTTCATTCAATTGGATGCGGTGCCGCCACGCCGTGTGCAGCGCCCCGGCCATCGCGTCCTCATCCGCCTCGGCGAGCCGCAGATGCGTCGCTCCCATGCGTCCCCAGCCGCCATGCACGGGCAGAAAGATGTCTGGCCGGTCGGCCACAAACTCGGCCTGCAGCTCGGGCGTCAGCATCAGGTTGCCGTAGCCACGCTCCTCCGCGGCCAGCGTCGCGAAGATGCGGCCGCCCACGCGGAAATCCGCTGCCCCCATGTGCGCCTTCTCTTCCACTCCGTTCAGCGCGAGCGCGATGCGGCGAAAGTCGCCTGCGGTCATGGCGCCGGCTTCCTCTGGTACAGGATGCGTCCGCCACGCAGCGTCAGCCGCACGTCCGAAAAGTTCGTGACCCGCTCCGCCGGGTCCGACCCCAGGATCACCAGGTCCGCCATCTGCCCCGGCGCCACGCGTCCCTTGTCCGCCTCCACATGAAAGCGCCTCGCCGGATTCACCGTCAGCATGCGCAGAATCTCCCTCGCATCCAGTCCCGAGTGCGCCAGCGCATCGAACTCATCCTCCGTGCTGTAGTCCGTCATGTACCCTACATCGGTCCCAAACAGCAACTCGCCCCCCAGCGCATGAAACTGCTTCACCTCCGCATAGATCGGATCGAGGTACGCCGCCTTGTGCGTCACCGTCGAGCCGAACATCTTCAGCGTCGGCACCATCGCCATGTGGTGATCCACGATCGATTGCAGCACCTCCGGCGTCACGCCGTCCGTGTCATCCGCCGCATGCGCCAGCACATCCACGCCCGCATCCCGCGCAATCAAAATCCCCTTCAGATTCGAAGGATGCGTGAACGCCAGTTGCCCGTGCGCATGCGCCACACCCACTGCCGCCACCGCGTTCTCAAGCGGCATCGGCTCGATGTCATTCCGCTCCACATACGCCCCGGTAAAGAGCTTCAACACATCCGCCCCGCGCTCGATGTTGACCTGCTCGTCATGCACCGCCTCGGCTGGATTATTCGGCGTCGACATCATCCTCAACAATGGCCTCGGCAGCGTCTCGCGCAGGTAGAACGGGATGCCGTGCGGCGGATACTGCGCTGACCCGGCCGTATAGATATGCGGCCCCAGCACGCCACCCGTCTCGATCCTCCGCCGCAGCGACACCGTATCGAAGGGGTTCGAGCCCGTGTCGACGACCGTCGTGAAACCGCGGCTGGTCAGCATATCCTGCAGGCTGCGCTCAAGCGAAGGCATCGACCGGAACGCCGCCAGCGCCCACTTCGACTGCGTGAAGTGAACATGCGCGTTCCAGAAGCCCGCCGTCACCACGCAGTGATCGCACGGCAGGGTCTCGGCATCCTGCGGAATCGCAATCCCCGCGCCCACCGCCACGATGCGCCCATCGCGGATCAGGATCGAAGCATGTTCAATCGGCGCATCGTCGGGAGAAGGATAGATCTTCGCACCGCGAATCACGAACGTGCCGCTGCCCAGCGTCACCGCCGGATGCGGGTTGTGGATCATCCACTGCAGCGCCGCGTAGCCACCTCCGCCCACCACCACCAGCACCGCAAGCAGCCCATAGAAAACACGACGCACCATGCCACCCCCCAAACCATTCGCGCACCATCGTGCCCTGATACGGCGAGAAAGGCAACCACGAGTGCGCCCTCATCGCGGGCGGCGGCCACTTCGTGGAGCGGAAGCTTCGTATGCCGGCCCATCGCACGCCAGGGGAAGCATCGACGCGAAGCCTCAACCCCACGGAGTGGCGCCCGTCCGGCGTCAGGACGCGGTTGCTCTTATTTGTTCCTACAGCAGCATGGACACGATCGCCGCCGACATCAGGTTCGCCATGGTGCCGGCCAGCATCGCACGTACGCCGAGCGCGGCCAGGTCATTCCTGCGGTTCGGCACCAGCGCGCCGATGCCGCCGATCTGCATGCCGATCGAGCCGACATTCGCAAACCCGCACAGCGCAAACGTCGCAATCGAAAACGTGCGCGGATCGAGCGTCGGCTTCAACTGCCCGAGCCCGGTGAAGGCCACAAATTCGTTGATCATCGTACGCGTGCCCAGCAGGTTGCCGATCACCTTGCAGTCGTGCCACGGGATCCCGATCAGCCACGCCACCGGCGCACCAACTACTCCAAGGATCGCATTCAGCGAGTGGGGGAACGGGATGTGCCCGTGCGCCCAGGTGAAGTTCGAGATCCCCAGCATGATTGCGTTGAACAGGCCGACCAGCGCGACGAAGCTGATCAGCATGATCGCCACATTGAACGCCAGTTGCCCGCCGTCGATCGTGCCGCGCGCCACCGCGGCGATGAAGTTTTCGTTCTTGTGCTCTTCGTCCTCGGGCATATGCACCGTGCCCGCGGTCGCCGGCACCTCGGTCTCCGGCACCAGCATCTTCGCCACCAGGATCGTGCCTGGCGCGGTCATGATCACCGCCGAAAGCAGGTCCTGCGCGTTGATCCCGAAGCTGATGTACGCCGCCATGATGCCGCCCGAAACATGCGCCATGCCGGAGGTCATGATGGTCATCAGCTCCGACCGCGTCGCCCCCGCAAGGAACGGCCGAATCGTCAGCGGCGCCTCGGTCTGCCCCATGAAGATGCTCGCCGCCACGTTGGTCGACTCCGCCCCCGAGGTCCCCATCGTCCGCTGCATGATCCACGAAACCCAGCGGATAATCACCTGCATCAGCCCAATGTGATACAGGATCGCGAAGAAGGCCGAGACGAAGATGATCGTCGGCAGCACCGCGAAGGCAAGCACCGCCAGGGGATTGCCCGGCGTCCCCAGCGCCCCGAACACCAGCGACGAGCCATCCGCCGAATGCCCCAGCAGCCCCGTAATCACCGACGAGACGCTGTGCAGGATCGCCTGGCCCGTGCCCCACTTGATGACCAG
Source organism: uncultured Granulicella sp. (assembly GCA_965213805.1). Lineage (GTDB taxonomy): Bacteria > Acidobacteriota > Terriglobia > Terriglobales > Acidobacteriaceae > Edaphobacter. The sequence goes on along the minus strand of CBDCAG010000002.1, from coordinate 222,991 downwards.
GAACGCGAACAGGATCTGCAGCCCAAGCCCCCAGGCCACCGTGCGCCAGCGGATCGCCTTGCGGTCGGTCGAGAGCGCGTACGCCAGCACGAGGAAGACGATAAGACCGAGCAGTCCGGTGAATCGGGCCAAAGAGAACGCTCCTGACTTGCCTTGTGGTTTTACCTGAGTGTAACCGAGCCTGCCCGCAGAGCACGTGTAGAGTAGTTGCGAGGAGACGACCCATGCCGCTACCCAATGATGAGAAGGTGATTGCCCTCAGCGAAGCGCTGCTCGAAAAGTTTGAAGGCATCTTCGGCAAACACCCGGGATTTCGCCCGGCGCACGCCAAGGGCATCCTGCTGACCGGCACCTTTACCCCCACTGCCGAAGCCGCCAGGCTCTCGACCGCCCCGCACTTCGCCGCCGTGTCTACACCCGTCACCATCCGCTTTTCCAACTCCACCGGCGTGCCGCTGATCCCGGATAACGACCCCAATGCCAATCCCAAGGGAATGGCCATTCGCTTCCATCTCGGCGAGCGCGTGCACACCGACATCATCGCGCACTCGACCGACGGCTTCCCGACCCACACCGGGGAAGAGTTCCTCGCGTTCCTCGAAGCGCTCGCAGCCAGCGGCCCCGACGTGCCCTCGCCCAAGCCGGTGGAGCAGTTCGTCGGCTCGCACCCCACCGCGCTCGCGTTCGTACAGGCGCCGAAGCCGTTCCCGCAAAGCTTTGCGACGGAAAGCTTCTTCGGCGTCACCGCGCTCGAGTTTCTCAACGCAGCGGGCGACTCGCAGTTCGGCCGCTACCAGATCATGCCGGCCGCCGGCACCGCTTACCTCACCGAGGAAGAGGCCGCGGCGAAGCAGCCGAACTTCCTCATCGACGAGATCAAGGACCGCATCGGCGCAGGGCCGGTCAAGTTCGACGTGAAGCTGCAGCTTGCCGGCGTGGGCGACGTCGTGGACAACGCCACGATTCACTGGCCGGCCGAACGCCCGGTCGTCACACTCGGCACCCTCGAGCTCACCTCGCTCGTCGCCGACGATGCCGCCGAGCAGAAGACCACCATCTTCGATCCCATCCCGCGCGTCGCCGGCATCGAGCCTTCGAATGATCCGCTGCTGGAACTGCGCGCAGCCGTCTACCTGATCAGCGGCCGCCGCCGCCGGGCAGCGTAGCTGCGAGGCTGCCCCCTAGATCTGGGGCAGCATCGCCTTCGCTCTCCGTTCAGCCTCCTGCTCGGCAGCCATCTCATGCAGCCGCGCCAGCTGCCGGTCCAGCGTTGGCCGCAGGGTTTCAATCCACGCCGTCGCCTCGTGAAGCCCGCGCAGGTCGACCTGGCAGGCGCGCACGCGGCCTTCTTTGTGCGTGACGATCAGGCCGCTGGTTTCAAGCACCTGCAAATGCTGCAGCACCGCCGCCAGCGTCAGGTCAAAGCTGGCGGCGAGCGCTGAAACCGAACGCGGACCGAACGCCATCGCTTCGAGCATCGCGCGCCGCGTCGGGTCGCCCAGCGCATGGAAGATTCTGCCGGCAGCTTCACTCGCTTTCGACTCGCGCTTCTGGGCGTCCTTCTCTGGCGGATTTGCGCGCAACCTGGACCTCTTCTTAGCCATGAGAGTCCGTTCCGAGTTCGGCGGGCAGACGCGCGAACAGAGTCTTCCATCCCTGCTCGCGGCGCACCGGCCCGTCCGAGCCCTCGTAGAACGTGCCCTGGTGCGTGAGGGTCAGGTCCGTGCCCCCCATCGAGCCGTCGAGCAGCTCGACGGTGACGAGCGAGGTTGAGGTGGGCTGATCCACCAGCGTCATGGTGGAGCAGAAGACGATCAGGCGGTTGGGCACGATGTGCTGGTAGGTGGTTTCGTTGGTGCAGGCCATGCCCGCGACGGGGGTGCCTTCGGCGAAACGGATGTGCGCCACCTCTTTGCCGCCGGGGCGGAAGTCGAGCGTGTGCGACTCGGTCGTGTGGTGGTCGCCGCTGACGAACCAGCGCCGCTTCTTCTCCGGGTCGGCGAAGGCGGCGAAGACGCGCGAGGGCGATGCGGAATAGCTGTGCTCGTGAACGAAGGTGGCGTGGACCGTGGTGGGTTCCATCAGGCTGCCTTTCGGAGGCTGATACTTAAGTAGCGGCTTAACTATTGGGTGAAAAATACACGATAGTCAAGTGAAAACTTAAGTATCAAATGCACGAAATTTCGTCGGGCACCGATGCCGCTTGCGATCCTGGCGGGTACCAGGGGCGGCAGCTTCACCGAGTCGCAACACCTCCCCGAGCCGCTCAGTTCAGGTAAAGCATTTTGGCGATCGCGACGTTTTATACCGCGTCAGCTGGCGAGGTGATGAGAGATCCGCTGTCACTGGGCTTGATTGCGCTGAAGCGCCAGCCCACCGGGCCCCAGAGGAGGATAGGACCTTTCAGGATGATCTCGGTAGCTCCTTCGTCGCGCAGTTGTCGAAGGTAGGTTCTGGCGTGGCGTATGTCGAAGATGAGGATCTGACCGCCGGGGCGGAGCACGCGCCACGCTTCTGAAACTGCCTGGCGTCTGCCTGCTGCATCGGGAATGTTGTGAATCGTCGTCATGGACAAGACGACCTCGAAAGTCGCGTCTGGATACGGTAGTTTGCGGGCGTCGCCCGTGTCGATGGTGAGGCGATCGGAGACACCGGCTGCGGCTGCGTTGATGAGAACGGCTTCCGGCCCGTTGCCACTCAGGTCTTCGGCCTGCCAGATGTCCACGCCGTGAACGGAGCCGCGTGGGACGCGCCGCGCCGCTTCGACGGCAACCAGGCCACGGCCGCAACCGACATCGAGAACGGTCTCATCGCCGCGCCAGCTGCGCTCGCCGACAAGGCCCCGCATCACCCTCTTCTTGAGCCACAGGCTGGAGGCAAGCATCCATGCGCAGGCCGCAAGAAGACTGAGACCGGACGGCCAGAACTTGTGGAGCACCGCCATTCCAGCAATACCTTTGGGGAGAACACCGCAAGCCAGGAAGACAACCCCCAGGATGCCGAGTGTGCGCACGACCCCTGGCGCGTCAATTCCGTAATCTTCGCGATCTGCCACTCCGACACCTCACCACAGCCGCATTCAGAGTAAGCCCAGCATGGCTCAGGCCGATGGGACCCCTTTCGACGACGGCACTGACGCCAGGCCCTTGGACACGGCTCCCGCCTGCGCGTAGCGAGAGCAGCTGCGCGAAACGGCGTTGCCGGCAATTACCCCTGACAACCGGAGTTGTCGTGGGTAGTGCGGGTAAGAGCTAAACTGCTCCCATGCCTGAGAAGGTACTTAGGTCAGATGGCTTTGCGTGGTGGTTCTGGGTTTGCGTGGCAGGATGCATCGCTCTTGCATTGACTACACTGACGTTTTCCGGATCTGATTACTGCGCCATCTTTTACGTCGTAGTGACTGTTCCATTGGTCATCATCGTTCTCCTTGTGACCTCCAGCCGGAGTCGAGGGAAGCAGCGTTTCGGCTCATTGCTGGCTTTGGCTATGTTTGTTGGGTTTACGGCACTCTTAGCCACACACTTTGCTCAAATGCGAGATGCCGCTCGGTGGCTTGTCGTCGGACGAGCTTACAAGGCGGAGGTTCTAGCGCAACCAAGCCCCGCGCCTGGACGGTTGAGACACATGGAGTGGGAGGCTTGGGGTGCTCCCGGCGCTGGCGACACGCTTGTGTACCTCGTTTCAGACCCCAGTGACTCACTTGCAATGGCTGCAAAGTCCAAGACCAGCGGGAAGTTTGGCAATCTGCCTTGCCCAGTCTACCGAGTTCGGCGGCTCGATCAAGGGTGGTACGCCGTGCACTTCTATACCGACACTGCCTGGGAAGACTGTCCTAACTAAGCCTTGGAGGCAGCCGATCAGTGTCCAGAGCGATCTTGTACTCACTGAAACGACCGTTTCATCCGAGTACAGGTAGTGATCGCAACTAAGCCGTTTTGATCTCAGCGAGCAGATCGGGGTGCCGCTCCAGAACCCTAAGCAATTTGATTAGGGCGAGCGGCGGTTTGGTCTTTCCATTTTCATAGCGCGAGAAGGCATTCACGCCGCCTCCAAAGATCTCGGCTGCTTCCCGCTGATCGAGCGCGAGTTTCTTGCGTACGCTCACGATGAACTCGGGGTCCACGATCGATGCATTCACCTGCTTGTTGAAGTCCAGCATCATGGCGCTCGTACGAGCTGATTCCGTCGCCTCGAGGATGGACTCTCCGCAGGCCGGACAGAAATCCCCTGTCACTCCAGGGATGGTCGTGCTTTCGCCCTTATAGATATAAGGAAGATCGCGTGTGTCATGCACCAGCTCTGCTTCCGCACACATTGGACATTTCATCGTCATAGCTCCTTGAAGGACACGATCAGTACGTCTTGGACGACGGTCAGCTTGAGGTAGACCTCACCGGCTGGAGTCGTGGGTCGATACACGTCCCGCCACACGCGATGATCGGTGTGGGTGGTCATGGATTTATAGAAGTCTTTCGGCGTCAGGGCTACAACCACAGCCACGATTCCTTGAAAATCAAATCCAAGCGCCGCACCGCCCGCGAGGGCAGAGAAGGTAGAGCGGACCTTTCCCTCCTCAATCAGCACCTTGATGACGGAAAGCTGACAGTGAGGCGAACGCTTCTCCATATCTAATAATAACCTATTTGGTTATTATTAGATGATTAGTTGGGCCTGTTACTCCTGAAACGGATGTTTCAGCCGGTCTCATTAGCGGTTCCGGCAGCTGCAATACCTCGACGTTGCCGATAACACCGACTTTCGAGGAGGCTAAAAACTTGAACGTCAGTGGACAAGTTCAAAGAGACTACTCCGGTGGCTATGACTCGCGGCTGGGGACGATCGGCATTGACCGTGTTTGATAGAGTTCCCGCCGCTTGGGACCGACCAGGTAACTAAGATGTACGAGCGGGCCGTAGACTTCGGAATACTCGAAGGCTGATACCGTGAACCCCAAACGTAGTTTCGGAATGATGACGGCGTTGTTGCTCGGAACATGGCGAGAAATGATCTTTATAAAACCGTTGGCTTCAGCGTAGGAGATCGCGGCCTTGACCAAAGCGGAGTAGATGCCACGACGGCGAAACTCTGGATAGATGCCGGAATTGACCATGTGTAACTCGCTGCCCTCGCCTTTTGAGTAGGACCAGCCGATCATTCGATCATCGACGAAGGCACCGACCCTAAGCTGCTCGGAAACCTGGGATTCGAGTCCTGACACTTGAGGCCTGCGGGTGGCCTCGTCAGCTAGAAGATCAGCAAGCAGCTCCGACCGCACACCGAAATCCGCGAAAGCAGCGGTTCGCAGTGCAGTGAATCCAGGCTCCGGAAAAGTATCCAGGATGCGCAGTTGAAAGATGTTCGGGCTATTCTGATCCATTCAATCAGCGTAGCTGAAGCCAAGTTCACGCCGGAACGCGTATGCACCATCCCATTCGCGCAAAACGGCGTTTTCGCCAGCTTGGATCCGCTTGGCGGGTCTGAAACGGTGTGCTTGCCGATAACAACGACTTTGCGGGACGTTCAGACCGCTATCTCCTTAGCGCCGTCTCCAGCAGCCCAATCCTGCCATGGTCTCCTACAGCGAACGGCAGCGACAAAGAGTACCAGTGTTGGTCGGCATCTGAGGCTTCCTGCTGAGTTGGTTTGAGGGCGCTCCAGTCAAGGCCATCGTTCGTCGAGATTTCGGTGCCATTCGGGCCAACTGCGAGCCACACGTTAGATTTGTTATCGTATGCGACCGATGACCGCCAACCGTGAGGTGGAGTTCGCGATTGTACGACTTTCTGCTGTTCGCGACCCAAAACCAATAACTTGCCGAGGTACCGCTCTTCCCGGTGAGGAAGAAACACACATGATCCCATCAAATTCGGACTGAGAGAGTTCCCGCCCACAACCATGAAATCTGTTCCACCGTATGTGTTGACAGGGCGATCTGCAATCGAGAACGCGCCACCATCCTGAGTAGATGGGAATGGAAGTCGCGTCACAGCGAAGTTCCAGGTCACGCCGTTGTCGAAAGGATCACGAGGGTCGGTCAGCAACACGCGTGGACCTCCAAGTCCACCTGTCACGAACGCGAACTGATTTCTGCCGATCAAATCGACCGCGCTGTTGCCTGACGTAAAGATGATCTCGCCCTTTTTTGCGGGAGCTTGTCGAACTCGCTCGGCTGACTTTGCGTGGTAGCTACTATTCCCCCATGCGGCCCATGTGTCTCCGCTGTCATGCGTTTCGTAGATGGCGAACTTACCGTCGACGGGCTGCCCAATCAACACCCCACCGTCAGATTTATCACCTATCCGGAGGGCATCCCACATATCGTCTTTGCTCGGATTACTGAAGACAAGCCTCCACGTCTGGCAACCGTCAGTCGTCTTGTAGAGACGGGACTGATCGCCCGGGCCGGAGGACATGACGAGGGCGGTGTTCTCGTCGAAGGCTTGGATTGCACGGAAATCCAGCTCTTCGGCAGCGGGTGGGGTCACGCAATGCTGCCAATTCCCGCCGCCGTCAGTGGTCCGCAGCCACAAACTGACTGTCCCATGACTACCCGACACCCAAACAATGCCACGGCCGAGCGCATGGACGCCTCGTAGGTCGGCTGTGGTGTGACCATCCTGGAGCTTCCACTGTCCATGCGCAGAAACGATACATGCGAAGGCTAACAGGGTTAGGAAGGCGCATCGGATCATAGGAGCAGTTTAGGGACGTGGACATGGTTCACGCAAAACGGCATTATCGGAAAGAGGGAGAATCAACAACGGGTCCTTCGTCGAGGGTCGTGCGGTGGGCTGCGAGACCCGCCGCGGGGTTGGGTGGGATTCTATGGCGTGGATGCCGAGGCTGAAGCCCTGGTCTGCCGGGAAGCCGGGAGCCTGTAGGTTGGCGGCCGGTCGCGGGAAGATGGGGTTGTCGGGGGGGTCGGATCGGTCGCGGCGACGGCGTCGTTGCCGTCAGCGCGCTTGGGGTGGCTTGGCGCTTTGGGTGCCGTGGCGCTTTGGGGTGGCTTGGCACTTTGGGGTTGCTTGGCGCTTTGGGTGCCGTGGCGGCGGGGAGGCGGGGTTGCTGGCATGCAATCATTAGAGGCAGTATGAGCGATGAATTTCCCAGGATCGAGCGGCTGCCGCCTTACGTGTTCAACATCACCGGCGAGCTGAAGGCCGCTGCGCGCAAACGCGGCGAAGACATTATCGACTTCGGCATGGGCAACCCGGATGGCGCGACGCCGGCGCATATCGTCGAGAAGATGATTGAGGCGGCGCGGCGTCAGCAGACGCACCGGTATTCGCTGTCGAAGGGGATTCCGCGGCTGCGGAAGGCGATCTGCAACTGGTACCTGCAGCGGTACGGCGTGGAGTTCGATCCGGCGACGGAGTCGATCATGACGATCGGGTCGAAGGAAGGGATCGCGCATCTCTGCCTGGCGATTCTCGACAAGGGCGATACGGTGCTGGTGCCGAACCCGAGCTATCCGATCCACATTTATGGCCCGGTGATCGCCGGGGCGGATGTGTTGAGTGTGCCGATCACGACCTCGACCGACGACTTCCTGGCGCGGATAGAGGACGTGATTCCGCGCATGACGCCGCGGCCGAAGGTGTTGATTGTCAATTTTCCGGCGAACCCGACGGCGCAGTGTGTCGAGCTCGGGTTCTTCGAGAAGCTGGTGGCGATCTGCAAGGAGTACGGCGTGTGGCTGGTGCACGATCTCGCCTATGCCGATATCGCCTTCGACGGCTACAAACCGCCGAGCGTGATGCAGGTGCCGGGCGCGAAGGAGATCGCCGTCGAGTTCTTTACGCTGTCGAAGAGTTACAACATGCCGGGCTGGCGCGTGGGCTTCATGGTCGGCAACGAGAAGCTGGTGGGCGCGCTGGCGCGGATCAAGAGCTACTTCGACTACGGGACGTTTACGCCGATCCAGGTGGCGTCGATCCTGGCGCTTGAGGGGCCGCAGGACTGCGTGAAGCAGATCTGCGATACCTACAAGGCGCGCCGCGATGTGCTGGTGCAGGGGTTGAACAAGCTGGGGTGGGCGGTTGACCTGCCGAAGGCGACGATGTTTGCCTGGGCGAAGATTCCGGAGCCGTATCGTGCGATGAAGTCGCTGGAATTTTCGAAGCTGGTGCTCGAGCAGGCGAAGGTGGCCGTCAGCCCAGGCATCGGGTTCGGCGAGTATGGCGACGAATACGTCCGCTTCTCGCTGATCGAAAACGAAGCCCGCACCCGGCAGGCGCTGCGTGGCTTTCGTGAGATGTTTGCGAAGGAACAGGCAACGACAAGTGCGCCCTAATCGCGGGCGGAGACCACTTCGTGGGGTGGAGGCTTCGCGCACCTGGTTGATGCACTCCGCTTGATGTTGCGACGCGAAGCTTCCACCCGACGAAGTGGCGCCCGTCCGGCGTCAGGACGCATTGGTTGTTGCTTATTTCTTTTTGAAGAAGCTCACGGCGGCGAGTGTGCCGAAGTAGAGGGCGGCGCCTGCGGCGGCGAGGATGAGTGCGGCGGTGACGATCATGGAGGCTCCGCGGACGAAGGCGAAGACCACGATCTTCAGGATCGCGTTGATCAACGACGCGACGATGTGGAGGATGGTGAGCATGGGTATGAGCGGTTGGATGCGGGGATGCGGGTGGCTGGGGTTGGGATTGTTGGTGACGGTGGGCGCTGCGGGTGGGCAGTCGGCGGCTTCGGTCGCGGAGTGGAACCAGCCACAGAAGCCGTTCAGGTTCTTCGGCAACACGTATTATGTGGGGCCACATGGGTTGAGCGCGGTGCTGATCACGTCGGCTGAAGGGCATGTGCTGATTGACGGCGCGCTGCCGGAGTCTGCGGAGATGATTGCGGGGCATATCCAGGAGCTTGGGTTTCGCGTGGAGGATGTGAAGCTGATCCTGAGCTCGCATGTGCATCGCGATCATGCGGGCGGGATTGCGGAGCTGGCGCGGCTGAGTGGTGCGACCGTCGTTGGGAGCGCGTGGAATCTTGGAGTGCTGAGCAGGACGGGGGTAGGGCGGGACGACCCGCAGTTTGGGGAGTTGCGACCGGTGGCGCTGGTGCATCGGGTTAAGGTTGTGAGCGACGGCGAGACCGTTCGTGTGGGAGCGCTGGCGGTGACGGCGCATCTGACGCCGGGGCATACGCCGGGCGGGATGAGCTGGACGTGGCGGAGTTGCGAGGGGTCTGTCTGCAAGGCGATGGTGTATGCGGATAGCGTGACGGCGGTGTCGGCGGCGGGGTACCGGTATGCGAAGCATCCGGAGCTGATTCTGGGGTTTGCGAAGACGTTTGGCTGGCTCGACGAGACGCCGTGCGATGTGCTGATCACGGCGCATCCCGACGCAAGCGGGGTGCTGACCGGCACCAACGCCGACGGTCAAGGATGCAAGAAGCTGGCCGAAGCCGGCCGTGCAGGACTCAAGGAACGCCTCAGCAGAGAGTCGCGGTAACACGAGCGACGGCAGGTGCGTCCTCACGCCGGGCGGGCGCCAGTTCGTGGGGTGAAGGCTTCGCGTCGTAACGGGATAGTGCGTGGGATGGACTGGCGCGCGAGGCTTTTACCCCATCCTGTGGTCACCGAGTGATCAGGGCTCACTTGCGGTTGCCGTAGTCGTGTCGTCGCGATTCGTGCGGATGACTTCGAGGAGTTGCGGAGTGAGAGTGGGGCGGGTTGGGGTGATCTGGTAGGCGTGGCGGAGGAGGTCGAGGGGTTCGGCCAGCAAAGATTTCGTTGCGGCGTGGAGGGTGACGAGGGGTTGGCCGGCGGTGAGGGGGTCGCCGAGTTTGGCGTGGATCTCGATGCCGGCGTGTGCGTCGACGGGGCCACCGGGGAGGAGGCGTCCGGCGCCGAGGCGTTGCACGGCCCAGCCGGCGGCCCTGGTGTCGATTTCAGAGAGGAAGCCGGAGTGCGTGGCGTGGAGGGTGGTGGTGGCGCCCGGGGTGTGGAAGTGCTCGGGGTGGAGGAAGATGCGGGTGTCGCCGCCCTGGGCTTCGACGATGGCGAGCCAGGACTGGTAGGCGGCGCCGCTGGCGAGGATCCGGGCGGAGAGCTGGGCGCCGGCTTCGGGGGTGTCGGCGCGGTGGCCGAGGTGGAGCATCCAGCCGGCGAGCAGGTGGGTCAGTTCGAGGAGGTCGGCGGAGAGGGGGTGCGGCTGGTTCTGAAGGATGTCGGTGCATTCTTTCACCTCCAGCCAATTTCCTGAGTAACGCCCTATGGGCTGGGCGTGGTGGGTGAGCAGGGCGACGGTGCGGGTGTTGGCGGCTTCACCGGTTTCGACCATGAGGCGGGCGAGCACGCGGGCGTCTTCGGGTGAGGAGAGGAAGGCGCCGGAGCCGGTTTTGACGTCGAGGACGAGGCCGTCGAGGTGTTCGGCGAGCTTTTTGCTCATGATGCTGGCGGTGATGAGGTAGGGCGATTCGACGGTGGAGGTGTGATCGCGCAGGGCGTAGAGGATGCGGTCGGCGGGGACGAGGTTGGGGGTCTGGCCGATGAGGCAGGCTCCGGTCTGGCGGAGGACCTGCTCGAAGCGTGCGAGGGAGAGCTGGGTGTCGAAGCCGGGGATAGTCTCGAGCTTGTCGAGGGTGCCGCCGGTGTGGCCGAGTGAGCGGCCGGAGATCATGGGAACGGCGAGGCCGGCAGCGGCGAGGATGGGCGCGAGGAGGAGGGAGGTTTTGTCGCCGACGCCGCCGGTGCTGTGCTTGTCGACGAGGAACGGGAGGGGCGGCTCCGGGCTGGGCTCAAAGGTTTCGCCGGAGTCGCGCATGGCCTGGGTCAGGGTGGCGAGTTCGGTGGGGTTGAGGCCGTTGAGGAAGAGGGCCATGAGGAGTGCGGAGGTCTGGGCGTCGGTGATCTGGCCGTGCGTGAGGGCGTGGACGAAGGAGTGGATGTCCTCGGCGGAGAGGGCCTGGCGGTCCCGCTTGCGGCGGATGATGTCCTGCGGATGGAAGGTCATAGATACCTGAATGCGTCCTGGTGCCGGACCGGCGCCACTGCGTGGAGGGGAGGCTTCGCGTCGCCGATGTTTGGCTGGGTGCGATAGCCCGGCAGGCGAAGCTTCCACCCAGGAAAGGGTCGCCGCCCGCGATCAGGGCGCACTTGTTTCTAAATGAAATGCCGCCGGGAGGAGATCGGCGAGGGTGCAGGTGGTGGGGCCGTCTTTGCCGGGGAAGAGGATGAGGCAGTCGGGGCCGGCGAACTCGGCGATGGTCTGGCGGCAGGCGCCGCAGGGCTGACAGGCCGTGTCGTTGCGGTTGACGATGGCGATGGCCTGGATGCGGAGATCGGGGCCGTACTGGGTGATGGCGGAGGCGATGGCGGTCTGCTCGGCGCAGGTGGTGAGACGGTAGGAGGCGTTTTCGACGTTGCAGCCGGTCACGGTGTGGCCTGCGGTAGTGAGCAAGGCGGCACCGACGTAGAAGCGGCTATAGGGCGCGTAGGCGTGGCGGGCAGCCTGCGCGGCGAGGTCGAGGAGGTCGGCGAGCTGGTCGGCGAGTCGGTCGGCGGTCGGCATGTGATGTTGAGCGTAGAGGGGCGCGGGCGCGAAGGCAAGTGCGGGTGTGGGCAGGAGTTCCGGGTGAGTGGGGGTGGGTGGGGGTGGGGGTGGGTTGGGGTGCTGTGGGGCAGCCGCTTCCCGCTGCTCCCTCATGCGAATGACCCCTCTGCCCGATATGGAGGGAGTGCACAGACTCACCCAAGAGTTTCTCGCGGAGACCTTCGAGGGGCTTGACCGGATGGATCGCTGTTTGACGGAGCTTGAGCTGCGGCCGCGGGACCGCGAGTTGATCGGGGAGATCTTCCGGGTGATCCATACGATCAAGGGCGCGACGGGGTTCCTCGGATTTCGCCGGCTGGAGCGGGTGGCGCACGCCTGCGAGCACGTGATGAACGGGGTGCGCAGCGGCCAGATTGAAGCCGGGCGGGCGCAGGTGAGCGGGCTGCTGCGGGGTCTGGACGGGATGCGGGTGATTGCACGCGGGATCGTGCTGCGCGGCGGGGAGGAGCCTGCGGCAGGGGACGGGGGGGGCAGTGGTGGGAGCGGGAGCCCGGATGAAGACGCCGGGTTGTTGCAGCTGCTGGAGGGCCTGTTCGCAAACGGCATGGAGGCGGGAGCTGTAGGGGAAGCGGGCGGCAGGGCCCTGCCGCTGCCGGTGAGCGACGCGTTAGAGGAGAGCGCGGCCTGGAGGAAGGCGAACGACAACACGCTGCGGGTGGAGGCGGCGGTGCTGAACCGGATGATGAACCTGGTGGGCGAACTGATCCTGACGCGGAACCAGTTTCTGCAGAAGGGCCTGTCGTCGAGCCAGTACGAGGAGTTGACCAGGCGCCTGGATTACGTGACGGGCGAGCTGCGGACCAACGTGATGGAGGCGTCGGTGCAGCCGCTGGCACAGATCTTCGGGCGCTTTCCGCGCATGGTGCGGGACCTTGCGCTGCAGTGCGGCAAGCAGGTGCGGCTGGAGCTTTCGGGGCAGGAGACGGGGCTGGACAAGAGTCTGCTCGAGGCGATCCGCGACCCGCTGGCGCATGCGCTGCGCAATGCGATTGATCACGGCATCGAGAACGCGGAGCAGAGGCTGCAGTCCGGCAAGCCGGCGCAGGGCGTGTGCGGCTGAAGGCATATCAGAGCAGCGGGTCGGTGGTGATCGAGCTTGAGGATGATGGGGCGGGCGTGAGCCGGCGGCGGGTGCTCGAACAGGCGATGGAACGCGGGATGGTGACGCGGGATGAGGCGTCGGCGTGGAGTTCGCGCGAGGTGCTGCGGCTGCTGTTCGAGCCAGGTTTTTCGACTGCGCGGGGAGTGACCGTGATGTCCGGGCGCGGGGTGGGTCTGGACGTGGTGCGCAGCAATGTGGAGCGGGTGGGGGGCTCGGTCGAGATCGAATCGCGCGAGGGCGTGGGCACGTTGGTCCGGATGCGGATGCCGTTTACCCTGGCGATCGTTCCGGCGTTTATTGTCCGCAGCGCGGACGAGCGGTACTGCTGCCGGAGCGTGCGGTGGCGGAGGTGCTGTTCCAGCGTGGGCGCCGTTGCTGGGTGTGCCGGTGGCGCGTCATTTCAGCCTGCGCGGGCGGCGGCTGCCTCTGCTCTGGCTGGACCGGATCCTGGCAAACCAGGAGCGGATTGGCATGAACCAGGACCGGGTCAGGGATCTGAACCGGACGCCGGCAAGCCCGGGACCGGCGTCCGAGCGCACCCCCCACGGGTATTACGTGGCGGTGCTCGAGACCGAAAAGGCGACGTTCGGCCTGGCGCTCAGCGACCCTCATGGCGTCTGAAGAGATCGTGGTGAAGTCGCTGTCGGCGGGGCTGCGCGAGATCGGCGTTTTCTCCGGGGCGACGATCCTGGGAACGGGTGAGGTGGCGCTGATCCTCGACGTGGCGGCGCTTTCGGCGATGACGCAGACCCTGTGTCCCGAGCAGGACAGCGGCATGGCGGCGGAGGATGTGACAGAGGCAGAACCGGCGCCCGGCTGGCCGGCTCACGGAATCGCGGGCAGGGTTTCGGCGCTCGCAGGGAGCGGCGTCGCCGGGCTGACGACGGAGCGGGAGGGTGGGTCCGCGATGCAGCAGGCGGGGGCGGGATCCGGCTCGGGATCGATCATCGGATCAAAAACGGGATCGATCAGCGGATCGAAGACGGGATCAAAGACGGGATCAGCGACGGATTGGAAGACGGGCCGGCCGACGGGATGGTCCGGGCGATGAGCGAGAACGCTGCGGTTGAGCTGTGCGAGATGTACACCGGAGGCAGGGTCTTCGGGATTGCGACCTCGGCGATTCGCGAGGTGCTGGGCGTGCGGACGATACACCGGGTGCCGCTGGCGCCGGACTTCATTGCGGGAATGGTTGCCTACCGCGGGGAGGTGCTGACGACGGTGAGCCTGCGTTCGACCCTGGGGAAAGACGATCAGGGACCGGAGCTTGAGCACGGACGGGAGCCGGAACGGTGTGTGCTGGTGCTTGACGGCGGCGTGGACTGGAAGGGCGATGTCGAACATTTCGGGCTGGCGGTCGAGGCGATGGGCCGGGTGGTCGCCGATCCGGAGCGCGAGACGCTGGCGGAGAATCCTGAAGTGGACGCGGATGCACTGGTTGCGGCTGCAGTGAATGCTGCGGGGGAATCAGCCGATGAAGGCTGGAAGGGGAATGCGGGGGCGGGCGTCGCTCAGGGAGGATCAATCGGGATCGTGGCTGGCGGGTAGCGGCGGCGAGAGACGAACGCAGGAGAAGAGGTCGGCTGCGAAGAGGGCGGCCGACTCCGGGGCGCCTGAGTGCGGGGCGGTGTCTTGCGGGGCGGTGTCTTGCGGGTCGTTCCGGGTGCGGGGCCAGCGGCTGCTGCAGCTGGACCCCGTTCAACTAAGGCCGGCGCACCTGCTCAAGCAGCGTGCGGCGGCAGGCAAGCGGGGTAAAGGATGCGAACGCTGATTGTCGATGACTCGAGGTTTATCCGTGAGTTTCTGCGGGAGCACCTGGAGATGCTGGGAGCGGAGTGTATGGAGGCCGGGGACGGCTCGGAGGCGCTGGGCGTGCTGCGGAGCGGAGATCATTTCGACCTGATGCTTGTGGATGTGAACATGCCGGGGATGGACGGGCTGGAGTGCGTGATGCGGGTACGGGGCGAGCGTCTGGACCCCCTGATGAAGGTGATGATGGTGACGACCGAGGCCGATCATGAACTGATCGAGCAGGCTCTGACGTATGGCGCGGACGAGTTTCTGATGAAGCCGTTTACGCCTCAGAGTTTGAAGGAGAAGCTGCTTCTGCTGGGCTTTGCGATGGCCGTGTAAAGCGCGGGTGCCTGCGGTGCGCGAGTGTGCGGGAAGTTGGTGGAGAGGATGCAAGCCGGTGATGCCTGATGGCGAGTGATGCGGATTATGCGTACCTGCGCAAGCTGGTGCTGGATGAGTCGGCGAATCTGATTGACCCGTCGCGAAACGTGCTGTTCGAGACGCGGCTGACGCCGCTGGCGAAGACGGCGGGGGCGGCTTCGCTGAGTGACCTGGTGAGCATGCTGCGGATGGATCGTGGTCCGCACCTGCATCGCGCGGTAGCCGAGGCGATGACGATCAACGAGACGAGTTTCTTTCGGGATGTCCGGCCGTTCGAGGCGCTGCAGTCGACGGTGATCCCGGCGCTGATCCGGCAGAACCGAGCGACTCGGACGCTGCGGGTGTGGAGTGCGGCGACGTCGACCGGGCAGGAGGCTTATTCGGTGGCGATCCTGCTGCTCGAGTATTTTCCGGAGCTTGAGGGCTGGGATGTGAAGGTGATGGGGACCGATATCTCGCGCACGGTGCTTGAGTATGCGCGGGCGGGACGGTATCGGCGCATCGAGATCAACCGCGGGCTGCCGGCGCGGATGGTGGTGAAGTATTTTGCGCGCGACGGGGAGCAGTGGGCGGTAAATCCGGCGGTGCGGGGGTTGTGCGCGTTTGAATGCGTGAACCTGTGCGCGCCGCTGCCGCCGCTGCCGTTGTTCGACCTGGTGCTGCTGCGCAATGTGCTGCTGTATTTTCCGCAGCAGGACCGCAGCCTGATGTTTGCGGATGTCTATGAGCGGATGAATCGGCAGGGGTATCTTTTGCTGGGGGCATCGGAGCAGGCGGAGGATTCAACGGAAAAATTTCACGCGGAGTTTACGGCGGAAAGCTACTTCTATCGGCCGGTAAGCGGCTGAATCAGACGAATGCAAGACCAGACGCGACTTGACGCCGGTAGCTGTCTTGTCCTCGCAGAGCGCGCGCCATTTGGCGGGTAGGCGCTTCGCGGAGCAAGATCATTCGCGGTGCAAGAACCGGGCACGTGGAGCTTCCACCCCACGCAGTGGTTGTCGCCCGCGACCACGGCGCACTTGCAGTTGCTTTGCTGATTCTGCATCGTAGTGGGTATGAGGAAGAGCAAGGCGATTGTGAGCCCGGCAGATGCGGCGCTGGGCCTGTTTCATCCGATTACGGCGGACTGGTTTCGCGCGGTGTTCGATGGGCCGACGGCGCCGCAGATCGAGGGCTGGCCGGCGATTGCGCGGGGCGAGTCGACGCTGATCCTCGCGCCGACTGGGACGGGAAAGACGCTGACGGCGTTTCTGTGGTGTCTCGACAAGCTGATGTTGCGGGACGGCTCCGGAGGATGCGGGGCGTGGGTGCCGGGTGGTGTATCTTTCGCCGTTGAAGGCTCTGGCCGCGGACGTTGAGCGGAACCTGCGGTCGCCGCTGGCAGGGATTGCGAATGCGGCGAAGCGGGAGGGTGTGCCGTTCCGGCTGCCGGAGATCAGCGTGCGGACAGGGGATACGCCGGCGAAAAGAGCGGGCACGGTTCAACCGGCACCCGGGCGATATTTTGATCACGACGCCGGAGTCCTTGTACCTGATGTTGACGAGTGCGGCGGGGGAGCAGCTGCGGACGGTTGAAACCGTCATCGTCGCATGAGATTCATGCGCTGGTGCCGACCAAGCGTGGGGCGCATATGGCTCTCTCGCTCGAGCGGCTGGAGGCGCTGGTCTCTGCGTCCTTTCCCGGCAGGCGGATTCAGCGGATTGGCTTGTCGGCGACGCAGCGACCGTTGGAGGAGGTGGCTCGGTTTTTAGGGGGAGCCGAGGGTGGAGTCGGGACCCGTGTCTCAGAATCGAAGCAGGGGGCACCCGGAGGATTGCTGGTGGCTACCGTTGAGGGGGCGGTACCGCAGTCGTTGATGGAGGTGGCGGGGTCGGGGGAGGAGGCAGAGCCTGTGGCAGGCGGGCCGCGGTACCGGCCGGTGACGATTGTGAATGCGGGCGCGCGCAAGGTGCTGGACCTGCGGGTGGAGGTGCCGGTTGAGGATATGGCGAAGCTTGGGGAGATCCAGGATATCCCCAGCGGGCCGGCGAGTCAGGGGCCGAAGAGGACGTCCATCTGGCAGAGCATTCATCCCCGGCTGCTCGAGATTATTCGGGGGCGCACGTCGACGTTGATCTTTGTGAATGCGCGGCGGGTGGCGGAGCGGCTGGCCGGGGCGTTGAACGATCTTGCCGGGGAGCCGATTGCGCGGGCGCATCATGGATCGCTGGCGGCGGCGCAGCGGACGGAGATTGAAGAACTGCTGAAGGCCGGGCGGATCAAGGCGCTGGTGTGTACGTCGTCGCTTGAGCTGGGGATCGATATGGGGGCGATCGACCTGGTGATCCAGATTGAGGCACCGCCGAGCGTGGCGAGCGGGATGCAGCGGATCGGGCGCGCAGGGCACCAGGTGGGAATGCCCTCGAACGGGATTATCTTTCCGAAGTACCGGGCTGATCTGGTGGCATGTGCGGCCGTGACGAGGGCGATGCACGAGGGGCATGTGGAGTCGACGCGGTTCCTGCGCAATGCGCTGGATGTGCTGGCGCAGCAGATGGTGGCGGTGGTGGCGAATCCGCCGGAGGTTGCGGTAGTGATCCCACCGAAGGTGCGGGGGAAGGCGGCGGTGCGGGCGGCGGGCAAGGACCTGGTGGGGATGGACGAGGGCGAGGAGGTGGGTGGAGGCATCTCCTATGCGGGGCTGCTGGGCCTGGTGCGGGGGGCGGCGGGGTTTGCGGGGCTGAGTGAGGCGGTGTTCGATGGGGTGCTGGATATGCTGGCCGGGCGGTACCCATCGGATGAGTTTGCCGAGCTGCGTCCAAGGGTGACGTGGGACCGGACGCGCAACTGGATTACGCCGCGGCAGGGGGTGAAGAAGATTGCGATCCTGAACGGGGGGACGATTCCGGACCGGGGGCTGTACGGGGTGTTTCTTGCAGGGACGCTGCAGGGGAAGCCGATCCGGGTGGGCGAATTGGACGAGGAGATGGTGTTTGAATCGCGAACCGGGGACACGTTTGTGCTGGGCGCGAGCACGTGGCGGGTGGAGGAGATTACGCAGGACCGAGTGCTGGTGAGTCCGGCTCCGGGTGAGCCGGGGAAGATGCCGTTCTGGCATGGCGACCAGGCGGGGCGGCCGCTCGAATTCGGGAGGAGGATCGGCGGGCTGGTGCGGTCGCTGCGGGAGATGCCGCGCAGCGTAGCGGTGACGACGCTGACGTCCGAACACGATCTTGACCCGCAGGCAGCGGAGAATGTGATGCGCTACCTGGCGGACCAGGAGCTGGCATCGGGCCAGGTGCCGGATGACCGGACGATTGTGATTGAGCGCGTGCGGGATGAGCTGGGGGACTGGCGGATGTGCTGCCTGACGCCGTTCGGCAGCAAGGTGCATGCGCCGTGGGCAATGGCGGTGACGGCACGAATCCGTGCGAATGGCGGGCCGGAGGTGGAGACGATGTGGTCGGAGGATGGATTCGTGCTGCGCTTTCCGGAGACGGATGAGCCGCCGACGACCGACCACCTGATGCTTGAGCCCGAGGAGGCGGCGGAGCTGGTGCTGCGGCAGCTGGGATCGACGGCGCTGTTTGCGGCAAAGTTTCGCGAAGCGGCTTCGCGGGCTCTGCTGCTGCCGCGACGCAGGGCCGATGGGCGGACACCCCTGTGGCAGCAGCGCAAGCGGGCGTACGACCTGCTGAGTGTGGCAAGCCGTTATGCGGAGTTCCCGATTCTGCTCGAGGCGTATCGCGAATGTCTGCGCGATGTCTTCGACATGCCGGCGCTGATGGAGATCCTGCGTGGGGTGGGGAATCGGACGCTGCGCGTGCATACGGTGGATACGCGGACGCCGAGTCCGTTTGCGGCGGCGCTGCTGTTCAGCTACGTGGCGAACTACATTTACGACGGCGACGCGCCGTTGGCGGAGCGCCGGGCGCAGGCGCTGGCGATCGACCAGGACCAGCTGCGCGAGTTGATGGGCGATGCGGATCTGCGCGAACTGCTGGACCTGGCGGCGATTGAAGAGACCGAGGAGCAACTGCAATCGCTGGCCGAAACGTACAGGGCGCGGACGATGGACGGGGTGCATGATCTGCTGCTGCGGCTTGGCGATCTGCGCAAGGATGAGTTGCTGGCGCGGTCTGTTTCACCGGAGGTTGCGCTGACGGCGGAGCGGCTGCGCAAGTCGCTGCGGCTGATCGAGGTTTCGGTTGCGGGCGAGAAGCGGCTGATCGCGGTTGAGGATGCGGGGCGGTATCGCGATGCGGTGGGGGTGCCGCTGCCGCCGGGTCTGCCGACGGCGTTCCAGGCGCCCGTGGCGGATGCGTTGCTGGACCTGATCCGGCGGTTTGGGCGGACACATGGGCCGTTTACGACGGCGGAGGTGGCGAAGCGGTTTGGCATTGCGCTTGAGTCGGCGGAGGTTGTGTTGAACCGGCTGGTGGGGCTTGGGCGGATTGTCGAGGGGGGCTTCCGGCCGGGTGGCACGCATCGCGAGTGGTGCGACCACGAGGTGCTGCGGACGATTCGGCGCAAGTCGCTGGCGCGGCTGCGCAAAGAAGTTGAGCCGGTGGAGCAGGCTACGCTGGCGCGGCTGTTCACGCGGTGGCAGGGAGTGGTGCAGCCGCGGCGGGGGCTCGATGCGCTGCTGGATGTGATTGAGAATCTGCAGGGTGCGCCTGTGCCGGCGTCCATGCTTGAGAGTGAGATTCTGCCGGCGCGCATCCTTGGCTATAAGCCGGGAGATCTGGATACGTTGATAGCGGCGGGTGAGGTGGTCTGGTGCGGGGTTGAGCCGATTGGGGAGAAAGATGGGCGGGTGGCGCTCTACCTCTCGGAGAAGGTCTCGGTGCTCTTTGCGCCGGGGGAGCCCATGTCTCAGAAGCGAGAGATGGCGAACCCAGCTGCGGACCCACGCCCGACGGCGGAGAGGGAAGAGAAGATCGTTGCGTACCTGAAGGAGCGGGGAGCTTCGTTCTTTCAGGAACTGCATGATGGGACGGGCGGTGGGTATCCGGGCGAGACGCTTGAATCGATCTGGAACCTGGTGTGGCGCGGGCTGCTGACGAACGATGCGCTGCACGCGTTGCGGGCTTATTGCGAGCGGACGTCTTCAAATTCGCGCAATGCCAAGCCGGCACGGCGGGTGCATCAGCAGAGCGGCTTCCGGTCGCGGCGGACGACGCCACCGACGGCGCAGGGACGGTGGGCTCTGAATGCCGTGGCGTTTGAGGAGGGGCGTTCGGCAACGGAGTGGAGTCACGCGATTGCGCAGCAGTTGCTGGCGCGGTATGGTGTGGTGTTTCGTGAGACGGCGCATGCGGAGGGGCTGCCGGGTGGATTCTCGGCGATCTACGACGTGATGAAGGCGCTGGAGGAGAGTGGCAAGGTGCGGCGAGGCTACTTCGCCGCAGACCTGGGGGCGACGCAGTTTGCCATGCCGGCCGCGGTCGACCTGCTGCGGTCGTTGCGGATCCGCCGCGACGGAGATAAGAACGAGATGCTGATGCTGGCAGCGACCGACCCGGCGAATCCGTATGGAACGCTGCTGAAGTGGCCGGCGGGTGGGGATGAAGGGTCTTCGCTGACGCGGAGTGTGGGCGCGCGAGTGGCGTTGTGCGATGGAGCGTTGATCGCTTATATGCGCCGGGGCAATCCGAATATCCAGGTGTTTCTGCCGGAGGAGGAGCCGGCGCGGGGGCAGTCGGCGAAGGCGCTGGCGGAGTTCCTGGTGGATCGTGCGCAGATGGAAGGGGGAATGCTGCTGACCGGGGTGAATGGGCAGAGCGTGCATGAGCACTGGATGGCGCGGACCTGGCTGGATGCGGGATTCGTGGCGGCGCCGATGGGATTCAATGTGAGACGGGCGTTGCCAGCTTTGCCGGGGAAGGCTGTGGCGGAGGTGCCGGCGTAAGCGGTGCGGTCTGAGGTCCACTCGTGGCAGGGGCGCGATGAATGAGTACGGAGGGTGGGCCGGCACCGCAGCAACGGCTCTGCGGCGCGGCGCGGGTCTATCGACAGAACGACGTTGTGGTTGCCATAGACTTAAGAGATGAGTTTGGTGGCGTTGGTTCTGGCGTTGGGGATCTTTGGGCAGGAGACGGTGAACGAGGCTGCGGCGCGGGCGCTGGTGGTGAAGCGCGTGGACCCGGTGTATCCGGCAGCGGCGCGGGCGCGGCACGTACAGGGAGTCGTGGTGCTGAGCGTCAAGGTCGACCCGCGCGGGCATGTGGAGTCGGTGAAGGTGGTGAGTGGGCCGTCGATGTTGCAACAGGCGGCGATCGATGCGGTGCGGCGCTGGGTGTTCAACCCGATGAAGCAGGATGGCGTGATCGTCACGTTCACGACGGAGGTTACGGTTTCGTTTCCCGTGAAGAAGGAAGCAATGCCGGTGGCGGCAAGGCCCGAGAGCGAGCCGAAGCCGGCACCGGTTGCGGACGATCCGGTGCAAGCTCAATACGCGGCACTGGCGGAGACCTGCAGCAAGCTGGTGGCGGCGCGGGGCGAACCGAACGCGCAGGCTGCCGCCTGTGATGCTGCCGCCAGGAAGGCGGATGAGTTTGCGACCGACGGGCGGCTGGGGGAGCGGCGTTCGGCGTATGTGTATGCGGCGACGGCGATGATGCGGGACGAGAAATATGAGGCAGCTGTGGCGTATGGCGAGAAGGCCGTTCTGGTCGTGCAGCAGGCGGGCGTTGCGGGAGCAGGAGCAAGCGCGGCGTATGCGGTGAAGGGTCAGGCCGAGGCGTTTGCGGGAGACTTCGCGGCGGCTGACCGGGACCTTGCGGAGGCGGAGAAGTTCGAGCGGTCTGCGGTGGCAGCGCCCAGTGGCAAGGGTGAGGCAGCCGTGCTGAAGCAGCTGCTGAACCTGCGGTCGCAGGTGCTGCGGCAGCTGGGCAGGAAGGATGAGGCCGATCAATTGAAGGCCGAGGCCGAGGCTCGTTAGAGGGCGAGTTCGAGGTAGTGGATGGTGCCGGTGGCGGGCTTGTACTCGGTGAAGCCGAGCGTGCGGTACGCGGCGCGCGCGGGCGCCATGCTGGCAGCGTCGGTATCGAGGACGGCACGGGTGAAGCCGTGGCTGCGGGCGCGGGCGAGAGCCTGGGTGATGAGGGTGCGGGCAATGTTCTGGCCGCGGTATCCGGGGAGGACGAAGAGCCGTTTGAGCTCGCAGGTGCCTGGCGCCTCGCCGGCCGCGGCGCGGTAAGTGATGCAGGCTGCCGCGGTGGCGTCGACGAAGGCGAGCAGGAGTTCGCCGCCGCTGGCGGTGTACGGGGCGGGGAGGGTGTCGGTTTCGTGCCCAAAGCGTTCGAAGTCGAAGCAGTGCGTTGCGGCTGCGGTCTCGAGGAACTGGCGATAGTGGGTGAAGAGGGTGATGGCGTCCGCGACGGCGGGGGTGTTTGGCTCGACGGATGCGATGGTGAGCATGGCTGAGGATACTAAAGCAAACGGCAGGTTCCTCAGCTTTACTGCGAATGACAAAAGCTGGCGTGTTGCGGAATGACGAGGGGGAGAGGTTCCGCGGATGACAGAATGCAGTGACAAGGGCGTCCTGATCGCGGGGGGCGACCACTTCGTGGAGTGCCGGGGGGCTGTGCCGCATCTCATGCGTGAGGGGTTGAGCTATGCCGGAGGGAGATACCATCTATCGCAGCGCGCGGGCGATGCAGCGTGCGATCGGGGGAAAGGTTTGTACGGGGTTTGAGACCGGCCTGGCGCTGCTGGCGCGGGTGAACGACGACGCGCCGCTGGCTGGACGCACCATTGACAAGGTGGAGGCGCGGGGGAAGTGGCTGCTGGTGCATTTCTCGGGTGACCTGATCCTGCTGACGCACATGCTGATGAGCGGAAGCTGGCACCTGTACAAGACGGGCGAGAAGTGGTGGATGGGAAAAGACCGCATGCGGGCGGTGATTCGCACGGCGGACTGGCAGGCGGTGGCGTTCAATGTGCCGGTGGCGGAGTTCCACACGGCGCGGTCGCTCGCACGCTACTCGCAGGTGCCGAAGCTCGGGGTCGATATTTTATCGGACGAATACAGCGTGGGGGCGGGCGTAGAGAAGCTGCGCGCGTATGGCAGCGAGCACCCCGAGGCGGAGATTGCCGTTGTGCTGCTGAATCAGCGCGTGCTGGCGGGGCTCGGGAACGTTTACAAAAGCGAGGTTGCCTTCGCCGCGGGGGTGAATCCGTTTCGAGCCATGTCGACGTTGACGGAGCGCGAATTGGAAACGATGGCGGAGGTCGCGGGCAAGTGGATGAAGGTGAATGTGCTGGACGGGGCGGGCGACGGCATCGTGACGTATAGCGGCAACCGCCGGACGACGGGTGCGACGAATCGCGAAGAACGGCTGTGGGTGTACGGGCGACAGGGGCAGGAGTGCCGGCGGTGCGGCGCTATCGTCGAGATGAGGAAGCAGGGGGAGCAGGCGCGGTCCACCTACTGGTGCCCCGGGTGCCAGCCGTGGGTACCGGCCGCGGGGCAGACCGCGGTTGCCCCTGCCGGGCGGATGGTCAAGCTGAAGGGGCGGAGACGAGTGGGCTGCTAGGGGCGGTTATTGATTGAACGCCTCCCGTGTGAGAGCTGCAGTCTGTGCGGCGGGCAGGCGTTAGACTGCGGAATGAGCGTGTCCTTCCTTTGAATCAAAGCGAGCCGTCAATGCAGCCTGGGGTGAGCGCGGCTGAATCGCGCGATCGGCGTCGAGAGACGTTGATTGTTCTGGGCGTGGCGCTGCTGCTGCGCATCTTTGCCTCGTGCCAGGCGCTGCTTGGGGCGCCGCACCATTGGTTCTTTTCACGCGGGCTCGAGATGGGGTTCATGGCGGACTCGCTGGCGCACGGGCTTGGTTTGAGCTCACCATTTGGCGGCAGCACGGGACCGACGGCGATGTTTGCACCGATCTATCCGCTGCTGACGGCGGCGGTGTTTCGCGTCTTCGGCAGCTATACGATGGCGTCCGGAATCGCGGTCATCACGATTCAGACTGCGGTCAATCTGCTGGTGATCTGGATCATGATGACGTTGGCGCGACGGCAGTTCGGCACGCGCGTGGCTCTGGTGGCAGGCTGGTTCTGGGCGCTGTCGCTGCCGCTGTGGTGGCTGCCGACGATCTTCTGGGACACGGTGATTTCGCTTTGCCTGCTGACGGGTTTGATGGGAGTTGCGCTGTGGGTGCTCCGGGCGAAGAACCAGACCCGCTGGATTGTCTTCGGTGCTTACTGTGGTGCAACGGCGCTCTATAACCCCGCGATGGTGCCGACGATCCTGCTTGTGTCTGCGATCGTCTGGCTGCACGACAGGCGGGCGTGGAAGCACGCGCTCTTAGCCTGTGCGATGTTTGTGCTGGTGTATGGCGCCTGGCCGGTGCGAAACTTTCGGCAGTTTCATGCTTTGGTTTTGCTGCGTACGGCGCCGGGGCTCGACCTGTGGATGGGCAACCATCCGGGCGCGTCAGGCTTCCTCGAGATCAAGCAGTTTCCCATCTTTGATAAATCTGAATATGCCGACTACGTGCGGGTCGGGGAGATTCAATACACGCATGACAAAGGGGCGACGGCGATCGCGTACATTCGCCAGGAGCCCGGGGTTTTTGTGCGGATGACCGAGTTGCGCTTTACGCGCTTCTGGCTTGGCTTCGGAACGGAGAAGTCACCCGCGATTTTTGTGGTGCATGCGGCGCTGACGACGGGGTTCGGCCTTACCGGGCTCTGGATGTTGTTTCGACGCAGGAGGACAACGCTGGCGCTGCTGCTTGGGGCGCCACTGCTGCTGTTCCCGCTGCCTTACTATGTGACCCACGCAGAGTTCCGGTTTCGGCTGGTGATCGATCCGATTCTGACCTTGCTGGCGGCGTATGCGGCGGTCAACCTGGCGAACCGGGGATCAACCGGAACCGAAACACCGATCCCGTGACGGGATGTGGCTAGGGTTTGCGGCGGAATAGTACCGAGGTATCGTCCTGGTACTCGGCCGTCCAGTTGGGCGATTGGTAAAGCAGGATGCTGATCGGCGCGTCTTTGGCGAAGAGCGCGTAGCGGAATTCGCCATGGTGGTAGCTGTCAATCGGTGCTTTGATCTCGGTGATATCAAGGTAGGTCTTGAAGAGGCCGGTCTCCTCGAAGACGTCGGCTCGCGTGTCGATGAAGATTGGCTGCTGCGGGAGATTCCACGCGAGGTATCCGCCCCAGTTGAAGTCGTTCAGCAGGGACCCCGAGATCTGGTGTCCGCGGAGGTAGCGGACGGCGCCTGCCGGGTATCCCTTGTCCTGTTCCTGAAGCAGTTCTGTGGACTTCGGGACGTGGGTCGCCATGAAGAAGAGAAGCAGCGCGATGATGGCGGCGTTGAGGCCGCGTTTGTCGGTCTCCGGCTTGTCACTTCCTAGAAAGCCGAATTCTTCCGCGCACATGGGACAGAGGATGATGCCGGTCAGCAGCAGGAACCGGGAGTAGGTGAAGCCGGCGAGAGTCGCCACAAAGAGTGCAGTGACGTCATAAAGCGTCCACATGCGGGCCCTGGCAGCGCGGCCTACGAAGGTCGCGGCGATGATGACGAAGATGACCCGCCCGCGAACGCTGTGGAAGTCCAGGGTTTGCCATTCCTGCACGGTAGCGAGCGTCAGGGGGTGGTGGCCGGTGATCTGGAACGGGTAGAGTACGAGATGCCACCCGTACGGGTTGAGAAAAAGTGCGGGCAGGATGAATCCGGCGGCCAGGAGGAGCTGCGTCCTCTGGTGAGGCGCCCAGGCCCACGCCTCGAGGGCACCGGAGCGGAAGCTGATGAGGCCGGTACCGATGAAGAGAACGAGGAAGACGATGCCGATCGGCCATGAGCCGTGCAGGTTGATCCACAGGGCGAACAGCGGCGCGAGGAGCCAGAGGTAGTTTCTGCCTGCGCGAAATTGCTGCAGCAGGAAGAACTCGGCGATGAGACAGAGCCAGCCGAAGAGCTGGGTGCGCGGCGAGATCGTGACCGAGAGGAATGGGATGAAGAGGAGCGCGCTGACCAGCGCGGGGCGGAGCGAACGCACCCGCAGCCATGCAAGCCGGCAGACGCCGAGCATGAGGGCTTCGAGCAGAACGAGCGACAGGATCTCGACGCCGCGGATGCCTGACACCTGGTAGGCCAGATAAAAGAAAACTTCGCTGAGCCACTCCGGGTTGATCCAGGCGTGTCCGTTGAGCGAATAGGTGTACGTGTCGAAGCGTACGAAATGATGGTCGTGGAGGAGCGTTTGCGCATTGCGCAGGTGCCAGCCGAGGTCTGGATCGGCGAT
The DNA here is from genome assembly GCA_965213805.1 of uncultured Granulicella sp. Lineage (GTDB taxonomy): Bacteria > Acidobacteriota > Terriglobia > Terriglobales > Acidobacteriaceae > Edaphobacter. Next base: position 196,915 of record CBDCAG010000002.1, on the reverse strand, counting down.
GAGCGGGAGGTTGATACAGAAAAAGAAGAGAATCCCGACTACAAGCGCCAGGAGCATAACGGAGAATCCAGGCAGTCGCAGGGACTTCGCAGTGAGGGGCAAGGAAACTCTCAGTCTTGGAGGATTCGCTCTAGCGGACCTGAAGCAGATCGCCGATCTGGGTGCCGGTTAACTTGATCTGTCCGGCGGGAAGTTCGACAACGCTGCGAAGCTTGGTGCTGATGCTGGTGATGCGAAAGGGAACGAGGTCGGGCCAGAGCCGAAGTACGTTCAAGTCACGGTCGAGGCCGACGACATCGATGGTGAACATCATGCCCAGGGTATGAACCCCGGAGGATGGCTTGATCCAGAGGCCGGTGCCGGTGTCGAGACCACGCCTTCCGAGCAATCCAAAAAGACGGGTAAAGGAAGCGTCGGCGACCTCAATTCGGTCGCCGAGCACTGTATTCCGGGTTGCGTTGCTGACAGTAACGAGGCGCATGCTGCTTTCTTTGAAGCGTGCGACAGTTAGTTGGTCTGCTTTCTACGATAAACGATGACCGAGAGAATGATAGCTGCCAGAGCGCCGGCAACGACGCGAACGAGAACGCTGGTATCCATGTGAGTCCTCCTTTCCGGAATAATCCAAAATCGTGGAGAAAGTGTTTATCGGCTTGCCCTGCCGGTCCGCCTGGTAGAAGCGGGAGAATTTGTAAACTTCGGTGTTACTTGTTACTGAAGTCAGACTAGCAGCGATCGAAAGTGCAGCAAATCCAACTTTCAGGTCAACGTCTACACCTATTTCATGCTCCCGAGCGAGCTGCCGATGCTGAGAATGGCAGGCGCCAGCAGCACGATGAAGATGCATGGAAAGATGAACAGGACGAGCGGAAAGATAATTTTGATCTTGGTCTTTGAGGCAGCCTCTTCCGCCCGCTGACGACGCTTCTGACGTAGTTCTTCGGCAAAACGGCCCAATGCCTTAATAATGGGCGTGCCGAAGCGATCGGACTGCACCAGCATGCTGACAAAGGCGTTGAACTCTTCGATCTGGGTGCGGGCAGCGAGCCCCTGCCACGCGTCGAGGCGCATTTTGCCGGCGCGCTGTTCGAGATGCACCTGCGTGAACTCTTCGTTGATCTCCCGGTGACTGGTCGCCAGCTCTTCGCCGATACGGAGCAGCGCCTGGTCAAGCCCCAGGCCGGCATCGACGCAGATGACCAGCAGGTCGATGGCATCGGGCATGCTGCGGCGGATTTTGTTCTTGCGCTTCTTGGTCTTCCAGGTGAGCCAGAAGTCGGGCGCCATATAACCCAGCACCAGGCCGCCGAAGATGCAGAAGAGGGTATTGCTTCGCACGAAGCTTCCTGCAAAGGCGCAGAGGAGCGGGACTACACACTGCACGGCGAAGAACATGTCGGCCGTACCCTGCTCGCGCAGGCCGGCGGTGAAGAGGCGCTCTTTCAGCTTGGTGTTTTCAGACACGCCGAGGCGCGCGCGAAGCTCCCGCGCAACCTGCAGCAGGCCCTCCTGCATGTGTTCTTTGCTCTTGACTTTCCTTTGATCCGGACGGTTGCTCTGGACGACCTCGAGCATGCGTTCGGCTTCAGGCGTAGGCCGTAGAATGACGGGCGCGGCGAGCAGCCCGATAGCCGAGAAGGCCATGATGGCAATGCCAATGTAGAAGAACATCTGCATGGTCTAGACCTCGATCCCGTTGATAATCTGGCGAATCACAAGACCGCCGAGGCACAGTAGAAAGATGCCGCCGCCGAGGATCTTGTTCCCGGTCGGCGTGTTGAAGAGGACGTCCGAGTAGCCGGGATTGATGAAGTTGATGAGCCCGAGCATGACCACGGGCAGCAGGCAGAGAATCCAGCCGGTGAGCCGGCCCTGCGCGGTGTGGGTGCGAATCTCACCGTGGATGCGGATGCGCTCGCGGATGACGTGCGCAATGCGGTCGAGGATCTCGGCCAGGTTTCCGCCGGTCTCCTTCTGCACCAGCATGCCGGTAACGAGGACGCGGAGATCCTGCGACGGAACGCGGTCCAGTAACTGCATCAGCGCTTCGCGGACGGGCAGGCCGTAGTTCTGCTTCTTGAAGACTTCACCGAACTCGTAACGCAGTGGCTCGGTGGCCTGTTCGGCCACGATGCCGATGGCAGCAACCAGTGAATGGCCCGCCCGGAGCGAACGCGACATCATGTCGATCGCATCCGCAAGGCCCGCGTTGAAGGCGGAGACGCGGCGCCCGCGGCGAAACTTCAGGAACATCACCGGGATAAAAAGAGCAGGCAGGCCTGCGATGCCCGCAATCCAGAGTTTGCTGATGAAGATGGCCGTGATGCCCATCGCCGCAACTCCCGCACCGCCGCTGAAGATCAACAGCTTGCCCAGGGTGATGTTGGTGTCGGACTGGAGGATGAGCGACTGCAGCATCTCCGAAAAGTGGAAGTGCTTGGCGAGCAGCTCGAGCCACGCAAATGAGCCCGGCTCATTCGAAGCCAGCAGCAGGCCGCCGAGATCGCCCGACACCGCTCCGGGCGCAGACTTGAGGTGGGTCAGGCGTTTGTCGAGAGCCTTCTGCTCGGACGTTGGCCGCATGGCGAAGACCAACGTCCCGAAGCTGAGAATGGTCATGACGAAGAACGCGAGGACAATGAGACCCATGGCCGGTTATCCGATCTCGAGAGAATGGCCGGTGAGCGAGAGTGGGAGCGCGATGCCGGCCGCAAGCAGCTTCTCGGAGAAGCGGGGCATGATGCCGGTCGAGTGGAAGCGTCCGCGGACCTTTCCCGTCGGGCCGAGGCCCTTCTTTTCGAAGAGGAAGATATCGTTCATGCTGATCACTTCTTCAAAAGCTCCGGTCAACTCCGTGATGTGCGTCACGCGGCGGGTGCCGTCAGCCTGACGGGAGACCTGCACGATGACGTGTACGGCTGCTGCGATCTGGGCGCGGATCGCCTTTTCAGGAAGCCGCACATCGCCCATCATCGCCATCGTCTCGAGGCGGGCAAGGGCGTCGCGCGGCGTGTTCGAGTGGATGGTCGTGATCGATCCATCATGGCCGGTATTCATGGCCTGAAGCATGTCGAGCGTCTCTTCGCCACGAACCTCGCCGAGGACGATGCGATCGGGACGCATACGCAGGGCGTTGATCACCAACTCCCTCTGCTTGATCGCGCCGTTGCCTTCGACGTTCGGCGGCCGGGTTTCAAGGCGCACCACGTGCTCCTGGCGAAGCTGGAGTTCGGCAGAATCTTCAATCGTGACGATGCGTTCGAATGGGCTGATAAAGCTCGAAAGACAGTTGAGCAGGGTCGTCTTTCCGGCACCGGTACCACCCGACACGATGATGTTCAGCCGTGCCTTCACGGCACCGCGGAGGACCTCCATCATCGGCTCGGTCAGCATCTGGTTGCGGATCAGATCTTCGGCTTGCAGCGGCTTCGAACCGAAACGGCGGATCGAAAGGATCGCGCCATCGACGGCGAGCGGCGGAATGATGGCGTTGACGCGCGAGCCGTCGAGCAGGCGGGCGTCGACCATGGGCGAGGATTCGTCGACGCGACGGCCCACGGCGGAGACGATCTTGTCGATCGTATGCATCAGGTGGCGTTCGTCGTTGAAGGTGATCCCGGTCTTTTCGAGGACGCCGCGGCGTTCCACGTAGACGTGCTTGTAGGTGTTGACCAGGATGTCCGAGATGGTTTCGTCTTTGAGCAGGGGCTCGAGCGGACCAAGCCCGAAGACCTCGTCGACGACCTCCTGGGCAAGCTTGTCGCGTTCCGCGCCGCTGAGCGGCACGCCCTGTTCCCCGAGCAGCTGCTGGATCACGCCGAAGAGCTGCTGCTGGCCGGTGCGAGTTTCGCTGAACTCGGAGAGCTTGTCGAGGTCGAGACGCTTGATCAGTTCTTTATGAACGGAGGATTTGATCTGCTGCTGCAGAGCCTCAGGCACGCCGCGGCTGGAGCGGGGCGGGGGAGCGGCGATTCGCGCGTTCAGATCGGCTACGGAAGACTCGTTCATGACATTCCTTATGGTGAAGCGTGGTCGTAGGGGTCAGAGAGAAAGGCCAACTTCGGTGAGACAACCAGGGTGCCGAAGCTACATCCACATTGCGACGAAGCTGCCTTTCTTCTGCGCGGTCGTGGCGGTTGCGGCAGCGGTGCGGCCGCCGACCAGCGTATTCGCCCACTTGACGCAGACCGCGGCAAAGTCCGATTTGGTTTTGTGCGAGACCGGTTCACCGAGATTGACGGAGCGCACGAGTTCGGTGTAACTGTTCGGCAGCCGGATGGCGATCGGCAGGCGAATCGCCTTTTCGATCTGCTCGACCGAGACCGCATACCGCGAAGAGAACCGGTTGATGACGACGTGCATCTTCTCGGTGGTGTAGTCGATCTGCATCAGGTTGTCGACATAGCGCGAGAGATCCCGGATGGCGCCGATCTCGGGAGTGGCCACCAGGTAGACGCGGGTCGAGACATCGATCACGGCGAGCGCGATGTCGTCGAGTGCGGTGTCGCAATCAAGCAAGACGAAGTCGTACTCCGTCTTGAGGAACTCGAGCGTCTTCGAAACCGCTTCGGGGTCCATCATGTTCATGCTGCCGCAGACGTCGGGCGAGGACAGGACCTCAAGCCCTGACGGATGCTTGGCCACGAAGCCCTGCAGCAGCTCGCTGTCGAGACGGCTGACGTTTCGTACCACCTCGTTGAAGTGGAAGCGGCTTCCATCGAGTCCTAGGTAGACGGAGACGTGGCCAAGCTCGGCATGGTTATCGATCAGCAGCACGCGCTTCTGATGGCATTGCACAAGATAGGTTGCGAGGTGCACTGCGAGGGTCGTGGTCCCGACCCCGCCCTTTGCGCCGAAGAAGGAAAGGACGGACCCAACCGGAGCCGGGCGAACGGCGGTCGTCGTCCACTGGCGCTCAAGCCGTCGAAGAACCTCGGTGAAGGCGTCGATCTTGAGCGGCTTGTGAAGAAATTCGGTGCACCCCCCGCGCATGGCGAGCAGCAGCAGTTCGGGCTCGCGGCTTTGCGCGAGCGCGATGACGGTAATTTTTCCAGGAAAGAGTTGATGCAGGTACTGCGTCGCCTCGACTGCTTCATCGGGGTTGTGGTCGAAGTCGACGATCGCGATGCATGCGCTCGCCGCCTTGAGCTGAGGCCCGATGTACGGGCGACGCGCTGCCGAGATGTAGGCCTCAAAATTTGAGGCCGTGACCACCCACGGCATCTTCTCGACCGCCTGGACTGCGCGTTCGGCAGTCTCGGGGTCGAGACATACCGTGATAACTGCCGCGCTGAAGATTCCCGATTCAGTGTTCATTGAGAGTGCACCTGTCTGATAACTCTGCTGATTGCTACTTTTTGCTTTTTAGACCTGGGATGTTCTTGTCAAAGTGGGCCGTGTCAAGCATCGGGACAGGCTCTTTCGGCTCCATCGGGAAGGTCATGTCATTGACCGGATCGACCACCGTCGGGGTCACGATGACCACGAGTTCCTGGGCGGAGTGAAGCGTGTTCTTGGACTTGAAGAGCTGCCCGAGGATCGGGACGCCTGCGATACCTGGTGTGTTTGAAAACTGGTCGGTCGCGCGCTTGTCGAGCAGGCCGGAGATGGCAAAGGTCTCACCGCTGCGCAGCACCACCTGGGTATCGGCTTTGCGCGTCTGGAGCGCGGGAATGGTATAGCCGCTGATCTGCACCGAGTTGGTGTAGTCGAGCGAGCTGACCTCGGGCGAGACCTTGAGCTGGATCGTGCCGTCCGAATTCACGGTCGGGGTGAAGTCGAGCTTCACACCGTACGGCCGGAACTGGATGGAGATCGAAGTCTGTCCGCCGGCGCCGCCTTGGACAACCGGGAAAGGGAATTCACCGCCTGCAAGGAAGCTGCCCTTTTCGCCGCTCATGGCAGTGATGGTCGGCTCGGCGAGGATCTGCAGCACGTTCATCGTTTCAAGATCCTGGATGGTGGTGCCGATGCCGTGCCCGAAGTTATAGAGGAAGAAGTTGAGCGGATTGGTTACCGCCGCGGCAGCCGCGGCCGTCCCCGTTGCAGGCGTCACGGTGATCGAGGAGGGAGCCTGGCCGGTCGTCGCGCTCGAGATGACGTTGCCCGTGCTACGGAAGAGGTTGACGGCGAAGGCATTGAGCTTCGAACGATCGACTTCGACGATGCGTACCTTGAGCGTGACCTGCTTGATGGTCGACGGGTTCACCACTAGGGCGTTGGTCACATCTTTCGAGTATTGCGATGCCATCTTCACGGCCTGCTCAGAGACCTTGTCGGTACCGATGGTGCCGGTCAGCACCACCCGTCCCTGGTCTCCGCCGACGGTCACCCTTTCGTTCGGCAGGGCCTGGCGCATGGACTCGCGCAGCGTGTCGAGATTGATGTCGGAGGTGACCATGAACGCCTGCGATTCCCCGGCCTCATCCCACACGATCAGCGAGCTGGTTCCGGACTTCTTTGCCGTGACTACGATCTGATTGGGCGAAGCGGTATAGGTGTCAAGCACCGAGGGGCTGGTGACGTAAACGCGGGTAAGCCGATGCCTGGTGTTAACGAAGGTGGACCGGCCGACGACAAGGTGGAGCTGCTGCTCTACCGGGGCGGCGCTCGAAAAGTCTGCCGTGGTGGCGGCGGATTTGAGTGCCTCGTGGCTCAGGACTGCCGGCTTGGTGAAGAGGTCATTGTGGCCTGCGGAGGCGCCGGCAGCACCGGTTGTCTGAGCTGAAAGCGCAAGGGGCAGGGCGCATACGGCCAGCAGCAGGCCGGCAAAGAGCGGGCTGCTCATCACTGCCTTTGCCGCATGACGGCCGGCGTGAGGCTCGGGTTGTGCGAAGGAAGAAAACACGTTCACTGAGAGCTCTCCGGAGACGATTTCTCGCCATAGACCATCTGTACGACGTAAGGTTTCGCAGGTGTTGCCGGGGCCGGAGAAGGTGCAGCGCTCACGGGCCTGCTTACCAGGCCGCGCGCGAAAGGGGTGGGATTGGGCCGGACGACAGGGGCCACAACGCTTCCAAGCTGGGAGAGCTGAATGGTGCCGTGATCGAGCTTCTCGTGGTCCGAGCCGTTGCGCAGAATAAAGTGCACGGTGCCCTGGGAGCTTGCTTCGACAACCCGTTGGGCGTCGTCGGGGCCCACCAGCAACGTCACAACGTCGGTCGTGGTGGCCTTGCCTTCAGGATCCGGCTCCATCTTCTGCCCGGTGGCGATGACCTGCGCATCCTGGAGAACAGTGGTCGTGATGGGATCCGGAGTGTTCGGCGTGCGGAAGGTGACGAGCACGTCCACATGGGTTCCCGGGAGCAGGAAGCCGGCGACGCCCACCACCTGGTCGGACCGCAGTGAGATGGCGCGCATGCCGTCGGGAATCTTCATGGAGAGGCCGGCACTTGCACCGGCGGCGGCGAGCTGACGGTCAAGAATGGGCTGCCCCGAGGCAAGAGGGTAGAGCACGATCCGGCCGACAAGAGCCTCGGGTTTCGGGAACGAGCCTTCGAGTGGCGCCGAGCTGGGCCAGGGGACGAGCTTGAGCGATCCCGCGGTGAGGACATCGCCCGCCTGCATGTTCTGAGCGGTCGCGACATAGTGGAGCTCACTGCCCGCGGCCGGGCCGGACTTCGAGAATTTACGGCTGAGCCAGATGGTGAAGATCGCTGAACCGCAGAGCGACAACGCCAGGGCAATGATAAGTCGGCGGGCGATCATAGGGTCACCGTTGGGTTCCTTGGAGATAGAGAGTGATGCAGCTGCCCGCGGCGATCGCTACCCCGTAGGGAAGCCGCAGGGTCTGGTCGTTGCGGACATTGTGTTCCGGATGTGGAGTCAGGCCCTGGTGCTTGTGGTGCGCGGCAATCTCTTTGACATTGAACAGGGTCGATCGCAGCTTGCCTCTGAGAACGGCGAGCCCGACACCCATGGCTCCGCCGGCAAGCGCGGTCAGGATCAACAGGTTCGGAGAGTTCGAGAGTCCGATCAGGCAGCCCGCAGCGGTGATGAGCTTGACATCGCCAGCCCCCATACCGCCGGCGAGATAGAAGACGAGAAAGATGATGCCGCAGACCAGGCCGGCGGCGAGAGAGGCGAGCAGACCGCGCCATCCGTCGAGCGCGAGGTGCAGCAGCAGGCCGGCGACGATCGCGGGGCCCGTCACAAAGTTCGGGATGCGGCGGCACTTCATATCAAACCCCGCACCGATCAGTGCGAAGAGCGAAGCAGCGGCCGGATACACGAGTTCTTTGACGAGGAGCAACATGAAGGTCCTTGTTGGAGCAGGGAAGTGAGTTTCAGGGTTCGTAAGGAGACGGGCAGCTTGCCCCAGTTGAGACAAGCTGCCCGGCCACCACGCAGTTCGCACTGGCATTTGAAACGGAGAGGTTCGTATCCGGCCCATGGTCGAGCGGGGCCGGAAAGAGTTACGCGGCGCTGGTGAGCTGGCTCGAGATGCTGTTGAAGATGCCCTTGATGCTGTTAGCAACGGAGCCGAGGGTAGCGACGGCGCCGAGGGCGACGAGAGCTGCGACGAGAGCGTACTCGATGAGGTCCTGGCCGGACTCGTCCGAGATGAGGTTGTTCATGACATTCTTGAAGTTCTGCATGGTGGTTCTCCTTGTGTGTGTGGTTTCGTTGAGTTTCTGCTTCTGTATATGGACTCGCAGGCCCGGGGTGATGAACTGAGATTAGGAAAGTCCATCGGTTTGTGCACTTGCACGGAGGTGGTAGAGCAGCAACCCTTAGCGTCAGCGTTGAAACGACAAGAGGAATACGTTCGCAAGGTCTTCGATTCGGAAGACTTAGCCTGGAACTGCCGCACGCACCTCCGTATTGGATTGCTGCGCGAAAAGGCTGTCACGCGCCAGCCGTTGCCGGCCTTCTTCGCACCTTCGAGACGGGTTTCTTCAGCGGCGATCGTCTTGTCCTGCGAAGAATGGCCAGAACCCGGGGACCGCTCTCTCCTTCTATCGGCAGGTTGAGTTGGCGGGTGAACAGGAAGCAGACAATCCCTCGCCCTTTTCCCCAATTGAGACCATCGGTGGACTCGCGACACTACAGATCGTCCAGCGCCAGCCGATGAGGTCCGTGGAAGCTCAGCCGGAACTGCATTGCCGTGAGCTACTTCGTTTGTGGTATGGGTGGGAGTGCGGGGGGTTGTTAGTTCTAATTCATAGCCCGATCAGGAACTCCGCAGGAGTCTTTCGGGTCCTCCATCACGGGAACGACAGGAGTGGACCTCCACACATGAAGAACATATCGCAACGTATTCAAGAGTTTTCCGCCGCCAACCCCGAAAAAAGCGCTCTCAGCAGCGGAGAAGCACAGCTATCCTATGGAGCACTCGATCAGGCGACGAACCGCATGGCAAACCACCTGGTCAGCCTCGGGGTACAGCGGGACACGGTAGTTCCGATCCTGCTTGACCGATCGTTTGAACAGATCACGGCAGCCCTTGCCGTGATGCGGCTCGGCGCCGCCTACCTGCCGATGGATCCGGCATGGCCGGATCAGCGAGTCACCGCCATCCTGCGGGATTCCCAGGCCGAGGTCTACATTGCACCGTACGACACCGCAGGCCGCCTGCAGACGGGCCTTCGCAGCGTTTGCCCGAAGCATGATGCCGCTTCGATCACACGCGCATCCGACGAGTTCCACGGGATTGAAGATCGTACCGAGTCGCTTGCGTATGTCATCTACACCTCTGGCTCGACCGGCACCCCTAAAGGGATCGAGATTACCCACGTCAATCTGCTGAACCTGATTGACTGGCATCTGGCTGCTTTTTCGGTGTCGGCCGACGACCGTGCGAGCCATATCGCGGGCCTGGGCTTCGATGCTGCCGTGTGGGAGATCTGGCCTTACCTCGCAGCCGGCGCCTGTGTGCAGCTGCCGGGTGCGATGGACGAGTTGATCCGCACCTCGCCCGCGCATCTTCTGCGATGGATTCATGATGGGCACCTCACCCATTGCTTCGTGCCGACCGCATTGGCCGAGCCGCTGATTCAGAGCGAATGGCCGGACACGACCATGCTGCGGTTTCTGCTGACGGGTGGCGATGCGTTGCGTCGCGGTCCGTTGCCGGGTCTTCCGTTTGCGGTGGTGAATAACTACGGTCCGTCCGAGTGCACGGTGGTGTCGACCTTTGGCCGGCTTGAAACAGGTGGCCCGACGCCTCCGCCCATTGGCCGCGCGATCGCCGGAGCCTATGCCTATGTTCTTGACGAACATCAGCAGCCGGTCGGAAAAGGCAACATCGGTGAGCTGTACGTTGGCGGCGCCAGCGTCGGCCGCGGGTATCGCAACCTTCCCGAGCGCACCGCAGCAGCTTTCTTGAAGGATCCTTTCCAGAGTGAGCCAGGCGCCCGGATGTATCGCACCGGCGATATGGTTGCCGAACTAGCGGACGGTCAGCTCGCCTTTCACGGAAGGCTTGACCACCAGGAGAAGATTCGTGGGCAGCGGATGGAACTCGACGAAATTAACACAGTGCTCGGCCGTTGCGAAGGGGTTGCGTTCAGCAGCGTATCGACCCGCCTCGATGCGAACGGCGAAAAGCAGCTGGTTGCCTACGTGCTGCCTCATGAGCACGTCATGCTCAAGCCACGTTCGCTTCAGGACGAGCTGATGCAGTATCTCTCGTCCGCCATGATCCCTTCGTCGTTCGTTCGACTGAGGACGCTGCCGCTCAACACGAGCGGCAAGCTGGACTTGTCCCTGCTCCCTGAACTGACGGAAGACAATACGCTCGGGCAGCAGGAAGAGCCGGAGGCGAGGAGCGCAACGGAACTGGAGACGGCGCTGCTGGCAACGGTACACGGCTTGCTTGGAAGTGCGACGGTGGGCTTGGATGACGACTTCTTCCTGAGCGGCGGGCACTCCCTTCTGGGCGCACAGCTGGTGACGCGCGTTCGCGCAACCTACGATATCGAACTGACGCTGCGCGATCTCTTCGAGGCGCCGACCGTCGCATTGCTCGCTGAGAAGGTGGAAAGCCTGATCATGGCCCAGATTGAGACCATGAGCGATGCGGAAGCAGAGGCGGCACTCTGATGGCGACCATGAGCAAAGCTCCCAGCGCAGCAAGCCTTAGCCTCTTCCAGCTTCTGGACCAGGCCGTACTCGCGGATCCATACCCGCTCTACAGAAAACTTCGCGAACACGACCCGGTTCACTGGGATCCTTACCTGCACAGCTGGGTAGTCACGAGCTATCCCGAAGTCGTGCATGTTCTGACCAAGTACTCGGCCGATCGCACTCCGACGCCAGAGCAGTTGATGTCGCTTGGACTGACGGAGATGAAGCCGTTTGCCGACATCATGGTCAAGCAAATGCTGTTTGCCGACGCGCCCGATCATACCCGTCTGCGGACTCTGTGCTCTGTTGCCTTCACTCCGCGGCGCGTTGAAGGCCTGCGCGAGGATATCGAGTCGATTGCGAACAGTCTGTTGGACGACGTGATTGGGTCTGGCACGATGGAAGTGATCGGCGACTTCGCCAACGCATTTCCTGCGATCGTAACGGCGCGTCTGCTGGGTGTTCCGACCAGGGATCACGAGCAGCTGAAGAGCTGGTCGGCCGACTTTGCCGAACTGCTCGGAAACTTTCAGCACAACCCGGACCGCGTTGCCAAGGTCCTGCGTTCGCTTGAGGACTTGCAGGAATACGTGCGAGAGAAGATGCGGGAGCAGTCTGCCGACATGCAGGCGGGCCTGATCGGCTCATTGATGGCAGCCGAAGTCAATGGCGGTCGCCTGAGCGATGAGGAAGTCATCGCCAGCACGATCGTCACCATGGTCGGCGGTCAGGAGACGACCACGAACCTTATCGGAAACGGGCTGCTGACCCTGCTCGAACGCCCGGAATGCCTGGCGCAGTTGCGCGATGACCCGTCAATCATTGCCTCGGCCGTCGAGGAGCTGCTCCGCTACGAATCACCCAGCCAGCACACTGCCAGGATCGCGAAGGATGACATCGTCCTGGGTGGCAAATCGATCAAGAAGGGTGCCGCGGTGATGGCCGTGATGGCCGCGGCCAACCGCGATCCGAATCGCTTTCCTGATCCTGACAAACTGGACCTCACCCGAACGGACAATCGCCACGTCGCCTTCGGCTGGGCTTCGCACTACTGCTTTGGTGCCCCCCTCGCTCGGATGGAAGGTGCGGTCGCATTCAATGCCATGCTGCGCCGGCTGAAGAATCTGCGACTCGTCGAGGAGAAGCCGGAATGGCGCGGGAACACTGGCCTGCGGGGTCTGACCGCATTGAAGGTGGCCTTCGATCCCGGAAAGTCCGAGGGAATCGCGGGAGCCGGAGTCCCGGCGGTGGGGGCTGCTCTGCGTTGCCCCTTTGGCCACGGAGCGTCAGTGCTCCAGCCCTGAAGGCGAGTGCTCTGCCCGATTTGAACGAGCCGCGACAGACGTGAGAGGATTCGAAGATGAGCGAATTCATTCCCAAGGCAGGCACCATCAAGATAGGCGGTTTGAGCCGCGCCGCGCAGAAGCTGCAGTCCGCCCGTGAGAAAGCCGCGGCTCAGAACAAGTCCGGCCCGAAGCCGGGTGCTAACGCCTCTGCAAGCACCTTCAAGGCGAAGGACTCCTTTGCAACCTCGAAGAAGACGACCTTCCAACGGAAGGCCGTTTAGGCCGAGCTAAATTTCAACCGCACCGAATGTAGGTGCGACCGAGAGACGGTCGCACCTTTGTCATCGCAATGTAGGTTCGAATTCGGCGGATCGATGATCGCTTCCCGGAAGAAAGTGATGTAAAAAAACCAATGCCCCTCGGATGAGAGGCATTGCTGGTTCACCTTCAGGCATTTTTTCTAAGCTGATCTTGGTGCCGGGAGGGGGGGGCGAACCCCCACGAGGTTGCCCTCGGCGGATTTTGAGTCCCTATCTGCAGTAAATAATAGACTTACGGCTCTATTGTTTGCAGCGAGTTAGGGTGCGCGACGGTGCGGTTCCATGCGGTCCTGTGAGGGACCCTTCCGAGGGTTTGGGCATAGTCTTGGGCATAGTCTTCGGTACGGCTACCTCAAGATTCCGAGATTCCGAGATCGTATTGGCGACGCGATTTCCCTATGCCTGCACCATCCGTGCGGGGTAACTATGCCCAAACTACACCAAACTATGCCCAAACTCTTGCCGCACCTCCAGCCGATCCGGATGGGAGTCCGATCAGGGCGATCGCCCCGGGATGAGCCAAGTGACACACTCCATCCAGACTCCTCGGCCTTCCCATATCAACAACGAGTTCAAGAACGGAGAGAGGATTCATGGGTTCGAGCAGCGTCTTAATCGAAGAGCGGTTCGCCAGGAAGTGCCATCCAAAAAGGAGATGCGATTATGCGTCCATTTGCGATACTGTGCACCCGCGCCAGTCCGCGCACTGCCACATAACCCATACCACGGTAGAAACCGACCGAGCTTTGCGATGCGTACCAAAATGAGTCAAGAGGAAGGACCAATTCGATTGCGCCAAATTGTTTGTGAATGACGTGATCCTTTTCGGGATTGCCGGTCGGATGATATTCCGGGACACCACCTGCCTTGACCCTGGGTGCGTTTCTCGAGCGAAAGCGACCCTTGAAAGAGATCAGCCGTCCTACCACCGCATCGCAATGCGCTTTCGTCTTGATCTGATCCATCGGGACGGCCTCCGGCTTCATCTCTTGCAGTACTCGCTCCAGTACCATCACGATGCTGCCCAGTCTTCCCTCAGTATCGAGAAGAGGGCGATTGAACTTGGGAAGCCCGGCGAGTTGAAAGCCTTTCGCTATGGCCATTTCGTCTACTCGCGGAAGATTGATGTAGGTGGTTTGATCGCCATTCCGCAAATTGAAGAGGACACCGCGGCTTGCGAGTCCCAACTCCGCTTTTGCTTTCCGTTCCGCGGACTGCTTCCATTCCCGCAGTTCAGTAACCGTATGTCCGCTCTCGTCTGAATCGACGAGCTTACCGCACGTCTCGCACATCCATAGACCATTGTCGGCAGAAGTACGTTGCGCTTTCGTCTGCTGCTTGCTGTAGCGGGGCCCGTTAGGGGATGCGGCGCGAATATGCGCAGCCATACCAACTCGCGCCGAGGCCTCAGGATCAACCAAGGATGGTCCAACGGTCGCCGCCCCGCATTCTGGGTTAGAGCACCGGTAGCCGCTTCGTTCTGCCAGCGTCTTACGTGTGACATGGCTAAACTCATGCCGAGTGCCGGTCTTACGTGTTCTCGCTATTGTGCTCGAGGGCCCGGACAGCAGTGATGCTATCTTGAGTGTCGGTTTATTCATTGCTTTTGTCTTCACAGTTCTTCTCTGAATGCAGGATCACAGGATCATTGGCGACTCCAAATGCGTTATCCGCGATGCAAGCGCCCTACCAGACTTGCCACAGCAAAAAACCGTCTGACCTTTGTTCAATCGTAATCGATTCGCTAGCTCTGGTGGCTTCTGTAACGACAGATCGCCTTCGCTGACCTCCGCTTTTCGCCCCGTTACCACCAGTGTGTGCATATGCGATGCCAAATCTCATCGACTTGCAGGCACGGGCGCTCTAAGCTTATCGGATGTCCAGTCGCGATTATCCACGTCCCGCACAGCAACTAAAGGATTCTGCAAATCGAGTGCTCCTAGTGTCAGCGGGGCTTTTGCATCCAAAGAAGACTGATCATCCGGCCGCGCGCTTGCATCGATATCTGAATTACGGGCTCCTGACGTTAGCATCTATCCTGAAACAAAATGGCTTTTCGACAAGGCTGATCCATGGTCAGTTTCGCGACCCATCGATACTTGCGAAAAACATCGGCGAGGAAGAGAAATCTTCGAACATAATACTGCTGTCACTCCCAAGCAATTACGCAATGAGCTGGGCGCGTGAATTTGTAATCTGTATCAAGCGTATCCGTCCAGAAATCCGGGTGGTTGTAGGCGGTAGGTGGGTCGTCAAAGAGGATGGCCACTGGATACGAAAACAGCTTCCGGGTACGGATCTCGTCGTGTACGGGACGGCCGATGCTCGGATCCTGGATATAGTTCATCCGGCGATGTGGCCCATGCTCCATGGCACAGACCGTTCGTTTGAAGCTCAGAGCACAGATACGCTATGGAACCCCGATCAAGAGCTTAACTACGACGTTATGGATGATTTCCATGAGTACCACCCAAGCCTTGAAGTCTCGCGTGGATGTGGTAAGGGCTGCTCGTTTTGCGAGGAAAAAAATGTCCCTCTGTCTCGGCTCCGCAAAGCGGAGAGCATAATGACCTCTGTACGCCGAGCGGTCGAACTCTACGAAGATCCTCATCTGAGGTTCTACTTCGAGGCGTCCTGGTTTGCGCCCGACCCGCATTGGGCTGCAAGCTTTGCACGTTCCTATGAAGCAAGTGGACTGCCAATTACTTGGAGATGTGAAACGAGAGTTGATGTCGTTCAACCAGCAACTCTAGAAATTCTTGGAAAAGCGGGCTTGCGAGTGATTGATCTTGGATTGGAAAGCGCCAGTCCGCGCCAGCTACTCTCGATGAAAAAGACCGCGAATCCCGCTTCCTATCTCGCAAACGCATCGAAAGTTCTACAGGCTTGCCGAGATAACGGCATTTGGGCGAAGGTAAATGTTCTGCTCTACGCTGGCGAGAATCAAGAAACGATGGACGAAACTATTGAATGGCTAGACTTTCATCGGGACTGTATTAAGGGTGTTTCTGCTGGCCCCGTAGTTGTCTATGGGCGCGGAGAGGGAACATCGCTATATCTCCAAGAACTCGCTGCACTTGGAGCCTCTCCCGTCAACCCAGAAGCGGCTGACAAAGAGGGGTATTCGCTTATGAATTTGAGTCCAACGATAGACCACGAATCGGCGAATCAACGCGCTATCGACATAGCGAAATCATTTATGACAGATCGCGATTATTACGAGTTGAAGGCATTCACCTATTTGCCGCGCGGCTACTCATTCAGCGATTTTCAAAGGGATGGAGAGTACATTGATGTTTCGCTTTTACCCTTTTCGATGACCTAATCGGCCAACTCAAGCTGGACGGTAGACGATGTCTCGTAAGCGACCCTGCCGCGAGCTCGAACAGCCGTGATACCAGATGAGACCGAGACCTCTTGTAGCCCGAGAAAACTTAGGCATTTCGTTGAAATTGAATCGGGCAGGCAAGGCCGAGCAAGTTGTGCTCCATCAATCAAGTATGTCGAAATATGGCGAACGGGCTTGCTTAGCTTGAGATGATCTCAGTTTGACTTACAGGCTGCACTGGAACTTTCTTCCGTCGCGTTTTTGAAATACCCTGCTTTTTCGGAGACTTATCCTCGATAAATCCAAACTTGCACTGCGTTCCCGAGACTTTTAGCCATCGCGCGCTTCGCATGAGGCTGATGCGCGAAAACAACGGTAAGTTCTCTGATTTCGCCTTTTGATTCTTGTGGGTAACGATACCAAACACAACTCCAAACTTCCCGTCCTTTATCGGATTCAGTAAACCTTCTGCGCTGTCGACTATGGCCTTCTCCATGATGAGTTCTTGGAGTTTCTCGATTGCCTTAGGCTCAAGTTTCAGCAATTCAATTGCATTCGTTCCCTGATTGAACAGATGGCTCAGCGCACCCGAAAGGGTCGATCGCTTTATGTGATGAAAAATGGCAGTACCGTCTTCTACGGAATAGAGGTCGCAAGGCTCAACTTGGGTCTGCCCATCCGGACTAATATTTTTCTCGTCGAGGCAAATGTATCCAAGAGCGCCAACCATGGATTCGTTATAGTGTCCCTCATTCTCATGGCAATAAGGGGGGAGTGCCGTTGGGGCACACAGTGGATCAAGAGTGTCCTTTAGCCTTGCTAGATATGAATTCTCCACGCGATACCACTTGCCATCCGCAATGTGATATGTTTGCCCTTCCTGTCCAAGAGGAGTCTCGAAAATGAAGCAGTTCTGCATTGCGAAACTGTCGATCTCATTCTCATTCTCGTCAATCAGGTTTAATCTCTGGTGCTTCAAGTCATCAAAGCTAGTTTGTGACAAATCCACGGAATTATTGTCAAGATACTCATAGTATTTATCGATGAATACGTCTTCATACAGATCGCTCTTTCCCACACCAGAAAAGGCTGCATAGTGGGCACCCTTGCGATAGTCGATCATGTCCGGGATAGATAGGTATAGATGTTCTGCTTTCGTGCGAACAGCTGTAACGAGAGCATTACCGAGCTCGTCAAGGAGTTGTGGATCGCGCACCGGAATGATGTTCTGTATGTCCGGGAACGTCGCCCTATAGCTTTCACTTTCGTAGAGTTCCAGTAATTTCTCGCAAAGACCCGTCAATCCATTAGGCAAGGATGTCGATTTGATATTCAAACTGCTGGCTCCAGTCGCGTCCTTAAAAAGGTTCTTATATTTTTCCGCGACTTTCCCCGTAAGGCTCCTCAGAACCGAGCTGTTGCGATCAAAATCGAAATAGGTCAGTTCTTCTCCAACCGGAGATTGGATTCTCTGTCTCCGTGCCGCTCCAGGTTGCATTGTGTCTGTACTTTTAAGTTTTTTGGCGTCGACGCAATTCAACGTAACGCGAAGTCCAAAATCATGTTCATAGCTCTCGTCCTTTAGACCGTGGTACCCGGCACCAAAAGACAAAGCGAAACATCGTTGTCCAACCGGAAAGAAGACAACTGCGCCTTTACTTGCTTGTTTGATGACTTTTTGCACACCAAAATAGCTAGTCCACCAAACATTGCTAGGTGGACCATCCAATATGAAGAGCTGTGCCCCAGCAGGAAGCTTGTCAGCAGCAGTCTCACTCTCGAGCTTGCTAAATTCTTTTAAGGCATTGGATGCGTCATATCCAGACTTCAAGAGGTAAACCGAAAATGGTCTGCTTTTGCTCATGATGTGCCGCTCCGGGGCTTGATCCTCTATACCTGGACGGGGCCGCGCACGGATGCACGCCCCTAATTAGAAGCAAAAGCTCATATCTTGAGAATCGGCGGACCAAAATAATTGGCTGGGGGGTCAACGCTTGGCCATATCGCTGCAACTTCACCGCAGGAGTTTTTCACGGTGCGATAGAGATTTCTCTGCTCCCCCTTGGCCCGATAAACCACCCCACTGAAAACATCGATAGCCATACACAAAGTTGGATCAAGCGTCTCGCTTGCTTTTGCAGTAGTTTTCAATGTTTCAAATACAAGAAGGGTGATTGCTTTACACCGATCCGGAAGGTTCCTGTCCTGCCCTTTGGGCCCAGGCTTCGAAAAAACAAGCGTTGCTCCACCCGTCGAAGTGAACCCCTTTGAATCAATCTTCTCAGTACCGAGATCAACTGAAACAGATACATTGACTCCGGCAATCTTCAGCCGAGAATAGTTGATGTGGGGTTTGAGGAACCTGATTTTCCCCACGTCAATGTCCGCTTCGTTGGCCTGAAAAGACTCGATTGCATCGATACATAAGCCGCAGTTGTTCTTGGCGTAATCGGTGATACCTTCCTCTTGGGCCTTACGCTTGAGCCCAATTACCTTCCTGTCAAGTACCTCGCTGGAAGGATTCCCATCCGCAAGATGACCGATCAATGCGTTCTTTGCATCTTCGTAGCGAATGAGCATGAACGTCGGAGGATACTTTGCATCCTTAAGGATGCTGCTCCTCTTGGTTGCATTTGCGGAAAGATACTCGCTAATTTGAGTGGCTGAAAGCCGAGGCTGCGCGTGATATTTGTGCGTAAAGCCATCCAGTGTCTTCACTTGCGCGACACTCCAATTCTTATGCTCCATAGGCTGGAAAACTTGGTGACGCCTCGGTTAGAGGCCGGGATTAGCCTACACTATTTGGCACACATCAAGCGCACACATGAGCAAGGAATCCGCGCAATTCCCCCTGCCATAAGCTCGTTCGCGGTCGCCGGGAAGCTCTTACGAGAGCTTATACATTGAAGCTTGCGCAGGCACGATCCAATCCAAGATCCTGGGTCATGGCGCAAACGTCCAGCGTCTTTGCCTTACACTCCTGTCCTCTCTGTCACCGCAGTTGGCGCACAAGAGCTTAGGTGTTGCTTTGAAATCGGTTTAAGCATTTGCTTTCTACTCGAACGCCGCTGCCATAAGACTTTGTTCCGCCTTGGAAATTCCAAACCTGGTAGCCTCTGTTCTCCATCCCGCCACAGCCGCTTCAACAGACTTTAGCGCTGCGTCTGCTTGAGCGGAGGAGATCCCGTAGGCCTTGTAGGCATTCATGGCTACCGAGATATCGCATGTGCTCTCTGTTTCGTCGATGGCAAGCGAAAGCTCTTTGCAATCAACGGAAGGATTGATGTCATAGGCCGGGGAAAGACGAACGCCTTGCGCGTTGACCAAGAAGCCGTGGTTGCGCAGATGGTCGTCTGTATTGTGAATGCGAATGTTCAGAAGAACTCGACGAAACAGTTGCTCACAATCGGCCTGGGTGTTGGCACCTCTGGATTGGAGAAGGTCAACAAGCTCAAGGTAGCTCGCTCCCGCTTCTCCGTCCTTGCGCTGTGTCAGAGTCATCGCTGAGACGAAAGCAATACGCCCCCCTTTCGCAGTGCGATCAAACCTTTGAACGAGAAAGGTCGTGAACGCATTCTCTGCATAATGGAGTGCTCTGGCATCTGGAACCTGAATGCCTGATTTACGTGCAAGTGAATGGGCCACCAGCTCCCAAGCTCCCATGTCTCGCGTGTCTTGGCGGCTCGGGAATTTGGCAATACATAGGGCTCCCTTTTCATCTCGGACGGAAGCCTTGGGACGCGCCCCTCCGAGAGAGCTCCCAGGGGCGATAAGCTGAGCTAGCCACTTCGCGTAGTCGGGATGTTCCTCGTCGTTCAAGTGCCGCTCAAACTGAAGGCTCGCTGCTTGCAACTCCCGCAGAGATGTCAAAGGCGGCGCGGCGAATCTCGTATCGCTATCGACGTAAGGGCCGCCTGGCCGTTTGAATCGCAGTGCGCCGAGTCGCGTTTCGTCGTGGACGCCCAACAGGAAATCCCACTCCGTCAGCGTCCGTGGACGAACTCCTTCATGACGCGCACGAGCATTTTCCCGGCGCTGCATCAGTACGCGTCCCCAGCGGTCCGGGGACGAATCGGTGAAGATGCCGAAGTTCGATCGATCCGCAGCAGGATACTGATGACCTTCGCCTAGTGTGAGGTCAGGGTCAAAGGCAAAGGCCTCCGTCTGATCAAGCCAGGCCTTGGCGTACTTGAAAGAAAAGAGTTCCCCCTTACCGCTTCGCTGACAGTGCAGCGTTCCCATAAGATCTGGCTCGGCTGTTTGGTCGGCATCCAGATAGACCTCGACCGTCTCTATAGCCGCCATCAGACACGTCCTTCTGCTTGATCCAGTGCGATCTCATTCTTCGCAGCGGCGAGGCGTTTAGGGGCCCTAAGTTTGGCGGTGATTCCGGCATCTTGCAATTTTCGACCCAGTTCATCGTCCTTGGCCAGCAGTGCCAAATCGTCTTCCAACCTCAACACCTGCATCACCCGCGCGTATACGCCCAGCGCAACCGCCGGGTCTCCCTGCTCTACTTTAGATAGGGTGCGCCTCGTGATTCCTGCGCGTTGCGCTACGATCTCCGCCGAATATTTCCGTCGAAGCCGCGCGAGTTTGAGATGAGCGCCTAGTCCATCAAGCAAGCGCGCAACGCGTGGTACGAGTGATGGCGTCGTCTTCCCCATAACAAGCATTATCATACACAATGATTCAACTTCTTGCGTCTTATATTGCCCTTTATTTTGCGAACAGCATTACGCTAAACAGCGTTGCTATTGCTGAAACCGCCCTTGGCTCAGCTCGCAGCGCTCCAGAATACGCGCGGCAATCGACCTGGTTATCCCGTCGGAGTGCATTTGAGGAAGAACAGCGCGAATCTCGTTGATCATCTCCGCCACGCGACCCATCACCAGCGACTTTTCAAGTCCTGCATCCTCTGCAAGCTGTTCAAAGTTGTGGGGCCACACCTTCTTAGAGGAATACTCACCGCCAAGTTTCATCGCCATCGTTCGGCTGAGCTCGGGGTAGTAAACCGTGCTTAGGATGTCGTACAGAGGCGCGAGGCCAACGTGTGCATGATCTCTCCCAAGACCGCGATTGAGCAGTGAAAAGTTCTTCCCGTGTGCATCGTTGTTTCCCACGAGGTAGTTGAAGATTACGGCGTCAAGCAAACGCGCGAGGTCGATAGCGGGGGCGCTCGACACTTTGCGCAACAGCGCAAAGCATTGCTTGAGCGATGGGCCACCTTCCTTCTGATACTTCATCTCTGAGACGATACCGAAAGCCTGACAGAAGTCCTCTTGGTGCAGTCGTTCAAGAACTGGTTCGAGAATTGAGTCTTTGCGGTAGACGCGGTCATAGCGCTCAACGAGCAAGTAATCCATACCTTCGACACTGCGGGCTTCCACCTTCGCGGTTGGAAGCCCGATAGCGGCTGCGAGCCGCATACAAAGCGATTCATTCTGAACCACGCCTTCGAAGCGCTCTACAGCAGGCTTCAATACATGTGTGCTCGGCGCTCCGTCTAAGGGAAGCGAAATCTCGTCACCACTAAGGCAGACAGCAACCTTGTCCTGAGCACCAGCGAGCGACTGGCGTATCCCTTCTTGTCCGGCCAGGAGAGGCCGTTTTCGCAGTTCCCTCAGAACGGCTGCAAGTTCTGACGAAGATAGCGTCCGATGGATGTTCCGATTTTCTGGTAGGCGGTCGCCTGTAGGTACAAACGTGACGGCTCCAGCGCATTCACCGCCGATCTCCTTGAGCATTGCGAAATCATTTCGAGCGCTGATGCCGAGGTTACGCGCAACGACTTCGCGGTTGCTGGCCTCAGGCAGAATACCGCCGAAATATCCCCGGCATTCCTTCTGAGAGAAACGCTCTTTGCGGAGCGGCAACGATTGGGAGAGCGGAGCTGGTCCAGGTCCGTCCAACCAACTCTCACAGTACTGAAAGTGCATCTGGCCGCCGGTATCTTGGACGAGGTGCCCGACTAAATCGCTTTGCAAATAAACGTCCAAGCTCTTAGGCATCGGCTAACCTTCGGTCATTTTGGAATGCACGCGTCCCACTTCGTCAATCGTGATGCTGGGAATGTTCGACACCGGAATATTCAGTTCGTACCGCGTGTATTTCAGTTCTCCAGAGCGAATCAACGCCCCGACATCGACAAGACCGGCCAAATCGCGGGTCGTCGTCGCCGGTGCTGTCTCCGCAATGGTGCTGTACTTTTTCGCGCTCATGCCGCCCTCGAATCCTTCTGGCCCCTCTCGCAACATCCTCAGCAGTACTTTCTCTTGTCGTCCGTTAATGCGCCCTTTCAAACGTTCAAGCAGCTTGGCTTTGTGAATGACGAAGTCAATCTGCGCGAACGTCCGATACTGCGCCTCAAGGGCTATGGCCGAAAACCACCTGAGCCACTTCGTCACGTCGTTGGACTTGTTTGCGTCTTCAAGAGCGCGATAGTAGTCCGTATAATGAGCGAGGATTGAACGTCCTAACGCGACAATGATAGGCTGCCCAAATCCTTGGACAAGCGCCTTCTCTGCAACAGCGCGTCCGATACGTCCGTTGCCGTCTTCGAATGGATGAATAGACTCAAAGTAGAGATGGGCAATCCCTCCGCGTGTCAGTGCTGGTAATGCAGAGTTCGTTCCGGGTCCGGTACTGTTGAACCACTCCAAGAAGCTGTTCATCTCCTTGCGCACGCGCGGCGAAGGCGGAGCCTCGAAATGAACTTTAGGGGCGTAGCTTGCTCCGGACACCACCTGCATCGGTTCATCACCCGTGCGGTAGCGACCAATATCGCGAAGGTCGGTGCGACCAGAGACCACCATTCGGTGCCACGAGAAAAGCTGATCCGCAGTTAGAGCCTCGTCAATTCCTCGATAGAGATCGACCATCAGCTCTGAAATCCCTTGCTCAGCCGGTTGCACCTTACGGCGATCCGAGAGAAAGCCAAGCTGTCGTTGGATGGAGGACTGAACGCTGGCACGGTTCAATATCTCCCCCTCAATTTCAGAGGTCGTCAACGCTTCAATACTCATCGCATCTACGAGAAGCTGTTGCCGAGCATCTTCATCAAGATGTTTAGCCGACCCAACCAGAATTCCCGCACCCCGGAGGAACGCGGCTTCGGCCTTTTCGATGCTCTTCTCGTCCCAACGAAAATCCGGCCAATCGGGCTGTTGCCAGTTCCAGCGCATGATTGATAGAGACTTCTCCTATCAATCACTCTACGCCACTTTTATGATGTATAGTATCCTGAAATAGACACGACTGTCGTTTCTGAGCCGCTTCATAGATCGGAGCTTCTCACTGAGGAGACCGTAACCCTCCTGGTCATACAGGCTTCGCCACGGATCAGACCGCAGCTCTTGGCGAAGCGGACGAGCTCCAATGCGGCTGCAGTCACCGCCTCGCGATGCATGCGACGGAATTCCGCAATGGATTTGTAGTCGGGATACAGCCGCCCCAGTAGCCACATGACTTCCACGTTGCGACGGCACTCTGTCTATAAGCGCCTCGAAGAGCGGATTTGATTGAGATAGCCATAGAGATACAGCTCCAGCAGCGAGCGTGGATCGTAGCCCGGTCTGCCTGTCTCAGCCGGGTGCGCCCGTTCGAAGCCAAGATTCTTCATATCGAGTTGGCCGACGAATGCGTCAACCAGGCGACACATTTGATCAGTAGGGACAAGATCGTACAAAACCACAGGGAAGAGCGACCCTTGATTGAGTCCCTCACCTTGGATACAAGCCATAAATGACGATGTCCTCAGCCTGTGCGGACATCGTCTCATTAATAGTGATCTTAAGGGACACAAAATGACGCTGCCCCTATCAAAAAGAATTGGCCCAGCATGAACTGAACTATTATCTGTCGATGATAACCCACTCGATGCGGAACTTCGATCAACTCACTTGTTTCAACCCTCTTCGAGAACTCAGCCCTGATCTCTGGCAAGCGAGATTCGCCCATGGTGTGCTTCAATGCATCTCGCAAAATCGAACGTTCGTCGGAGACAGCCTCGCGCTCCACGCCACGCTCTCTCGCGTAGGTGATTCCACTCTGAGCAGCGACCTGCGACCCCTCCGGCTTCAATTCTGTTGCTGGGCGTTGGGATGCTTCAGCAAGGACACGCTGCGGCTGATTACCGTGCTCGACAGCCATCGTTTGGTGACGAACTCGCACCTCTTCACGCGATAGCGGCTGCTTCGCATCGCGTGTTTGGTGGGCGGCGATCTGCGCCGCCCCCGCGCCCTCCCGACCCTGCGCCTCCAGGTGTTCTTTGATCTGCTGCCGTCTGGGGCTCGATGCTTCCAGATACTCTTTCGAATAGCCTTTTATCTCCGGCTGCCCATGCTCTCCCCGTTCGATTTCATAACCGAACCGCTGCAACTGTAGAGCAAGCTCTGAACGATAGACCGCCGTCGCATACTGCTGCGTTTTATACAGCTCCTGAGGCTGCAGGGCCCGCGTACTGCCATCCGAAGTTTCGGTGACGTTGAAGACGACGGCATGTGTATGGAGCTGCGGTGCAGCATAGCCATTCACTGGGCGGCTGGGCAAAGCAACGCAAGGGATGGATCTTCCTCACGTCCAAACCCACGATGCGCGAGCGGATGCGTCCTCTGATGAGTCTGTGGTTGGACTTGCTTGTTCTACGGATGATGAACGATGAATTAGAGGTGAAGCGTAAGACCTGGTTCGTGTTGGATGAGCTTGCGAGTTTGCAGCGGCTTCCGCAGCTTACGACGGCGGTCACTGAGAATCGAAAGTCCAACAACCCCATGGTCCTCGGCTTCCAAGGGAAGGCCCAAGTTGAGGCGCTCTACGGGCATGTCTCCGAGGCCATGCTTTCGCAACCCGCCACGAAGATCTTTCTCAAGACGAGTGAACCCGGAGCTTCGGAGTGGATTTCAAAGGCCATTGGAGAGATCGAGATTGAACGTTTCCGGGAGTCGAGAACGCACGGAAAGTTTCCTCAGAACTCAGAAAGTGAGCAACGAGACATCACGAGGGAGCCCCTCGTCATGGCGTCTGAGGTCGGTGGCTTGGACCCTCTGCACGGCTACATGAAGCATGGAAATCTGGTTCTTCCGATGCGTTTTCCTTATTTGAATCTGCAGAGCAACGTGGCGAAATTCGTTGAACGAAAACTCAGCCTCTCAATGCCGCCAGCGGCTTCTCCGAAGCGAGAAGTAGTCGGTTCAGAAGAGCAGGAGGAGGCGATGAAGGCAGAAGTCACCAAGAAGCCGCCGCTCTCCGTGAAAGTCTCTGAGAAACGCCTTGAGGTTGTGAACGAGCAAGGCCCACATTTCGAGTAATTGCGATATGGTGACCATCTCCAAACCGATTGGCGCGGGACAGGCGCAGTTGTACCACCGAGAGGAGTTCGCGAACGCCCGTGAGAACTATTACACCGAAGGTGAACGAGTGCTTGGAGAGTGGCAAGGGCAGCTTGCTGAACGTTGGGGCTTGTCTGGGGATGTCCAAGAGCAGCAGTTCACAAGGCTTTCAGAAGGACAGCATCCAGAGACCGGAGAGCAGCTTGTCAGGCATCAAGTAGCTAGGGAAGCCCCAGTGCCAAAGCGAAGATTGAAAGGTAAAGCGGTCTCTCTGCATGATCCCAGAAACCCTGATCTTGGTAGATCCAATGACTCATGAAATCGTGAATCAAGTGGTCGTTGAAAGTCCCCGAGTACCAACGGAGCCCGACCAGCCCGTGATCAGTACCTTCATGAGTCAGCCGATAGAGAATGCGTCCATCGGCTTGGACTTCCTTCTCGGCCTCATCGCCCAGAATGAATCTTAGCTTTCCTTTGGAATTGACTCCTTCAAGCAGCTCATACCGCCCTCTTGCGGTTGCAGATGCCGCGCCACGCACCCCGCTTTTAAGGTAGCTGCCGAGATAGAGTTTCTGCGCGAAACCCCAACTATGGGCGTATTGGCTCACCGTGGTTCCTGCGAAGAGAACGAGTGCAGCGAAGAACGCTGTCCAGGTCCATAGCGGCTTCCTGCTCGGCCACTTCGCGTAGGCTTTTCGTCCCCATTCTGGCATCTCGACCTCCTCGTTTGCGCTGTTTTTACCGTGTCATTTCATATCCAAATCTGCTAAACGCGCGCCCGCCAAGCGCTCCATTGCGCGCATCATCTTGTCGGCGTCCGTGCGATCGATAAGTGCCTGTGTCGACTCCGCCGTGACCGGCTTTCCCTGGGAGACGGAGAAGATCAGGTTGATAAGAATTGTTCGAAGGGCCAACACCTCGGCCAACGCGACTTCGCCGACATTCGATGTTGCTTCAACCGGCGTGGCAAGCAACGACTTCCTCACCCACGTGGAAAGAGTGAGACCGGTACTCTTGGCGCGCGCCTCCAACAGAGCGAGTTCAGCCTCGCTGACTTTGGTACCAACCGACTTTGTAAGAATGGCCTGTCGTTTCACGTGGCCTCCCGATGCTGAGGGATAACGTCCTAAAGAAACGTGCTGCGAATGAGGATTTAAGCGGAAATCCAAAGGTTCCTCGCAGACACCTCAAATCACCAAGTCCTTGTCTATGAACTCGTTACTCCGGAGAAACCCAGGTTGCTCCGCAGCAACCATTCTGGGGTGACGTGTCATCTACTGCCGGTGCGAAGCACCGTTTGCCTTACAGCTCGCCATACTGAAGCACAAGGCCATCCCAAAGACGGCTGACTTCGGGTGATTCCCAGGCGAGGCGAAACAGCTCCTTGACCGATTTCCACTGGGCTTGCGTGAAACTGAACGTAATGCCGTTATCGTTGGCGCGGAACGCTGCCGTAATGGATCCGTCTTCCTGTTCGCTCGTGTACCCGGCGAAGTAATAGCCAGTCCAATAGGAAGCCTTCTTGGAGACATCGAACTCGTTCAACATCGAACGAAACTCAGATATCCTCGGATACCGACTCAGTGGATAGAGCGGAGCCAAGTCGCCGGGGAAGTTCAAACAGAAAGAGAACTCCCCTCCGTCCACTCTCACGAACGTCAAGATATAGCCGTCGTATTCGACCCACGGCAATGGAAGTTGCACGACATTACCCAAGTCTTCGTCAGAGGAAAGCCGGTCTCGCAATGGCTCCTTCGCATGGAAGTAATGACCGCGTGCGCACACCCTCCAGAGCACATCCCAATGTGGCCACAACATGTCATTCAACTGCTCGATGTTGGGGAACTTCTCTTCTTCCAAAATCACGTAGAGATTTCGCGCCAGGAGCGTCGGCTTCCACTGGTTCTTTCGAGGATTTTTCAGAGTCGAAATAGTGGCCTTGATGGCGCGTCGAAGCAACGCCGAATCTGCCTCTCCCACTTCCTTCTCAATCCCCACTTCGCGGACCGGAAGATTGCTCAGGTAATACTGATCTCGCGAGCTCGGGGACGCCGTTTGCATGTCGTATAGGGCACCAAACGCTTCAAGGATTCCTGCAAGAGATGCGTAGGAGATCTTGTTTGGGGTCGTGTTCGCAAATGCCTCTGCACCTTGGTGGCAGTAGTACGCCACGAGAGTCCACTCAGCTTGCGATAGCAGGTGTCTTCCCTCCGCCTTATGACGGATTCGCAGGAGAGACTCTGTCGGATCGCCGAGCAGCTCTACAAGCTCAAGACGATCTTCCCTGGCAGACTCAAGGAGCTGCTTCGCAACCTCCGATGTCGAGACGGTATTGCCACTCTTGGAGTAGATGATTTCCTTCAGGCGCTCAAGTCGACCACGCAGAGCCTCAGAA
This sequence comes from uncultured Granulicella sp., assembly GCA_965213805.1. GTDB lineage: Bacteria > Acidobacteriota > Terriglobia > Terriglobales > Acidobacteriaceae > Edaphobacter. Next base: position 169,190 of record CBDCAG010000002.1, on the reverse strand, counting down.
ACGCGTACTGAGATAACCGGCTGTTGTAGATTGGGATTTTCTGCCACGACCACACCTCACAGATACGAAAATTATGTATCGTTACAACTTGACAATAAGTATCTATTTCATTATTGTCAAGTCATGTTCGACCTCTAGGGGTAGAAAATGCGTCTTGGGCCATCCATCCAGCAACGACTAATCCGCACTCGGCAAGCCGCTGAGTATCTCTGTATGAGCGAATGGAAACTACGCCGGCTCATCCAAGACGGACTGCTCCCCCACCTGCACGACGGCGAGGGCTCACCCTTCCTTCTCGACATCCGAGATCTGGACGCGTATGTCGAAAAGCACAAACACCACGGCACCGACGATCCGATATTTCGCCCGCTGCCAGTTCATGAACCCTCAACCTCATCGAAACTGAAGGGAGACGACTATGCCGCGTCCTCGGGGAACAGGAAGCCTGTATCTGCAGAAAGACAGCGCAGTCTGGTGGATCAAATACCATCGCAACGGAAGATCGTTTCGTGAATCCACCCGAACGACGGACAAACGTGTAGCCAATCGCATCCTCGGAAAGCGCCTGGCAGAGATCACCACGAACACCTTTGTCGGGCCCGTACATGAGCGCATTACCGTGGCGGAGTTGGCGGAAGATCTATTCCGCGATTACCGCATCAACGGGCGCAAGACGACCGACGATGTGCAGACCCGCTGGCGGCTCCATATCGAACCCTTCTTTGGGCCAAAGCGTGTCTCCGATGTGACAAGCGATCTCGTAGCGAAGTACATCGATCACCGTCAGACGGAGAGTGCGTCAAACGCGACGATCAATCGCGAAATGGCCGCGCTAAAGCGGATGTTCCGCATCGGGATGTACGCTACCCCACCGAAGGTCTTCCGACTGCCAAAGTTCCCCAAGCTGGTGGAGGACAACATCCGCACTGGCTTCCTAGAAGACGCTCAATATAGGAAGCTCATCGCGTACTGCCCCGACCTTTGGTTTCAGGCAGTCGTAGAGATGGGCCGCACCTACGGCTGGCGCATCAGCGAACTCATTAATCTCAAGGTTGGTCAGGTCGATGTGGAAGCTCGAACCATTCGATTGGAGCCGGGAACGACCAAGAACAAAGACGGCAGAGAAGTCACGATGACGACCACGATCCACAACCTGCTCACGCAGTGTGTAGCGGGCAAATCGGCTGCCGACTCCGTGCTCACTCGCCCAGACGGAAAGGCTGTCAGAGACTTCCGTGAGACTTGGGCTAACGCCTGCACATCTGCCGGAGTTCCCGGGCTTCTCTTCCACGATCTGCGCCGCACAGCAGCGCGCAATCTGCGCCGTGCTGGCATCGCAGAAGGCGTCATCATGAAGATTGGTGGTTGGCGGACTAGAAGCGTGTTCGAGCGTTACGCGATTGTCTCTCAGAGTGACATTGCAGACGCGCTAAGAAAGCTAGAAGCAAGCTAAATGAACAGATCGCGTTCAAATGCGCCTGCTGCAAATGCATCAATTCTTCGCATCGAAGAGTGTGCTAACAGCGTCCCGGAGGGACGACAGAAAGACGCGCACCCGTCCAGGTTGAAGACGCGAAGCAGGTAGTGATTGATTCTCAGGATTGTTGAGTGCAGTTTTATGAGAAGACACAAGTCGATCTCCTTTTCTGACACCGACATCCAAGCCCAGACCGAGCTCTGGGTACACGTCACATCCGGCATTCTCCAGTACCGTACTACCGTTACGAATCGATGTGACCTGCGCAAGGTAAGCGCCGTCCCCCGCTAATACAAGCAGTGAATCACCGATCTTAATATTCCCGCCAAGGAATCTCACACCGGCGATCTGATTCGAATATGTGTGAAGGACATGGAACTGTTCTAATCGCATCCCGAACGCACATTCAAGCGATATACATTTTTTTCTTACAATCTCAGAAATCGCCAAAACTGCAGCCTCAAGAAAACTCGCCAGAGAAATCAACTCAGGAGTTGACATCACATAGCTAACGGAAGAGTGCGAAGCAAAATTGCGATCTTCGACCAATTTGTTAAGTATGGTTCGGGGAGTTTCATTTGAATCACGGGATAGCATGTATTGAAGGAGTGCTCTATGCTTCTCCACTCCAGCCCAGATATTCACAATATCCAAGTAAGAAAAAACTTGGTTGACTTGATCGACTCGATAGTTCTGAGTGTCCGTTAGGAACGCATCCGGTAGCAACACGTAGTCCCGTCCCAAGTTCCCTTCGCTAATCCCCGTTAACGCATCTCGTTCACTCAAATGCTTGAAAAGCCCCTTGTCGCCCAGCTTCGAAAGAATTTGGGCTACGCCTAGGCGATGTTGATTGATAACTGTCGCAGGTAGATTGATGTATGAGGGGTAGATGCCAGGAAGAGCTTCCAGATATTCTTTGACTATGCTATCTACAAAGTCTTCAAAAATCGCGTAGAGCCTTGTGACTGCGGCACAGTGGTCGTAAAGTGCCCAGACAGATTTGGCAGGCGATTCTTTTTGAATCGAAAAGAATTTCTGTTCCAGACTGCCGCCGGGCTGATCGCTCCCGAAAGAGAAGATTAAATCTCTCAAACGCTCGTTGGCTCCGACGACCGACTTCAGATCACGGAGGTCTTTACGAGTTCGCTCAACTGTCGACCAGAACATCAGGACGCTACAACCCTTGAGAGCATGTCATCAAAAAGCGTGATGCGACGCTGGACATCCGCTTTACTGTTCTTTTGGCCCGTGAACGTGCCCTCCTCGTGGACGATGAAGAGCTGCTTTGTGGCTTCAATGATTGCAGCTGACCGGTGACGAAGGATCATCATCTCGTCAATGTGACGGCTGAACCCCACCATAACCGCATCTGCGAAAGCTATCTGAGGGCGAGACGACCATGAATTAGCAGCTACGTCCCATGGTTTAAAAAGACGCTCACCGAATACGTCCGCAGCTAGATCAATGGTCGTCTGGAACAAACTCAGGAGAATCGAAACGTCTTCCTCCGTGAACGAACGAGCCCGCACAGAATACAAATCCAAAAAGCCCGCCATGCCTCGGCGATAGTGTTGTGCATGCCGAAGCGCGAAGAATCTCAGGATCACCTCTAGATCTCTCATCTGGGACCAGAAAGTATTGTCCAAGAGATTCGCTGGCGGCTGCAGGTCTTCTTCAAGCGTGTAGAGCGGAATACCCCATGCATTCCGAAAGCGAGGATTCTTAGCTGCTTCAAGGAGCATGATCGCGAAGCGACCGTGGTAGATAGAGTTGCGGATTTCTTGATTGCCTAGAGTGATTCCGCCGGTATTTAAGCGTTCAAAGACCTGCTGACGAAGAAGGATTTCGTCCTCGCTTGAAGTCGCGGACTCTTTCAGCAATACGAAATATGAAATTGACCTGCGGTCTATTCCCTTGCGGATCGCAGAAGGCAAGGTGTCATAAATTCTTCCGTTGAGTTCAGGCCACTGCTCTAATCCCTTTAACTTGAATTTGTTGGCGTAAAAGTCTTTGATTGCCGAGATGCGCTGCTGTCCGTCCATAACTTCGTACTTTGCGAAATCCGACTCATATACAAAGAGCGGGGGGATAGGGATGTTCATGACAAACGACTCAATCAATCTCGACTGCCTAACTTCGTCCCATCGGGGCCGACGCTGATAGAACGGCTTCACGTCCATCCACCCCGTTCGGGCAAGAGCGGCAACGAAGTTTGGCAGTTGCTCGCGATTAACCTCTGTGATTATCCGAAGTTCCCGTTTCACGTACTTTGCGTTAATTTGGTCGTCATTCAATTTCTCGATGACATCATCGCCGACGTTCAGCCAAATCGATTCTTCGGAAGGGCATAGCTTATTCATAGAGTGTCGCCTAGTTTATCAGTGAGGTCATACGGTTGGTCGCCTAAAGCAACTTTGAATGGATCCGACAATGAAAGCAGCTATCGCGTTACGCCTAAGCAGACCTTCTCTTTTGAATGCCGTCGGCTGGGCAAGAAACTCGGTTCTTTCGCAATAGAGGCTTACGTGCGCTCTTACGTTGAGCGCAGCTGCGTTCTATGCCTTAACCTTGGTCATAGTTTGGGCATAGAAAAACGCATCCGAAGATGCGTCGCTTTCCAGAAAGCATTGATTCTATTGGTGCCGGGAGGGGGGGTCGAACCCCCACGACCTTGCGGTCGGCGGATTTTGAGTCCGCTGCGTCTGCCAGTTCCGCCATCCCGGCTCAGGCCCAATTCTAACAAATCCTATTACGGCTGCGGCAGAGGCGCCGGTGGCGGCGCACTTGGCTTTGTGCCGCCGCCGAACAGCCGTTTGAAGATGTTCGGCTTCTTCTGCGTCGGAGGAATTGCTGGATCGCCCGGCTCCTGCGGCATCGTCTCCGGGGTCGGGGGAGCGACGCCATTCAGCATCTGATCGAGAATCGTCTGGTTCGAATCCGCCATCTTCGAACATGTTCCCGCCGGAATGGTGCCATCCAGGAATGCCGCGCGATACGTCTGCGGACAGGTCTCATCGGCCGGCAGGTTCGTCACCTTGTCGATCTGCACCTCGGTGACTCCGTTGGGTTTCGTAAAGCCCTTCATGTCGGAATACTGTGGCAGCTTGATGGCCCGATTCATAAAGTCAGCCCAGATCGGCGCCGCCAGGACCGCGCCCGTCAGGTTCCCGACGTTTGTGTAGTCATCGTTGCCCACCCATACGACGCAGATGAGGTTAGAAGAGTAGGCCGCAAACCACGCATCGTGAGAGGTGCCGGTCTTACCAGCCGCCGGCGCCGTAAATCCTAGCTTGCGCACAGCGGTGCCGTAGCCGAAGTTCATCACGCCTTCGAGCAATGATTGCGTCAGATACGCCGCGCGCGGATCCATTACCTGCTTCGCATTGCGCGGCATGTCGGCCAGCAGATCCCCATTGCTGTTGCGCACGCTCGATAACAGCCACGGATCAATGTGGACGCCGCCATTTGCAAACACCGTATAGGCCCCCGCCATGTCGACGGGCGTCGCACTGTAAGTTCCGAGTGAGACAGAGGGGGTACCCTTGGCTTCCTTGATCCCCGAGTCCCTGGCAAGCCGTGCAACGTTCTCAAAACCCACTTCCTGCCCGAGCGAGATAGTCGCATTATTCAGCGAGTGCGCCAGCGCATAGATCGCCGTGACCTGCCCGTGGTACTCGTCCTTGTAATCCCGCGGCGTGTAGCTGTCGCGTCCGTTGTTGAAGGTGAAGGTAGTCTGCGTATCATTCAGCATCGTGACCGCGGTGAACACGCCATCCGCCAGTTGCTGCCCGGCAACAGCCGTATTCTCAGCCGCCGCGTAGACGAACGGTTTGAAGATCGACCCCGTCGGCCGTTTTGACATCGCATGGTTCAGCTGCGATACGCCATAGTTCCGCCCTCCCACCAGTGCGAGAATCTGCCCGGTATGTGGATCAAGCGCGACCAGCGCAACCTGCGGATACGTCAGCGGAACGGGACTCTTGCTGTGCGTCTTCTTCCACAACTCGTCGACATTCCGCATGCCCACATCAACAGACTCGGAGGCCATCCGCTGCAACTGTGGGTCCAGCGAGGTGTAGATGCGCAGCGACTGATGATTCAGGTCATCGCCCAGTCGCTGCACCAGCTGCTCGTGCACCATGTCGACGAAATAAGGCGCTTCTCGCGCATCCACGTTGGGAGCAGCGAGGTGCAGCGGCTCTGCCTTGGCGCGTGTCGCCTCGGCCTCCGTCAACGCTCCGGTATCGACCATCGAATCGAGCACAAGGTTGCGGCGCTCCATCGCCCGGTCCGGATGACGATAAGGATTTAGACGATTCGGGCTCTGAATCGTCCCCGCAAGCAGCGCGCACTCGGCAACATCGAGCCGCCCAAGATCCTTCCCGAAGAACGCCTGCGCGGCTTCGCCAAACCCGTTGACCGCGAAGCTGCCGCGCTGTCCAAGGTTGATCTGGTTCGCATACATCGCGAAGATCTCCTGCTTGGTAAACCGCGATTCCAGCTGAAACGTGATCATGATCTCCCGCAATTTACGGGAGTACTTCTTCTCAGGCGTCAGGAAAAATCCACGCGCCAGCTGCATCGTCAGCGTAGATCCCCCACATTCCTTCTGGTGAGAGAGCAGGTCTTCTTCCGCACAGCGCGCAAGCCGCAGGTAGTTGATGCCGCCGTGCTCAAAGAAGCGCCGGTCCTCGATCGCGGTCACAGCCTGGACCAGACGCGGCGGGATGTCCTGGAAGGTCACGATGCGACGTTTGGTGCGGTTCTTGTCCTCGGAAAGCGCCGTAATCAGCTGCGGCTCAAGCTCATAGGACCGCAACGCCACCCCATTCTCGGCGGTAATCGCGGAGATCTGTCCGCCCGAAGTAGAGATCGTCGCGCCATCGGTATTGTGAAACGACTGCGGGCCCGGCTTGATCAGGATCGAATCCTCGCGCTCCTGGAACGTCCCAAGCTGCGAGTTCATGTTGTACCCGGCAGAGCGCAGGTCCGCAGCAATCGAAGCGATCGTCAGCTTCTGGCCCGTCCGTACTTCCTTCGGCGCAGCGTAGATCTGCGCCACGGAGGCAAACAGCGGCCCGGCAGCCAGCCGCTCATCGACCACCTTCTGATACTTCATGTAGTAGTAGGCGAAGACGACCCCGCCCACCAGCACACAGAACAGGATCAGCGCGAGCATCGCGCGCACGGCGATCGAAAGAAAGCTGGCCTTGGTGGCACTCGAACCGAGTTTAACTTTAACGGGCATGGCAGGAATCGTGACTCACGGTAGAACGCTCAGCGGGCTGAGGCAAGTGCTGCCTGTAAATGTTGGACGACCTCGCCCGTGGCAAGGTCGTCAGTGATCCCGGTCAGCCGATTCAAAAGTTCTACCTTCCCCTCGGCCAGCTTCTTGCCGACCGCGATCCGGTAAGGAATTCCGGTCAGATCCGCATCCTTGAACTTGACCCCGGCGCGTTCATCCCGATCGTCCAGCAAAACATCCATCCCGGCCCGCTCGAGCTCCGCAGCAATCGCTTCACCCGCCTCGAGCAGCCCCGCCTCTTTTACATTCGTCACCGTCACCACCACCGCAAAGGGCGCAATCGCCGCCGGCATCACGTAGCTTTCGCCGCCGGTCTTTGCCGCCGAGCTCTCGATTGCCGCGGTCAAAATTCGCTCGACCCCGATCCCGTAGCAGCCCATGATCGGCATCACTTCCTTGCCGTCACGGTTCAGCACCGTCGCACGCATCGACTGCGAATAACGATAACCCAGCTTGAAGATGTGTCCAATCTCCATCGCCTTGCCCAGCCGCAGCGGCGACCCGTCCACCGGGTCAGGCTCACCCTCGCTTACGTTGCGGATATCCGCCGTCAGCGACGGCTTGAAGTCGCGCATCGGCGTCACATTCCGCAGGTGGTACTCCTCGCGATTTGCGCCCGCAATCAGGTTCGTCCGCCCTTCAAGCGCCTTGTCCAGGATCACGATCGTCCCCGGTTTCTTCGGATGCGGCGCGGCCTCCACGCCTACCGGCCCCAGGTATCCTGCCGGCGCGTTGAACACCGCAGCGATCTCCTCAGCCTCCATCGGCCGCAGCTCGCCGCCAATCAGCGCCGTCAGCTTCGCCTCGTTCACCTGGTGATCTCCACGCAGAAATGCCACCACCGGACGCAGCGTCCCCAGCTTCTCCGCATCCTTCGTGCCTGCAGGAAATTCGGCCATGTACGCCATTGTCTTGATCTGATGCCGCGGTTCTACCTTTAGAAAGGTCCCCACCTCATCGATCGTCCGAAATCCCGGCGTATGCACCATCTCGGGCGTCCCATCTCCCGTCGCCGCCAGGTCATCCACGCGGGGCAGGGAACTCGCCGCCTTCTCGAGATTCGCCGCATACCCCGAAGCCGAGCTCGCAATCAGATCCTCGCCCGCGTCGGTGTACACCATGAATTCCTGCGACTGCGATCCGCCCATCGCGCCCGAATCCGCCTCGACCGCCACGAACTCGAGCCCGCACCGCGTAAAGATGTTGCGGTACGCCGCATCATGCTTCAGGTACGAAACATCAAGCCCCGCCTCGTCGATATCGAAGCTGTACGAGTCCTTCATGATGAACTGACGCACCCGCAGCAGACCCGACTTCGGCCTCGGCTCGTCGCGGAACTTCGTCTGGATCTGGTACCAGATCTGCGGCAGCTGTTTGTAGCTTCGCAGCTCGTTGCGCGCAATCGACGTCATCACCTCTTCGTGCGTCATACCCAGGCAAAGCTCGGCGCCCTTGCGGTCCGTCAGCCGGAACATGTTCTCGCCCATCGCCGTCCAGCGGCCGGATTCTTCCCACAGCTCGCGCGGATGGATCGTCGGCAGCAGAAACTCCTGGCCGATACGATCCATCTCTTCGCGGATAATCGCGACGATTTTATTGATCGAACGGTTCCCCAGAAACAGGTAGGAGTAGATGCCCGCACCCAGCTGGCGAACATAGCCGGCGCGCAAAAGCAGCTTGTGACTTGCCACTTCCGCATCGGCCGGTGCCTCGCGCAGCGTCGGGATAAATAGTTTGGACCAGCGTTGCATGTCGTCTCGTGGCTTTCTTTGCCTTTACTTTCAGGCGAACTCTCTCGTGGTCCATTCTATCTGGACGCCCGCAATCGTACCGTTCCGCCCGCTCCGCAGCCACGTGACCTATCAGGAACATGCAGCGGATTTGGTGCCCAGTGTTCGGTAAATGACAGACTGAAACGGACATACCACGTAACGTCAAACCAGTCGTAGAAGTCGGCCCTCACGGGGATGTTGCGCACGCCGCAATGCCAGTCGGCTTCGCGTTCGAGGAAAGCGGACCTTGGCAAATGATAGGGCCCTACCCACGGATTCCGTGAGGCCGAAAAATCTGATCCTGACCAGAATGCCGGAGGATCAGTTCAGGGTGCTGTCCAGATTCCTGGTTCCGGTCGACATGCCCGTGGGAATGCAGCTCACCACGCCCACCGCCCCCATCGAATACGTCTACTTTCCCGTCGCCGGTCTCATCTCTGTCGACGCCCTGACCGAGCGCGGCGAATCGGTTGAAATCGGCGTCATCGGCCGCGAAGGCTTCTCCGGCGTCTACGGCCTGCTTGGACACACCCAGGGGGCACACTCCGTCATCATGCAGGGCTCAGGCGCTGGCCTGCGCATCCGCATGGGCATCGTCAAGGAAGAGTTCCTCAAAGGCGGCCCCTTCGCCCAGCTCATCCACTCCTTCGTCTACATGCAGATGGTCCAGATGGGGCAATCGGTGCTCTGCAACCGCCTGCACCCAGTCGAAGCCCGCATGGCCCGCTGGATGCTCACCGCCGGCGACCGCATTCAGAACGACCAGCTCCAGCTCACGCAGGAATTCCTCGCCCAGATGCTCGGCTCCCGCCGCTCTACCGTCACCGTCTCCGCCGGCAACCTGCAGCGTGAGGGCCTCATCGATTACACCCGCGGCCGTGTGCGCATCGTCAATCGCCCCGGCCTCGAGGCCAAAAGCTGCGAGTGCTACCACATCGTGCGGGCCACCTACGATGCCTTGATCGGTCGGGATTACTAATCGCAGTCAAATCAGCCCGGCAGCTCAGCGCGGTGCAAGCTGCCACAGGTCGTGCAGATGGACAACCCCGACCACAAGCCCGTTTTCGACGACAACCAGCGAAGTAATCTTGCGTTCTTCCATCTGAACCAGGGCGTCCGAAGCGAAGACGCCGGGAGCGATGATCTGCGGCGTCCGGTTCATGATGTCGCCTGCAGTCCGCTCCAGGGCATGCGGCCCGACGCGCTCGAGCAGCCGCCGCAGATCGCCGTCGGAGACGATCCCGGCGAGCGCGAAAGCACCCTTCTTCCCAACCGGCTTTAGCACCGTCGTCATTCCCAGCTTTTTGCGCGACATCTCGTAGATCACCTGCGACATCGGCGTCGTCGGCGTCACCTGCGGCATCGCCTCCCCGGCATGCATCAGGTCCTTCACCTTCGCCAGCCGCCGCCCCAGCCGTCCGCCCGGATGCAATTCGGCAAAGTCCCTCGCCTGGAATCCCGCGCGCCGGCTCAACTCAAGCGCCAGCGCATCGCCCAGCGCGAGCATCACCGTCGTCGAGGCCGTGGGCGCCAGGTTGTGATTGCACGCCTCTACCGACACGCTCACATCGAGCGCTACCGCCGACCCGTTCGCCAGCGACGAATTCAAGCAGCCCGTAAAGCAGATCAGCGTCGTCCCCAGCTGCCCGAACGCCGGCAGCAGCCGCAGCAACTCCTCCGTCTCGCCGGAATAGGAGAGCGCCAGCACAATATCGCCCGGCGCCAGCACCCCAAGGTCCCCGTGCAGCGCCTCCACCGGGTGCAGATAAAGCGCCCGCGTCCCCGTAGAATTGAAGGTTGCCGCGATCTTGCGCGCGACCAGGCCGGACTTCCCCACGCCCGTCACGACAATCCGCTGGCCCGCCGTCGTCCGCGCAGACATCAGCGCCAGCGCATGCTCGACCTGCGGCCGCATCTCGTCATCCAGACGGTCGGCAAGCCGCGCCAGCGCCTCCGCCTCGATCCTTACAAACTGGGCCGGATTGGTAGGCGATGAACTCATCCGCCCCCCGATGCTAGCAGAGCCGCGTCTAAACAGGGCCGTGCACCGCTCGCCGCGCCCGCGCCGCGTGCAGAATCCGGAAGACGATAGACTCTACCCAGGAGATACCTCACAGTGAACTCGAATGGAATGCGTGGTGTGGCCGTCATCGGCCTCATGGTCGTTGCCGTAAGTCTGCTGGTCTGGGCCGGCGTTCACAACGGCCGCGAGCGCCGCCTGAAGATGCAGCAGGATCAGGCCAACAAAGCCATGCTCATTCCCGACTCCGCCACCGCCGGTGCCGGCGGCGACTCGACCGCTCCCGCCGCCGACAGCCCCATGGCGAAGCTCAACGGCAAGCCCGCCCCCGCCTTCACCCTCGTCGATCTCAACGGCAAAAAAGTCTCGCTCGCCGACTACAAGGGCAAGTCCGTCCTCGTCAACTTCTGGGCCACCTGGTGCGGCCCCTGCAAGCTCGAAATGCCCTGGTTTGAAGAATTCAGCAAGAAATACGACGCACAGGGCCTGGTGATCCTCGGTGTCGCCGCCGACGACGTCGGCAAGAACCTCATCGCCGCCACCGCGAAGAAAAGCGGCGTCACCTACCCCATCCTGCTCGGTGAATCTGCCATGGAAGACGCCTACGGCGGCATCGACTTCCTTCCCGAAACCTTCTACGTCGACAAGACCGGCAAAGTTCTCATCGAAACCGCCGGCGTCTCAAGCGAAGACGGCGGCAAGGACGAGATCGAAGCCAACATCAGGAAGCTGATCGCCGCGGGTGGCGCATGATCGGCTTCCTCATCGCCGGCCTAGTGGCCTTCCAGCTCGGTCAGCTGGACGCAGCCCCGGAAAAGCAGCATCAGTACATCCTCTACGCCGCCGAGCAGCAGACCGTCCCGGCAGGGAAGCGCGCCACCCTCGAACTCCACTTCCACGTAGAGCCCAACTTCCACGTCAACTCCCACACCCCGAAGTCCGAGCTCCTGATCCCGACGCAGGTCGCGCTTCAACCTGCCCCCGGCGTCCGGCTCATGCCGATCGAATACCCCGCCGGCCAGCCCTACAGCTTCGCCTTCGACCCCACCGAAAAGCTCGATGTCTACGCCGGAGACTTCACCGTCCGCCTCCCCGTGACCGCAACCCCCGGCGAACACGAACTCAAGGGAACCCTCAAATACCAGGCCTGCAACAGCGCCGCCTGCTACCCGCCGCGCACCCTCCCCGTCTCCGTCCTCTTCACCGCCCGCTAAGCGCTCAGCGCACCGCAACGTGTCACTTCGCCGTAGAGCGAAGGAACCCGCTAACGACCTCTAGCCATCAGCTGAGAGAACACCCCCAGCGCACACGGCCGAACCTCTACCGCCGCCCCGCCGCCGCTCTCTTCTGCGCCTCCCCAAACCGTCGCACCCGGTCCAGCGACCGCGCCTTCCCGAACACCACCAGGCTCTCCAGCAGCGGCGGCGAAGTCGTCTTCCCCGTCAAAATCGCCCGCAGCAGCATGAAGTTCTCCTTCACGCTCCACTCGTTCGCCGTCCCCAAGTCGCGCAGCTTCAGGTCCAGCGTCTCCACCGTCCAGTCACACGCCTCGAGCACCACCAGCTGCTCCGCCGCAAACCCCAGCGTCTCCTCGAGCGTCCGTTTCTTCGGCAGAAACATCTCCTGCGACGGCATCACCTCATCGCGAAAAAAGAAGTCTGCCAGGTCTCCAAACTGCCCCAGCGTATCGATCCGCGTCTGCACCAGCGGCGCAATGCTCCGCAGATACTCGTCCGAAAACAGGTTCGTCCGCAGCTGCGTAAAGAACGCCTCCAGCGTCAGCGCCCGCAAATACTCCCCGTTCAGCCACTTCAGCTTCACCAGATCGAACACCGGCCCGCCCAGCGAGATCCGCTCAAACACAAACTCCTTCAGCATCTTCTCCAGGTCAAAGATCTCGACCGTCGAATCCTTCTGCTCATTCACCTTCCCGCCCGCCGGCATGCCCCCGCACATCAGCCCCAGGAAGTTCAGCATCGCCTCCGGCAGAAACCCCGCCTGCCGGTAATAAATCAACGACACAGGATTCTTCCGTTTCGAAATCTTGCTCTTATCCAAATTCCGCAGCAACGGCATATGCCAGAACCGCGGCAGCTCCCACCCGAACGCCTGGTACAGCAGCACATGCTTCGGCGTTGAAGAAATCCACTCCTCCGCCCGAATCACATCCGTGATCTTCATCAGGTGGTCGTCCACCACGTTCGCCAGGTGATACGTCGGGAATCCGTCCGACTTCATCAGCACCTGGTCATCCACGTTGTTATGCGAGAACTTGATCTCCCCCCGCAGCTCATCGCGGAAGCTCGTCTCGCCCTCCGCTGGCACCTTCAGCCGGATGACATACGCCCGCCCCTCCGCCAGGTACGCCTCAGCCTGCGCCTCCGTCAACTCCCTGTGCGCCCCGTTATATCGTGGCGGCAGCTTCGCCGCCAGCTGCGACTTCCGCATCGCCTCCAGCTCCTCCGCCGTCTCGAAGCTCCGGTACGCCGTCCCATTCGCCAGCAGCATCGCCACATGCTCGCGATAGATCTCCGTCCGCTCCGACTGCCGGTACGGCCCGTACGGCCCACCCACATCCGGACCCTCATCCCACGCCAGCCCCAGCCACCGCAACGAGTCGAAAATCTCCTGCTCGGACGTCGCCACAAACCGCGTCCGGTCCGTGTCCTCGATCCGCAGCACGAACTTGCCCCCACGCTGCCGCGCATAGATCAGATTCAGCAAGCCGATGTAGGCCGTGCCCACATGCGGATCGCCGGTTGGAGAAGGCGCAATGCGCACGCGAATCGGGGCGGGAGTTGTGTTTTCCATCATCATCGGTCAACTAACGATGCTATCAGGAGGCGCGCCGGTGCAACCGAAATCCACGCCCCTCACGACCCCCCACAGGCATCAGGTTACTTTCAGTATCAACCCGCTACACACGTCGCATTCGGCGTTACAACTTGTGCGCGATACCTCCGCAGCCCACGCAATGGTCAACTGCATTTAGCCCGACGTAGGTGGACTAAATCGAGTAGCTGGTCAAGGGCATCGGCAGGACACCAAGTGCCGGTTCAACGGATCAGCTGCCCGTGTCGGGTCAATGATCTCTTGTTGAACTGGAATCTTCGCCATGTCATTGCTCCTCGTAGCGATTCAGCGGTCCAGAAGCGTTTGGGTACGTGCGCTTCTGGCCGCTGCACTTTTTTCCGCGAGCGTCGCCTTCGCACAAGGCACCGGCTACTGGCACACCAGTGGCGAACGCATCCTCGATTCCGACAACAAGCAGGTCCGCATCGCCGGCATCAACTGGTACGGCTTTGAAACCGCCAGCCAGACCCCCGGCGGACTCTACGCGCAGGACTATAAATCCCTCCTCGCCACCGTCAAGACCCAGGGCTTCAACTCCATCAGGCTCCCCCTCTCGAGCCAGATGATCGAGTCCCCCTCCTCCTCGCCCAACATCCAGTTCTCGAACGCCTCCGGTCCCATCAACGCCGATCTCAAAGGCCTCTCAAGCCTCCAGGTCCTCGATAAGATCATCGACTACGCCGGCACCCTCGGCCTCAAGGTCATCCTCGACCACCACCGCTCCGAAGCCGGCAACAGCGCCGAAGCCAACGGCCTCTGGTACACCGACACCTACCCCGAATCCGCCTGGATCGCCGACTGGGTCACCCTCGCCAAACGCTACCAGGCCAACCCCACCGTCATCGGTTTCGACCTCCACAACGAACCCCACTCGGTCGAAAAATCCGGCGCCTGCTGGAGCTGCGGCGGACCCAACGACTGGCATCTCGCCGCCCAGCGCGCCGGCAACGCCGTCCTCGCCGCCAATCCCAGACTCCTCATCTTCGTCGAAGGCGTCGACGCCTACGGCGGGGACTACTACTGGTGGGGCGGCAACCTCGAAGGCGTCCGCAGCTCACCCGTCACCCTCGCCACCCCCAACCAGCTCGTCTACTCCGCCCACGAGTACGGCCCGCGAGAAAACAAGCAATCCTGGTTCAACTCCGCCACCTCCTACGACTCCCTGACCGGCGTCTGGAACAGGCACTGGGGCTACATCAGCCAGACTCACCTCGCTCCCCTCTGGCTCGGCGAGTTCGGCACCACCAACGACGCCGCCGACCTCCACGACACCGCCCCTGGCAGCCAGGGCCAGTGGTTCCAGTCCCTCGTCGCCTATCTCAACGCAGACCCCAACCTCAGCTGGAACTACTGGGCCCTCAACGGCGAAGACGCCTACGCCCTGCTCGACCCCAGGGACAGCCCCGAGCCCGTCAGCGCAGAGAAGCAGTCCATGCTCGCCAGCCTCCGCTTCCCGCTCAACCCGAGCCCTGAGACCCCCGCCGCCCCATTAAATCTCGCAGCTAACCAGCCCTCCCCAGTTTCCCCCGCCTCGAAGAACTTCAAGTGGGCGCTCATCGGCGGTTCAGGTCTGACCTTTGCACTCGTCCTCGGCTCAGCCTCCGGTGCCGAAAAAGCTTCGCTCCCCCCGCCGTTGCCCGTCGCTTCCCCGACTCCTGAGTCGCGCAACCTCAGCGAGGACGCTCTCGACTTCTTCAACATGGTCAGCGCCCCCCGCTCACAGGACGCAGCGCCACAGGCAGTTGCTCAGCCGATAGTCGCCGAACTCCTCACCCCCGCCGCGGTCGAGATCCCACCCGCCGCTGAACCCATTCCAGCAGTCGCCGCCCCGGTTCTTGTTACCGACACCCCAGCCCCGGTCGTTGCCGTGGCACCAGCCCCAGTCGTCGCCGTGGCACCAGCCCCGGTCGTCTCCGTGGCCCCAGCCCTGCTCGCCACTCCCGTCTCGAAAACCAAAGTCAACGTCACCTGGCCCGCGCACCCGTCTGCCGGCGCCACCTACACCCTCTACGCCGGCATCAACGCCTTCAACATCACGCGTGTCGTTGCCACCGACATCGAGTCCACCGGCTACCTCGTAACCGGCCTCAATCCCGGAACAAAGTACTACTTCACAGTCAGCGCCACAGTAGACGGCGTCGCCTCCGCCCCGTCCGACCTCGCCCACGCCTCTACCCTGGCGGCCAACTCCAAAAAGAAGGCCGTTGCTCTCGTTGAAGTCGCCGCGCCGGCCGCACCCGCAGCGCCCGCCGCCCCGGGGAGCCTCGTCGCCGCCGCCGCTTCAAGCACCCGCGTCAACCTCACCTGGCAAGCAACGTCCAGCCCCGGCGTCACATACACCATTCTCAGCGGCTTCACCGCAGACAACCTCGAAATCGAGCTGACCACCGGCCTCGCCACCCCGGAGTTTCAGGTAACCCGTCTCCGCCCCGCCACCCAGCGCTTCTACGCGGTCAAGGCCGTCGCCGCCGGCATCGAATCGCCGCTCTCCAACATCACCGCCGCCACCACCCGCGAAAAGGGCGCATCCCTGATAACCCCCGCCACAACGGTCGTCACCGCCTGATCCTGCGCTCTGTTGTCATTTCACCCAAGCAAATTGTCATTCCGCAGCGAAGCGCAGGAGTCTTCTTCTGCCGTCGCCTTGAACGATCAGCTGACAGACAACAACTAGGAACTGAAACCAACCCGCCCCTCAGCCGACAGCTCGAGACCAAGTCGTTCCCTTGAACTATCAGCTAACAGCTATCAACTATGAACTGATAAACCAACCCACCCCCTCAGCTGGCAGCGCCACACCAAGTCTTTGCCTTGAACTATCAGCTGTTAGCTAACAGCTATGAACTGATAACCAACTCACCCCTCAACCGGCAGCTCGAGTACTCGCCTTGGCCTTCAACTATCAGCTAATAACTAACAACTAAGAACTGATAAACCAACACGCCGCTCAGCTGACAGCTAGAGTATTAGTCGTTGCCCTGAACTATCAGCTAATAGCTAACAACTATGAACTGACAGACCAATCCACCGCTCAGCTGACAGCTAGAGTATTAGTCGTTGCCCTGAACTATCAGCTAATAGCTAACAACTATGAACTGATAGACCAATCCACCGCTCAGCTGACAGCTCGAGGATTAGTCGTTGCCCTGAACTATCAGCTAATAGCTAACAACTATGAACTGATAGACCAATCCACCGCTCAGCTGACAGCTCGAGAATGAAGCCTTCCGTCAAAGCAGCACTCTTCGTCCGCCGCCTCCCCATCCCAAAAACTTAACTCTTCGGAAGCCCCTCAACGAACGCCCAGAACGCCTTATCGCTTTTCAACTTGAGAAGAGAAGAATCGGTCGTCGGATTAGGCAGCGGCTTGCCCTTCACCATATTCGCCCGCCGGTCGAACGCCTGCTGCAGATGCACCTTCGCATTCGCCGCATCGCCCGCCTCGGCATCGGCGCACGCCAGGTTGTAGTAGTTCAAGGGGTACTCGGGGTCAGACGCGATCGCCTGCTGCGCCACCGCGCGGCTGTCCTTCAGATCCCCGCTGCGGCCCAGCGCAAGCACCAGCTGATCCGTGATCACGCGCCGCGGGATCGTATAAGCCGAGCCCTGCGGCATCGTCTCAAGCGAGGCCTTGTAGTACGGCGCAGCCTGCTCCGGTGCACGCTTGTACAGCAGCGTCCCGATCATGTAAAAATCCTGCGTTGTCGGCTTGTACGCCAGGTCCGGACGAAACTCCGCGAGCGCCGCCTTCAGCACAGCCTCCTCATCCGGCTTGCCCGCCACCACCGACGCATACACCTCCGCGCAGACCTTCGCATCGCCCGCGAACGCAAAGACATCGTGATTATGTGCCGTCTCGAGCAGCTTCATCGCGTAGCTCGTCGTCGCGTATTTGCCGCCCCTGCCGTCGTCCATCTCCCCGTCCTTGCGGTCGGAGATGTTTTTGCCCATCTGCTCAAGGATTGGATCGATCGCATCCTTGCGGCAGCCCTCTGCGCCCGCCATGCCGGAGTTGTTCTCAAACAGCGCGAACGACAGCGTGACCTTTGTCTCGTGATTCTCGAACTCGATCACCGGTCGCATGTTCTTGTCGTAAACCGAGATCATCGTCGGCTCCCACTCGCCGCCCAGCGGCAGCGCAATCCCGCCCGGCCCGAACCACGTCACCAATTGCATCTGCTTCTTCGCCGGCGCCAGCTGTGCAATGCTGTGCGTAGGAATCGGCAGCGAAAGCAGCACCGCGAAGAGGAGGAGCCGCATGGCTACAGCTCCATCGCGAACTGCCCGCTCGTCTCGTATACGCTGGGTTTCGGCTCGCTCGCCAGGTTCAGCACCAGGCGCTCGAGCACCAGCCGCTTGTCGGGCGGCGAGCTCCGTATCTCGAGGTCGGCCTTCGCAATCTGCCGCAGCGCCCGCGTCAGGTCGGAGCGCGACTTATACCGCCGCGCCTGGCGAATCAGGTCGTCCGCCGCGAATGGCGGCATGCGAAAGCCCTGCCACAGCACACCCCAGATCGCGCGCGAGTCGCGAACGTTTTTCTCGACGATGACCAGCATCTGCCGGAACGTCCGCGCCAGCATGTACAGGTGCCCGATGGCCGAGTCTTCGCCCCCATCCGACGCATTCAGCAGCCCATGCAGCAGCGCGAGCGCCTGCGGTCGGTCGCGCCGGCTGATCGCGTCGGTCAGTTCGTACAGCGAGCGCTGCTTGGCCGCAAGCACCATCGTCTCGACGTCGCCCAGCGAGATGTTTGGCAGCGGCCCCGCGGCCTGCCCGAGCAGCAGCAGCTTACCCTGGGCGTAGAGCGCCAGCTTCTCAAACTCGCTCGCCACCAGCATCATGTCCGCACCCAGCGCGTCGACCAACTCGCGCGCTGCATCGGCATCGATGGTAACGCCGCGTGCGGCGGCGGCCTCGCTGAGCCAGCGCACGGCGTCACCCTCTTCCACCCGCGCCAGCTCCACCATGCCGCACCACTCGCCGAGCGTCTCGCGGATGCGCTCATAGCGCTCCTTGTCGGTCATGTCCATGCGGCGAAGATCGGTGGGAATGGAAAGGTGGTCTGCGACGAAGATGAGGAGCGCCTGCGGGTTGGGGCGGCGGAAGTAGGCGTCGATGGCGGCGAACTCTTCCTTCTTCGAGCCACGGCCGTAGAGCGTCTTCAGGTTGCGCACGAACAGCACCTGGAAGGGAACCATGAGCGACGGTGTCTGCGCGCGGTCGAGCACGTCGAAGATACTGGTGTCGCCCAGATCAAGATCGTGCAGACAGAAGTCGCGCTGTTCGGGGGGTGCGACTGCGGCCAGGACGCCGTTGCGGCAGCGCTGGTAGAGAAACGCTTCGTCGCCGGCGAGCACGTAGCCGGGCCGCAGGCTCGGCGTCGTGAGCTCGGCAAGGAAGCGGTCGGAGCTTGCAAAAGACTTGATTGGAGGCATCTAGAAGGACTCCAGAAGGTTGGCTACGACGGTGTGGGCGAAGTCGCGGGCGACGCGTTGGACGGCGGGCGAATCTTCCTGGATGAAGGTGCCGAGGTCCTGTGTGGACTGGTATTGCTCGCGGAAGAGCAGAGTGTCGTTGCGGTAGAGGACGTGGCCGTCAGCGGCGGTAAGCAGCACGCCGGCGGTGATGGTGATGAGGTAGCTGGAGGTCTGGCCGGAGCTCGAGTCGTAGGTGAGGGGCGAGGCTACCTCGGAGAGAATGGTGCCCTTGAGCGTGGCGTCGGCGGGGTGATCGCCGGTCTCGATGCGATATTTGGTGCGTGCGTTGAGTTCAGCGACGACGGCCTGGGTGAAGGCGGTTTCGGTGTGGAATTGCTGGACGCGTGTCGCGAATGTTGGAACAGCCAGTGTTCTGACATTGGCTGGGAGATGGGCGGCGGAGCCCGCGGCGTGATAGCCACATCCCGTCAGCAAGAGGGCCGGGATGAGGAGGAGGGGGCGCATTTCCTTCATCGATTGTCGCACTGCGAGGGGCTGTGTACGGGTGAGGATTGCGGTACCTCGGGATGTGATAGGTAGGGGGGGTACCCCCCCCCGCCCCTTTTAAGCGCAAAAATAGCATTCTAAAGGCTTTAACCCCGGGTAACCCCCCTTGAGATCAGTGTTTGTGGCTAAAATAAGATTCTAAAGGGGTAATCTCGCCATGGTACACCGGACAAAACAATGCCCCGACCGCTGGCCGGGGCATGCTAAGTGATTGTTGTGAAACGGGTTATCAGGCAGGGCTGGGCTGGCCTTCGCCGAAGCCGGGCTTGCCGCCAATGGAGGGCTTGAGCACCTTCTGCACGTCGCCACCGGGGCCGGGATCAACGGCCGAGAGGGGTGAACGGGCTTCGGGGAGCTCCTTGCCTTCGATGATGAGTTTGATCTCGGCCGCGTCGAGGGTTTCCCGCTCGAGCAGGGCAGAGGACATGCGGTGCATGATGTCGTGGTGGGTGTCGAGGATCTCGTAGGCGCTCTTATAGCCGGCGTCTACGAAGACGCGGACTTCTTCGTCGATCTGCTTGGCGGTGTCGTCGGAGAAGTCGCGGGCCTGGCCGATTTCGCGGCCGAGGAAGACTTCCTGCTCCTTCTTACCGAAGGTCATGGGGCCGAGTTTGGACATGCCGTATTCGCAGACCATGGCCCGGGCCAGGGCGGTCGAACGCTGAATGTCGTTGCCGGCACCGGTGGTCATCTGCTTCAGGAAGATCTCTTCGGCGCAGCGTCCGCCCATGAAGACGGCAAGCTGGGTTTCAAGATAGTCGCGGGTGACGGTGTGCTTGTCTTCGGTCGGGAGGTGCATGGTGACGCCGAGCGCCATACCGCGGGGGATGATGGTGACCTTGTGGAGGGGGTCCGAGTGGTCGCGCATGGCGGCGACGAGAACATGGCCGGCCTCGTGATAGGCGGTGACCTTCTTCTCTTCGTCGGACAGGAGCATGGACTTGCGCTCGGCGCCCATGAGGACCTTGTCCTTGGCGGTTTCGAAGTCGAACATGTGGACCGACTTGCGGTTGAAACGGGCGGCGGTGAGGGCAGCCTCGTTGACCATGTTGGCGAGATCGGCGCCCGAGAAGCCGGGGGTGCCACGGGCCAGGATGTTGAGGTTGACGTCCTCGGCCATGGGCACCTTCTTCGAGTGAACGCGAAGGACTTCTTCGCGTCCCTTGATGTCGGGGCGGTCGACGATGACGCGACGGTCGAAGCGGCCGGGACGCAGAAGTGCGGGGTCGAGCACGTCGGGGCGGTTGGTGGCGGCGATGAGGATGACACCGTCGTTGGCTTCAAAGCCGTCCATTTCGACCAGTAGCTGGTTGAGGGTCTGCTCGCGTTCGTCGTGTCCGCCGCCGAGGCCGGCGCCGCGGTGACGGCCGACAGCGTCGATTTCGTCGATGAAGATGATGCAGGGAGCGTTCTTCTTACCCTGTTCGAAGAGGTCGCGGACGCGCGAGGCGCCGACGCCGACGAACATCTCGACGAAGTCCGAACCGGAGATGGAGAAGAAGGGGACGTTGGCCTCGCCGGCTACGGCGCGGGCGAGCAGGGTCTTGCCGGTTCCGGGAGGTCCGACGAGCAGGACGCCCTTGGGGATGCGGCCGCCGAGGCGCTGGAACTTCTGGGCCTCGCGGAGGAACTCGATGATCTCCTTGAGTTCTTCCTTGGCTTCGTCGACGCCAGCGACATCCTTGAAGGTGATCTTTTTCTGCTGCATGGAGAGCAGGCGGGCGCGCGATTTGCCGAAGCTCATGGCCTTGTTTCCGCCGGACTGCATCTGCCGCATCATGAACATGAAGAGGCCGAGCAGGAGCAGGATGGGCAGGGCGGAGACGGCGGCGTTGAGCCAGAAGCTGGGGGTCTGATCCTTGATATTGATGCTGACGCCGTGCTCACGCAGGCTCTGGTAGAGCTGAGGAAAGTTGGCGGGGGTGAAGGCGGCCGGGATGGTGGTCTTATAGACATCCTTGGGCTGGCCTTTGTAGTGCGATGAAATCTCTGTGCCGCTGACGGTGAGGCTTTCGACCTTACCAGCCTGAACATCATCCTCGAAGCGCGAGGCGGTGACCCACTCGTCCTTGCCGGCGCCGGTGGTTTTGGCGACATAGTTCCAGAGGATGAAGAGGGCTGCGATGAGGGAGGCCCAGAGAAGAAGCTGTTTGACGGTCGAATTCAAGCTGATTTCCTCGTATTTTGAAGCACGTACCGGGTGCCGGATGAAGCGAGCGGCTGATGATTTAGACGTTCGAATTGCCCGTGTGTTGGCACTCCGGGCAATTTTGGTCTAGTGAATTGGATTCTACGCTTCTGGCCGCGGATGCAATAGTGGGCTTTTGAGACTTTAGTGGGATGGGGCTCTGCTTCGGGAGAGAGGCTCAACACTGAGAGAAGAGATCTCCCCGCTTTAGAAGCATCGGTGCGGTGGTGGCGGAGGAAGGGCTTTCTCGAGCCGGGAGCCTGGAGCGGGTACAGCTGGGAGCCGGTTGCGAGAAGTAGATTCCCTGGCTTCAGGGGCGAATGACTTATCGGTTCGCTGCGGAAGGGCGAATGCGGGGTGCCGGCCGTCCTCAGGGCAAAGGGGGCGCCAAGGGTTTTACCAGCTGAGGGTCTTCGTTGAAGCAGATGGGTTGGCTTGCGGGTTACCGGGTTTTGGTGAGGCGGAGTTCGCGGGGGCTGCGTTCGGCGAGGAGGCCACTGGTGAAGCGGAGTTTGCCGCCGGGCCTGGCGGGCACGGTGGGATCAGGGATGCCGCCGGCAGGCGGAAAGCCGGCGAGGGTGAGCAGGCGTGCGGTTTCGTCGTAGGAGAGGCGGGCGCCGAGGGTGCGGGCGGCGGCGCGGAGGACGCGGCGGCGGAGGGCGGGGTGCAGGTCTCTGAGGCGATCCAGTTCGATGGCCAGAGTTTGCTCGCCGGGGGCGGTGGAGTTGGCGCGGCCGCCGCCGCGGACGGGTTTGCCGGGGAGGATCAGCTGCGGCAGGATTTTGTTGAGATCGAGGGTCCAGCGGGATTCTTCTTCGCGGGCGAGTTCGGCGAGGTTGGCGAGGGTCTGGTCGAGACTGGGGTTTTCCTGCCGGAGGATCGGCATGACGGTGGCGCGGAGGCGGTTGCGGGTGAAGGCTTCGTCGGAGTTCGAGGAGTCCTCGCGCCAGGGCTGGTTGCGTTGGGTGAGGTAGGTGCGGAGGTCGGCGCGGCGGGTGTGGAGGAGGGGGCGGAGGATGCGGCCGGGGGTGGCGGGGAGTTCCAAAATGGGACTAATGGCAGCAAGGCCTTCGAGCCAGGCTCCGCGGAGGAGTTTCATGAGGACGGTTTCGGCCTGGTCGTCGAGGGTGTGGGCGGTGAGGATGGTGTTGGCGTGGCCGGCAGCGAGCAGGCGGGCGAAGGCGGCGTAGCGGAGGGTGCGGGCGGCTTCTTCGAGGGTTTCATGGTGGGTGGCGGCGTGGGCCGCGGTGTCGACGGTCTGGGTGTGGAGGGGGATGGCGAGCGAGGCGCAGAGGTTGGCGACGAAGGCCTGGTCGGCGTCGGACTCGGGGCCGCGTAGGGAGTGGTTGATGTGGATGGCGGAGAGGCCGATGCCGAGGGAGTTTTTCGGGAGAGCGTTTGCGGCGTGGACCAGAAGGAGCAGGGCGGTGGAGTCGGCGCCGCCGGAGAGGGCGATGGCGACACGGTCGCCGGGGCGGATGGGGGTGGGGGGCAGGGTGAGCATCGGGCTGGCTTTGATTGTATGGATTGGCAGGGATAATGGCGGGATGGGAACGATGCGGGTGGCGAGGGTTGAGGATGCGGCGGTGATTGCGGAGCATCGGCGGCAGATGTTTGCGGATGCGGGGTTCGCCGAGGTTCCGGCGATGGCGGCGATGGTGGGGAACTTTGTGGAGTGGGTGCGGCCGCGATTGGAAGACGGGAGCTACCTGGGGTGGCTGGTGGAGGAGGAGGGTGTGGTGGTGGCGGGCGCGGGAGTTTGGGTGATGGAGTTTCCTCCGCACTGGATGGATGCGGCGCCGGCGCGGGCCTACCTGCTGAATTTTTACACGGAGCCGGCGTGGCGCGGGAAGGGGATGGCGGGGGAGCTGTTGCGGGCGGCGCTGGGGGAGGTGAAGCGGCGCGGGATCAGGGTGGCGACGCTGCATGCTTCGAAGTTCGGGCGACCGATTTATGAGCGGTACGGGTTTGTGGGGACGAACGAGATGATGCTGCGGGAGGAGGAGTGAGGGCGGTTGATATAGTTAGGGGGCTATGCGTGTATTTGTGATTCTTCCAGCAGCGGGTATCGGGACGCGGATGTCTGCCGGGGGCGACAAGCCTGCGGCGGCGAAGCAGTTTTTGACGATTGGCGGCGTGCCGGTGCTGGTGCACTGCCTGCGGGCGTTTGACGCGGTGAGCCGGGTGGCGGAGATCCTGGTAGCGGTGCGGGCGCCGGAGATGGAGCGGGTGACGGCGCTGGTGGCGCGGTTTGGGCTGGACGCGAAGGTGCGAGTGGTGGAAGGCGGCGAGAATCGGCAGGGGTCGGTGGCGAATGCGCTTGAGGCGCTGGACTGCGGGCAGGATGATGTGGTGCTGGTGCATGATGCGGTGCGGCCGTTGATTGACGGGGCGACGATCGAGCGGACGATCGATGCGGTGGAGAAGCATGGGGCGGCGATTGTGGGGCTGCCGGCGGTGGATACGATCAAGCAAGTGGAGCGGACGGCGGACGGGGCGATTGTGACGTCGACGATCCCGCGGGAACGGGTGGTGATGGCGCAGACGCCGCAGGGGGCGCGGTTCGGGCTGCTGCACAAGGCGTTTGAAGAGGCGATCAACGATGAGTTTGCCGGGACGGATGAGGCGAGCGTGCTCGAGCGGGCAGGGGTGCAGGTGTGGGTGGTGGCGGGATCGGCGCGGAATTTCAAGATTACGCAGCCGGGGGACCTGGAGTTGGCGGAGTTTTATTTTTCGCAGGGCAAGGGGTAGAGGCTTCGCACCGATAACAGGGACTTCGCCGATCAGGGACGGAGTCTCGAATGCGTTAATACTGGCGATGCGGGTTGCGCTGATGCAGGCGGGATAAGGGTTGGGATGCGGGTGCCGAGGCTGGAACCTCAGTTCAAGCGGGTTTCGATGGACAATGAAAGAAAGAAGTCGGTGTCATCGGTGGTTCTTGGTGTAAAGCCTCTTGTGCGTGGAGCGTAGAGATGGGGATGAGAATTGGATTCGGGTTTGATTCGCATGCTTTCAAGGTGGGGGTGCCGCTGGTGATCGGCGGACTTTCGATTCGGCATGATGAGGGGCTTGCGGGGCATTCGGATGGGGATGTGCTGCTGCATGCGATTACAGATGCGCTGCTGGGCGCGGTTTCAGCGGGGGATATCGGCACATTCTTTCCTCCGAGCGATCCGCGATGGAAGGGGGCGGCTTCGAGCCTGTTTTTGAGGACGGCGCTCGAGGAGATTGAAACGGCGGGGTACAGGATCGTCAATATCGATACGTGCCTGGTGATGATGCGGCCGAAGATTGTGCCGATTGCCGGGGAGCTGCGCGAGAGTGTGGCGGAGCTGCTGGGAATCAAGGCGGGTGAGGTCGGGATCAAGGCCAAGACGCCCGAGGGATTGAACCAGGATGGGGTAGCGGTGGCGTATGCGACGGTGCTGCTCGAGAGCCTGGAAGATGGGTCGAGGGTGAAGAAGATTGAAGCGACCGCGGATGTCGATGAGATGAACGAGGTGGTGGAGAGCCTGGTGGTCGGGGTGCGGGATACGACGGCGCTGGGGCGGAAGGTGCCGGCGTTCGATACGGATGATCTGACCTAGGGGCCTGAACGTGGGACGCGGCGTGGGCCGTCAATTTTATGAGGCGCGTGCGGAGCGGCGGCAGGAAACTGCGCGAGTCGGATTTTTCTGTTGCAGGTGCGGCCGGCCGGTGTCGGCCTGACCTCTTCATTTTTTTTCGGAACGTTGCCGGGTCTCAACCCTCGCCTTGCAGGAGGGGCATGCGACTTGGGGTTTCAGCGAGATGCTCGTCTCTTTGAAGGGTTCTTCGCCTGACTCCGGATCGTTTACCTCGCCCGAAAACGCGACGAGTGCGCGCAGGTTGTAACCACACTTGTGGATGTACTTCTGCATCGCCAATTGCCAACGCACAGCCTCTTGGCGACTCCCCACCACTACCATCGCCTTCGCATGCCCGCTTAGGAGAGGCTGAACGTTCTCGAGGTAGTGCTCCACCACCACCTGTACCTTCTGCGAAATATTGTATGGATGGAGCCGCACCCAGCGCATGATGCCCTTCAAGGCTGTCGACCGTTCAACCTCGGTTTGGTCGAACTCCTTCCCATCATGCGCGAGCTTGAACGCCAATTTATAAGTCGTGTAGTTCTGGAGCACATCGAGGATGAAGCCTTCCTCAATCGCCTGCCGCATGCTGTACACGTGGAACGCTTCTGGCGTGTTAGTGGGTCCGGCACGCTCGACGGGATTGGGCAAGCGCCCGAATAGCTCCAGTGTCTTCGCCTTGGGGGTGGCGGTGAAGGCGACGTAGGTGATGGCTTGCTCGGCAACGCGGACAGTCATCTGTCCCCGCAGCAAATCGTCAATGCCGATCTCGCCGCCATCCTGCACCTCAGCCCACTCCTCGGCGGTGAGCACTTGCTTCAGCTTGCTGGCAGCCTCGCCGGTCTGGGAGCTATGTGCCTCGTCCGCGATTACAGCGAAGCGCTTTGAGCTGTGTGTCACCAGCTCCGTCACCTTCGAGTAAAGGGCCGGAAAGGTCTGGATTGTGCAAACGACGATCTTCTTCTCGCCGGAGAGCGCCTCCGCCAGTTCTTTGCTTTTGCTGCCGCCCTCACCCTTGATACTGGTGACCACACCCTTCGTCCGCTCAAAGTCGAAGATGGCGTCCTGCAACTGCTGGTCGATCACGTTACGGTCGCTCACCACGACCACCGTGTCGAAGACCTTCTTGTTCGCAGCGTCGTGCAGATCCGCGAAAAAGTGCGCCGTCCAGGCAATGGAGTTCGTCTTGCCCGAGCCCGCAGAGTGCTGGATCAGATACTTACCCCCCGCCCCCTCCGTCTTCACCGCTTCCAGCAGCTTCCGCGTCACGGCGAGCTGGTGGTAGCGGGGAAAGAGATACGCGCTGAGCTTCTTCTTGTCGTCGCGTTTGGTGACGATGTAGCGGCCCAGAATTTCGAGGAAGCTGTGACGTTCCCAAACCTCCTCCCACAGGTAGCTAGTGCTGTGGCCGTCCATAGCTGGAGGATTGCCCGCCGCAAGTCCGTTTCCCCTATTGAATGGGAGAAATTTAGTGGCGGGTCCGGCCAACCGCGTCGTCATCATCGCTTCGGAGTTTGAGACGGCGAAGTGTACGAGCGCCCCACCAGGGAAGCTCAGCATCGGCTCGGGCTTGTGTCCCTTCGGCTGCGGCTGACGGTCAAATCGATACTGGTCGACGGCGTCCTCGACACTCTGGGTGAAGTCGGACTTCAGCTCCACCGTGGCGACGGCGATGCCGTTGAGGAAGAACGCCAGGTCGAGGCAATTCTCGTCGCTTTCGGAGTAGCGCACCTGCCGAATGACGCGCAGACGGTTGGCGTCGTGCCGTATCAGAATGGTCGGGTTGATGCCGGAGGCAGGCCGGAACTGCGCCATAGCAATCTTGCTTTTCACTGGAAACAGTTCAATACCGGTGCGCAGCACGTCCAGGGTGCCACGCGTGTCCATCTCCTGCCGCACGCGCTCCAGCAAACGGGTATCCGCGTTTAGGCCTAGCCCCATGACGAGCGCCTGTCAAGCCTCCGGCTGCGACTGCTGCACCCACGCAATGACATCCTTAGGGAAGAGCGCCCGCGCCCGGTCGTACTTGGTGGAGACATCCTCTTCGTACGTCCAGCCATGCTTCCCGAGGAATTCGGCAATTTCTACTTCGAAGTGGACCTCTTTATGTAGGCTCATGCCAGCTCTTTCGCGACGTAGTTGCGGACATCGATCTTGCCGGTGACGGCGGCGGAGATGAGTGCGGAGCGGCGCTCATACAACATGGAGATCACCGAAAGAGTTTCCAAGAACAAGGTGTCGAGCTTGTCCACGACTCCAAGTAAACCATTCACTAGCGCCCGCTGTTCGGTAACTGACGGGATGACAAGTTTGAAGTTGGCTAGAGTTCCGAGGTAAACGCCGGGTTGGGCAGAGAAGCCGGTATATTCCCAGAGCAAGCTTTGGAACCCAGCAGATTGAAAAAGATAGTTTAGAAACTCTGGCACTAGAAGTGAGAGCTCGGGACGAAATATCGCTACACTCCTTTGTATGTGATGACGACCAATGTCAGATGGGACAATTGCAGTTTTACCCAAGGTGGCCCCAACCACAGCAAGCAGTACATCACCCACTGCCGGGATGAAGGCTCGACAAAGATCTTGATAGCTTTCTTCTGAAATCATGGAGTCATCATCCCGCAAGACGAAGTGTCCATCGACCAAATTCCGGACGCTCAGTAGTGATACTCCGTCGTCTACCCGCAGCGGGGAAGGTGAGTTCCATCTTTGATGAGAGAACATAAGCGTTTTAGAGCCATTGCATTCCAAGTGCTTGCTGATTGAGCTTCGCCCGTCGGGCGGGTGACGGCGTGCGAGATGACCGCCTGACGCTTCTCCTTCAGCAACTCGATCAGCCGCCGCTGCTCCTCTATCAACGCATCGATCTTCGCCGTCTCAGCCTCAATGAAAAAGAGGATCGCCGAGATTTCGGCACGAGGTGGCAGGGCGACTCTTATCGAGCCGATGGTATCCGTATTGAGGTTGAGTTGCGTACCCATCTTGCCGAGTCCTGCGTAGCAGATTCCCGACTCGAACAAGTAGTACAAGAAGCGAGGATTGATGGTGAGACTCGGAAAGTAAACAAATCCATCATGTATACAAGCCTTCATGGTAGTCATGCATGGTTTGCCGACGGTGCCAGCAATGCTTATGAACAGTTCGCCCGGGTGAATATTCACGCTGAAAGAACTCCCGAGATCGGACATCTTCTGCGCGGTCTCCGTTAGCAGCCCAGATGAAGCTGAAACGTCCGCAATTCGCACCCACGAGTATTCGCCCTCACCATTGAAGTACTTGGGATCATCGATCGGTCTCGGTGACGCGCCTCGGCGGACTTGTGAGAGCTGCTTTATAGGTGTGACAACCCATTGCTCCGGGACCTCACCCAGCCACTCGACACCGCTGTCCTTGTAGCTTTCATAATGCGGGAAGCTCATGCGCTGAGCCCTCCGATCATGGTTAGAATGCGATCGGTGACCAACTTCAGGTCGGCGTCGATCTCGGCTAGCTCCCGTGGCGGCTTGAAGACGTGGAAATGCCGTTTGAAGGGTATCTCATACCCCACCTTCGTCTTCTCGTGGTCAATCCAGGCATCGGGCGCGTGAGGCAGCATCTCACGTCTGAAGTAGACGTCCACATCCTCATGCAGCGGCACGTTCTCGGTATCGCGCAGGTCGGAGTCGGGCACCAGCTTGCCCTTCAACTTGCCTTTGGCCCCCAACACTGCGTTGCCCTTCTCGTCGCGCAGCGGACGCTCCACCGTGATCGTGCGGTAGCCGAACCTCTCATTGGGAAAGACCAACGAGATGGGTATGGTGAAGAAGCAGAGGTAGGTTTGCCCGGCATGGGTGAAGGTGGGGAAGAGCTGCGCGGTACTGTACCGCAGGTCTAATGGCCGACCTTGAAATTGACGTGCCAGATCCCCCAAAAGCGCCAGTAGGCAGGTCGATGGCCTTGTCGGGGCCTTCAATTGTTGCAGATGAAAGCTTCAGGGTGACGATGAGATTTCTGCGCTTTGGAGGTGTCGCTCCGTGAACAAAATTGGTGAAGAAGATAAAGCACTGATCGCCGGATGTGCGGTCGGAAAGATGCGCGACGGGAAGGACGTCGGGCGCCTTCGGGAAAATGCGGGGAAGTGCGAGGGCATAGGGGCGGGGAGCGGCCCAGATTTGATGAGGAAGTAGTTGACGAGTTTGAGGCGGCGAAAGATTGGACGCTCCTGCCCGTACTCACCAAGTGGTGCCTGAAAGTCGTAGGGCATCACCTGCGGCTTCCAAATACCTCAGAAGCAATAGTGCTTGACCGGAGAACAGTACTTAACTGCGTCAGCAAAGACGGCGAAGAAACTCTTTTTACTGGCATACTTTATACGAATGAACACTGCGTCCATGCGCGTGCATTACCGCCCCATGCGACTCGGCCTTTGCGTGGCCGACGGGGCGATCGAAGATCTTCGCAGGGCCGTAAGACTGACTTCTTCGCTTTGGGGCGGACGGTTCAACCCGATCATTCCGGTCGGCGCGAGAACTAGGCTGGCGAAGGAGCTTATCCGCATGTTCAAGGTCGATTTGCTCTTGCCGGTAAGTCGAGGCGCGGCAATCGAAGCGCTTGTTAAAGAGACGGTGCATTTACCCTGGTCGGAACCACATCGTCAAATGTTCGTTGAAGGACTTAAAGGGCCAATGCCAGCCTTTCTCGACGTTTATCATCCGATGCAAGCAATCGCCGAGGAAAGAAAAGCGAAAGCGGAGACCGGGTGGGGCGGCGCTCACGTATTCCCAAACCTGTTATCGCGTTTCTCGCCAAGTGCCGAGCCCATCGACGATGATCTTCTGTGCACGATGGGTGATTATCTGCCAAAGGAGCAGGGACAGGTCGACTATGGCGCAATGGCGGACGGTCTAATCGGTGCCGAGTTTTTACCGATCAACGGCATGTTCGCGGATTATTGGTAGAGACTTTCTCCGCTCAACGTTACGGAACAGGATCTTCTCGCATACAAAGGTGGTTCCGGGGGGTGGCGTGCGCCAGGACTTTTCATCGGGGATCCTTCGCAGTTCTGTGACCTCAACACATTCTGGAACCTGCGCGCTACCGGCGTTGAGGTCATCTTTGTGGCACGTGAGGGTTGTGATGAGCTAGTGCCAGGTGCAAAGGCATGGATGGAAAGCCTTAGATCGAATCACAACGCTCAGTCATCTTTCCCGGCGAACCCGCCGGCCGTCTGGAGCGAGCGCAGCGACACGATCGACTAGGCCAAAATCGGTCAGCAGTTCGACGAAGAGTGGGACAGGAACGATCTTTCAGAGACGATCTGGGACGGGCAAAACTTGAAGGCGTCGAAGGTCCACTTCCAGCCGCAGTCTACGCTCGGTACGATAGACGAAGAGCATGGAAGAATGTCAGTTACATTTTCGTTGCCTCCGAAGCCTTTCCAAGACAGTTCAAACTCGCATGAGCACACAGTGCTGACAGTGAGCCCACTGATCGATCCAAATCATGCCGTCGGCACGTTTCGCTGTCCAGATCTTCCTCAACTGAATGAATTTTATGGTCGGGAAGCCCACTTCGACTACTCGAAGGCGCGAATCGAAGACGAGGGTCTCGGCATCGTGATTCGCTTGGATGAAAGTAATCTTCGCCTGAGGGGAATACCGCCGTTTATGCTCGCCGCCAAAGTGTTTGGTCTCGCGGGAATCGAAACTAAGCAAAGCAATGCCGGCAAGGTTGCGTTGCGTGTGATCCAGCAGATGGGAGGCATCGACAATTGCCGTGCGTTTAAGATTGCAGGCGTTCGCGACCTGCTGCATGTATTCACACCGACGAAGCACTTCTCACACAGCCAAGCATCGGCTCGGATTGGTGCCAACTTTACCCGCTATAAACAACTCTTCATCGAGCCGCGTCCTCATCGCGAGGACCTCACGCCGCAAGGCGTGTTCCTTCACCTAGTCAAGAAGGAGGTCTTTCGGCCCGGGATCGAACTAGAATGCACGAATTGCCTGTTAACGGACTGGCATTCCCTGAGCAACTTGGATGAAAAAGTCGCCTGCGCTTATTGTGGTTTCCTGTTCGATTGCGCCTCACAACTACGGGACGGCGCGTGGCAGTATCGCGTCTCAGGCGTCTTCGCACGATCGCAAGATCATGAGGGAGCCATACCGGTAACGCTGGCGCTTATGCAAACGTTGCGCATTCTTCATCACGGAATGATCTGGCTTACCGGCACCGATCTTTCATGGCTGGGCCTCCCGAAGCCCGCGGAGACTGATTTCGTGGTCATTGCCGAGAATTACGACAAAGTTCCGCAGGTTCTCATCGGCGAATGCAAAACAAATATGCAGATCACGGCTGAACAATTCGACAAGTTACTCGCCGTCGCCCGAAAGTTCAAGAACACGGGCATCAAGGTTTTTATTTTGCTGGCTAAGGCTGGTGTCGCTTTCAGCAAAGAAGAGCTTCAGATGATCGACGACCGCCAAACGATCGCGCTGAACTTCATTCTGTTGACGGCGCGTGAGTTGGAGCCTTACGAGCCCTATGAGAATGTCGAGCATCCGAATGTCCGGCACCGTCGGCCGCTGACGCTTGAGGAATGGGCCGAGGTCAGTCGGAAACTTTACCTCACCACGTCACCAGAGGAGGTCCTTCAACGCCACGTAAAGGCGAAGCGAGTGGCAACAGCGCGCGACCTTGTTCCCGACTTTGCGCGGCCCAGCAAGTGAGATCGTTCTCAGCTGTGGTTCTCGCTTCGCCTTCCCAGATGGACGGTCAATATCCTGGTCAGACTAACCGCGCAAGCTTCTCAATTCTGTCTGTCGAATGCGCACGGCGACTGTTCCTGAGCAAAGCAGATCGCCATGAAGTTTGGCACCTCACTTCTGTGTCGTAGTTTGTGTCGTAACCCTTCAAGATTGGCATGTATTTCACCATAAATTTCCATATCACTGCAGCTCAATCAAACGAGGGATGATGGCGGTAAACTGTTGCTAGGAGAGCCACTTAGGTATCACTCCGCATCACCCGGTGTAACGTCCCCAAACTCAGGTGACTGAATTCGCAACGAGGAGGTCAGCGGTTCGATCCCGCTCAACTCCACCATCCTTCCCTGATTCCTGTGAAGTCAGAAGCGCCCGGGAGACGTCCTCGCGTCAGCATCCCGGCTTATACGCTCTCGGCAACCTGCGGGGACGGGATATCGCAAAGGCGCTCGACACGGACGAGTTCCAGATTCTGCTGGTCGCTAACAAGTTCCAGACCGGCTTCGACCAGCCGCTGCTATGCGGGATGTACGTCGACAAGCGGCTGGGTGGTATTCAGGCGGTGCAGACACTCTCGCGACTGAACCGGGCGTATTCCGGAAAGTTTGGGGAAAAGGACACTACATATGCGCTGGACTTCGTTAACGAGGCTGGAGACGTTCTTGCCGCGTTCAAGACCTACTACGAGACCGCAACGCTTGAAGATGTGACGGACCCAAATCTTGTCTACAACCTGAGAGCCAAGCTGGATGCTGCCGGTCACTATGACGACTTTGAAGTGGATCGCGTCGCAGCTGCTGACCTAAATCCTGCCTCTAAGCAGAGCGACTTGTGGTTTGCCGTGGAACCCGTGGCCAATCGTCTCATGGTCCAGTTCAAGGCTGCCAATACTCGCTGGACCGCCGCCAGGGCAGCGGGCAATGACGCTACCGCCGAGGATGCGCATGCCGAAATGGAGGTGTTGCACCTCTTCAAGAGGGACATGATTAGCTTCGGACATGCTTACACGTTCCTTGCGCAGATCTTTGACTACGGGAACACCGCACTGGAAAAGCGAGCCATTTTCTATAAGAGGCTCATCCCGTTGCTGGAGTTTGGCCGCGACCGCCAGGGCGTCGACCTGTCTAAGGTGGTGCTTACCCACCACACGCTGCGTAACCGAGGGACGCAGGGGTTGCCGCTAGGTGAGGGCGAGTCCCCGCTCCTGAAGCCGCTCACAGATGCCGGTTCGGGCTCAGTGCAGGAGAAGGAGAAGGAGCGCCTGTCCGAGATCATCGCTACGGTGAATGACCTCTTCGGCGCGGATACCACGGAGGGCGATCGCCTGGTATACGTAAACAACGTCATCAAGGGCAAATTGATGGAGTCGGAGGTACTACGCCAGCAGGCTGCGAACAATAGTAAGGAACAAGTCGCAACTTCCCCGGACCTTACCCACGAGTTGCTCAATGCCATCATGGACTCGTCAGAGGCAATGTCGACCCTCAGCAAGGAGGCTCTGGAGTCGGAGCACGTCCGCAGTGGCCTGAAAGACGTGCTGATGGGCCCAGCGCAGCTCTACGAGGCTCTTAGAGCGTCACAGGTGTCTAATTAATAGTCCAATGGTTAATACTCCCGAGGCCTACGGGTGAAAGTGCGGTTACCAAGTTCGCATAGCGGCCGTGCTCCTGCGCATTCCGCTCCTCAACCGAGCCCTCACGGCCGAGGAAGCTGCGTCGGTCTCCGAAGCCGTCCGCGGCAGCGCCACAGCCCTTTGCCTCTCTCCCGTCCTAGACAACAATTATGCCGGCAGGTTCCCCACCGCCGCCGGCCTCTCCCAACAATAGCCCAATTAGCGCGAAAATGATCGCATTCCCCACTGTTCAAACTCGAAAGGCTTCAGCGCTGCAGGTCTCTTCGTCCAAATCTCCGGAGGGCGGGTGGCGCTCTCCGTAACCGCTTGCGCAATCGCTTGCACCAGAACCAATTTTGAGGAGCGTCATTCTCCCGGCTCCTTGGTAGAAGACGTGGGGGTGCGTGTGAGGCTCCACGAAACCACCACGACGCCGCGCCAAGTTCCTCGACAGGACGGGGCGCACAGACCGCATAGTCAAAATCGGACCGTCGCTTCCGTCCAACGTCCCGGTCTCCATCAAGTCTGAAGCGCTGGGAGCGCCATTCGCCAATGTCGTCCTCCAGGTGCTTCTTATTATTCCCACACGTCGTCCCCGGCCTCGATCCACCCAGGCGTTATCACGGACGCATAAACTCCCGCGCGTCCTTCGTGTCGCCTGTCGAGAAGCTTCATCAAGGAAAACAAGGGTTCTTCATCAAGGGGCGAGTCCGGATCGTAGGTGACGAAGCGACAGCGCGGGATACGTTCGCGGATCAGGAGCTCTGCCTCGCGTCCGATCCGCACCCGTTGTCCCGCAAGTGCATCTTCGGCAAACGCCCCGCCCGCAAGATTGATCAGTAGATTCGGTCGAAACCGTCGGTCCCCTAAGGGCATGCCAAACTCTTCCGAGAGCTCAGTCACTGTCGGCTGTGACAGCAAGGACAAGGGACGCACGTCAGTTTGTGGCGCCAGGCTCTTCGTAAGGGAGAGGCTGCCTGCGTCGAGAAGATGCGCTTGCAAGTAGTGAAGTAGGGCCGCCGAGTCGACTGGGTGTCGTTCCCCGTCTGGGGTCAGCACCTCAACTCCTTCATCTGAGCGTATATGCGGACGATATAGAAGCATCTGCCGCCGCTCACGAGCTGTAAGACGAAGCATACCCGGCGGAGCGCTCGAACTTTCGAACGCATACAGTCGATCGTGCTCAAGTCCATACGGGGCCAGATAGGCTCTTGCAAGAACTTCACCCGACATGCTCTTAACCGGGTAGCGACTGATGGACACAACCTGGCCAAGTATGATCATTGAAATCTAGGTTACTGTCCCGTCTGCGTGTTGGCTTCGCTCAAGTTCTTCGCGGTCGGCAATTGCGCGGTTGGCGAGATTCCTGGACGCAGGGGCGGCTTCAGTTAGGGCCGGAAGACCCTCGATGAGTGACTAGGCCTGATATGGAGTGACCGTGTCAACTCCGCACAACTGTGGGGTTGTTCTTGTCGTTGTCGGTGCTTTTGTCCTTTCCCGAAGACAGAGCGAGCAGCAGTCGGAGCAGTTGTGAGCGACGATTGATCAGTCTGATATTCGCGGGTCGAAACCGCATAATCATGATCCGTCGGGAGCTGCCTCTGACTGTTATCGCGAGTCCGGTTGAGCCTGTCGCATAGGCCGAGCGAGGGTTCTCCTTCGTGCTTGCCCTGGCTGCTGCTGGCTCTGTGTTCGAGATATATGTCAGCGTTCATCGAGGGAGTTCTTATCTTTTCCTTCTTAGGAGGTTTTGTTTTGCGTTGTTGTCAGACTGCAACGTGCTGCCTGGAGACAGTCTCTGCTCTGGTTCCAATAGCCCAGATAAAGCCCAGCAGCTCTCGAGCTACAGCTGTGACGATCTTCCTCTGGTCCTTGCCGGCTGCGCCCAGCTTCACATATCGCTTGTGCAGCCTGTGTTGCGCCTTCCCTG
This sequence comes from uncultured Granulicella sp., assembly GCA_965213805.1. GTDB lineage: Bacteria > Acidobacteriota > Terriglobia > Terriglobales > Acidobacteriaceae > Edaphobacter. The sequence goes on along the minus strand of CBDCAG010000002.1, from coordinate 133,702 downwards.
CAATCTCCTTAGTCTCTTCCGAGATGCTCTCCTGTCGTCTTCGCAGACCGTACCAGATACCTGGCGGACGACGATAGCTCCATGCGGCTTCGACAACGATGCGTCGCAGGTGCGCGTTGCCAGTCTTGGTGATGCCTCCGCGTCTCGTTCGCTTACCACTCGAATCCTCACTTGGTACAACGCCGCAGTAACCCATGAGTTGCCGAGCACTCTCGAAGCGAGATACCTGGCCCAACTCGCTCGCAATGGTCACAGCCGAGATATCTGCGATACCTCGCAGTGCCTGTAGATCGTTGATGACTTGTTGCAGCGCGGGCGATGCCAGCTTCACCGCTTCCATGATGGCCTGTTCCAGGCGTGCGACCCGCTCCCGCATGTGCTCGACCTCGTGCAGATAATCCTGGCGCGTGGACTCTTGCGCAATCTGGGCGAAACGCAGCTGCGCGACCCAGATCAAATAAGGTCGAGTCCAAGGCCTTACTCCGGTCGGTGGACGCTGACCGGAGCGCAGAAGGAACTTGCTCAAGCGATGCCGCGCTCGGGTCTGATCCTGCTTGGCTGCTTCGCGGGCTCGCACCAGATCGCGTAACGCTTCCGAACCCTCATCCGGAACCCACACCGGCGTCAGATCCCCGGACCGATAGCAACGTGCCAGCTTCTCAGCATCCCGCCGATCCGTCTTCACTCGATCGCCAGCCTTGACTGGTACCAGCGTGGGTGCCACAACTTCGCACTCGACGCCCAGTTCCGCGAGCTGCCAGTACACGACGTACCCCGTCGGTCCGGCTTCATAACAGGCTCTCAGCTTGGCTGCCGGACCAAGCTTCTTGATCAACTTGCGAATAGACTCCGCGCGGTTCGGAATCGTTCCAAGGCTCCGCACTTCACCTTCCGGCTCCGCGACCGCAACGGCGATCGTCTCGGCATGGACATCCAAACCTAGAAGTCGTACCTTCTCCTTCATGACCGGCTCCCTTCCGCTTGTGGCTCTAAACTGTCCGTCCTTCGGACGCTCCAGCCTAACCCACGGTCGGCGCATCGGCGCCGGTCACTCCATAGTGACTGTAATCACTACCTGAGATGTTTTCAGTCGCCGTTGATTCGTTAGCAATCACGCCGATTATGGGTGGTACGCTGAGTCATGAAGTTGTCACAGGAGCGCTTCTCGCATCGAGCGAGCAGGTAACCGTATGAAAAGATATGTTTTTTTAACAATAAGGGTGGCGTTGGAAAGACACTTTGACCGGCAACATCGCAGCGCAGTTTGCCGCTGCAGGCCAACGTGTGATCGTTATTGACGGAGATCCCCAATGCAACGCGACGCAATTAATACTCGGGGACGCTGAGGTTCTTGGCCTCTATTGGCCGGAGGACGGAACGACGCCGAAATCACAAACTCTCTTGGATGTTGTCTCGCCGCTCCAAGACGGCGATTCGTTGATTTTGACCAGTGTTGTTCCTCTGGCTGCATCCTCGAATAGGTTTGGGGTATCACTTCTCCCTGGACACCCGAAGTTCTCGCTCACCGATGACAAACTGATTCAGGCTTGGCAGGAGACGCTCAGCGGCGATATCGGTGGCTTTCGCAAAATGAATTGGGGAAGAACTCTATGCTCTGCCTGGGCCAGCGATTATGACGTCGCATTTATCGATATAGGCCCCAGTTTGGGCCCTATCAACCGAAGCTTCATGTTAGCTTGCGACTACTTCGTTACTCCTCTCGGTGCTGATGTGTTCAGTCTGATCGGAGTACGGAATATTGGCGATTGGCTGCAGGACTGGATTTCTCTATACGACAGTGGCGTTGAACTCTGTGATAAGAGGACCCCAGGCAAGCTCGATTCTCACGGGATCGATAAACATCTTCGTATCAAGAATGGCTATGCTGGTTACACACTTCAACAATACATCGCGAAGTCAAAGGCCGGTGTCAGACGACCCACCGCTACTTTCGAGAAGGTGATTCAGCATGTGCCCGCTGAAATAGCGAAGTCCTTAGCCTCTTATCTCGTAGACGGCCTCACCGCCGAAAGCGCCAAACTCGGTGACGTACCTAACATGTATAGCCTCATACCACTAGCACAATTGGCAAACGCGCCCTTGAACAGGCTACAGGCTACGGACGGGATGGTGGGATCGCAATTTAAGCAGGCGGAAGATTGTGCAAGCATATACAAAACTTTCGCGGAGAGGTTGGCTCAGAATGTGGGAATCGACTTCGGAGCCAACACATGATTACTTGGCCGCCCTCGCTTGCCACCGAGATCGCTGAGAGGCAATGCGTCATTTTCATGGGCTCTGGCGCTTCCGCCGGCGCGTCTCCCACTGTAGGTACCGCAAAGCTACCAACTTGGCACGTCCTGTTAGAAGCCATGTCGTCTTCGCTGCTTAGTAATCCTGGGGATAAGGATGAGGTCGCATCTCTCTTGGAGAAAGACAAATTTTTGGAGGCGGCACAGGTCATTCGCGACGGATCCTTAGCCGCCGAATTCAGTGCATTCATTGACCGCACATTTGTACTTCCGAAATACAAGCCTTCTAAACTTCATGAGTTGATTTACTCGCTCGACGCGAAGATAGTCATCAGCCCAAACTACGACACTATCTTCGAAGATTTTTGCAAGCAATACTCTGGCGATATTAGCCACAACGTATGTACGTACTATCAAAGCCACGCACTTAATAACATACGTTCGGATAAGCGCGTCATTTTGAAAATGCACGGATGCGTGACGGACCCCGATCAGATCGTTCTTAGTCGCTCAGACTACTTCGAGGCCCGACGCAAGTGGAGTTCGTTCTATTCAATTCTGGATGCGATATTTTTAACAAACACAATTCTTTTTCTCGGTGCAGGGCTGTCAGATCCGGATGTGCAGTTGATTCTAGAGAACGCCCAGATCGCTGCACCAAGCACAAATCATCTTTACGCGGTGATCGGCTCGGGCAGGCATCACTCCGAGGTGGCGGCTCTGAAGAAAACCAACAATATACACGTGCTGGAGTATCCGGTTGGGGACTTTACGTCTTTGGAAGGCAGCCTAGAATTACTAGCTTCAGAGGTGCAGGCCTATAGAAGTGCGCCTTAGAGTGACGGCGCAATTTATGGCCGTCTGAAACGCCGTTTGTTTGCGAAAGAACGACAGGTCGCTGTCGGCTATTGCAGGTGGTGCCCCTTTACAGACTTCAACTGGCGCGAAATCGCCGATGCGCTCATCCACCCGAGTATGGGAACGAGCCCCCAAACAAGAGTTTCGGCAAAAACGTTTCAAACACCCGGCGCATCCGGGACTGTTACTAGAGCAGAGAGGCGTCAAAAGGTGAAGAATCGCCATCATCTCCTATCGAGCGCTTCGTGCCGAGCTTATAGGCTGCCGTATGGCCTGCATCTGGCCTCGGCGGCCCTTCGGGTTTCTTCCGCATACAAGCTTGGCAAGGGCGGGCGGGGTGCTCGGACTATCCCAGTGCCGCAAGCGCTTGCACCCGGAGGCCGTCACGCTGGTATCCAGAGCGCTGTGGTGCCCACCCACCTTGCGATGAGCGACAGCCTTCGGACGCAACTACACGGCATACTAGTAAACGCAAATTGGAGTGGCCGGCTCCGCGTTGTTGCCCGGGTACCGGGGGAATCGACTTGTAACTTCTGGAGATGTCCCTCAGCTGTACTACGCTCACGCTCCTGCTTTTCCTGCTCGCGGCTCTGGCCTGCGCGCGCACGCCCAATCTTCAGTAAGCCCAACTCTTCAAGTCGGCCCCCGCGGGCGCCGTCTTGACCATGTGCTCCGTCATCAAGGTGATGACGCGCTGGGGCCAGTTGGCGTTGTTCTGCTGCATGGTGTACTCGGGTGGGCCGCCGGTGTAGCAGTGTGGCATTCCAGGGCCATACTGGAACTGCGCATCGCTGTGGGGGCTGGTGGTGGCTTGGAGTTGCTTGTCCAGTAGGTGGACTGCGTTGTTGAGGAAGTAGGTGTCGCCGTCGCCGACCTGTATGTGGATCTTGCCTTCGAGCTTGGGACCCAAGGTGGACCAGTCGCGCTTGAGGATGGCGGCAAGGTCATAGTGATCGTGCCAGTACTGGACTACTCTCTTGTCGATGACGCCAGTGATGGGATCAAGCACCGGCTCGGGATAACCATCGGCAGCCTGCGGCGAGAAGACAGCTTGCCAGATCATCCACTGCTCGGTCGAACGACCGTGGGTGCCGAGCACCTCTTCGAAGGCGAACTCATCGCCGGTATTGGCGAGGATGGAGCCGTCGGGTTCGCGGTCGGCTGCAATCGGGATCGAACCGAAGTCGCCTTTGCGGACGAAGCCGTTGCTGTCGTCGTACAGGTTGATGTTTTGATAAGCGTGAAAGTCGACCGGATCTGGGCACGCGCTCCAGGTGCCGTTATAGCTGTCGGGATAGAAGATCTGCGTGGCTAAAGACTCCCAGCCGCCGGTCGATCCGCCCATGGTGGCGCGCGCCCAGCCCGCGCCGATGCCGCGGTACTTCTTCTCGATCGCCGGGATCAACTCCTCATTGATGGCTGAGCCGTAAGGGCCAACGTTGGCCGAGTCGACGACATAGCTGTCGTCGTAGTACGGATTAGCATTCTGAACGAAGAGGACGATCACGCGGGGCACGCGGCCCTGAGTCCAGTCCTCAAAAAATCTGTGGCCGCGCGCGGGCGGCTGACCAGGACTCGACGCCGTGAAGGCCGGCCGCAACCCGGCCGAGTAATGGTCCTGCCACACCACGAGCGGATAGTGCGCATCCGGATGCTCGGCAAAGCCATCCGGCAGGAGCACCCAGGCGCCCAGATACGTGTCGCGACCCCAGAAGGCGGTGAGCTTCTCGCTCTTGAAGCGCATGTACTTCAACCACTTGGCCTCGGGCGCATGTTGCGCGATGACCTCTGGATCCTGCGCTGTGCCCCTAACTTCCGGTATCACTTGATCGAGCGTAAGCTTCAGCATATCTTTTGCCTTGGGGTCGAAGCGCACCTTGAGGGGCTTTGAGAAGCGATTGCCGGGCTTGGCATACCATTTCTGCCCTTCACCCTTGTCGGGCGCCAGCCAGACGCTTTTTCCCGAGGCGAGGTGGTACTCCTCATACCCATTGAAGACACCCTGCACGAAGTACTCGCCAGCGGACAGGTCAGCCAGCGAACGCAGAGGATACCCAAAGGTCTTTGAGTCGACGACGATGGTGCTCGCTGCCGGCCCACCATCCAAATCGGCATCGACCCCGAAGCCCTGCGCCGACTGGTACTGCTCATTCATCTGCGTCCGCGGCTCGCTCTTATCGCTTTTGCTGAAGACGACGATGAGATGACCATGCAGGGGCGTTTTGGAGGGAATGTCGACCTCGATCCTCTGAGCCGACGCGTATGAGGAGGCAAACAGCAGGGCAGAAGCAAGCAAGATTCTCATGAGTTCTCCCTACTCTATCGCGAACCCCGTCCTTCCAAGATCGCCTTTTATCTTTGGGGAAGGAACCGGAGGCCCTGGTGCAAACCGGTTGGTCCCCCTTCCGCCTAGATGGCCGCTCCCGCTTGAGTTTTGCCGCAAGCGCTTGCACCGGCCGACGGTTCAGACAGACCGTTCCAGCTCCGTCTGACCGCCTTGATGTGGCACAGACTGTTTTCGTAGCGTTTCGGCGCCGCGATCGACTGACGCGATTGCTGTGGCCGGACTTTTTGTTGTGCCGGTAACCTCATTTGAGCTAAGCCGCTGGCGCGGCGGATGCTGGGGTGGTGGCGGTCTGGGCGGCGGCTGGGTTTAGCGCTTGGATCACAAGGAGGATTCCCCGGTGACCCATCTTCGCCAGTTGATGCTCGATGAGCTTTAGCGTGGTAATTACTCTCCGGAGACCATACGATCTTACCTGCACGTGGTGGAGGATTTTGCCTGGCACTTCCGTCGTTCTCCCGAACAACTTGGACTAAGCACGTCCGCGGGCACCAGATCCATCCGTTTCGCGACCGCAAGCTTCGGCGCGGACGATCGATGGGCAGACGGGCTGCGCTGCGCTTGCTGTTCGTCAAGACGCTACGCCGGCCTTAGCTGCCCGATGCGGTCCCGTTTCCGAAGCCTTCCAGGCGTATGCCGACGGTGCTCGGCTAGGAAGAGGTCGCCCGGCTGATCGACGCAAGTGGCAACCTGATGCATCGTGCGATGTTGATGACGCTCTATGCGACCGGCGTCCGCCGGGCCAATCTGTGCCGGCTCAAGCTCGCCGACATCGATAGCCAACGGATGATGGTGCGCATCGTGCAAGGCAAGGGTGGGCGCGACCGTGATGTTCCGTTGAGCCCGAAGCTGTTGGCGACCCTGCGCGAGTACTGGCGTTGGATGAAGCTGAAGACGCACCTACTTCTGGGCATCGAGTCCGGCTTCGCCATTAGTCGCTCAGCAGGTCATAGTTGTAAGCGACTACTATCCCTTTTGGCAGGTCCTTCACTTTTCCCAATTTGATCGTCCGGTCTACCGTGCTGTTACCTTTCATGGCCGTTCGCCCAAAGAAGGAGTACTTCTTACCGTCGAACTCCAGGTATAGGGGTACAAGCATCAGGAAGTCATCGGACACTCCACTTTGCGTCACGACAAAATGGACCGTAGCCTCGTCGCCTTCCTTGGTGAAGTTCGACGTGACGGTGTATTTCGGAATCTCGGTTCCGTAGACGTACGCGTTGAAGAACCAGTCGAGTCTATGATTCTTGGTCACGTCTGCCCACGGCGGCAGATGCTTCTCCATGACAAGTTTGAAGTCCTCCGTCGTTGCTGCGTGGTTTGTGTAAATGTTCACGAGGTCGTGCATCGCCTTCTTGAAGGAAGCATCCTGACCGTTTGGCGACCAATACATCATCTCGAGCATGTGCAGAATATACGCGCCCTTATTGTAGACCAGCGACTGGTACACTCCGCCACCGGTTCGTGACGTGTTCACCCGCGTTCCCATCACAACCGAACCCACATCGACCGGTCGGATTCCAAACTCGTTCTTTTCGAGTAGCCGCTTCCGCAGCAAGGCATAGAAGTCCCGGTACTCCTTCACATCCTTATTCGTTTCCCTGAGGAAGACGCCGGCTGAGAAGTTTGCAAAGCCCTCGCTCATCCATTGATCGCGATAGCTCCCAAACCCAACCGTCTGACCCCACCACTGGTGCGCCACCTCGTGTGCCGTGACCACCTTCCAGTAGGTCGGGTCGCCATCGAGGACCCCGATCTGATGCTGAATCGTCGAATCCCAGAAGTAGCAGATTGGCAGGTAGACCAGTGTGGGCCAGCTCTGGCCATAGTTGCACGCCGTCTGCTGCGTCAGAGAGACGTGATCGTACGGAAGCGGGCCGAAGTAGTCGCTGTAGATCTGCACAGCAGCGTCGCCTTCAGACGTCGCTCGTTTCAACATTCCGACCGTATTTAGGTTGCCAACTGCCATTCCGGACCTAACGATGCCGGCATATTGTTCGGCCAGTTCCTTGTTTGCATAGCTCACCACCTGAACATCCTTGTTGCGTTCGCTAATGTCCGACTTGAACTCTCCCAGGTTGAAGCCCGCCACCGGCATCGGTGTCAGACTCTGCCACACGCTCGTCCGCACCTTGCCGTCCTCATCCTCCTTCACGCGGTTACCCGTTCCCACAACCTGCACCAGCTTCGGCGTATGGAATGTCATGGTGTAGAACGCGTAGTTGCCGAATGTTCCTCGCATATTTGGATACCAGCTGTCTCGGGCCACCAGGAAGTAGTTGCCGTTTCCTTCATCGGTCACTGCACCCTTGCCGCTGTATCTGGTTGTAATCCGGGTGACTTGACCGTTGGCGAGTGGCTTATTCAAGACGACAGCAAAGCCGGCATCACGATCCTTATCCTCCTGGATGAAGTCAAGGGCCTCCCCGTTCGGTCCCCACACCCCGCTCACCCTGAGTGTGGGAAACATCTGAAGCGGCAGCACTTTGACTCCGCCCTGCCTCGCCTCGATCTGTGTCACGGCGGTCGCTGTCAGCTTGCCATTCTTCTCAATCGTTGCGTCAATCGTCTGCTGCGGAATGCGAAAGGCGCCATTTTGCTCTGGTCGCGCCATTTTGCGTTGCGCGGCCGACCGAAAGCCCATCGTCACATCGAAGCTTTCGTCTGCGGACGTCAGCAGCGCGACCTCTTCAGGCGCCACCGCAATGGCCCCATGTGGGTCGAGAACATAGATCAGCCGTTTAGAAAAAAGGGGTCCTTTGACCTCAGCCAAAAAGAAGCCACCCGCATTCGGTGTCGATGCATCTTCAAGCAGGCGTGCTTCAAGGTCATAGCGCAGCACCTTGCGGAACAGATTTTGTGCATCCTGCGCCGGGCCCATCGCGGAGACGGTTGATGTCGCGGCTGCACCTGCACCCTTCTTCAGCTCCGCGGCAGTTCCATCCGTAAACGCGAAGACCGCTGAGGTGAATCTCTGGTCCAGAACCTCGGTCTTCATCACGGCCTTCAGTTGTTTGCGTTCTATCGCATCGGGCGGCACCACATGCAGCGCGCCATCGCCAACGAAAACGGCACCGGTCGACATACCTGCTACGTCACCGTAGAGGTAGACCGTGCCACTCTTCAGCAGAAACTCTCCGACATCACGCTTGATGAGAAGGTCTTTCACCTCAAACGCCGCTCCATTCACCGAGCGCTGTCGCACTGCCTGGTAGGTCCCGTTTGCATTTGCGATACGTGCCGATTCGAATGCGGTGGGGAGGACGAGAGGCGTTGGCGGAGGTGCGAGCGCGGGCTTGCTTGATGACGGTTCTCTTCGCGTGAGTTCCGTTTGCTGAGCCCAGACCACGTACGTGCACGTCAAGATACAACAGCTGAGGAGTCGTGATGCTTTCAACGCTGTTCACCCCGGAAAAATCTTTAGTCCGCACAGACTAAGTCACTATCCCTTACCCCGCAATGCTACTTCGGTAGAGGCTGCTCGGATGGCAGGCAAATTAGAGGCCTTTCACCTTGCACCGAGCCCATGCCGGCTTGACCTGATACCCATCTCGAATGGTCGAGTCCTCATGACGAGGCATCAAGCTTCAGGCGCATCCGGTGTACGCACAGCCACAGACATGCATTAGGAACCCGACTTGCCGATCTTTCCGGCAACCTTAGCAAGTTTAATAGAATCGCTTAGGAAGTGCACAGGAGAACTCCCATGAAGCGAAACGATCGTCGCAACATCATCAAATGTATGGGCTTGGCGGCTCTATCTCCGCTTCTTCCAAGTCACTCGTTGCAGGCGCAGGAGAACGCACCCGACGGCGGCATCGGTCCCGCCACCGTCTACGAGCTGCGTGTCTACCATCTCAACCCTGGCACACAGCCCAAGATCCTCGACCGCTTCCGTAGCCGGGAGACCGCAATCTTCAAGCGGATGGGCATGCAGCCGGTAGCGTACTGGGTTGCTGTCGACGGGCCTGCTCTCCTGCCGTGTGGAGGCGGAACCCTCATATACATCCTCCGGCACCACAGCCGAGAAGCCGCAACTGCCAGTTGGGCGAAGTTCTCAGCAGATCCGGAGTGGATTGCTCTACGACGCGAGACTGAAAAGAGCGGAGTCTTTGTCGCTACCCAAGAGCACACCTTTATGAAGCTAACCGACTTTTCCCCGATGTTGTGATCTTGAATCCGTCAGCTCCATTGGAAGGCATCAGATTGGGCGACCGTTATTTCCCTCTCTCTTTCAATACAAGGAACCTCATTCGTTGAGAACAAAGTTAATCTTGTTCATGAGCAGATTACTTCTGCAGATGATCTCCCTACATTTCAATTTGCAGGCCGTTGCACTACCTATGTCCCGCGAGGGACAGGGCCGGCCTTCACTCAATCCCTTGGCTGCACCTTATGGAGCTGTTACCGCTGTCCCTTGAATGAGGACAGGATTCGCCTTGCGGCCAAATCTCCGCAATCGCTTGCACTCGCGCTACCCTCGCTGGGCCGATAGCCCGCCCGCCTAGACGTGGCAAGCGAGGGCTGGCCGTGGGGACGCTAGGGTCATACTTTTCAGGACAGTCGAAGTGGGCGGCGCCTTGATGGCTCATGGCGCCGAAAGGTATAACCGCTGTCTGTTCCGGCTCCGTACGGGTGACCGGGAATGTTTAAGATGTGCGCAAGAGAGCTTTCTTGATGGGATTCAATTTAGAAGCCAAGTGGTTGAGCGGGAGTACCTACGACGGGTAGTGCGACGACGTACAACTTTCGACGGATGATGGGCTTTCCCTCGCTTGTTAGGATCGCGCTCATGATTACGCCTTTTCTGAAATACGCGTCAAAGCCGATTGGAAAATATCTGCTGTGGATGTCTATAACCGGGGTCGGTCTCAGCCAGCAACAGGCACTCACAAACGCGTCCATCGAAACACTGGCGAAAGGCAGAGTCGGAGAGTACCTACTTCTCCAAATGATTGATAGTCAGCCCGGCACGTATGATTTATCACCCGAAGCACTCGTGACCCTTAAGCAGGCGGGGGCTTCAGAACGAGTGTTGTCCGAGATAATTTCGAAGGCCGCAGAGAGCGCTTCTCCTAAAGTGACTATCGGAGATCTCGATATAGGCGTTTACTTCAAGCAGAATAAGCAGTGGGTACCAGTCGCTGCGGAACATGTGAACTGGAAGTCGGGTGGCGTGTTAAAAAACGTCGCCACAGAGGGCGTTGTCAAAGGCGATATTAACGGTCATATCGAGGGCGCCGGCAGTACTACGAGCATTGAAGATCTTGAGTTTCTGATTAGGACGCCTGCTGGCGTTGATGGGACTGACTTTGAGCTTGTCTACCTGCACAAAGGAAGAAATGGCCGCGAGTTCCGGCGGGTGACCGGGGGTGTTTTTCATTCGTCTGGTGGATCGACACGTGATGAAATCAGGTTCGGCCAAACGAAGATCGGCGACCACGCCTACAAGATCACTGTACCAAGCCTTCAGGCAGGCGAGTACGCCTTCTTGGCTCCAGGATTGAGTGCCTCTACGGCTAGCTGGGCGATGGGAAAGGCATACACATTCCATCTCGCAACGGCGGAAGCCGGATGGCATCCGTAGAACACGCGTGAGCCAATTGGTCTTGATCGAGCGCGGGGGTGTTTTGGAAGGTTCATGTCTGACAACTAATCGGGCTTGGGTAGAGGATGGACGGATGGCGTCAGACCCGTCATTTGGTGAAAGCCAGCAAACTCTACTTGCGGCGGTCCGTTTCTACGGGTAACGACGATGTCGATCAGCTAGCTTCGGAGCTCCGATGCAAAGGCCAACGGGCCACAGAAGACGCCTGTTAGATTGCCGAGTACATAACCCAGGAATTACTGCGTCGGTGCCATCCGCACTCCCCCTGCGATACGCGACCGCGGCGAGCGCGCGCAACATCGATCCCGGCTCGCGGGTCCACCGCGCGCGGAGTGCGCCACGGAGGTGACTACAAGAGTTTTTTTCCGGCTGTTCATTTCGTCGGTTGAGCATCAGGAAGCACTGCCTTCCATATGAAATAGCAGTGGGAGTCCTCTTGACTGCCTTTTCCTTCGGAATCGCGCCTACTCTTGGATTGGAGGAAGCCACTAGGGGGGTCTTCTAACGCAAGCGCTTGCACCCGCGGGTCAACAGTTCGTTCTGGTGGCCACACTTCAGCCGAATCACTTTTGCAAAGCGCAAGCCCTTAGCCACAGCCATTCGGCACATTAGCCGACGACGTACTAGAGGTGCTGCCTTTTGGTATGGCCACATAACCCGGCTCCTGGTAAGAGTCAATCGGGCGTCATTGCCGGTAACGCCGTTTTGCGCCGGCTCACGCGCATCTTGCCTAGCTACACTGGACTCCCGTGAAAGAGACCTTCAGGAACACGTGGAGGGAAGCGAAAGTCACATCTATTCAATGCCGATGCTTGCGGCGTACGATTTGACATGGCTACCACCCTTTCGGACATGAGTACATGGACAGGCCGAACAGGCCACGACGGCCTAAGGTCGTTCACTAACGACGAGAGCGGCACGTTCTGGCTTGAGCAAAACTCGGCCAAGACTTCGAAGTGGGCAAAATTCGCCAGCCAGGGGCATCACGTAGCTTGGGAGTTCGGGTCGAACCGTCGCTATACAGGGCGCATCCTGGTAGACGGAGACATTTACACTCCAGCCGAAGCCACGAAGAAGTTTCTGAAGACGGAGAAGTCACAGCTTCACCGCTGATCGGTTTGGGGCGGCCATGGCAAAGACGCTCCGAAGCTCCATGAACGGGCGAACCTGCCGACAACACCGTTTCACATTCTCTGACCCTGTGTCGTTCTTATAATCAGGCATGCGTTTCTTGATCTTCATGGACGGCCTGCGTGCTGGCGTCGTTTGGATTGTCTGGACCGTGATATTCGGGCTGGCCCTGTTTCTGATCTGGGCACCCAAGATTGTTCGCGGTTGGCGTAAGAATGCTATGCGTGTACCCTGAACGAAGGTGCTCACGATTGCGTGCCACCTCCCCTTTGAAGTTGCAGTACCTTGTTTTGGATGCCATCTTCGAGAGCACCTTCCTCCACGTAGCCTTAGAGAGGATGATTCGGTAGAGGTAGTCAGTACCTGCGCTCACTTTGATTAAGGTGCCTTCCATCTCCGCGGGGAAGTCCTGCTTAAGGTTTTCGAGATGGATCCCTAGCCTTGCCCTGACCATGACCGTCTTGTAGTCGGGAGTAAGGCCGTCGGCCTTCCTTGCACATACGACCGAGTAGAATCCAAGGTCAGAAAAGATCCACATTCGTTCCGCTCCTAAAAATTTTCGAATCCTCAAAGTTGATTGGTAAGCGTGTATCCCATTGCGCATACCGTATGGGCCTAAGTCGGAACAAATAAGACGTCATCCTTGTTTTGAGACAAGGCCTCATCAACTTCAGCAACCTTCTCTTGTGGATTTGAAGTCCTTAGATCGTGAAACTCAAAAGCCCCTTGTCTATGCGTTAGTAGAAAGGCGATGCTCGGATGTTGCGGTGCGACTTCTACATCCTTTAGAAAGGCTAGGAAGTAAATAAACGTGGTCCAGTGAGCTCCAACCGTAGTGACAAGTTCTAACGTCACTGGCGGTGTGAGCCTAGCAAAGCACTTGAATTGACCGTATTCTTTCGGGGTGAGAGCCCGAGTCGGTAGATCAGCATGATGCAGCTGCATTATCCTTCCAATGCTGTACAACCTTGTTCGTCGGTAGGGGTTGGTGTACTTGACATCAACATGGAAGAACGAGTGTTGACCGTGGTGAAGAGCAAGACAAAAGCGGCCGAACGCGTAATACCCATAAACTCCGTGGCGTGGGAGGTCATCGTTGAACTCCGGGATCGCGCGAAGCTTCTGGGAGGCGATCGGGCGCGTCACTTCATCTTCCCGGCCTGCGAACACGCCCACTTTGACTTTGAAAAGCCGCTGAAGAGTTGGCGTACTTCGTGGCGGACCATGACGCGCGCAATCGATTGCAGCGGGTGCGGTTTGCTCCAGAGCCCGGGCAGAATATGCGCAAGGTGTAAGGGAGACATTTCGCAAGTCCGAAGCCCCTTCCACGGATACCGCTTCCATGACCTCCGGCACCAGGCCATCACCGAACTAGCTGAGTCGCAAGCTGGCGATCAAACGATCCGAGACATCGCGGGGCATGACTCCAAGAAGATGATGAACGTCTACTCGCATCCTCGAATGGTGGCAAAACGGAATGCGTTGGAGGCCCCTACGATTGAGTCTGCGTCAAACCGGCGATTGGCAAGAAGCCATACTGGTTACGACACAAACTACGACACAAAGCGGGTATCGGGTATTACCCCTCCCGCCTATGTAGTTGAAAGGATGGTGGAGTTGAGCGGGATCGAACCGCTGACCTCCTCGTTGCGAACGAGGCGCTCTCCCAACTGAGCTACAACCCCCAGAGCAAATTATAGCAGCCGGGCGCAGGCTGGCGAGTGCAAGGCGGCGGCGACTGGGGTCGTGCCGGACGGTGGCGGACGCGGCTTCGTTCCGGACGCTGGACGGCAGAATCAGGCGACCAGGCCGTGGACCTCGGTGCCGGCGGCAAGGGGCTTTTCGACCACATGCCAGACGACGCCGGCTTCGTCGATGACGACGCTGGAAACGGGGATCGAAAGGCGCGTGCCGCTGCGGGTGACTGCCTCGAGGGTGCCGTGGTCTCCGGCGGCAAATCGGGTGGTGTCGAGGGACATCCACCAGACAGCGGCAAGGCCGTTGCGCGACTCGAGCCGGATGTCGGTGACGACGCTGTCAAATTGCACCGAGCACCTCCGCAAGGCGATGCATTTCGCGCCTGCTGCCAACCATGAAGGGCGTGCGCTGGTGGATGCCCGCGGGAGCGATCTCGAGGATGCGACCGGCGCCGCTCGATGCGGCACCGCCTGCCTGCTCGGCGATGAAGGCCAGGGGATTCGCTTCGTAGAGGAGGCGAAGCTTGCCGCCGGGTTGCTTCCGGGTGGGCGGGTAGAGGAAGACGCCGCCCTTGAGCAGGGTGCGGTGAAAATCCGCGACCAGGCTGCCGATGTAGCGGGAGCTGTAGCCGGTATCCCGCAGCTCCGCGAGGTAGCTCTCGTAGCCTGCGGGCCAGGTGGCGACGTTCGCCTCGTTGACGCTGTAGTAGGGGCCGTGATCCGGCATCTTCATATGCTCGCTGGTGAGGACGAAGGCGCCGATGGTGGGATCGAGCGTGAAGCCGTGCACACCGCTGCCGGCGGTGTAGACGAGCACGGTGCTGGGCCCGTAGACGACATAGCCGGCGGCGATCTGCTGAGTGCCCGGCTGCAGGATGGAGTCGTTCAGCTCTCCGTGGGGCAGCCGCTTGTGAACGGAGAAGATGGTTCCGACATTCACGTTGACGTCGATGTTGGATGAGCCATCGAGCGGGTCGAAGATGATGATGTACTTGCCGGTGTCGAGGCTGCGGTTGAAGGTGATGGGTCCTTCGTCTTCTTCGCTGACGAGTGCGGCGACGGAGGAGCGCAGGCCGAGGCAGTGCAGCAGTGCCTGGTTGGCGTAGACGTCGAGCTTCTGCTGCTGCTCGCCCTGAACATTCTCTTTGCCGTAGGCGCCGAGCACGTCGCTTAGTCCGGCAGCGCGGATCTTCGCTTCGATCATCTTGGTCGCGAGGGTAAGGCCGCTGAAGAGCCAGGAGAAGGTAGCGCCGGCTTCGGACAGTTCGCCCTGCTGCTGCGAGACATGCTGCTGCACAGTCGTAATCATGGCGTTATTGTTTCATGGCGATGGAGGCGGCTGGGCGGCTGCGGGCATGGCGGCTGCTCGGCTGAGTGGCCGTGCGGATGGCCGGGCTGGTTTCCTGCGGCGCGTGAGCAGACCGTGCCTTACACTACGCAGACATGCCCACACGCCGCGACTTTCTCACGACCTCTGCCGCCGCCACGTTTGCCTTTCCGCTGCTTGCCCAGAACGAAGCTTCCACACCGTTGCCGCCTGCCATTGCGGCGTTGAAGCCTCGGCTGGCGGAAGCCAAACCGATCACGCCGCAGGAGCGGCAGCAGAGGGCCGACAAGGCACGGGGGCTGATGCTGAAGCAGGGCATCGCCGCGCTGGTGATTACCGGAGGACAGTCGCTGGTTTATTTCACGGGGATCCGGACGGGGCAGTCGGAGCGTCTGTTTGCGTGGATTTTGCCGGCGACGGGTGCACCGTATATCGTCTGCCCGGTGTTCGAAGAGGCGCGCATGACGGAGCAGCTCAGCGCGATTCCCGATGGGAAGCAGACCAAGATTTACACCTGGAACGAGGATGAGGATCCGTATGCGTTGCTGGTGAAGCATCTGCCGGCCGGGACTCTGGCGATCGATGAACATGTGCAGTTTGTGTTCGCAAATCGCATTCAGCTTGCCGACCCATCGCGCAAGATCAGTTCGGCGATCCCGGTGACCGCGGGATGCCGCGCGATCAAGTCACCGGCGGAGCTTGCGCTGATGCAGTTGGCGAATGAGATTACGCTTTCGGTATACAAGGCCTGCTATCAGAGCGCGGGGCCTGGCACGACCAATCAGCAGTTTTCAGGGCTGATCGATTTGGCTTACAAGCAATGCGGGGTGCAGGGAGATGCGTCCTGCCAGGTGGGTGAGTGGTCGGCGCTGCCGCATGGGAGCCCGAGGCCGCAGACGATTCGCGAAGGGGAGATCGTGTTGATCGACGACGGATGCACGGTGCATGGCTACCAGTCAGATATCTCGCGGACGTTTGTCTATGGCAAGCCGACTGATAAACAAAAGCGTGTGTTTGAGGTGGTGCATCGGGCGCAGGCGGCGGCGCTGGCAGCGGCCAGGCCCGGAGTGCCGTGCCATGCGGTGGATGACGCCGCCCGCAAGGTTGTGACAGACGCGGGGTTCGGGCCGGACTACAAGACTTTCTCGCACCGGCTGGGGCACGGCATTGGGCTCGATGGGCATGAGTGGCCGTATCTCGTCCGCGGCAACAACCAGTCGCTCGAAGTCGGGATGACGTTTTCGGACGAGCCGGGGATCTACCTGCCGGGCGAATTCGGGGTGCGGCTGGAGGACGACTGGCACCTGACGGCTGAAGGCGGGGTGATGTTCACGCCGCAGAGTGAATCGCTGGAGCATCCGTTCGGAGGGTAAGAACAACAGCACCGCGCTCTTATCGCGTGCGGCGACCACTTCGCGGGGTGGACCGCTTTGGAGGGAAGGACTCCGCGACGGTTTTAGGTTTCGTGCGCGAAGCTTTGAACCCGCGAAGTGTCGCCGGTCGTGCGTTAGGACGCCGTGGTAGTTGCTCTTAGTTCTGCGGCACGACCAGCACCTCGATCCCGCTGGGTGCGTCGGCCTGGCGGTAGATGGTTTCAGTGGCTTTGACGAACTGTTCCGGCTTGGCGAAGGGGATGTCGGTAAACGTCTGCGGATTGCGATCGACGAGCGGGAACCATGAGCTCTGGACCTGGATCATGATGCGGTGGCCGGTGCGGAAGGTGTGGTTGACGTCGGGCATGTCGGCGTTGACGGCGGTCATCCTGCCGGGGACGAGGGCGGTGGGTTTCTCCCAGCTATCGCGGAACTTGGCACGCATCGGCTCGCCGCGCACCAGTTGTTGCAGGCCACCCATGACGACGGGCGCAGCGCCGAGGATGCGCTTGCCCATGGCGGCTTCGGGGTTGGGCGGATCAGGGAAGTCTTCAGGGTAGACATCGATCAGCTTGACGACGAAGTCGGAGTCGGTTCCGGTGGAGGCGATCTTGAGCTTCGGCTTGACCGGTCCGGCGATGGTGATGTCTTCGGTGAGCGGCTCGGTTTCGTAGGTGAGAACGTCGGGCCGTTTGGCTGCGAAGCGCTGGTCGTCGGTCATGTAGCGCTGGGGGACGATGCCGGGGGAGGCGGGATAGGAGATATACGGGACGGGGTGCGCGGGGTCGCTGACGTAGTCGTCGAAGGCTTTGGCCTCGGTGGGCGCATCGAAGCTGAGGCCGCCGGCTTTGCGGAAGTAGAGCATCTTCGCCACCGCGGACTTCGGGGGCCAGGCGTCATACTTCTTCCAGACATTGGACCCGGTTTCGAAGACATAGGCTTTCGGGAGTGCGGCTTCGTCGCGGCCCTTCAGATATTTTTCGAAGAAAGGGAACTGGATGGACGCGCGGAAGAAGACGCCGGTCTTCTGGTTGAAGGTGGCGTCGCCGAGCTTGTCGCCATCCCAGATGGACCAGCCGCCGTGGGTCCAGGGACCGACGACGAGCGTGTTGGTTGCGCCTGGGTTGAACTGGTCGATGGCGTGAAAGGTCTTGAAGGGGCCGGAGAGATCTTCGGCGTCGAACCATCCACCGACGGTCATGACGGCGGCGTGGATGTTCTTCATGTGGCGGCTGAGGTCGCGCTTCTGCCAGTAGTCGTCATAGGTGGTGTGGACTAGCTGGTCATGGAAGAGGAAGTTGGTTCCGTGGAAATTTTCGCCGAGCGAAGCGGTGTTGCCGGCTTTCAGATAGAAGTCGTAGCCATCAGCCTTGCCGAAGTCGAAGGGCACGCTGGGCTTTGGAGTCTGGGGATTCTTCAGCGGCTTGAAGTTGACGTAGAAGCCGTAGTTGGCGTTGAGCATGAAGCCGCCGCCGTGGTAGCCGTCGTCGCCGAAGAAGAGGTCGGTCATGGGCGCCTGGGGGCTGGCGGCTTTGATCGCGGGATGCGAGTCGATGATGCTTGCCGAAGTGTAGAAGCCGGGGTAGCTGATGCCGGTGATGCCGACCTTGCCGTTGTTGTTGGCGACGTGTTTGAGCAGGAAGTCGACGGTGTCGAACATGTCGGTGGATTCGTCGACGTCCCTGGGAGACTTCTTGTCGTCGAGGTGCGGGTTCATCTCCTGGAAGACGCCTTCGCTTTCGTAGCGTCCCCGGGCATCGCCGCAGACGAAGATGTAGCCGCTCTCCAGCAGTTCCTGGCTGACGCCGAGTCGTGAGGGCATCTTGTCCTCGCCGTAGGGCCCGCAGCTGTAGGGTGTGCGCGTCATCAGGAAGGGGTAGGGGCCGCCGTCTTTGAACGCGCCCTGGTCCGGCACGTACACCGAGACGAAGAGTTTCGCGCCGTCGCGCATGGGGATGCGGTATTCGGATTTTGCGTAATGAGTTTTGACGAAGGACTCGGTATCAAAGGTTGCGGGAGCCTGTGCGAGCGCGCTCGCGCTCATGCAACTGCAGATCACCCACGACGCGGTGCGAAGTCTCATTCTGCCTCCTCAACTATTTGGTAAAGGATAACTGCAAGTAGGTCCTGGCGCTGAATTGGCGCCACGATGTGGGGTGATCGCTGCGCATCGCCAGGCGATCCGGGCTTACTTCGCAAATCGTTTGAAGAAGCTGCTCTCGAGGTAACGCGGTCGTTCGGGGGTATCTGCCACACGCCTGGCGACATCGCCGAGAAAGCTGTCGAACTGGGCGGCAGCCGCGGTATCGACCGGCTGCGACAGGTTGTCCTCGGTCGAGTGATAGCGCTGGGCAAGCCAGGCGCGCCACTGTTTGTACTCTGGCGAACCTGCCTGCCAGCCGAACTTCATCGCGAGCGCGGGGAGGCCGGCCTGCACGAAGCTGTACTGATCGGTTCGCACGAAGGAGTTGCGATCGGGTTCGGGGTCCGGTGCGATTTCGATGTGGTGCGCGGCGCCGACCGCCTTCACATCCTCTGCCAGGGTTGATTCGGCGAGTCCCTGAACATGCAGCTTCTTCAAGGGGAACAGCGGCATGAACATATCCATGTTCAAGTCCGCAACCATGCTTGTAGCGGGCACGGTCGGGTGACCGGCAAAGTATCTGGAGCCGAGCAGGCCTTTCTCTTCAGCGGTGAAGACGACAAACAGGAGCGAGCGCTTCGGCCGGTCCTTCTCACCCGCAAAGCGTTTGGCGATCTCGAGCACCGAAGCGACACCGGAAGCATCGTCCATGGCCCCGTTGTAGATGGTGCGTCCGGCGATCGGTGCGCCGACGCCCAGGTGATCGAGATGCGCTGAAATGAGCACGTACTCGTTCTTCAGCTTCGGGTCCGAGCCTTCAAGCCTGGCCACGATGTTCGGTGACTCGACCTGGGTCTTTTCGACGGCCACGGTTGCTTTGAGAGAAAGCTTCAACGGAAACCGGGGCAGGGGCTTCTGCGCGTCCGCGAGCGCCAGCATCTCGGCGAAGGTGTGGCCAGAGCCGGCAAACAACTTTTCGGCTTCGGCGGGATTGAAGGTCGCAGAAAACATGGTGCCGCGGTGCTCGGCCAGCGCCGGGTGGCGCGCTGCAATTTCTGCATCCTGAGGCGTGGGAGCGAGACGCATTCCGGGCTGCGATGCGCTCGAGGCGATGCGGTCCCAGCCGAAGTCCATCGACTTCGGCGTGGGGATGGAGACGATGCCCACTGCGCCGGCATCCTCAAGTGCCTTGGCCAGCGGTGCCGTTCGCGCAAAGGACTTCAACGCGCCGGGCAGTTCCGCCGGGCCCCCGTTGATGATCACGACGATCTTTCCCTTGAGCGAAGACCAGGGAACCTCCGCCGAATCGAAGTCGTCGTAGTGCGCCTCCGGAAGATGCAACCCGTAACCGATGAAGACGAGCGGAGCATCAACGGTCTTCGGCTGGGTTCCGCGTGCGGACAGGATCGCATCCTGTCCAAGCTTGAGGGGCTTTTCGTTGTAGAATCGGCAAGTCTTGCAACCATCGACGAGGGCGAGGGACGATCGCTCGGCCGTAACCTTCGCCACATCGAAGTGCACCGGCTGGTAGAACCCGTCCACTCCGGCTGGCTCCAGACCCATCGCTTTGTACTGTGCGACCACATACGATGCGGCGCGAAGATAATCGTCGGTGCCGGTGAGCCGCCCGTTCATGTTGTCGGCTGCAAGCACCTGGATCTGCGCCCACCACGCTTTGCCGGCAGCCTGATCCGCAGTTGTCTCCGGCACACCCTGTGCACAGGCGGCAAGTGCACCGCCCATCAAAAAACCCGCCAGCATCAGATCAGCAGCCTTCAATAGAACCTCGATCAAGAGAAGTTGACTTACGCCAAGATAGCGCTAGAAGCCCGGCAGCGCGAGGGTTTGTGGCGTGGGTGTCGCAGATGAGGTCCGCGCGAACTGTCAGACCGGCATCAACCCGCATCTTTTCATGCGTCATGTAGAAGGGCAATATTTTTTGGTCACAGGCAGGTGCAAGGCAGCCATTTTGTTTACCCGCTGGTTAACCGGGGCAAGATGAAGGCACGTTCATGGGCGGTGATGAGATGAAAGGGCTTAGTCGAAAAAGCTGCCAAAATCCGAGAAATTAGTAACTGCCGGTCGGACTAACCGTTCGGTGGGGTCCCTCCTAAGTTGGATATCGAACACAGAGGTAACCCTGTGAGATGAGTACAAATCCATTGCGGCTCTCGGTAGCGCAAAACGACAAAACACAGAGGAACGCAATGCGAATGATGAAAATTGAACACTCTTGGATGGCTGGCACGTTTGCTTCGCTGGCGCTTGCACTTTGCACCGGCACGGGCGCGGCGCAGATCAATTCCACTCCCGCGACGGTCTCCCTCACGGCTACGCTGGCAGAGACGCTGACCATTTCGGCCACGCCCTCGGCTGTCTCGTTCACACTGAGCCAGGGTGGCAGCGCCAACGCTTCGGCGCCGGTGGTGATCACCTCCAACTGGCTGCTCGCCAACGGCCGAGGTACGGTCAAGCTCTACGGCTACTTCACCTCTCCGACCGCCGCTCTCACCGACGGTGCAACGACCCCGAACAACATTCCGACGTCCGAAGTATTTGGCGCCGTAACCTCTGGCGGTACGACCTCGACCGCGACGGCGTTCACCGGCAACGGTGCTTTCGGCGGCTCGGGCGCATCGCTGCTGCTTTATAACCAGGCTGTCTCGGCAGCGAATCGCTACGTCTCGGGTCGCACCGATAGCCTTGCGCTTTCGATCAACCTCACCGGGCAGGCTCAGCTTCCGGCAGGTTCGTACGCCGGTACGTTGAATCTCCAGGCCCAGGCGCTCTAAGCGCCTGGACTCAAGAAGCACCCGCAAGAAAGGCTTCGGATGACCCTCACTCGTTTTGCCTCCCTCGCGATCGGCTGTCTGCTCTGCGCGTGCACGTCCCAGGCTTTGCACGCGCAGAGCATTGCGCCCATGATCGCGGAGTACACGGATCACGCCTCCGGCTCCTTCGATGTAACGAACAGCAGTCTTTTGCCGGCTATCGTTCAACTCGATCCGAAGAGCTTTTCAATCGCGCTGGACGGCTCGGGAGAGTTTCGCCCGCTAGACCCTTCAATTCATCTGGAGCTCTCGGCCACGAGCATGCGGCTTGCTCCGCACCAGACAGCCCACATTTTCTACAAGGCAACGGCGGATAACGTTCCTGCGTGGCTGTGTGTGTACGCATCGTTCACGTCGATCCAGAAAAATCCCGGGCTGAATGTTCGCATTCTGCTTCCGCACACGATCTATCTCTACCAGCGCGAGGCGCTGCAGCGAGATGCCATCACCGTCGGGAGTGTGAAATATGACGCCGGCCATCACCTGGTGACCTGTGAGCTGACGAATACGAGCAGGCTTGCAGGCCGTGCGGCTTCGGTTGAGGTGACCGGCAAGGGCGGCTCCGCCAGCCAGGGCGGCTTTCCCATGCTTCCGCATGAGACGCGCCTTTTGTCCATCGAATGGACGGCGAATCAGCCCCCCAAGGATATTGCCATTCAGTTCCCCCACTTTTCGATGAAGATCCCGGTCGACAGCAAGACGGAGTAGCCCCATGCAGGTCCGGCTTCATGGGCTGTTTGCAGCCCTGCTTGCGCTTGTTCTCGGCTATCCCGGGTACACAGCAGCCGCGCAGGTCTTCGAGGTCGCCGCGGGCGGCTCGACGGCCTACGGTGCTGAGGGCGCGAGCATCGTCATTCACGGAGAAAAGGTGCAGACGACTCTTGGTGCAGGCCTTGTGGCCGGCCACTTTGCGGCGGGCGGCAATGCGACGCGGCCGATTCCGGGTGGTGCGCTCACGGTGGGCCAGCAGCTGCTCCGCATGGATGTGCCGACCGACGTGTTCGATACGACCCATATCTTCTACGGCACAGGAGCAGGGATCCGGCTCAGACGGGAACACGGCGGCTCGCTCGATGCGTTTGCCGGCCTGTCTTCGCAGGAGGGCGGAACTCCTCTCTTCAACACGACGGTGCTCAAAGATCCGGCCGTCTACGCGCAGTGGGTGCATCCGGTCAGCTATGGATGCACGATTGTCTCGACTGCGCTCTTATCAACGCAGCGTTCCGCGCTCCAGAGCATCGAGTGTGGAACGCACCGAAGCGTGGTGTACGCGGCGACGATCGGAATTGGCGGCGGGGCGCCTTATCTCGCGGCCAGCGTCGTGATCAACCAGCAGCGGCTTAACGTGCACGCCGCGTATATCTATGCAGGAAAGACTTTTCAGCGAGGAAATGACCTGATCCAGCCGACACCGGAGCCTATCCGCGAGAACGTCGTCGCGGAGTACAAGCTTACGAATCGCATCAATCTCACCGCGATGCATCAGCGCTTCCTGGTGCTGCCGGCTCTCGAGAGCGGAGTCGTGGCAACATTCGACAGCGGGCAGGTTCAAGCGGTCCTCGTGCCGACGCGTACAAACCTGAACACCGCGGGTCTTCAATATCACTACCTGAGCTGGGGCAGCGGAATGACGTTCATACACTCCAGCTCGCAGGTGGACGGATCGCCGCAGGCAACCGGCGAGTCCAGTGGAATGAACTCTGCCTATACCGCATTCCTGCACAAGAGCTTCTCGCACTGGGATCTGACGGAGACGCTGCTGCACTCCTTTGGCTATGCCGGCAGTGCCAACACGATCCTGGTCAACGGGCTGGGGGTGAACGTCAACGCGCATCTGCGCGTGACGGAGAATATCAACGTGACGCGCAACGGCACGAGCTTTTCGCACGGAGGCGCATTCCTCACCACCTATAGCAGCTTTGAGGTGGATTATCAGACCTTCTACGTTGCGACCGATCCGAGCAATCCCTTTCAACAGGCCATGACCTTCGATGCCCGCGTACGGCTTCCGCGCAACTTTGCGCTGCATGCGGGAAGCAATATCGGTCCCACCGGCCTAACGCAATATACCTTCGAGCTTGCCAGCTCCTTCGCCCGCGACGCCATCATCGCCGACGCCGTCTCACAGGGCGGGCTTGGGGTGAACACGCTGCGCGGGCGCGTCGTCGACCCAAACGGTCAGCCGGTCGAAGGGGCTGCGGTCATGATCGGAACAGAGCGCCTCTACAGCGATGCCGACGGCATCTTTTTCTTTCGCGAGAAGCACCCGCACAAGTACGCATTTAAGGTGCTGCCGGATGAGTTCGTCTCTCCCTGGACCTATGTCACCCGCTCGGCGCCGGTCGAGGTTCAGACCTCGCCGGGCACCCTGATGCTGGTCGTAGTAGTGGCCCGCACCGCCCAGCCACTGGTTCAGGCGGTTGAGGTCAAGCCTGCGGACGACCCCGCGTTCGGACCCTATCGTCCTTACCGCCCGGCGGCTAAGTCCGGGGTGGCGACCGAACCCGCGTCTCTGGCTCAGCCGGTCGCTGCAACGAAACCCGCATTGCCCGTTGCGACGGTCGCGGCTTCGGTTGAAAGCGACTTCGGCCCCTATCGTCCGTACCAGCCGGCCTCCAAGGTGCCGGTAACAGGTTTTTCAGGCCAGAAACAGGCGGCTGAGCGATGAAGACCTTCCTGCCGTCTCGACGGGCGCTCTGGCTCATTTTCGCTTTGCTCACCGGGGCCCACGCGGCAGCCAGGGGCCAGGTTATCCGGACTCTGCCGAAAGGGGTCGCGCGCCCCCAGGCGGGCATCACGCTCGGAGGCACAGCCACGGTTACGGCCAGCCCGGGGAGCACTACGTTCAAACCGCTGGTGCAGGGCGGGATCAGTGCCGCAACGAACGCCATCGTGTTGACGACGAAAGTCTCCGGCCTGAGCCTGGTCTCGAGCGTCTCGCTTTACGGGTATTTCGCCTCCACCACCGCACTCACGAACGCCAGCGGTGCCTCCATTCCGAGCTCAGCCGTGTTTGGACAGTGCACGACCGGCAGCCCGACCAGCTTCACAGCCTTCACCGGTTCGGATTCGAATGGACTGGGAGCCGGCTCGTCATTGCTCATCTGGAAGACGACCAACCTGGTAACCCTCGGCGCCGGACGAACCGACTCGTTATCGCTCCAGATCAACCTCCAGAGCGTTCCTCAGACGCCGGCAGGAACGTACACCGGAACGGTCAACTTCCTGGTCGAATTTCTTTAGATCGTTCCGGGTTGACCGGCGCGCTCCAGGTCGGAATGCACGCACCGAGCGTCAATCTGCGTGCGCTGCCAAGCTGTCCTCAGGCAAGTTCCGGGATGAGATGGCCCGACGCAAAGCGTGGGTTGCAGCCGAGCATCTTGGCGAGGGTCGGCACCAGGTCGATCGATTCAACAGGGCGATCGACGGTGACATTTTCGCGAATGCCGGGGCCGAGCGCCATCAGCCACGTGGTGCGCGAGAGCGCATCGCCGGTGCGATGGTGCTGGAAGCCATTGCCGCCGGGTTCGGTGTCGCCGTCGCGGCCGAAGTCAGGCAGGATAAAAAGGTTGGTGCGGCCCTTGTATTCGGGGTTCGTCTGGAGGGTGCGCCAGATCTCGGCGCAGATGCGGTCCGAGCGAACGATAGCGTCCGTGTAGAGCGAGTAGGCGCCGGAGTGGGCGATGTCGATGTCGTGAAGCGTGATCCAAATGAGATTCGGGGCAATGGTCTGCATCACGTGCTGCGCGATGAAGAGCGATAGTTCATCGGGGCTGGCCACACTACGCGCATGGGCGAGGAAGTCCGCTACCGAAAGCTTCATAAGCCCGGCGAGTTCGTGCAGTGTGTCGTCATGCCCGGCCACGAGTGGTACCTTCACCGGCGACTCGTAGTTATCGCGGAGCAGGTGGTCGAAGCCCGATTCGTTCTTGCCCGAGAGCGTTCCGAGCATCTGCTTCGGCAGTACGATGGTCGCGCCGAGGCCCTTGCCGTAAAGTGCGTGGTCGCTTTCACCGATGCGGTTGAAGCCGTTGCTGGGCGCGATCACCCACGCGTCGCTGGCCGGCCGGCGGAGATCACGCCGGTAGTACTCAAACAGCGTCGGGTTATGCGGCGACACGGCGGCAAAGTTGTTGAACGTTTCGTATGACCCTGTGGCGAGGCTTGCGGTCGCGACATAGTGGCCGAGGATGCCGCGGTTGATCACCTGGGTGTAGAAGGTCGCCTGCGGGATCAACTCGGCGAGCATACGCGGGATGTATTGCTGGCCCTCGGGAGCAAACGTTTCTTCATCGCGCGCGCCGCCGCCGAAGGTGACGACCACGACCTTGGGCGCAGGAGGAAGCGCCAAGGCTCGAAGAGGAGAGGCACTGAACAACGCAGTGGCTGCGGACGCGCCCGAGACGGCCTTCAGAAACCGCCGGCGCGAGAGCGAGCGTTCCGTGGCGAAGTCGCGAAGCTGTTGGTTCCAGGGTATGCCGTTCATCGTTGGAATGTCGCCCGCAGAGGGGATGCTGGCACTCTAACACTCACAGCCCGTCGCTGTTCATCGCGGTGTGAGGTGACTGTATAATCGACCTTGAAGCGGGAGTAGTTCAGTGGCAGAACGTCAGCTTCCCAAGCTGAATGTCGCCGGTTCGATCCCGGTCTCCCGCTCCAGAAAATACCCCCAAACCCTATACTCTCCGACATGATGGACGCTCCCAGGTGGCCCAGCGAACTCGATGCTCTCCTGGCAGCTCCGGAGCACCACGTGCTCCTGCTGGAAAATGACGAAGTGCGGGTGCTCGACACCAGGATCCCCGCCGGTCATGTCGTGCCGCTGCACACTCACTGCTGGCCGAGCACACTCTACCTGATGAGTTGGAGCGACTTCGTGCGGCGCGACCACGAAGGCAGGATCCTGCTCGATACGCGGGATGCTCCAAGGCCCCGCGAAGGCGCGGCGCTCTGGTCGCCGGCGATGCCGGCGCACACGCTTGAGAATGTGGGCGGATCGCTGCTGCGACTGATCAGTGTCGAATTGAAGAAGGCCTGAGAGCCGGCCGGCGAAAAGAAAAAGCCCGGAGTTGAGCGCCTTGAGCGGCACCCAGGTCCGGGCTCGTCTGCGGTCCTAGCGGGCGGCGGTCGTAAGCGGTTTGGCCTGCGACGCGCGGGTCTCGAGCGCCTCCGCCTGCGGCATGAAGCCGAGCGCCTTCTGGATCTGCGGATCCCATTCGGCGCGCACCTTCGAGCCTTCGAGCTGTCCGAACTGCGACGTGAACAGATCGCTCTTGATCGTCTCCTTCACCCAGTCAAGGTTGGCAGCGATGTCCTGATCGGTCACTTCAACCTTCTTGTCCTTGAGGTAGGCCTTGAACTGGCTCAGCACATCATCGTTGACGGTAAAGTCGCGGGTAACCGCATGAGTCGCCAGATAGTGTTTGCTGAAGTCGAAGAACGCGTAGTGCTGCAGCAGCGTGTCTTGGACGTGATTCGACTTGATCGGATCGATGTGTTCGTCGGGCGTGATGCCGCCGCCGCCGTAAACGGTGCGGCCGTCGTCGGTCAGCTTCACCTCGCG
Organism: uncultured Granulicella sp.; assembly: GCA_965213805.1. GTDB lineage: Bacteria > Acidobacteriota > Terriglobia > Terriglobales > Acidobacteriaceae > Edaphobacter. The sequence goes on along the minus strand of CBDCAG010000002.1, from coordinate 106,635 downwards.
GTTCGCATTGTCCTTCGGGTTCGAGGCATCGCGTACATAGTAGTAGTCGTACAACGACATGTGGTCATAGGGGCGCTGGATCAACCGACCCGACGGGGTGTAATAGTGGAACGTCGTCAGCGCGAGCCCGGTGTTCTGGCTGATGTTGAAGACCGTCTGGACGAGCCCCTTGCCGAAGGTCGTCTCACCGACGATCAAGGCGCGGTCATGATCCTGCAGGGCGCCCGAGACGATCTCGGCGGCGGACGCCGTGTTGCGATTGACCAGCACGACCACGGGGTACTTCGGACCCGATTCGCCCGACTGCACCGCGTACACCTGGTCGCGGTCGATCCGGCCGTGCTGCGAGACCACGACCTGGCCCTTCTGCAGAAACTTGCTCGACATGTCGACAGCCTGGTTCAGCAGTCCGCCGGGGTTGCCGCGGAGATCGATCAGCAGCCCCTTCAGGGCACCCTGTTCCTTGAACCGGTCGAGCGCATCGCCGACCTCGCGGGCGGTCGTCTCCTGGAAGTTGGTGACGTGCATGTAGCCGACGCCCGGCTTGATGAGGAAGGCGAGGTCAACGGAAGGCCGCGGAATTTCGTCGCGGATGAGGTCGAAGGTGATCGGCTTCGCAGACCCTTCCCGCGCCATGATGACGGCGACGTGGGTGCCGCGCGGACCTTTGAGCAAGGAAGCGACGGCGGCCGAGTCCATGCCGTCCACCGGCTTGCCGTCGACCGACAGAATTTGATCGCCTGGCTTGATGCCCGCGCGGTACGCCGGCGTGCCCTCATTCGGGTACAGGATGAAGATCTTCACCGCGCCATCCACCAGCTGCGGCTGAATCGTCATGCCGACCCCGTAGTAGCGGCCGTGCTGATCCTCGCGCATCTGCGCGTAGGCCTTGGGATCGTAAAAATTTGAGTGGGGATCGAGCGTATGCAGCATGCCCGGGATGGCGCCGTCGTAAATCGCTTTATCAGTCCGGTCGCTGTCCATCTTCTCGGCGTAGTTCTGTTCGACCACCGAGTAGACCGAGGTGAAGGATTTCAGCGAGTCGCGGAGCGTCGATTCATCCGTCGCCGACTGCGCCACGACCTTCTGGCTGATAACCGAGCCGAGCACGCCGCAGGTGGCGAGGAAGGCAGCGACGGAGACGAGAGCGCGGCGGGTACGTAAAGCCATGGGCAGGAATTCCCTCGGTTGTCTTGCTACAACGTGCCGGCAAAAACACCGGAGATGGTAGGACGGAGTATATCAGGGCACGGTTAGCCGCTGCCTTAACGGGTAGAATGAGAGCACCGTTGACGTGTGCCGTTTTGGTGAGTCCAAAAGAGGGTCCGTCGGTGGTTTATGCGAGGGTGAGAGAGCGTTGACTTTGAGCGATACGATGTTGGGTTTACGGGCACGCGGAGCACGTTTGATGCTGGCGGGTTCGGTATTAGTGGCAGGATTTACGTGCATGTCGCCTGCCCTGCAGGCCCAGGTGATCAAGGCGCCCCGTTATTCCGGCAATGTGGAAGCGCCGAATCCGAGCCTCAGCCTGCCCCCTCTGCCGCCGGCCATCTCGCAGAACGGCACGGTGGTCGAAGATATCGTCGCGCGCGTCAACGACCAGATCATCAGCCGCAGCGATGTCGAGCGGAACGAAGCGCAGCTGCAGCAGGATGCGGCCCAGAACAAGCTGTCACCGGTTGAGCTCGCCGCCTCGCAGCACGACATGTTGCGCGACATGATCGACGAGCAGCTGCTGATCTCGAAGGCCAAGGAGATGGGCCTGAACGCCGACGCCGACGTGGTGCGCCAGCTTGACGAGATTCGCAAGAAGAACAACATGGAGTCGCTCGACGATCTCGAAAAGGCGGCCCGCGCCCAGGGCGTCAACTTCGAGGACTTCAAGGCGCAGATCCGCAACCAGATTCTGAAGCAGGAGGTTGTGCGCGACGAGGTCGGCCGCAAACTCCAGCTCTCCGAGGCGGACGAGACCAAGTATTACAACGAACACCTCAACGACTTTCAGCAGCCCGAGACCGTGCACCTGAGCGAGATCCTGGTGCCACTCCCCGAGACGGCTACGCCGGAGCAGATTGCCCAGGCGCAGGCCAAGGCCAACGACATCAAAAGCAAGGTCATGGCGGGGGGTGACTTCGCCGAGCTCGCCAAGCAATACTCCGGTGGCTCGACCGCGGCGAAGGGCGGAGAACTTGGCGCCTACAAGAAGGGTGGCGGCCTGCTCGCGCAGGTGCTCGAAGACCAGACCTTCCCGCTGAAGGTCGGCGAATCGACCCAGCCCATCCGCACGCGGCAGGGCTTCGTGATCCTCAAGGTCACGGAGCACACGCCCGCCGGCCCGCAGCCGATGAAGGACGTCGAGCAGCAGATCCAGGAAGCCGTGTACATGTCGCAGATGCAGCCTGCTCTGCGCACCTATCTCACCAAGCTGCGCAACGAAAGCTACGTCAACGTTGCACCCGGGTTTGTCGATTCGGGTTCGAACGGCACCGAATCCAAGCTGCAGTTCACGGCGTACGCCCCGCCCGTCATCAAGAAGAAGAAAGCCAAGTCCAAGGCGCGGTTTGAACGCAACCGCTCGCTCGCCGCAGCGGCGCCCGCTAAGCCGGTCGTCTCATCCCCTGACACCACCGGCGGCCGCACGCTTACCGGTGCTGACGCCCAGGTGGCCGGCGCCACCCCGGCGACTCCCGGTGCAGCCGCACCTGCAGTTGACCCCGGCACAGGGCTCGCGGTCATCAAGGCGCCCAGGCCAACGACCAAAAAGGAAGCGCAGCGCATCGCCTCCGGCAAGCCACCGAAGAAGGAAAAGAAGGAAAAGATTCGCTTCGGCCAGGCGCCGCGCCTGTCGCTGCCTGCAGGGTCTGAAGATGAGAGCGCGGCCGCAGCGGCGCCCGCAGCCACTCCCGGGGCGGTTATGTCTTCAAACCCCGCGCAGACGGCCCAGACGTCGGCCGAGAACGCCAACCTGCAGGACAACGCGCTGACCCCGGCCGAGCCCGAGCAAAAGAAGACGCGCTTCGCGGCCACCGCCCCTGCTTTCAAGGCAAAGAAGGTTGCAGCCGTCTCAGCGAAGACCCGGGAGAAGCAGACCGCGGTTGCAACGCCGGCAACCTCCGCCGAGAAGGCGGACGTGAAGCAGCAGAGCGCCCCGCTCGGTCTCGCCGGCGACACGACGAAGAAGCCCAAAAAGGTGAAGAAGGTGAAGGGCGCGCCAAAGGAGCGCCTCGCCGAGAAGGCGCCGAAGCCGAAGGACACCACCCCCGCCGAAGTCGCGCCGACCGCCAATCCTAACCTGGCGCCCACCGACGTGCCCGCTCCGGCACCCAAGCCTGGCCAGCCGCAGAGCGTGCCTAACTCGTCGGTGCCGCGGCCGGTGCAGGATCAGCCCGATACGACCCTGCCCCCCGTAACCCAACCGCCCCCCGGCAGCCCGCAGCAGGGCCAGCCTGTGCCTCCGCAACTGTAGATCTTGCCGGCGTCGAACAATCAGCGGGAGCCTTCGGGCTCCCGCTTTCTTTGCCCCCGATGACCTACCATAGAGACACGATGAAAGACTTTTATGTCGCCGACGCGCCGCGCTTTGAGAACGCGGTCATCACCAGCTTTTTCTGCCTCTCGACCGTGGCCAAGCGGGAAAAGAAGACCGGCGGCGGAGAATACCTCGCGCTCGCCCTGACCGACAAGACCGGCACCCTCGAAGCCCGCATGTGGGATGATTTCGCCGACGCCTTCGCCGGCTGCGATCAGGGTTGCTACGTCAAGGTTCAGGGTCAGGTAACGAAGTACCAGGGCAAGTGGCAGATCACGCTCACCAAGATGCGCAGTGCCGCCGAGTCCGAGGTCGACACGTCGGACTTCCAGCCCGTTTCGGAGTTCCCGGTCGAGCAGATGGACGCGGAACTGCGCGCTGTCGTCCAGAGCTTCCAGAATTCAAACCTGAAAGACCTCGTCCTCGCCTTCCTCGACGACCCGGAGATCGGTCCTGCCTTCCGCGTCGCCCCCGCCGCCAAGGTCCTGCACCATGCCTGGATTTCGGGTCTGCTCGAGCACGTCCTGACGCTCGTCAAGGTCCTGAAGTCCGTGGCCCCGTTCTACCCCGAGGTCAACCAGGACCTGCTCCTCACCGGCGCCATCCTGCACGACATCGGCAAGGTGAAAGAACTCAGCTGGAAGACAAACTTCAGCTACACCCTCGAAGGCCAGCTCATCGGCCACATTTCGATCGTGCAGGGCATGCTGCGCGAAAAGATCGCCGCGCTCCCAGACTTCCCTGAGAAGCTGCGCATTCTGGTCGAACACATGATCCTCTCGCACCATGGCAAGCTTGAGTTCGGCTCGCCCAAGCTGCCCATGACCCCTGAGGCCATGCTGCTCAGCGCGATGGATGACCTCGAAGCAAAGTTCTCCGCGCTGCGCCGAGAGTTTGCCGCGGCGGAATCCGCCGGCCGCAAGTCCGACGAGACCACCGAGTGGGTCCGCAGCATGGACCGGAATCTGTTCAATTCCGCGCGCTGGCTTGCTGAGGAAGATCCCGTCAAGTCTTCCTAGGGCGCCGTCTTCAGTAACCTCAGCGTGGCTTCGTCTGGCCTCCCATCGAAATGCAGATTCAGTGCATCGCGGAAGGCATCGCCGTCCAGCCCCGAAGTCGCAGCGACTTCAGCGAAGAGCGTTACGCAGGAGTGAAACTTCAGGTGATCCGGATAGCCGAAGATGGCGCTCACCGTGATCTTCGGATGGCTGTTTACCAGGGCAGTGCACTCACGCAAGCGTCCGCCCAGCAGCGGATCACGCAGGTAGGCGCCCGCTTCGCTTTGCCCTGAAATGGCATAGCGCTCCGCCATCGGGCTTGAGCCGAGCCCGCGAATCTGCGGGAAAATAAACCACATCCAGTGCGTTCGCTTACGACCTGCCATCAGTTCGGCGCGAACCTGTTCGTAGGTCGTCCGCTGTGCCCCGACGAACCGCACCAGGTGAAAAGGATCGCTCGCAGTCAATGCCATGTCGAACTCCATGCCGTTCAGATGCCGCCCCGGCCAAGATCGTGACGCCGGCTCCTGGCCAAGCCATTTACAATCGAAATTTGGGGCAGGAATGGTCACGACCCCGTGAGAGAGTGTTGATTGCTGAGGTTTTCTACCGCTGGAGAGAGTCACGGAGAGGCACTGGTCGCGCTGGTCAGCGGCCTGCCCGCAGGCGTCCCGGTCGACCAGGCGAAGCTTGACCGCGAGCTCTGGCGACGGCAACAGGGCTACGGCCGCGGTGGACGCATGCGCATCGAACGCGACACCGCCCACATCCTCAGCGGCGTACGCCACGGCAAGACCATCGGCTCGCCCGTCGCCATGACCCTTGCCAATAACGACTGGAAGAACTGGGAAGAGATCCTCCCCGTCGCCGCAGGGGAAGCCGAAAAACATAAGGCCGTGAAGTCCCCGCGCCCCGGCCACGCCGATCTCGCCGGCTCGCTCAAGTACGACTTCCCCGACGCCCGCTACATCCTCGAACGCGCCAGCGCCCGCGAGAGTGCGGCCCGCGTCGCATGCGGTGCGCTTGCCAAGATGCTGCTCGCCGCATTCGGCGTCAGCGTCGGCAGCCACGTCGTCCGCGTCGGCGAGGTGGAACTCGGCCGCGATGCGCAATGGGACGAGATCGCCGCCGCTAACGCCCGCGAAGAGATCTTCCTCAACTGCGTCGACGCCGAGGCCGAAGCCCACATGAAGGGCGAAGTCGACAAAGCGCTGCGCACTGGCGACACCATCGGCGGCGTCTTCGAGGTCGTTGTGCACGGCCTCCCGCCCGGCGTCGGCACCCACGTCAACTGGGACGAGCGGCTGGATGGCCTTCTCGCCCAGGCCGTGATGAGCCTGCAGGCCGTCAAGGCCGTCGAGCTTGGCCGTGGCGTCACCGCAGCCTCGGCGCTTGGGTCCAAGGTCCACGACGAAATCGGCAACGAGGGAGAAGGCTTTACCAAATTTTCCCGCGCCTCGAACAACGCCGGCGGCATCGAAGGTGGCATCTCGAACGGTGAAGAGGTCGTCGTGCGCGGGTATCTCAAGCCCATCTCGACCCTGCGCCGTCCGCTTGGCTCGGTCAGTTTCGAGACGCGCGAGCCCGTCAAGGCCGCCTACGAACGCAGCGACGTCTGTGTCGTGCCGGCTGCCGGCGTGGCCGCCGAGGCCATGGTCGCGCTTACCATCGCGCGGCTCATGATCGACAAGTTCGGCGGCGACTCGCTCGGCGAGATGAAGCGTAACTTCGACAGTTACGCCGACCAGATCAGAAGGTTTTAGGAGAGGCCTGTGGCAACCAAGGCAGCAGCAAAGAAGAAGTTCACCGGCAAAATTCACGAAGTCGTGAAGTATCCCGACCCCGTCCTCGCCAAGCGCGGCGAAGAGGTCACGCATTTCGATGACGAGCTCAAAACCCTCGTCGAAGAGATGTTCGAGAGCATGTATGCCGCGCAGGGCATCGGCCTCGCCGCCCCGCAGATCGCCATCTCGAAGCGCATCACGGTCATCGACGTCAGCTTCGGCAAGAACGCCAAGGACAGGATCGCGCTCATCAACCCGGAGATCATCGAAGCCACCGGCAAGCAGGTCGAAGAAGAGGGCTGCCTCAGCCTGCCAGAGATCCGCGAAAAGGTCGTTCGCGCCGAGCGCGTCAAAGTGCGCGCCCAGGATGTCCACGGCAAGCTGTTCGAAGTCGAAGGGGATGAGCTTCTCGCCCGCGCGCTGCAGCACGAGATCGACCACCTTGATGGCATCCTCTTTATCGATCGCGTCAGCCGGCTCAAGCGCGAACTCGTCCTGCGCAAGATCCGCAAGCTTCAGAAAAACAACGAATGGTAGGCGCTTCGGCACTTCGTGCGGTCCTCGACGCTTCGCGTGGCGTTGCTCCGCCGATATGGGATTGTGCGCTGCCGGATCGCCTTAGCCTGGGCTCAAGACGTTTGTCGCAATGAAATCAGGAACCCTATGAAGTTGGTCTTCTGCGGCACCCCACAGTTCGCAGTCCCCGTGCTCGACGCGGTTCTCGCCGCCGGCCACGAGGTTGCGCTCGTCGTGACCCAGCCGGACCGCGCCTCCGGCCGCGGCATGCAGGTGCAGCTCAGCGCGGTCAAGGAAGCAGCCCTGCGCCATGCGCTCCCAATCGTGCAGCCGGAGAGGATCAAGAAGAACGAAGACTTTCGCGCACAGCTTGAAGCCATCGCGCCCGACGCCATCCTGGTCGTCGCCTACGGCCGCATCATCCCGGACTGGATGCTCGCGCTGCCGCCTCACGGCTGCATCAACCTGCACGGCTCGCTGCTGCCAAAATACCGCGGCGCCGCGCCGATCCAGTGGGCGGTCGCCAACGGCGAAACCCATACCGGGGTCACGACGATGCTCCTCGAAGCCGGTCTCGATACCGGTCCCATGCTGCTCGCGCAGGTCGAACCCATCGACCCGGACGAGACCGCCGAAGACCTCTTCGAAAGCCTCTCTGTCATCGGCGCCGCACTCATGGTGAAGACGCTCGCCGGACTCGAAGGCGGCAGCGTTACGCCCGTCGCGCAGAACCACGAAGCCGCCACCCTTGCGCCGATCCTCACGCGCGAGGACGGTTTGATCGACTGCTCGCGCAGCGGCGAAGAGATCGTCAACCGCTGGCGAGGATTTCAGCCATGGCCCGGCGCGTGGACGTCGCTGCGCGGCAAAAAACTCATCGTCAATCGTATGAGAAAAGCCGAAGGGCAGGGAATCGCAGGTGTGCTCCAGGTCGAAGACCAGCGCCTCTACCTTGGCTGCCAGGACTCCCGCGTCGAACTTCTCGAGGTGCAGGTGGAAGGCAAGAAACGAATGAGTGCCGCTGAGTTCCTCCGTGGCTTCCAGGTCAAAAGCGGCGAGCAGGCGGGCGCATGAAAAAGGTTCCCAAAGCCCAGCCGCACGACCCCGTCGCCAAAGTGCTCGCAGCCGGCGGCCGCGTCCCGAAGAAGTTTATCAAGGCGCGTCCCGCAAGCGCCGGGCCGACCCTCGGCGCGAAAGAAGCCCTCATCAAGATCACCCCGGCGCGCCGCGTCGCCTTTGAGATCCTGGCCCTGGTCGGCGAAGGCAAAGGTCACTCCGACGAACTCCTCCACGGCGTCCGCATGAACGATCTCTCGGAGGCCGACAAGCATCTCGCCACCGCGCTTGTCATGGGCGTCCTGCGCTGGCAGATCGCACTCGACGCCCGCGTCCGCGGCTTGCTCGAACGGCCCGACCAGCGCATCGCCGAGCCCGTCGTCATCGCCCTGCGCATGGGCGCCTTTCAGCTCCTGCACATGGACCGCATCCCCGCGCACGCCGCGCTGTCCGAGTCGGTCGAGATGTGCCGCGCCGCCGGCCAGCCGCACGCCACCGGCATGGTCAACGCCATCCTGCGCAAGGTCGCCGCCGCGCCCGCGCCCGGAACCCCCATCTTTGAATCCCCGGCCACCTTCGCCGAGCGGCTCGGCCACCCCACATGGCTCGCCACCCGCTGGGTTGCAAACTATGGCCGCGCCGACGCGCTCAAAATCTGCGAGGCCGACCAGCAGGAACCCGGACGAGGCGGCCTCTTCGCCGCGGAGGAAGACGGGCTGCCCGAAATCGACGACGGCTCCCGCTTGGTCGCCGAACTTGCCGCCGCCGCCCTGCCGCCGGTTGAAGGACGCCCCGCGCGCATCTGGGATTGCTGCGCCGCACCCGGCGGCAAGACCCTCCTCCTCGCCGCACGCTCGCCTGAAGCGCACCTGCTCGCCACGGACGTCAGCGCCAAACGCATGGCCGCCATGCAGGCGCGGCTGCGGCGCTTTCCCTATGCGGCCAACATCGACACCGCCGTCATGGATGCCGCTAAACTGCCCGAAAGCGCCGGCCAGTTCGACCTCATCCTCTGCGACGTTCCCTGCAGCGGCACCGGCACGCTCGGCCGCAACCCCGAAATTCGCCTGCGCCTCGCCGAAGCTGAACTCGCCCGCCAAGCCACCCGCCAGCGCATGATCCTCGCCGCCGCGCTGAAGCGTCTCGCCCCGGGCGGCCGCCTTGTCTATTCCACCTGCTCGCTCGAACCCGAAGAAAACGAAGCTGTCGTCGCCGCCATTCCCGGGATCGTCCGCCTGCCGCTCGAAGACCTCGTCGCCCGCATCCCCGGGCTCGCCGCATCCCCATCCATGCTGCGCGACGGAGCCCTGCGCACCCTTCCCGGAGTCAACCCCTGCGACGGCTTCTACGCGGTCGTACTCGAACGCGCCTAGCTAGTTCGACAGCGTGACGTGAATCGTGTCGGCCCGCGAAACGCGTCTTCCTGGCTGCGGCGTCTGGCTCACCACTACGCCGGCCGTATGCGTCGGCGGCGTTGGCGTGACAGACGCTGGAATCGCCGGGTCCGCAATCACTCCAGTCGATACGCCTCCCGTCACCGCCTCCACCAGCGGCTCGGGCTCCGGCGACACCGGCGCCGCCAGACGCAGCCCCACCGCGCTCAGCCGTGTCGCCGCACCGTAATAGCTCAGCCCCAGCAGCGACGGCATCACGTACCCTACGCTCGCCGGCGCATTCTCTTCATCCGCGATCAGCAGCGCCACCCGCGGCCCGTCGATCCCCGCAACATTCGGCGGGGGGCTCTGCGCCAGCACCACCCCGGCCGGCGCCGGCCCCGGAAGATGCGCCACCGTCCCCACCTCGAGCTGCAGCCGTCGCAGCATCAGTCCCGCCGGCTGCACATCCTGCCCCGTCACGTCCGGCACCGGCACCTGCTGCGACCCCAGCGACTCCGTCACCCGGATCTGCCACCCGCGCCGCACGCTTGCCCCCGCCGTCGGCGACTGCGACAGCACATGATTCATCGGCACCGTCGCCGCATAAAAACGGTTCTCGACCGACAGGCTCAGCCCCAGCTTCCCCAGCGCCTCGGCCGCCTCGGCATCGGAAAGATTCGCGAGGTTCGGAACCGTCACCTCGCGCCCATGAATCGCCAGCCGCATCGCCGCAAATGCGCTCACCACAAAGACGATCAGGATCGCCGCACCACCCAGCGTTCGCATCACGATCAGCTTCAGCGTGAACCAGAAGCCGAGGCGATTTTCCTGGTAATCGGTCATAGGAGCGTCCGCCTCATTCTACTTGGGCAGCGCCGCCTAGCGCCGGTTGTCCGTCTCCGGCTCCGGGTGGATCAGCAGCCGTGACACCTCCGGCGCCTCCAGCTTGAAGGCATTCTCAAGCGCCGTGATCACCTCGTGCACCTTCGCCATCGGCAGCGCATCCGGCAGCGTGCAGTGGCAATTCACCTGCGTCCGGTCGTGATGCCGCGTCACCTGGATGTCGTGAATATCCAGAATATCGAGGAACCCACGCGCCACCTTGCGCAGCTTGCGTTCAATCTCCCGGTCCCGTTCAAGCGCCGCCGGCTGCTCGATCGTCGCCGGCTCCGACTCGATATGCGTCAGGATCGATGCAATCCCCGGCACCTCCGCCCGGATGTTCGCCTCGAGCCGTGTCACGATCTCGTGCGCCTGCTGCAGCGGCAGCGTCTCGTCCACCTCGAGGTGCAACTCCAGGTGCAGCGCCCCCTCATACTGCTGGATCGACACATCGTGAATTGAAAGATTTGCCCGCGCCGCCACCGCCCTCACCCGGTCATGCACGCTCTCGGCCAGCGTCGCCGTCGGCACCGAGTGCACCACCACATCGGCCGAGGGCAGCAGCCGCTGCACCGCCTCGGTCGCCGCCATCGTAATCTGCTCCGACCGCTGGAAAGTCAGGTTCCGCGGCATCGCCAGCGTCACGTCCGCGAAATACCCCGGGCCCACCTTCCGCGTGCGCAGCCTGTCCACCGACAGCACCCCGTCGATCCCCGCAAGCTCCTGCATCAGCCGCCGCCTCGTCGCCGCCGCCGTCTGTCCATCCTGCGCGGGCGTCGCGTCCAGCAGCGTGTCGATCGTCTGCCGCGCCAGCCGCCACGACACGCTCAAAATAATCACCGACACCACCAGCGCCGCAATCGGGTCCGCCGCCTCCAGCCTCGGCACATGGAACCGTTCGCCCGCCCACGTCGCCGTCAGCCCCAGCAGCACCGCCACCGACGACCAGATATCCGTGCCGAAATGAATCGCATCCGCCGCCAGCGCCTGCGAATGCGTCTCCGCCGCAATCGCCCGCAGCCCCCGCGACCGCGTTACATCCACAATGATCGACAGCGTCAGCACCAGGAACGGCCAGATCGAAATCGGCAGCGAAAGCCCATGGTGAAACAGGATGCGCGTCACCGCCTCGTAGATGATCCAGCCCGCCGACCCCAGCATCAGCCCCGTCTCGACAAACGCCGACAGCGACTCGATCTTGCCATGCCCATAGTTGTGATCGTCATCGGCCGGCATGTCCGCCGCCCGCACCGAAAACAGCGTAATCGCCGCCGCAATCAGGTCGATCCCCGAGTGAGCCGCCTCGGACAACATCCCGAGCGACCCCGTCACGACCCCCGTCACCAGCTTCAGCAGCGTGATCACCCCCGCCGCCAGAACAGAGAACAGCGCCGCCGAACGCTTCTCCGACGCCAGGTTCTTCGGACTCTTCTCCGGGGCCGCCAGGACGCTCATTGCACGATGGTACAGCCTTCCCGGCGCCGCGCCCCCGGGCACGATAGACTGACCTCACCATGCCAGATGAAGCAGACCGTACGAATCCGCTCGGCGGCGAACCGGAGTTTGTCATGCCAGCCAGCGAGGGCGGCCAGGGCTTCCAGCCGCCCGAGGTCCCGACCGGCCGCCGCGCCGCCGCCACCTTCATCTTCCTCACCGTCGCACTCGACATGCTCGCCCTCGGCATGATCGCCCCCGTGCTCCCCCGCCTCATCGCAGGCTTCCTGCACGGCGACGCCTCGAGCGCCGCACGCATGCTAGGCCTCTTCGGCACCGTCTTCGCCGGCATCCAGTTCGTCTTCTCGCCGCTGCTCGGCTCACTCTCCGACCGCTACGGCCGCCGGCCCATCGTCCTGCTCTCGAACTTCGGCCTCGGCCTCGACTACATCGTCATGGCCCTCGCCCCGGCGCTCGGCTGGCTCTTCCTCGGTCGCATCGTCTCTGGCCTGACGGCGTCGAGCGTGCCAACGGCCATGGCCTACATGACCGATGTCACCCCGCACGAAAAGCGCGCCGGAGCCTTCGGCATGCTCGGCGCCGCGTTCGGCATGGGCTTCATCCTCGGCCCTGCCCTCGGCGGCATCCTCGGCAGCATCAACCCGCGCCTGCCCTTCTGGGTCGCCGGCGCGCTCAGCCTGGTCAACGGCATGTACGGCCTCTTCGTCCTGCCCGAATCGCTCAAACCCCGAAAACCGCAGCCCCTTCTCCTGGCGCCGCGCCAACCCCGTCGGCTCCATCCGCCTGCTCGGCCGCAACAAGATCCTGCTCGGCATGGCCGCCGTCCTCGTCCTCGGCTACCTCGCCCAGCAGTCGCTCATGAACGTCTACGTCCTCTACTGCGACTACCGCTACCATTGGACCGACCGCACCGTCGGCATCTCGCTCGGCGTCGTCGGCCTCTTCTCCGGTCTCTACGGTGCGCTGCTCGTCAAACGCATCGTCAAATGGGTCGGCGAACGCAAGGCCATGACCTTCGGGCTCGTCGGCGGAGCCATCGGCTGGGTCATGATGGCCGCCTCTTCGCACGGCCTGCTCCTCTGGCTCGGCATCCCGTTTCTCAACCTCATGTCCGTCGTCTGGCCCTCCGCACAAAGCGTCATGTCACGCGAGGTCGGCCCCAGCGAACAGGGCCAGCTCCAGGGTGCGGTCAACAGCGTACGCGGCGTCGCCGCCATGATCGGGCCCGGCCTCTTCACCTATATCTTCAGCCGCACCTACCTCGTCGCACCCGGCACCGCCTTCTACGTCGCCGCCGGCATCCTGCTCCTGTCCCTCGGCGTCTCCGAACTCGTCCGCCCGCCACACCCTCTCTAAGCGGTAAAACAAAAGCGCCCTAGTCGCGGGCGGCGACCACTTCGTGGGGTGGAAGCTTCGCGTCGTAGGCTCACAACTCGGCAATGGGATAGCGCGCGAAGCTCCCACCCCACGAAGTGGCGCCCGTCCGGCGTTAGGACGCCTTTGCCTTTGCTTCTAAGGTTTGGTCGCCCGGTACAGTCCGGCGATACCGAGGGTGTAGCTGGTCCAGGTGGCGTGCTCGAAGCCGGCGTTGCGGATCAGTTCGAGCATGCGCGGCGAGCGGGGGAAGCGCTCGACCGAGTGCGGCAGGTAGTTGTACGCCGTCGCGTCCGACAGCTTGCCGCCAACCCACGGCAGAATCCGCTTGAAGTAGAGGTTGTAGAGCACGGCGACCAGGCCGTCCGGCTGGTTGCATTCGAGGATAGCGATCTGGCCCCCGGGCTTCAACACCCGGAAAAGCTCGGCGAGTCCATCCTCATAGCTCACGAGATTGCGGAAACCGAATGCAGCGGATATCAGGTCTGCGGAGTCATTTGGCAGGGGAAGATGTAACGCATCACCTTCTACCGGGATGATGTTCTTCCGATTGAACTTAGTGCTCCCAAGCGACAGCATCTGGTGGGAGAAATCCACAGCCAGGATAGGTGCTGTGGACGATGTGGAAGGGCGATGCTTCAGCAGCGCCAGCGCCATGTCCCCGGTGCCGCAGCACAGGTCGACAATCCGGGCCTCAGGCCTCGCGAGGATCGGGCGCAGCACCCGCGACGCCCGCCACCACCACGTCAGGTCAATCCCGGCGGAGAGCACGTGGTTCAGCAGGTCGTAGCGCGGTGCGATCGCGTCGAACATCGTCTGTACCGAGACGGCGGCCGTCTCGGGAGCCGCCTGAGGAGCCCCCAGCGGCTTAGCGCCTGTGTAGATCTCCGGCTCCTGTGTGGGTATCACGTCCGCGCTCCGGCCCGGGCCTTCTTCCCGGCAGTCGCTTTCTTCCCCTTGGGGGCGGTCGTCCCCGCGAGCGTAATTCGCTTCATGTCGCTCAGCATCGCCTCGGTCGCCGCCGTCAGTTCGGCGTCCGTCACATCGTAGAAGACCCTGGCGGAACCGATGCCGGTTGGCAGCACATACGCCCGGCGCCCGCTGCGCGTCTTCTTGTCCGAAGCAGTCAGCGTGACGAGCTGGGAGGCTGACGCGCGGAACCGAGGCAGCGGGCCATACGCCAGGATGAGATTTGCTGCACGCGCGAACTCTTCTGCTTTGATCGTCTTACGCGACAAAGCTAAATGCAATGCTGCAATGCTTCCCCAGCCGACAGCTTCGCCGTGCAGCAGCTTTCTATAGCCAGTCGCCGCTTCGATCGCGTGGCCGATCGTATGGCCGAGGTTGAGCAGCATTCGGACGCCCGACTCCTTCTCGTCCTGTGCCACGACGTCAGCCTTGACCTGCACCGACGCGGAGATGATCCTGGCCAGCATCCCAGGATTCCCGGCGAGCGTTTCAGCCTGCTTCTGTTCGAGCAGCCGGAAGAGCTTCACATCGCGAATGATGCCAGCCTTGACGGACTCCTGCAGCCCGGCGCGCAACTCGGCGGGCGGCAGCGTCGCCAGCAGGTCGATGTCGGCGAGCACGGCGAGCGGATGGTTGAAGCTGCCGATCAGGTTCTTGCCCGCCGCCAGGTTCACCCCGGTCTTCCCACCCACGGAGGAATCGACCTGCGCGAGCAGCGTTGTCGGAATCTGAACATAGGGGATTCCGCGCATGTAGATCGCGGCCAGGAACCCGGTGATGTCGCCGATGACGCCCCCGCCGAAGGCGAGCAGCAGCGAGTCGCGGTCGGCGCCGGCCTCGGCCATTTGTTCGGCCAGCGTCTCGACGGCCGCCAGGCGCTTGTGCTTTTCACCCGGCGGCAGGAAGAGCACGGTCGGCGACTGCGCCTCGGGAAAGCTTGAGCGTACCTGCTTCGACCACAGCTTCCAGATGTTCGGGCTGGTGACGAGAAAGGGACGAAACGGCTTGCCGCCGGCAAGCGCGACCAGCCGCGGGTGCAGCGTCTTGAGCAATCCGCGGCCGACAGTGATGTCGTACGAAGCGGAGTCGGCGGTGAGGGAAATAGTCTTTGCCACGGCAACTTCCATTGTAGGTCGCCGAGCGGTCCCGCGTGTGCAGCACCGGCCGCCCGCCGCCAGGGCGCACTTGCTTCTATCAAAACCGGCGACGTCCGCCGAGCGGCGGCTTCGCGTGGGGGGCGTAGGATTTTTAGATGGATTCGTTTCAGTTTGTAGTCGTGGGTGGCGGCATTACCGGTCTGAGTGCGGCGGTCCGGTTGAGTGAAGCAGGCAGGGTTTTGCTGGTGACCAAAGAGGCCCTGGCCGAATCGAACACCAGCTACGCGCAGGGTGGGATCGCGGTCGCGATGGGCGGCGAGCAAGACGTCAGGCTGCACCTTTCAGATACGCTCGCGGCAGGCGACGGCCTGGTGGATGAAGAGGCGGCGGCGGTGCTGGTCGAGGCTGGCCCGAAGCGCGTGGAAGAGCTGCTGGCCTTCGGCACCGAGTTCGATCGCGGCGCCAACGGCGAGCTCGAGCGCACGCGCGAGGGTGCGCACAGCCTCTCGCGCATCCTGCACGCGCACGGCGATGCGACCGGCCGAGAGATTGCGCGGGCGCTGCTAGAACATGTGAATTCGCTCGCGAACGTGACGCTGCTCGAGTGGACCACGACCGTCGACCTGGTGCTCGCCGAGGGCCGCGTCGGCGGCGTGACGCTGCTGGGCGTCGAAGGCGGGCTGACCGAGGTGCAGGCGGGCGCGGTGCTGCTGGCGTCCGGCGGCGCCGGCCAGGTCTACAGCGATACGACGAACCCGGCGGTCGCGACCGGCGACGGCATCGCGATGGCGTACCGGGCGGGCGCGGCGCTTGAAGATATGGAGTTCTACCAGTTCCACCCGACGGCGTTTACCGCGCCGGGCGCGCCACGCTTCCTGATGTCCGAAGCCCTGCGCGGCGAGGGTGCGCTGCTGGTCAACGCGAAGGGCGAGCGCTTTATGCCGGCGGTGCATCCGCAGGCGGAGCTTGCGCCGCGCGACGTGGTCGCGCGGGCTATCACGCGGGAGAGCCTGGATGGTCCGGTGTATCTCGACATGCGGCACGTGAAGAAGGACCTCGTGGCGCGGTTCCCGGGCATCTCGGCGTTCCTGGCGGGCTACGGGCTGGCACTGTCGCGCGACCTGATCCCGGTGCGGCCGGCGGCCCACTACCTGATGGGTGGGATCAAGACGGACCTGCACGGGAGGACGACGGTTCCGGGTCTCTACGCTGCGGGCGAGGCGGCCTGCACGGGGGTGCATGGGGCGAACCGGCTGGCGAGCAACTCGCTGCTGGAGGGGCTGGTGTTTGGGGTGGAGGCAGCGAAGACGATGATTCAGGAGCAACGGCAAGTGCGTCCTGACGCCGCACCGGCGGTGCCGCGCATGGCGGGGGTCGCTGACGCAACGGATGTGGAGGGGTGGATTGCGCGGTTGCGGGCCGAGATGTGGCTCGATGCGGGGTTGCTGCGGAGCCGCTCCGGGCTGGAGCGGGCGCGGGATGTGCTGGCCGGGATGACGGCGACCATGCCGTCGGCGATGACGCGGCGGGCGGTGGAGGCGCGCAACCTGCATGGGCTCGCGACGGTGATGGTGGCGGCGGCGCTGGGGCGGGAGGAGAGCCGGGGGGCGCACGCGCGGCTGGACTTTCCTGGGAAGTGGACAGAGGCGCTGCACTCGGTGATGGAGCAGGGGCGGCTACGATTCGAGGTGTCGACCCCCCACCCCGTCGTTGTTGTCTAAGATCTTCATCCCATTTGACTTAGCTTTGGATCAAACCTGCTAACTGCACCAAAGAGTGTGCACACCCCTGGGACGATTTCGAGCCCTGCACGAGGAGCATTTTCGATCTCGCGCGTGCGAAGTTACACGGCCAGCAGGAAGATCGGGAGGAGGATGCCGGCGATGAAGCAGGCGACGATGACGAGCTTGCGGCGCGTGTACATCCAGGACATGACGAGGCCGGTGAGGGTGGACAGGACGAGGCCGATGGCGACGGCGGCGGCGAAGATTTTGAAGGGCAGGGGGTTGGGGCCGGCGGGACCTTTGGGGCGTGCGTCGTCGGGCCTCGGCCCGGTTCGGGCATCTGGTTTTGCGTCGGGAGCCGGGTTCGGTTTGGCGTCAGATTTCGGCGTCGCCGCGGCCGACGCCTCGGGGTCCAGTTTTCCCGGGGCCGCGCTGGCGGCGGCGGGGGGCGGGCCGGGCTTGCGCTGGGGCAGGACGTACGTGCCCTTTTTGTGGATCTGGGCGAGGGACATGAGTAGTGCGGGCGGTTTGTAGGAGCTGCCGCGGGTGGTCTCGTGGAAGCTGAACATCTGCAAGCCGCCGGTGATTGCGAAGAAGAGGATGGCGGGCGCGAGGAAGACGCCGGAGTAAAGGTGGACCTGGCGAATGGCTTTGCGGGTGGCGGGCTTCATGTTTTTCCAATCTAGCTGAGGTGATTTGAACTGGCGCAGCGAATACGGCGTCCGCAGTAACCCGTCCCAGCGCCGGGGCGTAGTTTTTTCATAAAGACAAGTACGGCCTAACGCCGGCCGGGCGCGACTTCGTGGGGTGATGGCTTCGCGTTGATGAGACTGGCCCCGATGGTGATTGCGAGTATGCCGATAATGACGGCCAAAGAGGCGAGCGGGCCTACTTCGTACCAGGGAGCGATCAACATTTTTGCGCTGGCGAAGAGCAGCACGGCGGAGAGGCCGTAGTGCAGGAAGCGCATCTTTTTGAACATGCGGGCGAGCAGGAAGAAGAGCGAGCGCAGGCCCATGACGGCGAGGATGTTCGAGGTGTAAGCGAGAAAGGCGACGCGGGTGATGGAGAGGACGGCGGGGATGGAGTCGAGGGCGAAGACGATGTCGGCGGTTTCGACGGCGATGAGGGCGAGGAAGAGCATGGTGACCATGCGGCGTTCGGGCCGGCCGGGGGCGGTGGCTTCGGTGGTGAAGAAGCGGTCGTGGCGGAGCGAGACGGGGTGGATCTTCGAAATCCAGCGGACCCAGGTGGGTGGCCTGGCGGGTGCGTCTTCGCTCTCCTTCTTCTCGGGAATGAGAAGGCGGATGGCGGCGACCATGAGGATGACGGCGAAGAGGTAGCTGACCCAGTGAAAGCGCTCGAGCAGGCCGATGCCGGCGGCGATGAAGGCGCCGCGAAGGACGATGGCGCCGAGCACTCCCCAGAAAAGGACGCGGGGCTGGGAGATCTCGGGGATATTGAAGATGCGGAAGAGCAGGAGGAAGACGAAGAGGTTGTCAATCGAGAGCGACTCTTCGATGGCGTAGCCGGCGAGGAACTGGGTGGAGTAGGTGCCGCCGAGGGTATAGAAAACATAGCCGGCGAAGGCCAGGGCGGCGAGGGTCCACATGATGGTGGCGGTGATGGCGTTGGTATGCTGGCGGGCGGCTTTGCGGTCGGGCGGGAGAGCAGCCAGGCCCCAGCGGGAGAAGATCAGCTCGGCGACGAGCAGGACGACGAGGGCGACGTGGAAGGCGATCCAGTGGCTGGTGGGGGTGGTAGGCATCGTCTGGTTGGATGGTACATGGGCGGCTCTTGCCGGGAGGCAGGACAGAGATCGATGGGATTTTCGGGATCGAGAGGGGTCGGGCTGGGCGGTCGGGTGTTTCGGCAGCTTGGAGCGGTTCAGCGGATGGCTGAGAGCGAGGGCTCGAGTGGGTGGGTGGTTTATCAGCTGACAGCTGATAGCCCATAGCTGTTAGCTAGAAGCTGGTAGCTGTAGCTGTAGCTGTAGCTGTAGCTGTAGCTGTAGCTGTAGCTGTAGCTGTTAGCTGTTAGTTGATAGCTCATTGTGAGAGCAGGACTTGGTCTGGACGATTTATTCGCGAATTGCCGGGGGATCGTTGTTCGCTCTGTGGATTATTCGGCTAGGATGGCGGGGTTGGTCGATTTTCAATCTGATGTGTCCGAGGGTTCGTGATGATGAAGATGGGTTGGTTGGTATCGGGTTTGCTGGCTGGGTGTGCAGGCGTTGCGATGGCGCAGGCTCCGGCAGGTGCGCCGGCCGGGTCTACGGGAATTTGCAAGGATGGTTCGTATTCGACGGCGGCGTCGAAGCAGGGCGCGTGCCGCGGACATAAGGGAGTTCAGACGTGGTACGTGGCTTCGGCGGCGACGCCGGCAGCAGCTGCTGCCCCCAAGCCTTCGGCAGCAAAGACGACGGCTGCGCCGGCGATGTCGCCGGCCACACCGGCACCGGCACCGGCACCGGCTGCGAAGGCTGCGCCGGCTCCTGCGCCTGCTCCTGCGCCTGCACCGAAGGCGATGCCGGCACCTGCTGCGGCACCGGCAGCTGCTGCCGCTCCGGCGACGGGCAAGAAGCTGAGCCCGACGCAGGCTGCGGCGCTGAAGACGGCTGCTCCTGGCGGCGGACCCGGGCTGGTGTGGGTCAACACGGCGAGCAATGTGTACCACTGCAGCGGCGATGCGTTCTACGGCAAGACCAAGGCAGGCGCGTACATGAGCGAGGCCGATGCGAAGGCGAAGGGCGCGCACGGGGATCGTGGCAAGACCTGCGACGGGAAGTAGTTGTGCGTTTGAGTGAAAAGGCCTCCCTTTCGGGAGGCCTTTTTGTCGTCAGGGGCAACAGAAGGTGCACCCTGATCGCGGGCGGCGATCACTTTGTGAAGTGATGGCTTCGCGTGGCTATCTCTGGTCGATGAGTTTGATGAGTTCGAGGAGCAGGTCGCCGGAGATTTGAAGCGACTGCGCGCTGATCTTGTCGATGGTGTCCTGCGCGGTGTGGTGGTAGCCGTCGGGCAGCGCGCTGGTGTGCGGACCGTAGTCGTAATCGATGACGTCGAGCACCTTGACGCCGCGCTTTTGGAAGGGAACGGTGTCGTCCTCGATGCCGGTCTTGTCCTTCGAGATGACGTTGGCGTGTCCGATGTTCTTGGCGGCGGTCTTCATGAGGTCGATGAGGCCGGGGTCGGAGTTGGCGTCCTGGTCGATGTCGAGGTCCTTGTCGCCGATCATGTCGGCGTTGAGGAAGGCCTTGACCTTGCCGAGGGTGCCATCCTGCGACCACTTGGCGGCGAGGTGGCGGGAGCCGTAGAGCGAATCCTGCGGGCCCCAGGTCTGGACGGCCTCCTCGCCGTCGAAGAAGACGAGGACAACGGAGTAGCCCTGCGGCGGATGGACGCGCAGGTACTGGCCGATGGAGATGAGCAGGGCCGAGGTACAGGCTCCGTCATTGGCGCCGTAGAAGGCGATGTCCTTAAGCGGGTAGTTGGTTTCGTAGTGCGAGCCGAGGACGATGAAGCCGTCTTTTTTGCCGGGGAAGCGGACGATGAAGTTGTGCATCGTCTGGAGGCCGGCGGGGGTGGTGGCGGTGAAGGTGTCGGTGTAGAAGCGGCCGTCCCTGGCTTCGGGCTCGAAGTGCGACTGGAGGAAGGTTTCGGCGGCAAGGTGGCCGGGAGAGCCGTTGAAGCGCTTGGGGGCGACGGCGAGGAGTTCTTTGGTGAGCTGGTAGGTGGCGGCGCCGGAGAGGTGTGGGGAGGCGGTTTTGGCGGCGGGCGCCTGGGCGTGCAGGCTGAGCGAGGCGGTGAGGACGAGGGCCGCGACGAGGCGGAGCTTGAGGATCATGTGGCGGGGAGGTCCTTGGCTTTGCGGCGGGTGGGGTGGACGAACCAGGCGACGGCGACGCCGAGGATGTAGAGCGCGAGCATGGGGCTGGCGAAGAGGCACATGCTGACGGGATCGGGCAGGGGGCAGATGATGGCGGAGACGAGGAAGATGATGAGGATGGCGTAGCGGTATTGCTTGAGGAAGAACTTGGCGTCGGCGATGCCGAAGAGGGCGAGGAAGAACATGAGGATGGGCAGCTCGAAGCAGATGCCGAGGCCGAGGATGACGGCGAGAAAGAACTGGGTGTAGTCCTCGATGGTGAGGATGGGGTGGAATTTTTTGCCGAAGTCGAGGACGAGGACCTTGATGGCGCCGGGCAGGACCCAGTGATAGCCGAACCAGGCGCCGGCCATGAAGAGGCCGATGGTCGCGGTCATGAAGGGGACGACGTATTTCTTTTCGCTGGCGTACAGGCCGGGCGAGATGAAGAGCCAGACCTGGTAGAGGATAAAGGGCGCGGCGAGGATGGCGCCGCCGAGGAAGGCGGTCTTGAGGTAAAGGTTGAGGCCGTCGGTGGGGTGGGTGAAGTTGAGCGGGATGTGGAGGTCGTCAAGCGGCTTCTGGATGATGCCGTAGAGGCGCTCGTGGAAGGCGTAGGCGATGCCGAAGCCGGCGAGCAGGAAGATGACGGCGCGGATGAGGCGTTTGCGGAGCTCTTCGAGGTGCTCCATCAGCGTCATGCCGGGGAGCTCGACGCGGTCGGAGAGGCCGTTGCGGACCTGGTCGATGACGTCAGCCATGGGGGGTAGCCTCGGTTTCGGGGTCGGCGACGTGCGGGATGGAGTCGAAGGCGCTGGTCATATCGCTTGCATGCGAGCTGGCGGAGCGGGAGACGGGAAGGCCGGTGGCTGGGGGCATGAGGTGGAGGTCGCCGTTCGAGGCGATGGCGACGGGCGCTGTCTCGGGGTCGGGGGTGCGGTAACGGTTTGGGGGTGCGGGGTCCAGGGTGGCGGGGTTGGGGGTGGCGGCCACGGTTTCCGAGGGGTCCGGGCGGAGGTTGAGTTCGGTGACGGGTTCTGCGGTGTGCGCGGCGAGGTTGGCGGCGATGGCGTCGCCGGTGGGCGCAAGGGGCATGTGGGGGTGCTCGGGCTCGGGGATGTTGAGCGGGGCGACGGGTGCGGCGGCTTCGATGGCGGCGATCTTCTTTTGTTGCTCGGCCTGCTCGATGACGCGGAACTCGTCTTCCATCTGGAGGCGAAACTCGGAGGAGGCGCGGCGAAACTCGGCCATAAGCTTGCCGACGTAGCGGGCGAGCTCGGGCAGCTTCTTGGGACCGAAGAGGAGCAGGGCGAGGACGAAGATGATGGCGGAGTCGGCGAAACTGGGCATGAGGTGTGAGCAGTAAGACGCTTTGGATGATGATACGGCTAAGGCAGGGACGCGCCAAATCGCAAGGCGGATTCATGGGGGTTTGGGCTTGCCGGCTGGGCGGCCAGAAAGGCGCATCGAACTTGTTACAATTGTGTCTAATAGAGCAGCGACGGCGACTCCCGGGAGGCGCGGCGCTGACGAGGGCTGCAACATCCCCGTGGGTTGAGAGTTGCGAATCCACTGCAGCCGGTGAACGGAAGTGCTTTCAACATCCCCGTCTCACGAGCGAACTGCGAGGCACGGCTGCAGCACGACTCGGCGAGACTGAAGGCGGTAGTGGATTGAACGGAATTTTGCTTGAGGCGGAAGAGCCGACGCTTGCGCCGGCGGTGTGCTCGCTCGAGAACTACCTGGCCGAGCCGGACCACACGATGGATGCGCGGATTGCCGCGGCACGCGAGAAGCTGGGCAAACAGGCGATCATCCTGGGGCATCATTACCAGCGCGACGAGGTGATCCGGTTCGCGGACTTCACCGGGGACAGCTACAAACTTTCAAAGATTGCTGCCGAGACCGAGGCCAAGTACCTGATCTTCTGCGGCGTGCACTTCATGGCCGAGAGCGCCGACGTGCTGGCGAAGCCGTGGCAGCAGGTGATCCTGCCGGACCTGAATGCGGGCTGCTCGATGGCCGATATGGCCGAGATTGGGCAGGTGGAAGACTGCTGGGATTCGCTGATGCGGCAGGGTGTCGAGAAGCTGGTACCGCTGACGTATATGAACTCGGCTGCCGACATCAAGGCGTTTTGCGGGGAGCGCGGCGGGCTGGTCTGCACGTCGTCGAATGCGCGGGGGGCATTCGAGTGGGCGTTTGCGCGGGGGGATAAGATTTTGTTTCTGCCCGACCAGCATCTGGGCCGCAACACGGCGTTCGCGATGGGCATCCCGATGCACGAGATGGTCGTGTGGGACCCGTACATGCTGAACGGCGGCGTGGCCCCGGACCGGCTGAAGGCTGCGAAAGTGATCCTGTGGAAGGGCCACTGCTCGGTGCACCAGCGCTTTCTGCCGGAGCATGTCGACCGCATTCGCCGGGACGAACCGGGGATGACGGTGGTCGTTCACCCCGAGTGTCGCTGGGAGGTCTGCCAGAAGGCGGACGTCCTCGGCTCGACCGAGAAGATTATTCAGACGATCGAGAACGGCGCGCCGGGGTCGAGCTTTGCTGTCGGCACCGAGATTCACCTGGTGAACCGGCTCGCGGAGCGGTTCGCGCCGCTCGGCAAGAAAGTCATTACGCTCGACGACTCGGGCTGCCTGTGCACGACGATGTATCGCATCTCGCCGGCGCATTTAGCGTGGGCGCTCGAAAACTTGGTTGCTGGTAGAGTCGTCAACCAAATCAAAGTATCGGACGACACCAAGCACTGGGCCAAAGTAGCCCTCGACCGGATGCTCGAGGTGAAGTCGTAGAAGCCACAACAGGTGCGCCCTCATCGCGGGCGGCGACCATTTCGCGGGTTGAACCGCTGCGCGCGAGGACACCCTGTTGCGGACGGACGGCTGCTGCCGGCGCACCGCGCTCCCACCCCACAAAGGGACGCTCGTCCGGCGTCAGGACGCACTTGTTGTTGCTTCAGGAGTTGCCATGAAGAAGACGTTTACGGTGGATGAGGCTCGGTTGCTGCTGCCGGTGCTGGGGGCGTTGCTGTTGAAGGCGCGAGAGGCGGCGGTGCGGGCGAACTCGCTTGAGAACGAGATGCAGGAGCTGACCCAGCGCATCTTCCTTTCGGGCGGATTGCATGTGGATGTGTCGGCCGCGGCGCGACGCCGCGCGGAACGGGAAAAGGCTTTGCAGCAGGCGCGCAGCACGATCGAAGAGGTGTCGGAGATCGGGGTGCAGGTTGCTGAAGATGACGACGGTGGCCTGGAATTTCCGTGCCTGCTCGATGGGCGGACGGTGCTGCTGTGCTGGTCGCTGGGTGAGGATGAGATTTCGACGTGGCGCGAGGAGGGCGACAAGCCTGAAGTCCGCAAACCCCTCGACAGCCGGTTCGCCCCCAAACGCGAACGGGATCGGCCGAACTAAAAACGGGCAGCAGCGCGTCCTAACGCCGGATGGGCTCTACTTCGTGGGGTGAACGCTTCGCGTGCCGATCAATTGCACTTGGCAGGATGCTACGACGCGAAGCTCCCACCCCACGAAGTGGTCGTCGCCCGCGATGAGGGCGCCGTTGTCTTTACCTGTTTTATGCACAGGTGCTGTTCGCGTTTGATAACTTCTATCGTCTATAGTGGAGCGTATGGCCGTCGTCGCGACGAAGTTTCGGGAGCTTTGTGCGATGCACGGGATTGCCGTGACGCACCAGCGGCAGGTCCTGTATGAGGTGATGCAGGGGCTGCCGGGCCATCCGAGTCCGGAGGAGGTGTATGCGGCGGTAAAGCTGCAGATCCCGGCTATTTCGCTCGCGACGGTATACAAGAATATTCACCTGTTTGTGGAGAGCGGCGTTCTGCGCGAGGTGAGTCTGCATCATGGCTCGCAGCGGGTGGAGATGAACGAGCATGATCATCATCATCTCGTTTGTTCCAAATGCAAGGCGATTGCGGATATCGATCCTGATGACCTGGGAGCGCGCGATCTGTTGAAGGGCAAAAAGCTGCCGGGTGGGTTTATGGCCGAGCGGTACTCGGTGGATGTGATTGGCCTTTGCGCCAAGTGTCAGGCGTAACCGGTGTCGTAAGCGACGCACCTTATAACCAACGAAGTTTTTTAAGAACGAGGAGAACAGGCATGGCTGACATCATTCAGGATGGATCGAACGGACCCGCGCATGGCGAGGGTTTCATGACGTCGGACGCGGGACGTCCGGTTGGCGATAACCAAAATTCGATGACCGTTGGGCCGCGCGGTCCGATCGTTGGCGACGATTTCCTGCTGTTTGAAAAGATGGCGCACTTCAACCGCGAGCGCATTCCGGAGCGGGTGGTGCATGCGAAGGGTTCGGGCGCGTTCGGCACCTTCACGGTGACGAGCACGGAAGTGATGAAGTACACGACGGCGAAGCTGTTCGAGACGGTGGGCAAGAAGACGCCGCTGCTGACGCGGTTTTCGACGGTTGGCGGCGAGAAGGGTTCGGCGGACACGGAGCGCGATCCGCGCGGCTTCTCGGTAAAGTTTTATACCGAGGAAGGGAACTGGGACATGGTGGGGAATAACACGCCGGTGTTCTTCGTGCGCGATCCTCTGAAGTTCGGCGACTTCATTCATACGCAGAAGCGTCATCCGCAGACGAATCTGAAGGATGCGACGATGATGTGGGATTTCTGGTCGCTGTCGCCGGAGAGCCTGCACCAGGTGACGATCCTGATGTCGGACCGCGGGACGCCGAAGGGCTACCGTTTCATGAACGGCTATAGCTCGCACACGTTCTCGATGATCAACGACAAGAAGGAGCTGTTCTATTGCAAATGGCACTTCAAGTCGGCGCAGGGCATTGAAAACTTCATGGCGGACGAGGCGAGCGGTATGCGCGGGATCGATCCCGACTATGCGCAGCGCGACCTGTTCGACGCGATTGAGAAGAAGGATTTTCCCAAGTGGAACGTCAAGGTGCAGGTGATGTCGGAGGCGGATTCGAAGACATACCACATCAATCCGTTCGACCTGACGAAGGTCTGGCCGCATGCGGATTATCCGTTGATTGATGTTGGGGTCATGGAGTTGAATCGCAACCCGACCAACTACTTCGCGCAGGTGGAGCAGGCGGCGTTCGAGCCGCGCAACGTGGTGCCGGGCATGGGCTTTTCGCCGGACAAGATGCTGCAGGCGCGGCTGATCAGCTACCCGGATGCACATCGCTATCGCCTTGGCGGCAACTACCAGTCGCTGCCGGTGAACGCGCCGCAGTGCCCGTATGCGACGTACAACCGCGATGGAACGATGGCGCTGGGCGACAACGGTGGCGCCTCGCCGAACTACGAGCCGAACAGCTTCGGCGGGCCGCAGCAGAACCCGCGCTACACGGAGCGCAAGGTCGATATCGGCAATGCAGTGATCGGCCGCTGGGATCATCGCGAACACGATGGCGACTACTACACGCAGGCGGGGAACCTCTTCCGTCTGCTGGGCGCCGAGGGGCAGCAGCGGCTTTGCGACAACATCGCGAGCACGCTGGCCACGGTTCCGGAGCGGATCCAGAAGCTGCAGATCGGCCACTTCGAGAAGTGCGATCCGGCGTATGGCGCGGGCGTGGCGGCGGCGATCAAGGCGCTGGTGCCGCAGGGCGAACTGGTTAACGCATAGAAGCGAAGGCGCCCTGGTCGCGTGCGGCGACCACTTCGCAGGGTATAGACGCTGGCGCGGGATACGCGCTGCGTCCTATACCCGCGAAGTGACGCCCGTCCGGCGTCAGGACGCTTTTGCTGTTTTCCCGTTCGTCGCGTTTACGATATTGCTGTGCCGTTCGTTTGGTTGCTGCGTCGAACGAGGACAGGGGATGCGATGACGAAGAGGCTCTGGTGTACGGGTGCAGCGGCTGTTGGATTGTGTTCAGCGGTGTTGCTGACAGGATGCGGTAACTTCTTTGTCGATCCGACCAGTACGACGACCCCGACGACGGGAAGCGCGACCGGCAGCTATGCCTACGCGGTCAACACCAACAACAGCCTGAGCGAGTTTGACCTGGGCGCGGGGAAGCTGACGGCGGTTACCGGGTCTCCGGTTACGTTGACAACTGGGCTGGGAGCCGCGTCGGTCACGGTATCGCGTGCCAACAGCTTTGTGTTCGTGGGTGGAAACGGGGCGATCGAGTGCTACAGCATCGGAAGCACGGGCGCGCTGACCCAGTTGACAGCAGGCGGCGGGACGGCGACGGCGAATTTTGTTTCGCTTGAAACTTCGCCTGATGGGAATTGGCTCTTTGGGCTGGATGCGATTCAGCCGGGCGCGCCGAACCTGTATGTGTTTGCGATCAACGCCGCAACCGGCGCGTTGACGCTGGCGGGCAGCGCGGGTGTGCCGCTGCCGGTGCCTGGCCCGGCGGCGGCGGTGGCACGCATGGTGAAGATTTCGCCGAATGCCGCGTTTGTGGGGGTGGCACTCGGTGGCGGCGGGGATGTCTTTTTCACGTTCAACACGACGACCGGCGTACTGACACAGTCGGGGTTACTGAAGACGAACGGTTATGACGACGACGCCATCCTCTTCGATTCGAACAGTGCTTATGCGTACGTCGGACGGTATGGCTTGACGGCGGGGAACAGCGTGATTGCGTCCTACACCGTCAGCACGGCGGGGGCGCTGACGGGGGTGGGCACAAAGGCTTCGGGCGATACGCCGTTCTCGCTGGCGTTCGACAATACCGGGGGCTTCCTCTATTCGGCGAACCGCGGGTCGTCGTCCCTGTCGGCTTATTCGATTGCCACGGGGGTGCTGACGGAGCTGGCGAGTTCGCCGTATCCTTCGGGGACTTCGGTGTCGGCGGTGGCGCGGGATAGTTCGGGGTCCTACCTGATAGCGGCTGCGGCGGGTGGTACGTCGGACCTGACGCTTTATGCGTTTGACGTGCTGACGGCGGGCAAGCTGGCCGCTGTAGCGACCTCAGCGAATGGCAGTGGCACCGCAGGTTCCATCGCGGTCGCGACCACGCATTCGACGACTGCTTCGTTCTAACGGGCGGGACCGGATGGTAGTCTGACTGGGTGGGACCTGAAACTACCGCGAGACTGGACCACCCTTCCTTGAACTGCCCTTTCAACCCAATGCAGGTGCTGCGCCGCATGATGATGCGCAGTGCGATGGCGGCTGTGTTTGCTGTCAGCCTGACTGGCTGCTCGCGCCTGAAGCCGAAGCCGAGCGAGCAATACGTGTACGTGACGGCGAAACAGGGATTTTTGCGCGACCGGGTTGCGGCGGTGTCGAACCGGGTGGCCGAGGTGGCAAACGGCGACAGGCTGAAGGTGCTGGACCATGGACGCCACTTTTTGAAGGTGGAGACCGGGGAGGGCAAGGTTGGGTGGATCGAAGAGCGCTCGGTGGCGACGCCCGAGACAGCGACCGCTTTCGACGAGTTGAAGGAACAGCATAAGGGCGACCCTGAGATTGCGGGCGCGGTGACGCGGGACCAGGTATACATGCACCTGCGGCCGGGACGCGATACGGATCGCTTCTACCTGCTCGCCGAAGGCGAGAAGCTGAAGCTGCTGAAGCGTTCGATCGTGACCAAGATCGTGAATCCCGCGCTGGTGGCGCGTGCGCAGAAGCCGATTCCGGAGGCGGTCGGGACGCATGCGGTACGCAAGGATCAAGCGAAGGCAGCGAAGCCGGCACCCGTCGCCGAGGCGGCGCTCGCGCCGGCGATGGAAGACTGGTGGCTGGTGCGCGACACGCAGGGCCACACCGGGTGGCTGTTTGGCCGGATGATGGATGTGGATGCGCCGGACTCGCTGACGCGCTATTCGGAAGGGCAGAAGTTCGTGGGCGCCTATGTCCTGACGATGGTGCATGACGAGGGCGCGCCGACCGAGCAAAAGGACCTGCCGATCTACGTGGCGGTGATGAACTCGTACAAGGCGGGGCTGCCGTATGACTTCGACCAGGTGCGCGTGTTCACCTGGAGCCTGGCCCACCACCGGTATGAGACGGCGTTCCGCGAGAAGAACGTCGAAGGCTATCTGCCGGTGACGATCTCGAAACAGAAGGACCCCAGCGAGAAGCCACCGCTGGGCACGATGGACCTGCCCGCCTTCTCGTACAAGGTACTGGCGGCGGATGCGCCGGCGGTTACACCCGATCCGGCGACGGGGGCGATGGTGCCGACGAAGACGGTGACACGGACATTCCGGCTGGAGGGCAATCTTGTGCGGCGGATTGGCGGGCCGGTGCCTTCGGGCAGTGACCCGATCGCCCATCCTGAGGCGGTGGCGGAGAAGAAAAGCAAGCGACGCCGGTAGCTCTTGTTAGTGAAAGGGAAGTGCGCCCTGACGCCGGGCGGGCGGCACTGCGTACGCCGGGTGCGCGGCGCGGGAGTCGGCTTCAGGCGTAAAAGTGGCGGATGGCTTCGACGACCGTTTGCTGCTCGTCTTCGCGGAGTTCCGGGTAGATGGGCAGGGCGAGCACCTCGGCGGAGGCGCGCTCGGCTTCGGGGAAGTCTCCAGTCTTATAGCCGAGCGATGCCAGCGCTTCCTGCTGGTGCAGCGAGAGCGGATAGTAGATCTCCGAGCCGATGCCGAGGCCGGTGAGGTAGGCGCGGAGGTCGTCCCGTCGCGGCGCGCGGATGACGTACTGGTGGAAGACATGCTGCGCGCGCGGGTCGGTAAACGGCAGAACGACGCCGTCGGCAATGGTGTGCGGCGCCTCGCGCGTCGACATGACCCCGATTCCAGCGGACCGGAAGAGCTCGTGATAGCGCGCGGCCAGGGTGCGGCGCTGCTCGCTCCACTCGACGATGTAGCGCAGTTTCACCTCGAGCACGGCGGCCTGCAGCGTGTCGAGCCGCGAGTTCCAGCCGACCTCTTCGTGGAAGTAACGGCGCTTCATGCCGTGGGCGCGCAGGGAGCGGGCGTGGTCGTCGATGGCTGCGGAGCGGGTGGTGACCAGCCCGGCATCACCAAAAGCGGACAGATTTTTGGTGGGATAAAAACTGAAGGCGGCAGCGTCGCCCAGGCCGCCCGCCGGGATGCCGGCCCATGTCGCGCCAAAAGCCTGGGCTGCGTCTTCGATCAGAACCATGCCAAGGTGCTGCTGCTGGATGCGGGTAAACGCGTCCCAGTCAGCACACTGGCCGTAGAGGTGCACGGGCAGAATCGCCTTCGTCTCGGGATGGCGGGTGAGGACACGCTCGACCGCCTGGGGATCGAGATTGAAGGTCAACGGATCGATGTCGGCGAAGAGCGGACGGGCGCCGGCGCGCAGGATGCAACTGGCCGAGGCGAAGAAACTAAACGGCGTTGTGATGACCGCGTCGGGCGTGGCCGCGGGCGTTGCCGATTCGCTGTCGCCGATTCCGGCGGCGGCAAGCGCCAGCCAGAGGGCGTCGGTTCCGCTGGCGCAGCCGATGGCATGGGGTGCGGCGCAGGCCAGGGCCGCCGCAGCTTCGAAGCGGGCGACTTCAGGTCCGAGAATGAAGCGCTGCGAGGCGCAGACGGCCTCGATGGCCTGCATGACTTCGGCGCGAATCCGGTCGAATTGGCGGGAGAAGTCGAGAAACGGGACGCTTTGCGTCGACGGAGCAATGACAGGAGCCACATGGTTATCGTACATCCAAGAGGGGATTGACGATTCATCGTCCCGTCATGCTTCAAGGCTTGCTCTAATGCGATCTGACCCGTATCGTTATCTTTTTGCCACGCTTAGCCGCGAGTTTCAGGCTTGAATCACCACCACGCCGGTTTCGAGCATTCCGTCTGATGTCGGACCGACCTGTAAGCCGTTTAGCGCGTCTAACCACAAAGGTTTGGACTTAGGGAGATCGGCATTATGGATTCAAAGCCGGCACAGAATATTCAGGACACCTTCCTGAACACTGTACGCAAAGACAAAAGCCCGATCACGATCTACCTCGTGAGCGGAGTCAAGTTGACCGGGAAGATTCGTTCGTTTGACAAGTACTCGGTGCTGCTGGAGAACAACAGCCAGGAGCAATTGATCTTCAAGCACGCGATTTCAACGGTGGTAAGCGGTCGCGCGGGAAGCCATACGGATCCCCGCCCCGAATCACGTTCGGCGTCGGGCGCACATGCTGCGTCGGCGAGCGAGGCGACCACTGCCGCAGGCGATTAGGTGACGACAGCGTCTCAGCCCAGGGCGGAGACTCCCACGCGTCAGCAGAGACAACCCCACTCCGGAGGATCAAGGTCATCGACCGTGATTCATCCGGAACGCGCCGTGCTCGTCGCCGTGGAATTCCGGGGCGAGCGCGCAAGACTGGGTGCTACCGCGAAGCTGGCCAGAAGCACGGCACGCAACCGGGTGCGGGAACAGTCGGCGGGGTCAAACGCCGATGTGCTCGACGAGGTGTTCGGTGATGCTCCCGGGGTGGACACGCCGGCTCCGGAGCAGTCAGAGCCTGCGGGGCTCGATTTCGAAGCATCGCTCGCGGAGTTTGAAGAGCTTGCCCGGAGCGCCGGGGCGGAGATCGCCGCGACCATCGTGCAGCGGCGTCCGCGGCCCGATGCGGCGACGCTCGTCGGCACCGGCAAGCTTGAGGAGATCGAAGCCGTCGTAGCCTCGACCGAGGCCGACCTGGTCCTGTTCGACCACGACCTGACGCCGTCGCAGTTGCGCAATATCGAGAGCCGCCTTCCCTGCCGGGTGATCGACCGGACGCAGTTGATCCTCGACATCTTCGCGCGCCATGCCCGGACCCGCGAGGGTCAGCTGCAGGTCGAACTGGCGCAGCTTGAATATCAACTGCCGCGCCTGGCGGGCAAAGGCAAGGCGATGAGCCAGCTGGGCGGCGGCATCGGCACGCGGGGTCCCGGCGAAACCAAGCTCGAGACCGATCGCCGGCGGATTCGCACACGCATCGACCATGTGAAGGAACAGCTTGAATCGGTGCGCATGATCCGCCGTCAGCAGCGCTCGCGGCGTGAGGCGGTACCGGTGCCGGTGGTGGCCCTGGTGGGTTACACGAACGCGGGCAAGAGCACGCTGTTCAATACGTTGACCGCGGCCGGCGTGCTCGAGAGCGCGCGGATGTTTGCGACGCTCGACCCCAAGCTTAAACAGATTGTGCTGCCTTCGCGGCGCAAGGTGCTGCTGTCCGATACGGTGGGCTTTATCCGCAACCTGCCGCACACCCTGGTCACCAGCTTCCGCGCGACACTCGAGGAGGTGGAACGGGCGGAGATCCTGCTGCACGTTCGCGATGCGTCGAGCGGCACGATGGACGACCAGAAGGCGCAGGTCGAGAAGGTGCTGGGGGAGCTCGATGTTGCGCGGAAGCCGGTGATCGACGTACTGAACAAGGTCGATCTGCTGTCCGCGGAGGCGGCGGGACAACTGCCCGTGTCGCCCGGGACGGTTGCTGTCTCGGGCATGACGGGCGCAGGCATCGATGATCTGCTGGCGGCGATTGATACTGCGCTGGTGCGCGATCCACTGACCGAGGCCGAGTTCCGTCTGCCGCAATCGGAGGGCGCTGCGCTGGCTGCGCTCGAGGCGGGAGCGGTGGTCAGCGGCAAGCGATTCGATGGAAATCTGGTGTTTCTGCACGCGGTCGGACCGGCATCGCTGGTGGGCCGTTACCGCAGATTCATCGACCGCTCGACGTCCTGAACTGGGGGCGTTTGAGGGAGCCGGGATCAGCGTTCGCTTATCGCGCACGGCGTCCGGTTAGCGGCCGCCAGGTTTGACACTCCCCGGTGCCTTTGCTAAAACTTAAAGGTATTCAACGAGTTCCAAAGCATTCATTTTGCAGCCGGATTCCTGTGTGTTCCGGCGGAGATTCTAGAGGTTTTCGGCGGCTTTAGCGGGCTGCCTCCCATCCATGGAAGCGATTCTCAATCAACTTGGTGGACTGTTCCTCGGCTCGGTGCCGACGATCGTGTTCTTTGTCGTCCTCATCGTCGCCTATGGCTTGCTGGTGCGGCGTCCTTTGGACGCGGTGCTGGCGGAGCGGCGCGCGCGGACGTCCGGTGCGGTCGAGCAGGCGCGGGGCGCGATGAGCGCTGCTGAGGCGGAGACCGCGGTCTTCGAAGACAAGCTGCGCGCGGCGAGGACAGAGATTTTTGCGGCGCGCGATGCGCGTTTGGCGCGCTGGTCGCAGGAGCGTGAGGCCCTGCTGGCAGAGGCACGGAACGCCACGTCGTTGAAGATCAGCCAGGCCCGGCTCGAGATCGAACAGGGAGCCGGCGCAGCACGCCTGCAGATCGAAAGCATGAGTCTCGAACTAAGCGCGAAGATTCTGAAGGCTGTCCTGCCCGCAGGCGTCAGCGGAACGGAGGCTGCCCAGTGATCGATGGCATTCGCAAGATCAGCCTGAGCCTTCTGCTCGCCGGCGCGGTGTGCTCGAGCGTTCCCGTTCTTCATGGGCAGGAACCGGTACAGGCAAGGCAGACAGACGGCGGCGAAAAGGCTACGCCGGCCGGTGTCTCACCCGAGGCCAATGCCGAGGAGAAGGACGAGAACGAAGCGTACCGCCACTCGAAGATGGTTCAGACGCTCGGCCACATGATGGGCATGACCACCGAGACGGCGGCCACCACGTTCGAGGTCCTGAACTTTGCGATTCTGGCCATCGCAATTGGCGGGGTCGCCATTAAGGTGCTGCCCAGGACCTTCCGCGACCGTACCTCGGCCATTCAGAAGGAACTCACCGATGCGCGTTCCGCCACGGAAGAGGCGAGCGTTCGTCTCAACAGCGTGGAAGAGCGGCTGGCCAAGCTGGACGGGCAGATTGCGGAGATGGAGGCGAACGCCGAGAAAGACGCGATCGCCGAAGAGAAGCGTTTCAAAGCGGCCGCCGAGGAAGAGAAGAACAAGATTCTTGCGGCGGCCGAGCAGGAGATCGCATCCGCTTCGCAGCACGCGCAGCGGCAGTTGCAGCAGTATGCGGCGGGGCTGGCGATCGACCAGGCAGCCAAGCGCCTCGTCATCACGGCCGAGACCGATCGTCTGCTGATCAAGAATTTTGCTGAGCGTCTGGGCAGCGGCAAGGGCGGCGAAAACTAATGGCAGATGCAGGAGTTGTCGCCTACCGCTACGCGCATGCGTTCGCGTCAGTCACCGCGAAGCAACACCTTGACCTGATGGCTGCACGCCAGCAGATGAAGGACTTCGCCGATGTCTTCGACGCGAATCAAGATCTGCGCGAGATCCTGATGGATCCCTCGATCCCAAGCGAGCAGAAGCTGGGCGTGATGGATGGCATCGCGGAGAAGCTCGGCATGATGCGCGAGGTGCGCAACTTCCTGGCGATCATCATGGATCACATGCGGCTGCACGAGCTTGAGATCATTCTGGCCGCGTATGATCAGGTGGCCGACGTCGACCTTGGTGTGACCGAGGCCGAAGTCACCAGCGTCCGTGAGCTCGAGGGAGATGACCGGACGAACCTCGAGGCCCAGGTGGCGAAGCTCGCCGGAATGAAGGTTCGCATTAGCTACAAGCTTGACCCCGCGTTGCTGGGCGGCGCCGTGGTGAGGATCGGATCGACCGTGTACGACGGGTCGGTGCGCACGCAGTTGGAGCAGATGAAGCAGACGCTCGTAAGCGCCTAGGCTCCCCGAAACACAATTTTTGATGAGCGGCCAAGCAAGGGCCGAGGACAGGATCAGACAAGTATGGCAACGATGAGGGCTGACGAGATAACCGCGCTGCTGAGCCAGAAGATCGAGAACTACGAGCAGCGGGTGCAGGTGGATGAGGTTGGAACGATCGTATCGCTCGGCGACGGAATCGCGCGCGTTCACGGGCTCGACAAGGTCATGGCCGGCGAGTTGATCGAGTTTCCGCATGGCGTGGCGGGTCTCGCCATGAACCTCGACGAGGACCAGGTCGGTGCGGTTCTGCTCGGCGACTTCGCCGAACTCCGCGAAGGCGACCAGGTCAAGCGCACCGGTAAGATCATGTCCGTGCCCGTCGGCGAGGCCATGATCGGCCGCGTCGTAAATGCGCTCGGGCAGCCGATTGACGATAAGGGGCCCATCAACACCACCGAGACGCTGCCCGTCGAGCGCCTTGCCCCCGGCGTCATCGATCGGCAGAGCGTGCGTGAGCCCATGGCCACCGGCATCAAGGCCATCGATACCATGATCCCCATCGGCCGCGGTCAGCGCGAGCTGCTGATCGGCGACCGCCAGACCGGCAAGACCGCCATCGCGCTCGACACCATCATCAACTCGGCCAAGAACAACCTGATCTGCATCTACTGCGCCATCGGCCAGAAGCGGTCGTCGGTAGCGCAGGTCGTCCAGACGCTTGAGAGCTACGGCGCGATGGCCTATACGATCGTCGTTGCTGCGACTGCCTCCGAGCCCGCGCCGATGCAGTACCTCGCGCCCTTCGCCGCCACCGCCATGGGCGAATACTTCCGTGACAACGGAAAGCACGCGCTCATCATCTACGACGATCTGTCGAAGCACGCGGCGTCCTACCGCGAGATCTCGCTCCTGCTCCGCCGTCCGCCAGGCCGCGAAGCGTATCCTGGCGACGTCTTCTACCTGCACTCCCGTCTGCTCGAACGTAGCTCGAAGGTCTCGGACAAGCTCGGCGGCGGCTCACTCACGGCACTGCCCATCATCGAGACCCAGGCCGGCGACGTCTCGGCATACATCCCGACCAACGTGATCTCGATTACCGACGGCCAGATCTTCGTCGAGACCGACCTGTTCAACTCGGGTATCCGCCCGGCGGTCAACGTCGGTCTCTCGGTCTCGCGCGTCGGCTTCGCGGCTGCGGTCAAGGCCACCAAGCAGGTCGGCTCGACCCTGAAGCTTGACCTGGCGCAGTATCGTGAGCTCGCTGCCTTCTCGCAGTTCGGCTCGGACCTCGACAAGGTCACGCAGAATCAGCTCAACCGCGGCGCACGCCTGGTCGAACTGCTCAAGCAGCCCCAGTTCCAGCCGCTCTCGATGGAAAAGCAGGCAGCCATCCTCTACGCCGGCGTCAACGGCCTCGTCGACGACGTCGAGGTCAAGGATCTGCGCGCCTTTGAAGATGGTTTCTATCCCTACCTCGAGTCGCAGGCACCGACCGTCCTCACCGACATCGCCACCAAGAAGGCCTTCGACGACGACCTAAAGAAGAAGCTGACCGACGCGATCAAGGACTACAAGGGCGGCTTCCTCGCTGGCCTCAAGGACAAGGCAAACCAGGCAGCAGCAGCAGCGGCGGGCGCCAAGTAAACCATGGCAAACGTCCTCGATCTACGGCGTCGCATCCGCAGCGTGAAGAATACGCGGCAGATCACCCGCGCCATGAAGATGGTCTCGGCTGCCAAGCTGCGGCGCGCGCAGGAGCGTGCCATGCAGGCCCGGCCGTATGCCCAGATGATCCTGAATGTGCTCGAATCGCTGGTGCGTCGCACCGATCTTTACAACGCGGAGACCGGGGAGATCGTTCATCCTCTGCTCGTGGAACGCGAAGAGAAAAGCATTCTGCTCATCGTCATCGCAGGCGACAAGGGTTTTGCCGGAGGGTTCAACTCGAACGTCGGCAAGGCCGCGCAGAAGTTCATCGATGCGCGCGTCGCGAAGGGGCAGAACGTCGACCTCGAACCCGTCGCGAAGAAGGCAATTGGCCTCTACAAGCGGAAGTATGCCGCGGCCAACTATGAGAAGACGGAAGAGCACTACGACAACGATCTCTCGACGCACT
This sequence comes from uncultured Granulicella sp., assembly GCA_965213805.1. Classification (GTDB taxonomy): domain Bacteria; phylum Acidobacteriota; class Terriglobia; order Terriglobales; family Acidobacteriaceae; genus Edaphobacter. Next base: position 70,357 of record CBDCAG010000002.1, on the reverse strand, counting down.
ACGACACCATCCGTCACCGCGCGAGCCAGATTGAAGTCGTCGCGGAGCACGCCGACTTGCTCCTGCGTTCAAGCTTTGAAGATGTCACCGCCATGGCGCGCGACATCATCAAGCGGTACGAGCGCGCCGAGATCGATGCGGTCTACATCGTCTACAACGAGTTCAAATCGGTGCTCTCGCAGCGCATTGTGGTTGAAAAGCTGCTGCCCATCAAAAAGCTCGGCGAGCACAACATTGAGCAGTTCGATGGGATGACCGAAGAACAGCGCGATGCGGCCGTGAAGGCAGCCGAGTCCGAAGGGATCAGCGTCCGAGAGCAGGACACCACCGAAGTCGATCGCGAGGCCAAAAAATTTGGCACGGCGGATGTCGACTACATCTTCGACCAGTCGCCCGAAGAGCTGTTCTCGCACCTTATCCCGCGCTACGTGACGACGCAGATCTTTCACGCGCTGCTCGAATCAACAGCAGCCGAACACGCAGCCCGCATGACTGCGACCGATGCCGCCACCAAGAACGCCGGTGACCTCATCGATTCGTTGTCGCTGACCATGAACCGTGTGCGTCAGGCTGCGATCACCAAGGAAATTATCGAGATTGTGAGCGGAGCGGCGGCGCTCTAAGCGTCTTCGCCCTGAAAAGAGACTATGGCAGAAAATATTGGCAAGGTAATTTCAGTTAGCGGACCGGCGGTTGACGTCCAGTTCGAAGAGAAGAACATGCCGCCCATCTTCCAGGCGCTGCGCATCGTCAGCGAGGGCTTCGATGTTCCGAACCCGCTCGACGTCGTCGTCGAAGTGCAGCAGCACCTCGGCGAGGGCCGCGTGCGCTGCATCGCGATGGTGGCGACCGAAGGCATGGTTCGCGGCATGAAAGCAATCGATACCGGCAACGGCATCCTGGTGCCCGTCGGGCGCGAGACGCTCGGACGCGTGCTCAACGTACTCGGCCAGCCAGTCGACGAACTCGGCCCGGTCAACGCCAAGGTGCACATGCCGATTCACCGGCAGGCTCCCGCATTCGATGAGCAGTCGACCTCGGAAGAGATGTTCGAGACCGGCATCAAGGTCATCGATCTCATCCTGCCCTTCCTCAAAGGCGGCAAGATCGGCCTCTTCGGCGGTGCCGGCGTGGGCAAGACCGTCGTCATCCAGGAACTCATCAACAACGTCGCCCAGCAGCACGGCGGTTTTTCGGTCTTCGCCGGCGTCGGCGAGCGTACCCGCGAGGGCAACGACCTCTGGCACGAGTTCCAGGAGTCGGGCGTTATCGACCTGAAAGACTTCTCAAAGTCCAAAGCCGCGCTCATCTACGGGCAGATGACCGAGCCTCCAGGGGCGCGTCTGCGCGTCGCTCTCACCGGCCTTACCGTCGCCGAGTACTTCCGCGACGAAGAGGGAGCCGACACGCTGCTCTTCATCGACAACATCTTCCGCTTCACCCAGGCAGGTTCCGAGGTGTCGACGCTGCTTGGCCGTATGCCTTCGGCCGTCGGCTACCAGCCGAACCTCGCCACCGAGATGGGTGAACTGCAGGAGCGCATTACGTCGACCAAGAAGGGTTCGATCACGTCCGTGCAGGCCGTTTACGTGCCCGCCGACGACTTCACCGACCCCGCTCCTGCGACCACCTTCGCTCACCTCGATGCGACCATGCTGCTCTCACGTCCGCTGTCCGAGCTTGGCATCTATCCGGCGGTCGACCCGCTTACCTCGACCTCGCGCATCCTCTCCGCGCGCATCGTCGGGCAGGAGCACTATGACGTGGCCCAGGGCGTCAAGCGCATCCTGCAGCGCTACAAGGACCTGCAGGACATCATCGCCATCCTCGGGATCGACGAACTGTCGGACGAGGACAAGATGACCGTCGCCCGCGCTCGCAAGGTGCAGCGCTTCCTCTCGCAGCCCTTCCACGTAGCCGAAATCTTTACCGGTATTCCTGGTGCCTACGTCAAGGTCGAAGACACCATCCGCTCGTTCAAGGAGATCATCGAAGGCAAGCACGATGACATCCCCGAGCAGGCGTTTTACCTGAAGGGCGGCATCGAAGACGTTCGCGCCGCTGCCGAGAAGATGAAGCAGACTGCATAGCAGCAAGGGCTCTCAGCTCAGGTTGAGAGCCCGGTAAGACGGAAGAATCAATGGCTGAGACTTTACAGGACGGGAAGTTGACGGTTCGGCTGGTGACGCCGGATCGCGTGTTGCTCGATGCCACGGCAGACTCGGTTGAGCTGCCTTCAGCTTCGGGCTACATGGAAGCGCTCTACGGCGCAGCGCCGCTGCTGGCGGAACTCGGCTCGGGCGAGGTGCGGCTGCATGGTGGCACCTCTGGCGAGCAGAAATTCTTCGTCGCGTGGGGCTTCGTCGAAGTGCTGCCGGAACGCGTGACGATCCTCGCCGAGACTGCCATGCATCCCAACGAGATCGACCGCAGCGGCGCGGAAGCCGACCTGCAGCGCGGACAGAAGATGTGGAACGAAGCCGGCGACGACGCGCAGAAGTATGACGATGCCAACGAAGTAACTAGGAAGGCAGAAGCGGAACTGGCTTCAGCCGAAGGCAAAGCGCTCTAGCTCACCGGTAAGTCTGAGGTTGAAAGCCGCCCTCAACGGGCGGCTTTTCTGTTGCGCTCATCAAGAAACTTCAACCGTGGCCTCACGCGGGGAGAGCGTGGCTTCGCACAGTGTTGGACGCTTCGCGTGCTACGGAACCACCGGCAGCGCGATATAGCTCGCCTGGCTTGGTGTGTGCAGGATCGACTGCGTCGCCGCCTTATAGTCCTCGGGCTTCGCCTTGAAGATGTTCGGCACGAAAGTCTGCGGGTTGCGATCATAGAGCGGAAACCAGCTGGACTGGACCTGCACCATCATGCGGTGGCCGGGCAGGAAGACGTGGTTCGTGTTCGGCAGCGCGAAGACGTAAGGCTCGGGCGTGTTGGCGGGGATGGCGTGAGGAACAGCGAGCGACTCGCGGTAGCGCCCGCGGAAGATGTCCGCCGCGATCATGAGTTGATAGCCGCCCATGCGAGGCTGATCGCCAACTTCATCCGGGTAGACATCGATCAGCTTGACGACCCAGTCAGCGTCAGTGCCGCTGGTCGCTGCGATCAGGTTGGCGATCGGCTCGCCCGCGATCGTCACCGGCTTGTCCAGCACGTCCGAAGCAAAGACTGCGACGTCTGTCCGGCCGGAGGCTTCGATCTGCGATTCGGCGAGCCAGTTCGGCCAGCCGTTATCCTCCGTGTAGCCCGAAGGCTTGGACGGTCGCGCACGGTAGGGAACCGGCTTGGCTGGGTCGGAAACGTACTTCGTTTCACCGGCCTCGGTGCCCACAGGAGCGGCCATGCTGAGCGCACCACCGGCATGCAGGTAGAGCTTCACGGTTGGTTTCGCCACCGGCCACGCAGACAACTGCTGCCACTTGTTTGAACCGGATTGATAAGCGGTGACCTCGGGTGTCGGCGAGGGCTCGTCCTTGAGGTACTTCGCGAGGAACGGCGCCAGCGTCTCATGCCGCCACGTGTAGCTTGGGTCAGTCGGGAACTTCAGTATGCCGAGCGTTGTGCCCTCGTCGATCGCTCCGCCATGGTGCCAGGGACCCATCGAAAGGTAGACCATGTTGTTTTTATCGAGCGGCTTGATGGCTTTATAAACGGCCATCGCACCATAGATATCTTCGGCATCCCACAACGAGTGGACGAGCATGATCGGCACTGTCGGCGCCTGCTTCGCGTACTGCGCGGCCAGAGTCTGGTCGACCGCCTGGACCTGCCAGAACTGGTCATACGCCGGGTGCGCGACCACCTTTTGCCAGAAGCCGACCTGGTCCAGTCCGCGCTCCGTCGCGAGTGCGCCGGCCGAGCCTGCGCGCATGAACATGGCGTAGTCGTCGTAGTTGGAGGTCGGCCAGTGGAAGTCGTTGGCGCGGCTCCCCGCCTGCTCGTAGATGTACGACTCATTCTGCTGGCGGAAGGCGCCGTTGTGGAACCAGTCGTCGCCGCGCCAGCCATCCACCATCGGGTTCATCGGTACGGCGACCTTGAGCGCCGGGTGCGGGTTCACCAGCGCGGCGAGCGTCGTAAAGCCGTCGTACGAGATGCCGATGATCCCGACCTTGCCCGTGGTCTCCGGCACGTTCTTGATCAGCCAGTCGATCGTGTCATACGTATCCGTTGCATGGTCGACCTTGGTGTTGTTCAGCGGACCCTGGAAGGGCCGGTTCATCACGTAATCACCCTCAGAGCCGTACTTGCCGCGCACATCCTGCACCACGCGGATGTAACCCGCCTCGACGATGACGTCAGTCGCATTGTCGTACCCCTGCAGCGTGGAGCCGAGGTGCGTCGACTGCGCGTTCGTCGTAAGGACGGCCGCGTTGTACGGCGTGCGAGTCAGCAGGATCGAGGCCTTGTGACTGGTCGTCGCCGTCTTCGGAATCAGAATGACCGTGTTCAGCTTCACCCCGTCGCGCATCGGAATCATAATGGTGCGGCGGGTGAAGTCGGAGATGTTCGGCGGGTTGAAGTTTGCGGGAGTTTCGGAGGCGAGCTGGGCGTGCGCGGCGGGCAATACGAGCAGGGCAAGAAGAACTACAGCTTTCATCGAGAGACTCCAAAGGCAACGGCAGGTGTGGTTTGACCCCGGCCGGGCGGGACTGCTTACGTTCTGGGCTTCGCGTCGCCGGGTTACTTGGCGAGCGGGAGGTACTGGTCGCGCAGGTCGGTCTGCCTGCTCGTCATCGGGATGGCGATGCCGTCAATAAACACCTGTTTGACCGACGTTCGCACGTCCAGCGGGTCACCGTTCGCGATGACGACATTCGCCGTCTTGCCCACGTCGAGCGACCCCAGGCTGGCACCCACCCCAAACATCTCCGCCGGGTTGATCGTGATGGCCTTCATCGCTTCGTCGTACGGCAGCCCGAACGCCACCGCGTACCCCGCGGCATAGGGCAGGTTGCGCGGGTCCGACACCGGCCCGTCCGAGCTGTTGCTCGAGAGCGCAATCTTGACGCCGCGCTTCGCCAGCTGTGCCGGCATCGAGAAGACCGCGTCGAACCGCTCATTGGCCTGGGGCGCGTCGTAGATGCTGCCCACGATCACGGGGACATGGTAGCCGGCGATCGTGTCCAGCACCGACTGCGCGTGCGACACATGGTTCAGGATCACCTTGAGCTTGAACTCCTGCGCGATCGACATCGCGACCTCCACGTCGCCGCTCGATTCGGCGCCAAACACCACCGGCTTCTCACCCTTCAGGTACGGGATCAACGCCTCGAGCTTCAGGTCCCGCTTGGGCGCCGGTCCCTTGTGATCGGGCTTCTTGCCGGCGTCCTGTTCGGCCATGTAATTCTGCACATCGTAGAACGTCTGCCGAAGCTGCGTCGCGACGCCCATGCGTGTGCTCGGGTACTTGCCGCCGCCGCTGCCTCGGCCGCCGCGGCGCCGCACGCCGCCGTCGAAGTTCATGGCGAGCGCGATGTCCGGGGTCAGGATCATCTGGTTGCGATCCTTCCCGTACAGCTGAATCAGCGCGTCCTGTCCGGCGACCGAATCTTCAGACGCTGGCGCGACAATCGCCGTCGTGACGCCGTTGATGCGGTTGATCGGAATCCGGATCGTCTCCGCGTGGAAGGCATCCGTCACATGCATGTGCGGCATGATCTCGTCCGAGGTTTCGACCAGGTCGTTCGAAGCGTCGTCCGCCGAGATCTCCGTCAGGCCAAGCTGCGTCTCGGAATCGAACAGCCCCGGGTAAACCGTCATGCCCTTCGCGTCGAAGACCGTCGCGCCAGCCGGGATCGCCGTCGACGCCGGGCCCACCGCGGTAATCTTCCCGTTGCTCAGGATGATCGTGCCATTGTCGATCGTGCCATGCGTGATCGTCAGCAGCTTCCCGCCGGTAATGGCGATCGTAGCCGGCGCGTTCAGAATGGTGTGGTTCGGACCCTCAGTCTGGGCGTGCAACGGGGCGCAAAGTGCGGCGACGGCGGCAAGCCCGGCGGCGCCGCGAGAGTTGAGAAGATAGCGCATCAGTTGCCCCTTTCATCGTCGCTGCCGCCGAAGCCCGACGTATGCATTACGCCGTTGAAGTGCGTCGTTCCGAAGCCCGGCAGGCTCGAGTCGAAGAACAGATCGCCATCGATGTAGACCTTCTCTGCCCGCGCATAGGTCGAGAGCGGGTCCATGTTCCACACCACCAGGTCCCCGTCCTTGCCGACATCGATCGAGCCCGTGACGTTGTCCACGCCAATCACCCATGCGGCATTCAAAGTCACCATCGCGATCGCCTCATCCTCGGTAGCGCCGCCATAGTGAATCATCTTGCCCGCCTCCTGGTTCAGCCGGCGCACATAGTCGTTGGAGTCGGACTTCAGCGCGACCTTCACACCCTCCCGCATGCTCATCACGGCGTTCCACGGGATTGCATCGGCCGCTTCATCCTTGTACCCCCACCAGTCGGCAAACGTGGCAATGCCGGTGCCGGTCTTCGCAATCTCCGGGCCCACCTTGTACATCTCGAGCGCATGATGAAACGCGCGAATCTTGTAGCCGTACTCCTTCGCGATCGCCTCTTCGGTCAGGAACTCATCCGCGCGGTAGCAGTGAATCTGCACCAGCAGCTTGCCTCTAAGCACATCGGCGAGCGCCTCAAGCTTCAGATCGCGCTTCGGCGCGACCGCATCCGCCGCGTCCTTGCCGCCCTTCTTCACCTTCGCGTCGTAGGCATCCCACGTGGCCATGTACGCCTTGGCATCTTCAAAGGATTGCCGCATCACTTCAAAATTCCCCATCCGTGTCGAGGGCAGCATGTCGCGTCCGCCGTACACCCGCTTGGGGTTCTCGCCCGAGGCGAACTTGATCGATCGCGGCGCATTCGGAAACAGCATCTGCTGCTTCGACAGGCCGAACTTGTTCTTGATCACCACCGACTGCCCGCCGATCAGGTTCGCTGACCCGTGCAGCAGCAACTCCGTCGTCACTCCCGCGGCCAGCGCGTCGTACAGCGCTGCATCGGCGTTATCGAACGCGTCGATCATCATCATGGCCGGCGTTACCGGACTCGTGGCCTCGTTGATGTCATCCCCGAGCGCCGAGTGCGAGTGCGGATCGATGATGCCGGGCGTCAGGTACTTGCCCGTCGCGTCGACGACCGTTGCCCCTGCCGGCGCCGAGACGGTCGCTCCCACACCCGCGATCTTGCCCGCATGCACCCACACCTGCCCGTTGGCAATCGTGCCGTGCGACGCGGTCATCACCGTGGCGTTTTTGAAAACAAGGTCGACGGGCGGCGGGGTCGCCTGGGCGCAGGCGCACACCCCCGTCGCAGTGAGCGCGAGCAGCGGCAAAAGCTTCTTGGACAGGAAGGGTGGCAACGGAAAGGCCTCCGGGCCTGGGAGCAGGAACTGTCACGAACGGATGAGGCGAGGGTATCACGGCGGCCCCGCGCCCGGGGGGACGCCCGCACCCCGCCCCGCTCTGTTCTCTAGCAGACAGATCGCGTACCCATCCGTTTGTATGATCGCGTACGCAGAGTGGTTTACCCTGGGAGCAAGAATGGCTTATGCTGTCTCGAACGTTTTGATCGACTCGCTTCCAGAGGAAGTTCGAAACAAACTGGCACTTCATCTTCAGCCGGTTGAACTGCCGATCAGGCTCTGCATCTACGAGGCGGAACTCACTCCGCGGTACGTCCACGTCATCACCTCCGGCATCGCCTCCATCGTCACCACGATGCTCGACGGCGGCACCACGGAGGTGGCGACAGTCGGCCGCGAGGGCATCCCGGAAGCCCTGCATCTCCTCGGTCCGGCCAGCGTCTCGACCCGCTGTTTCATGCAGATCGGCGGGTCCGGTCTGCGCATCGACTTCAAAGTCATGCAGGCCCTCTACGAAGAAGATCCCGCCATCCGCCGGATGGTCACCGCCTATGTCCAGTACCAGGCCCTGATGGTCAGCCAGATCGCAAGCTGCAACCGGCTGCACGGCGTCTCCGCCCGCATGGCGCGGTGGATGCTCATCGTGCAAGATCGCACCGGCGAACAGGTCCTGCGGCTCACCCAGGAGTTCCTCGCCCAGATGATCGGCAGCCGGCGCACCACCGTCACCGAGGTCGCGGGCAAACTGCAGGACCGCAAGCTGATCGAGTACGCGCGCGGATCGGTGCGTGTGATGGATCGCGTCGGCCTCGAGCGGGCCGCCTGCGAGTGCTACCCCATCACCCGCGAACTGCTCAAGGGTCTCTACGACCTCACCGGGCAGAAGTTGATCGGCAACGGCGCGCTCCCGCCAGGCTGAGCAGCATCGACCCCGCAGCATGCGTCACAAAACAGAACCCCACGCCGCGCAAGCGACATGGGGTTTTTGTGCAACCCGTCCGCTACGAAGCCTTCTTGATCTTCGGCTTCTTCTCCGCGCTCTCGGGCGCCAGCGGTGGCGGCAGCAGCGCAGCCTGCTGCTTCAGCGCGTGAATCACGGTCCGCAGCATCTCCTCTTCAGGCGCAGGCTTGCCGGTCCAGATCTCGAACTGCCGCGCGCCCTGCGTGACAAACATCTCGACGCCCGTAATCACATTGATGTTCATCTGCCGCGCCAGGCGGATCAGCGGCGTGTCGAGCGGGTTATAGACCAGGTCGAAGACATACTTCGTCTTCAGGTCCTCAGCCGTGAGAATCTGCGCTGCCTTCTGCCCGGCCATGCCGACCGGCGTCGCGTTGATGATCACATCGAACGTCGTCTTCGGAATCGCCTCGTGCTTGATCACCTTCGCGCCCGATTGCTTGGCCAGCTTGGCCGCCGTCTCCGGCGTGCGGTTCAGGATCAGAACATCCGCGCCCTTGTCGCGCAGGCCGAACACCGCCGCCCGCGCCGACCCGCCCGCACCGACCACGAGCACCTTCGCCCCTTTCACATCGATCCGCTTCGCGAGCGGCGCCAGAATCCCGGCCACATCCGTGTTGAACCCGTACAGCTTGCCCTCCTGCCGGAGCACCGTATTGCACGCGCCAATCTTCAGCGACAGCGGGTCCATGTGCGCAAGATGCGGCAGAATCGCCTGCTTGTGCGGCATCGTGATCGAGGCGCCGTGGACCGGCACCTGCGCCATCAGCGTAACCAGGTCATCGACCCGGCTGGTCTGCAGAGCCAGGTACACCGCATTCACCGTCTCGCGGCGGAAGGCGGTATTCATCATGATGGGCGAGAGCGACTTGTTCACCGGGTTGCCGGCCACGCCGTAGACCTTCGTCGCGGCGTCCACCTCTTCGATCCGGTAGGTCTCGACCAGCGTGCGGGCCGCAATCTGCCCCGGGCCCGTCTCGTCGCCGACGCTTGCCGAGGCAAACGTGAAGGCCGATCCGGCGCGCAGCCCGAGCACGCGCGAGATGATCCCCGCGTCGCCCATGCAAATCCCTACGATCGCCGCCGAGTCGGAGATGCGTTCGAGAAAGCGCATCAGCGTCACGTTATCGGTAAGCACCTTCGCGGTCGGAACGATCTTCACGAAATCCGGCGCAAACGGAACGATGCGGCCGTATACGCCCTCAAGGTCCTTCGTCTCTTTGAAGTTGTGGTGCGAAATGATCAGGCCGACGCCCGTCTCCCGCAGCTTGGCGAGGTCCGCTTTCTTCAACGTCTCGACCGATTCGAGCTCCAGGTCAACCATCTGGAAGGGAACCTGCCCCTCGGCCGCTGAGCCGGCCTTCAGCAGGATGTCGAGTTCGGCAGCCACGCTGCCCTCAAATTTACCGCCGTTCTCAGACCGCCGGCAGGTCGCGATTGCAGTCACGGCAGTATGTTCCGCCAGGAAGGTTTTCAGCTTCGGCAGCGCCGCTGCCGGCTTCTCGAGATAGTCGAGGCGAAATTCCAGGAAAGGTGTTTCTTTAGCGGCAGCCGTCGCCTTTTCAATCATTTCGGCCGCAGAGACTCCCGTCAGCGCGACACAGACCTTGCTGATGCGGGAGCGGAGGTGATTACTCAAGTTAGGCAAAGTAGAAGTGTCCTATCGGTTCAATCGGCGTATCTTACAGATCCCGGGGTTAGGATGCAACGCGCAAAGAGGGGTGATTTCGGTTGAGATCGCGCCGGCCCCGTTCCTTTCAGAATCTTGGGCCGCACAGCAGACAGCGTGTAGCATTTCACTCCCAGCATTGGACGATCTTTCCGCGGGAAAGGTTCGGTCGAATGGCAGTTAGGATGAAAGATATGACCGCCGAAATCGTGCAGGTTCCGGGATGGGCGCAGTTCGGCTGGCTGCGGCACGGTTTTTCCACCCGCCGCGGCGGCGTCTCGCACGTCTACGCGCCCGGCGACCTGAACCTCGGCTTCACTCCCGACGACGACCCCGAAAGCGTCCGCGAGAACCGGCGTCGTCTGGTCGCGGCAGTCGCCGGCCCCGGGTCCACGCCGCCTTTGGCCACCGTCCGCCAGGTCCACGGAACCCTTGTCCTGCGCGCCGACAAGACCGGGGAACCACCGAGCGAGGCCGACGGCCTCTTCACCGCGAGCCCCGGCCTGATGCTGGGAATCCAGGTGGCCGACTGCGTCCCGATCCTCGTGGCGGATACCCGGCTGCGGGTCGTCGCCGCCATCCATGCCGGATGGCGCGGCACCGCCGCAGGCATCACTGGCGCAGGCATTCAGCAGATGCGGCAGCAATTCGGCTCGCAGCCGCAGGACCTCGTCGCCGCCATCGGCCCCTCCATCCGCAGCTGCTGCTACACCGTCGGAGACCAGGTCCGCAGCGAGTTCGAACGGCACTTCCCCTACGCCGCCGAGCTCTTCGAGCCACACGACGGGAGCATCACGCTAGACCTCGCGAAGGCCAACCGCCGGCAGATGCTCGACGCCGGCATGGCCGAAGGAGCGGTCACCGTGCTCGCTGACTGTACCGGGTGCGCCACCATCGAAGGCGGCCGCAAATACTTCTCGCACCGGCTGGAGCACGGCTTCACCGGCCGTGCGATGGGTATGATCGGCATCGCCGGCTAACTTCCCGGCCTGCCGAACTACCCAGTACAGCCCGCGAACGTCGGCCGTCCAGCAGGGCAGAATGGCCAGCAGGATCAGCTCCTCCGCCAACGACAACACGAACGCGCCGACCGTCAACGGGTAAAGCCATCCCGTCCCCGGCAGCAGAAACAGCGCCATCACAAACACACTCGCCAGCACCGCGGCCAGCCGCCCGAGCACGGTGTGGAAGCTCGACACGCGGCCGTAGCGCAGCAGCGACAGCGCCACCTCGAGCGCGTACAACGCCGCAACGAGCAGCAGTCCCGACGCGTGCCGGGACAGGAAGCCCGGGTGGAAGAGGACTATCCCGAGCAGGCCGGATGCGATGGTCAGCACATCGGCGATCGAGTCCAGCTGCGCTCCGGCCGCCGAACACACCCCGAGCATCCGCGCCAGGCCGCCGTCCAGGAAGTCCGAAAGCAGGCACGCCAGCAGCATCCAGCGGAAGCTCGGGACATGGTTCACAGCGCAGAGGGGCAGGACTACCCCGGCCACGATCAGTCGCGCAAGCGAGATAGCATTCGGCAGATGACCCATCAGATCCCTCGAAGACAGAAGGCCCCACTGCGTGTGCATCTGCTTCGGGCGACGGGCTGCCTGCCGCCACGCCCGCTTGGATCAGCTCGTCTTCGCCAGCGCTTCCATCATCGTTTCCCGGTTCCGGTACGCCAGCGCGTCCAGGTTGTTCAGCCCGACGACATAAACGGCACAGGCGCACGCCGCCATCACCGCCAGCACCGGCGCGGCCAGCCAGGGCTGGTGCAGGTAAGCGCCGCCCGCAATCAGCGCGAACCCGAGCCCTGCCATCGCGATCATGATCCCGACCGACATCAGCGCGCTCAGCTGTGAGGCCTGCCCCCGCGAAAGCTTGCTGGGGTCCATCTTCTTCGGCGCCGTAATCGACCGCATGTTGCCCACCGTCACATTCACCAGCACCGCGAAGGCCAGCCAGCAAAGCGTCGAAACCGTGACCGCGAGCGGCGGCCGGCTCGCCACAAAGCACAGCACCACGTACACCACCGAAGCTTCGAGCGCCGCAATCGCAAAGCTGAACAGGTTCTTCGCCAGCAGCACCGTCTTCAACGGCACCGGCGCCAGGAAGTAGAACTGCACCCCGCCCGCATCGAGCCCGAACGCGTTGTAAGCCAGCGCCGCAACGCCCAGCGCGGAGTAGGCGATCGCCGCCGGAAACGTCCAGCCCGAACGCGCAAACTGGTTCCCCATCCGCCCCGCGAACAGGAAGACCATCGCCAGCGGAGCCAGCAGCCCGTACAGCTGCGACGTATTCCGCCGCACGTAGATCCATTCCTTTTGAAAGCACGCGGCAAGCGCACTCGAGCGCGCCGACTGACCCGTCAGCTGCGCCGGCCGCTCGACGATCCCGGCCGCACCGCGCGGCGCCCGCGCCACCGCCGGCAGCATACCCATCGGCTGCGCGAAACTCCCCGAATCCGATAGGTTCTCGCCCCGGTACTCCCGCTGCATGCGCCACGCAAACACCGCGAGGAACAGCAGCGCAAACAGCAGGATCGCGACCAGGTTCGCCATCGCATACCCCGCCGCGCCGCGCGCGACATTACCCACCGAAACCCCGGCCAGCCCCGCAGGAAAGCGGTTCGTGATGCTCTGCGTCGCGTGGTAAAAGCGAACCGCGGCCGCCACCTTGCGCCGCTGCGCCGCCGGATCGCGATGGTTGAAACCCGAATTGAACGTGACGTTGACCCACTGGATCCCGATCGACGAAAGGATGACGACGCCGGTAAAAAGCTCGCGCGCACGCCGCGTCGAAAGCCAACGGTCCACCCACGCAAACACCATGCGGACAAACAGCGTATTGGTCACCGCCAGCAGCACCGCCGCCGCAAACGCGATCGGCGCCAGGTCGTGCCGCGCCACCGTGATCCCCACCGCCGCCGCCAGCAGCGCCGCCGTCCCGATAATCGTCGACGCGCTCAGCAGCCCCAGGAACAGCCGCACCACCAGGAACCGCGAAAAGGTCAGCGGAAAGCGAATCAGCGCCTCCGGGTCGAAGCTCAGCCCCGGCGCAGACAGGTTGATGCTTACAAAAATCTGCAGCAGCGTAATCGCCCAGAAGATCACCGCCAGCAGATCGAAGTGGTGATACGCCACCGCCCCGTACGCCGAAAACCCCGCGCCCAGCGCAGGCCCGATCACAAACAGCAATCCGATCGGATACACCAGGATGCGCGCCACCAGCTCGCCCGCCCCGCCCTTGCGCCGAAACCCGTTCACGAACAGCCGCCAGCGCAGGTACGCAATCGCCCGGAACTGCTGCGCCGCCGAAATCGGCTTCAGCCCAGCCGCCCTCAGCCCAGCCGATCTCAGCCCAGCCATGAAAGCTCCTGCTCAGGCGCCGGCATGCCGGTCGAGTTTCCCGCCCCCAGCACGTTCAGAAAGATCTCCTCGAGCGTCGCCTTCTCCGTCCGCCCCGGCTGCCCGTCGACCGGGTGATGCCGCGCCTCCACCCCCTCGCGAAGCTCCTCGAGCGACCCCTGCGCCACCAGCTTGCCCTTCTGGATAATCGCCACGTGCGTGCACAGCCGTTCCACGATCTCGAGCACATGCGACGTCAGGAAGATCGTCGCGCCCCGCGCAATCATCCCCTGCAGCATCGCCTTCAGCGTCCCCGCCGCAATCGCATCCACCCCCTCGAACGGCTCGTCCAGAAACAGCACCTTCGGCCCGTGAATCACCGCCGCCGCCAGCGCCAGCTTCTTCTGCATGCCGTGCGAAAAATCCGTCACCAGCTTCTTCGAATCCCCCGTCAGCGACATGAAGTCGAGCAGCTCGGCCGACCGCTGCTTCGTCGTCGCCGCGTCCAGCCCGTACATCCGCCCCACAAACGTCAGGTACTCCGGCGCCGTCAGCCGCCCGAACAGCGCCAGCCCCTCCGGCACCACGCCGATCTGCCGTTTCAGCTCCACCGTGTTCCGGGTAAAGTCCTCGCCCAGGATCTCGATCGTTCCGCTCGTCGGCGCCAGCAGGCCCGTCAGCATCTTGATGGTGGTGGATTTTCCCGCGCCGTTCGGCCCCAGGAAGCCGAAAAACTGCCCCGGCGCCACCGTCAGGTCCATGTGGTCGACAGCAGTAAACTCCTGGAACTGCCGGGTCAGCGCAGAGGTACGGACAGCAGGCTGCAGGGATTCAGAGAGCATGTGGTTGTCGACAGCATACGAGGTTCCGGCCGCGCCTGCAGAGATTATGTGACCGGGCCCAGCCATCAAACCGCTCGGACTACGCAAAAGCCTCGTTTGGCAGCCCTCCGCGGTGGAGGGATGCCAAACGAGGCTCGAAGTGCGCATTGCCGTTTGCGTCTCAGACGTGCCGGTACAACTCGTTCAGGGTTAGACGGCGACGGGATTCAGGGTCTCAACTGCGGACGCGGAACGTACTTCCTTGGGGTTGATCAGATCGCGCAGTTCCTTCGAAGGCTTGAAGAACGGAACCTTCTTCGCTGGAACGTCCACCTTCGCCCCGGTCTTGGGATTTCTACCGGTGCGCGAATTGCGCTGACGTGTCCGAAAACTGCCAAATCCGCGAATCTCGATCTTGTCGCCGGACTTCAGGGCTCCGATGACAGAATCAAACAGCAGATCCACGATGACCTCCCCGTCTCGCCGGGTAAGGTCGCCGAGCGCGGTGACCTTGTCGACTAGATCTGCCTTGGTCAATTGCTTCTCCTCAAAACCATGTGTGGTCACGAACCAGGTGCTGCATGTCGTTGACGTACAAGGCCAGACCGGAGACTCGGAATCCGTGAAAAAAAGTTTAGGCGGTCAATGACACTGTTTATTACGTGAAATCGACCGCCCTCGTCCGCTACTTCCAGATCGTCCGCTACTTCCAGATCGTCCGCTACTTCCAGATGAAGTAGAACCCCGGTGCCCGGTTCAGCAGATTTGCCGGGTTCGGCAGCAGGTCGTCCGCGTCGCCGTTCAGCAGCGCAGACAGCCCCTTCTTCGCCGAAGCCGGCCGAACGATGTTCGGCTCGCCCTTGATGCCGACCGTCTTCGCCGTGTCCATCAGCGCAACCCGGTAGCCGCCCACCTTGTCGATCAGCCCCAGCGGCAGCGACTGCTGCCCGGTCCACACCTGCCCCGTCGCCAGCGGCTTGATCTTGTCCGCGGTCGTGTGCCGCCCGGAGGCCACGTCGCCGATAAACTGCGCGTACATGTTGTCCACCAGGGACTGGAAATAAACCTGCTCCTCGGGCGTCATATCGTGCGTCGGATCGCCCGCGTCCTTCAGCGCGCCGGCATGAACCACCACCGACTTCAACTTTGCCCAGCGCATCAGGTCGCCGTAGTTCGTCCATTCCATGATCACGCCGATCGACCCCACCACCGACGCGTCGTTGGCATAGATCTTGTCGCATCCGCTCGCGATGTAGTACGCCCCCGACGCCCCGACCGACTCAACCGCAGCCACGATCGGCTTGTGCTTCTCCTTCCGGACCCGCAGCACCTCGTGATAAATCTCCTGCGACGCCGCCGCCCCGCCGCCCGGCGAGTTGATGTGCAGCAGGATCGCCTTCACGCTGTCATCGTCGCCGAACTTGCGCAGCTGCGTGTCCACCTTGTCCGCATCGAGGATCACGCCGTCCAGGTCGATCACCGCAATCGAATCCGTCCCGAACGTCGAAGCCCCGTCCGCGCTCCTCATCGCCGCATACACCAGCGCCCAGAGCAGCAGCGCAAAGATCGCCAGGCTGCCCAGAATGATCACCGGCCAGAACCAGCCCGGACGCGGCTTCCGCGGCGGATAGCCGTACCCCGCATAGGCCGGCGCGAACGGAACCTGGCCCGGTGAAGCGAACGGCGCGGCAAAAGGCGGCGCAGCATAGGGCGGCGTGGCATAGGGCGGCGCGGCATAGGCGGGCGCGGCATGGGGCTGGGCGAAATCAGGCTGGCCTGCATAGGGAGGTGGCGGGTTCATCGGGTCTTCCGGCATGGGCAGAGTTTAGCAGGGCGGCCCGTCTTTGTGGCCGCCCGGCCCATGACCCGGCCGCTCCGGTTAGCATCTGAACTGGGAGCACCGGGACCCACCCGCGTGCTCACAGAAGGGTGGCTGGATGGTTGAGCGAACGCAGATCGTCGCCTTGTGGCGCGACCCCCCCGGCAGCAGTCCCGTCCGCAACTCCGGCAACAGTCCCGGCAGCAGTCCCGTCCGGCATCCTCGTCACCCTCGTGCACCTCGAAGGCTCGTCCTACCGCCGGCCCGGAGCGCGCCTCCTCGTCGCCGGCGAACGTCACGCCGGCACCCTCAGCGGCGGCTGCCTCGAGAGCGAAGTCATCCGCAAAGCGCCCTGGATGATCCGCGCCGGCGCCCGCATCGAGCGCTACACCACCCTCTTCGACGACACCGCCGAGATGCCCTTCGGACTTGGCTGCGGCGGCACCGTCGACCTGCTCTTCGAATCGGTCGAAACCCCCGAAGGCCGCGCGCTGCTCGAAGCCCTCGAAGCCGCGCTCGAGGGCAGGGAAGCGACCGTCGTCAGCTTCCTCCCCGACGCGCACCGGCCCCTGCGCCGCCTGATCCTCGACGCCGACGGGGACATCCTCTTTCGCAGCGCCGGCCTGAGCAACGAAAAAGTCGCCTGCGCGCGGGCGTTGATCCCCGGCGAAAGCTACGATGGCCGCTTCGTAGAGCGACTCGCCGCTCCGCCGCGTCTCTTCGTCCTCGGTGCCGGCGACGACGCCATGCCGCTCGTCGATCTCGCCACCTCGGTCGGCTTCGCGGTCACCGTCGCCGACGCCCGCTCTCGCCTCGCCACCCGCGAGCGCTTCCCCCGCGCGAAACGGGTCGAGATCATGGCGCAGGGCTGTGCCGCGCTCGGCGTCGCCGCACAGGATTCTGTCGTCTTGATGACCCACAGCTACGAGCAGGATCGCGCTCTGCTCGTCGAACTGCTTGCCGTCGCGCCGCAGTACCTCGGCCTTCTCGGCGCGCGCCATCGCAGTAGCCTGCTGGTCTCGGAAGCAGCCGCCATGACCGGCCGCTCCGTGGCCTCATGCTGCGAACGCCTCTTTGCCCCCGTCGGGATGGACCTCGGCGGCGATGGCCCCGAAGCGGTCGCGCTGTCGATCGTCGCCGAGGTTCACGGCGTCGTGCACGGCCGCCTCGGAACCTCCATGCGCCTCAGCGCCGCGGACGTTGCCGAACAGGTCCGGCAGGGCGGCGCCTCGCGCTACCTGCAGGCACAGTGCGCGCTCGACGCCGCCGGATGAAGGTCGCCGCCGGATGAAGGTCGCCGCCATCGTGCTCGCGGCGGGTGCCTCGCGCCGCCTCGGCGAACCGAAGCAACTGGTTCAGCTTGCCGGGGAACGCCTGCTCGAACGCGCCGTTCGCACTGCATCCGAAGCCGGCTGCCATCCCGTTCTGTGCATCCTCGGCGCCCACGCCGCGCAGATAGAAGCAGCCTGCGCACTCGGCGCGGCGCAGGTGATCCTCAACGCCGAATGGGCAGAAGGCATGGCCTCGTCCATCCGCGCCGGCCTGCGTGCGCTTCCGTTTGGGCTGGAAGGATTTGTCTTGATGACCTGTGATCAACCCGCCGTCAGCGCGCAGCATCTGCGCGCGCTGATCGGCCTGGGCGAACTTGCAGGATCGCATTATGCAGGGAGATGCGGGGTGCCGGCTTTTATTCCGGTCACCCGCTCCGGGGAGCTTGAACGCCTCGTCGGAGACACCGGCGCACGCGAACTGCTGCGTCAAGCGCGAGCGCTCCCGCTGGCAGGCGGAGAGCTGGATGTGGACGATCAGGAGTCGTTCGAGAGGGTAAGGCAGGCGTTCGGCTGAAGGAGGGCGCGTGCCCGGGCGCTGAAAGGAACCTGGCGGCTAAGCTTCGTCGCCGTCTTCTTCAGTTGCACCGGAGCCCATGGTGACGATGCAGGGAAGGATAACCATCATGATGAATGCGGCAGCGATCAGGAAGTCATGCATTGGGAGGTGCTCTTTTCTGTCGGTGGCTATCTTGCCTCCTGACAGAAACAAGATTCGCTCATCGCGCCTCTGTCGCACATAGCTCATTCGTAGCCGCGGGCGAACGTTTGATTGCGCGGCCTGCCACCTTCGTGTGAGCACCTTTCCACAACCCGGCCCGCCGCCCGCCAGACGCCGATGCGCCCTGACCGGGTCAGGGCGCATCGGCATGCTGAAACACCTATTTGCCGGAGAGACAGCCCTTCTGACCGGAGCTGTTCGCGTAGCCCGTGCCCGCCGTGTACGCGGCGTTCGACCACTCCCCCTGGATCTTCCACTGCACGCCGTTCGACAGCGTCACGAGCGGTGAGCCGAAGGTCCACGCGCATTTGTCGCCATTCTCGGCGCCGGAGCTGTCGTACCACGCCGCAGGGCTCGCAGGATCGGTGCGCGCCTCCGACAACTCGTGGCCGCTCACATTCGCAATCGCCGCCAGACCCTGCGAATGCAGGCCCGACGTGTCGGCCGGGTCGCAGCCCGAGTCGCCATCCAGCTTGAAGAAGTAGGCGAACTGCACCGGCGTGCCGCCGCACGTACCGTAGCTGTGATACGCGCAATAGTTGGCGTTGCCGCGCGGCGTGTCCGTGTACACCGCGTAGTAGCCGTTGCCGCTCTTGTCCGGGCTCGTGATGACCCGGCACACCTCGTTCAGGATCGTCGTCGTGTTGCCGCCGCCGGCCGAAGCCGACGTATCGATGAGGTGCCCGAGGTGGGTCGTCGAAGCCGTCACCTTGCCGTTCGTGCCGGTGTACTCGTCCGAGGTCGCAGCATAGTTCGAGTTCTCAAACCCGATGTACCACGAGTCCATCCCGGTAATCTTGTCGCCCGCATACGTTCCCCACGACGTGCCCCAGAAGATAGCCTCGGTGATCGCCGTCGGCATGATCTTGCCGCCGTGATTGATCATGTTCGGGGATTTGGCGCGTGCCGCAGGACTCGCATCCCGCGCAACCCGCGGATTCGGCTCGAAGCCTCTGGCCCAGTGCAGTCCGAGTGCGGGCGGATCGTTCTTGATGTTGAGGTCTTCGACAGCGGGTGACGTGGCAGGGCTCGGCGAAGACTGAGCCAGCGCAAAACCGGATGCGCAGACCAACGGAAGCAGCAGCAGCTTTCTCATACGGTAGACCCCTGTTTGAACGAAGTTACCGGGGTAACCTGCACCCATTACTCCGGCATTTCGTCAGACTGCTCGCAGGTTGTCTCACTGTCAAGATGTTCGAGGCGTAAATGACGACATCGTCATGACTTAGCGGTCATGCGCCTGTTGAAAACGGGTCCCAGCGGTCTCCGGCAGCCGTCACTTCTCGTGAGCCGCAACAGTTAAGTTTTCACTTAACTGTTGCCGCAAAAAGCCACCAATAGTTAAGTCTTGCCTTAAGTGTTGGCGGCTTCAGGGACTAAAAGTGCCGGAGCGCCTCTTCTGTCCCGTGGGTCGGCTGGGGGGGCATGCCGGGGGTGGAGGCGATGCCGGACGGCACGCGTTCGGTCGCGGCTTCGAGTGAGCGGCTGACCAGATCGCGGGAGCCGAGGCCGATGGCGATCGACAGCGTCAGCACGATGCCGCCGAAGAGAATCCCGAAGGCGAGCTCGACGACGTTGCCGCCGACCTGCAGATGGTCGAGCGTCATGGCGGCGGTGAGCACCAGCACAAGCCACTTCACGCCCATCGAAAGGAAGCGCGCGTACTGCAGCTGGTTGTTGACGGCGCCGATCAGGACGGTGCGCGCGAGGAAGCGGGCGACGAGGTTTCCGGCGAACAGGATGATGATGGCGCCGACCGCGCGCGTGAGGTACGGCAGCAGCGACGCGCTGAGGTACGAGCCGTTCGAGGAGTAGGAGGCGTCAAGCGAGAAGATGCCGATGATGAGGCCGAGCACAAGGCACGCCCAGAACGCGACGCGGCCGACCAGCACGGTGGGCGAGTGGTTGGGCGACCAGTCGGAGATGCCGCTGGTGGTGCTGCGCGCCATGCGCTCGTCGAACTTCATGCCGGTGAGCAGCCTGCGCAGAGCCCAGCTGAGGAAGACCCCGATCGCGGTAAGAATCGCCACGGCAAGGATGAACGCGAGCAGGCCGGGGAGGATGGACACCAGCAGCGCGAGCACGCGGTTGACCGAGTCGGACAGGGCCGCGGACATGTGGTGCAGGATGCCGGTGTCCTGCACCGGCACGGTCTGCGTGGTGTAGGTGGTGTACTGGTCGGGCTGGGCGAGCGGTGTTCCCTGCGGCTGATACTGAGCGGTCTGCATGGTGTGCTCCTCGATTGGGGCGGCGGTGCGTGGCTTGCGCGTCTGGCGTGCTGAAGCGGATCGGAACGGGATCGGGTTTCGCGGCCTGCGTTACGGGTTGAAGCGGTCCGGCCAGCGCCAGCGCGAGACCAGGTAGGGCTTGTCGGCCTCAAAGGCGGCGGCGACGGCTTCGATGTGGCGCTCGGGGTCGGTGCCGGCGGCGGTCTGCAGAATGTGCGACGCGACCCACGCCAGGTAGAGCGGAGTGAGCGCGCCGAGCAGATGGCCGCGGTTGATGGTGCGCAGGCGGTAGGCGAGCAGGAAGTCGAAGACGATGCGCGCCCACAGGCTATCCGGCATGACGAAGCTGCTGGGCGGCATGACGGAGAGGCGCTTGAGGCCGAAGAGGGACTGCGGCGGCAGCACCAGCGACCAGATCTCGTGCAGGTTGCCGTAGGCGAGCCGGAAAGACTCGATCATGGGCTGCGCGTCGTCGGTGCTGACGGCGAGGGGGCTGGAGGTGGCGGGTGCGGCGAGGCGGACGGGCTGGGCGGTGCGCGCGCGCTGCCAGAAGGCGGCCTTCGATTCGACATCGGCGAAGAGTGAGCCGGCGACCTGGGCGAGCACGGAGTTGAGGTCCTGCCCGATGGGCTGCGGAACGGTGCGCGGGCCGGCCTCGACCTCGTCGATGGCGAAGCCGGCGACGGCGATCTCATCGACCGGCCAGATGACGGCCTCGGGCTGGCCGGAGGCGGTCGAGCGCTGGGCGGCGGTGGCGAGGCGTTCGGCGGCGCGCAGCGACAGGGCCATATCGAGCGCGAGCGGGAAGCGGGGGCGGGTGCCGAAGAGGGCGCGGGTGATGGGGTAGAGAATCGCGGAGTTGACGAGGCCGGCCCGCGCAGGGAGCTGGTAGTGCGGCAGTGCGAGATCGAGCTTGCCTTCGAGCACGGCATGCGAGAGGTTGCGCATGGTGGCGGCATCGAGGGCCTGGGCGTCCGGCCCGAGGATGAGGACGGCCTGCGCCTCGTGCTTGCGGGCGAGCTCGAAGGAGTTGACAAAGTCGGCGGCAGTCAGCGTCCAGGAAGGAGTGGACGGGACGGAAGGGGTGTAGCCGGCGACGCGCACACCGTCGATGACCTCGGAGCCGCCGGCATCGGGCGAGGCGACGAGGACATCGTTGTGGGGAAACGCGTCGCGGATGGTGTGCAGGATGAGTTCGAAGGCGTCGCGGTCCATGGACCCGAGCGAGACCAGGAGCGGAGAGACCTGTACCGGTGCGTCCTGGTTTGGCTCGGTGAGTGTGCTGGTGGTAGCCATTGAATTTGATCTCGCTTATGAGGTTGAGGGGCGAAGAGAGCTGCTGGAACGATTGCGGCGGGTTTCCGGGTGGGAGCCGCGCGGGCTAGAAGGCTCCGCGCGGCAAGGCCAGAATACCCGCGAGCGGGATGCGCACCCAGGTGGGACGGTTGTTGAGCTCGTAGAGGAGCTCGTACAGGGCCTTTTCGAGCAGATAGGCGTTGAGCAATGTCTGCGCCTGGTGCGGCTTGGGAAGCAGCGCGGGGTTGGCCGCGGAGGTCTGCTGGTAGGCGTGCAGGAAGGCGGTGCAGACGGCGTTTTCCCAGAGCCGGGCCCAGGGCTCGAGGGTGCGGGCGGCGTCGGGCCGGCGCTGCACGATGAGATCGAGCGCGGAGTAGGCGGCGTAGGAGAAGCTGCGCAACATGCCGGCGACGTCTTTGAGCGGCG
Organism: uncultured Granulicella sp.; assembly: GCA_965213805.1. GTDB lineage: Bacteria > Acidobacteriota > Terriglobia > Terriglobales > Acidobacteriaceae > Edaphobacter. The sequence continues at coordinate 48,377 of CBDCAG010000002.1, read as the reverse complement.
ACTGCTTCTGGCGTCGTTCTTCGAGCGAGCGGGCGGGCTCGCCTTCAAAGTCGAGCAGGACGAAGTCGTTTTTGGCGCGGAGCACCTGGCCGAGGTGGTAGTCGCCGTGGATGCGAATACGCTGGCCGGAGGCTTCGGCGCTGGTGATCTGCTGGGCGCGGGCGAAGAGCTCGAGGCGGCGGCTGAGCAGGGTGGCGGCGGCGTCCGCGGTGAGATCGGTGAGGACGGCCATGCCGGCGCGGAGGGCTTCGAGGGTCTTTGAAACCTGGCGTTCGATGCGGCGGGCGTCCGAGGCGAGATCGTCGTGGGTGAAGGGCTCGGCGGCGAAGGCGGGATTGTCGGTTTCGATGGCGAGCGCGAGGTGCAGCTCCGCGGTGCGGCGGCCGAGGAGCGCGGCGGCTTCGAGGTAGAGGCCGGCGTGTTCTTCTGCTTCTTTCGGGAAGGAGCCGTCGGAGAGGAGGGTTGCGGGTTCGCCTTCCGAGGAAGGCGGCGGGCAGGTCATGACGGATTCGTAGAAGCGGGCGAGTTCGTCGAGGGTGAACTGCCAGCCGTCGCCTTCGTTGGCGATCAGCTCCTGCAGCATGGCGGTGGTGGTTTCCTCCTGCGGCGGTGCGTCGAGCGTGAGTGCGCCGAGGAAGGTGGCGATGCGCGGGTAGTGGGCGACCTCGGTGAGGAAGCGGCCGATTTCGACGTCGGGGTTCTGGCCGGGCTGGATGCGGCGAAAGAGCTTCATCAGCATGCGGCCGTCGTAAAAGATGTTGGTGTTGGACTGCTCGGCGGAGGAGATGCGGGCGGGCAGGGGATCGTGGCCGCGCGCCTCGGCAAAGGCGGAGGACTTGCTGCCGGTGAGCGTGCCCAGGTGGCTGCCGGTTTCGTTTCCGGCGATCGCTCCGGACTGGGTGGGGAGCGTGATGCCGGATTCGATGAGGCGCAGCAGGTTCTGGCGGAACTCCTCGCGGGCGGTGGCGTCGTGGAGGATGGCGGGGCCGGAGGGCGTGGTGAGCGACGCGATGACGGCGAGCGGCGCGGCAGCGGTGATGGCGTCCATCTCGCGGCCGGAGGTGAGCGCGAGCGGGACCTGGTAGGTGTCGGGGTCGCCCTCGACGTAGAGGATGTCGATGAGGAAGAGCGCGGCGCCGAGGGCCTGCGGGTCGGGGGTGAGCGAGGTGTGGCCGGCAGCGGCGTGGGCGGCGATGGTGGAGGTGGTGGGCAGGGCGGTGAAGCTGGCGACGCGCACGCTCTGGATGGGGCGGGTCTTGGCGCCGAACCAGCGCTGGCGGATGAGCCAGGCGGGCAGCTTCGATTCGAGCAGGCCGAGCCCGGGGCCGGAGGCGAGGGCTCCCCAGCCGCCGTTGAGCAGGGCGAGGGCTACCTCTTCGAAGACCTCTTCGACGGGGCCGGCGTCGAGCGCGGCGGGCTCAAGGAGCGGCTTTTCGGGTGCGGGCTGCAGCTCGAACCAGAGGAAGGAGTAGGGGGCGACGGTGAGCGGGTACTGGTTTTGGGTGATGGGCGGGAAGGGCACGTAGCCGAGCATCTCGACGGGGACGGCGCCGGCGAGGTCGGCGAGATCGAGCAGCACGGGCTGGGCGAAGCGCGAGAGGTTGGCGACGCAGAGGACGGTTTCGTGCGAGCCGTCTTCGCGGGCGAGGTCGCGGACGTAGGCGAGGATCTTGCGGTTTTCCGGGTGCAGGAAGCGCAGGCTGCCGCGGCCGAAGACCTGGAAGAGCTTGCGCAGGGCGATCATGTTGCGCGTCCAGTGAAGGAGCGAGGACTGGTCGGAGAGCTGGGCCTCGACGTTGATCACCTGGTAGCCGTAGATGGGGTCCATGATGACGGGGAAGTAGAGGCGGGCGGGGTCGCATTTGGAAAAGCCGGCGTTGCGATCGGAGTTCCACTGCATGGGGGTGCGGACGCCGTTGCGGTCGCCGAGGTAGATGTTGTCGCCCATGCCGATCTCGTCGCCGTAGTACATGATGGGGGTGCCGGGGAAGCTGAGCAGGAGCGAGTTGAGGAGCTCGATGCGGCGCCGGTTGTTGTCGACGAGGGGCGCTAGGCGGCGGCGGATGCCGACGTTGATGCGCATGCGGGCGTCGGCGGCGTAGGCGAGGTTCATGTAGTCGCGTTCGTCATCGGTGACCATCTCGAGGGTGAGTTCGTCGTGGTTGCGCAGGAAGAGGCCCCACTGGCAGGACTCGGGGATGTCGGGGGTCTGCGCCATGATGTCGGTGATGGGCAGGCGGTCTTCCTGGCGGAGCGCCATGTAGATGCGCGGCATGAGCGGGAAGTGGAAGGCCATGTGACATTCGTCGCCGTCGCCGAAGTAGGGGCGGACGTCGGCGGGCCACATGTTGGCTTCGGCGAGGATGAGGCGGTTGCCGTACTCCTCGTCGATGACGGCGCGGATGGCCTTGATCTTTTCGTGGGTTTCGGGCACGTTCTCGCAGGAGGTGCCGTCGCGCTCGACGAGGTAAGGGATGGCGTCGAGGCGCAGGGCGTCGACGCCCATATCCAGCCAGAAGCGCATGGCGGTGAGGACTTCTTCCATGACGCGGGGGTGGTCGAAGTTGAGGTCGGGCTGGTGGGAGAAGAAGCGGTGCCAGTAGAACGCCTTGGCCTGTTCGTCCCAGGTCCAGTTGGATTTTTCGGTGTCGGTGAAGATGATGCGGACGCCCTGGTATTTCTGATCGTTGTCGGACCAGACGTACATGTCGCGCTCGGGCGAGCCGGGGGGCGCGAGGCGCGCGGCCTTGAACCAGGGGTGCTGATCGGAGGTGTGGTTGATGACGAGCTCGATCATCACCTGCATGTTGCGCTTGTGGGCGGCGTCCAGGAACTGCTTGAAGTCGTTCAGCGTGCCGTAGGAGGGGTTGACGTCGACATAGTTGGCGATGTCGTAGCCGTCATCGCGCAGGGGCGAGGGCATGAAGGGGAGGAGCCAGATGCAGGTGACGCCGAGGTCCTGGAGGTAGTCCAGCTTGGACATGAGGCCGGGAAAGTCGCCGATGCCGTCGTTGTTCGAGTCCGCGAAGGCACGAACGTGAATCTCGTAGATGATCGCGTCTTTGTACCAGAGCGGGTCGGGGGCGCTGCCGAGCTTCTTCAAGTCGTTGATTCTCCCTGAAGGCTAGGATGCGGTTTTTGCGTCCGAGTTATGAACGGGCAGTTCTTTTTGCCAGGGGCGGATGCAGCGGGGGTTGCGGCGTCATGCCGGGGGCGGCTGCCCGCGGGTGAGGCGAAAGATGTGGGCGGGCTGGACATCGGGGCGCAGGGCGACGTAGTTGGAGCGGTCGTGCCAGGTGTAGCGAGTGCTTGTGAGCAGGTCTTCGACGATGAAGTTCTGGTCGTGGGGGATGCCGAGCACCTTGAGATTGAGGTCGACCCAGCCGGCCTGCTCGTTGGCGGCGTCGAGGTTGATGACGACGAGGATGACGTTTTCGCCGCCATTCTTCGCGAGCGTGAGGCTGTCGTGCCCGGTCTTCGAATAGCACATGATGCTCGGGTTATCGACCGGATGGAAGACGAGGGTGTCGTTCCTGCGCAGGGCCGGGTTGGCGCGGCGGATGTGGTTGAGGTTGGTGATGAGGGGCACGAGCGAGTGCGGCTGGTTGCGGTCGCGCTGGCGGATCTCGTACTTTTCGCTGTCGAGGTACTCTTCGGACTCGGTCTTGCCGGGTGAGGGCTTCGCGGGGGCATTCTCGCCAAGCTCGTAGGCGGGGCCGTAGATGCCGTAGTTGGCGGTGAGGGTGGCGGCGAGGATGAGGCGCTGCATGAAGGCGGCGCGGCCGCCATCCTGCAGCGACTTGTGCAGGATATCGGGCGTGTTGGGCCAGAAGTTCGGCTGAAAGAAGTCCGAGACCGGCGGCTGGGTGATCTCTTCGAGGTAGGTTTGCAGTTCAAGCTTGGTGGTGCGCCAGGTGAAGTACGTGTAGGACTGGGTGAAGCCGGCCTTGGCGAGCGAGTACATGACGTGGGGGCGGGTGAAGGCCTCGGCGAGGAAGATGACGTCGGGATGCTCCTCGCGCAGGGTGTTGGTGCACCACTCCCAGAAGGGCAGGGCCTTGGTGTGCGGGTTGTCGACGCGGAAGACCTTGACGCCGCGCTTGATCCAGAACTCGAAGACGGACTTGAGCTCGTCCCAGAGGGCGCGCCAGTCGGAGGATTCGAAGTTGATGGGGTAGATATCCTGATACTTCTTGGGTGGGTTTTCCGCGTACTGGATGGTGCCGTCGGGACGCGTGATGAACCATGCCGGATGGTCGGTGACCCAGGGGTGATCGGGCGAGCACTGGAAGGCGATGTCGAGCGCAAGCTCCATCTTGTGGGTGGCCGCGGCGGCGACGAGGTCGTCAAAGTCAGCCATGGTGCCGAGCTCGGGAAGGATCGCTTTGTGGCCGCCCTCGTTGGTCTTCGTGCGCGCCGCGCCGATGGCCCACGGGCTTCCGACGTCGCCGTCGAGGGCGGTCGTCGCGTTGTTTCTGCCCTTGCGGTAGGCGGTGCCGATGGGGTGAATGGGCGGCATGTAGAGGATGTCGAAGCCCATCGCTGCGATCTCCGGGAGCTCGGCCTCGACGTCTTTCAGGGTGCCGTGTTTGCCGGGGATCTTCGAGGCGGATCGTGGGAAGAGCTCATACCAGGTGGAGTAGCGGGCGCGCTGGCGGTTGACCCAGAGGTTGAGTTCGGGCTCGCCCTTGGTGGCGTACTCGATGTCCGGGTAGTGCGCGACCAGGCTGCGAATCTCGTCGGTAAGGGGGTACTCGTAGGTCCCCGCGTTCTGGTCGGCCATCCAGCGAAGGGACGCGACGACCTCGGTCAACTGGGCGGCATCGTTGCCCCTGGCGCGCTTCACCGCGTGCTCGATGAGGATGGCGCCGGTGCGCAGGGCGAGCGGAATATTCTGGTCGGGCGCGGTGGGGTTGGCCTCGGACGGCTGTGCGTCGAGGCGCTTGCGCAGGTCGCGCACCCAGGTTTCGAAGTGATCGATCCAGCCCTGCACGGTGAAGGACCAGGAGCCGAGCTTCGAGACCTCGAATGAGGCGGACCAGATGTCGTTGTCGACAAAGGTCATGGGGTGCGAAGCGCCAGCGGCGTTCGGATTTGTGACGGTAGAGCAGCCGCGCCGAGATCATGTCGTGGCCGTCGGCGAAGATCGCCGGCGGTGACGGTGACCTGGTCGCCCAGGATGCGGCAAACCGGATACCGGCCCCCATTCAGTTGAGGCGTGACGTCTTCAATTACAACCCGACTACGACCCTCTGCAGGCTTCATTTCACCCAGCTTTCACGATCTGTATGTGCAGCGAACTTCTTCGATGCGTCTCTCCTTGCGTCGCCTAGGTAGAAGCTAAGCATCCTATGGAGCAGGGTCAAGCCACCGCGACGATTCCCTTTCTGTCTCACCAAGAGATGCAGGGATCAAAGCCGGGGTTTGTGCCGGCATTCAGGTTTGTGAACGTGCCGCGGGCCACCGCCCCGCGTTACAGAGGAGAGTACGCTTGTTCAACAGGAATCGACATCTCGATCAGCCGCTGCACGCGCAACGCATCGAGGATTACGCCTTGATCGGCGACTGCGAAACGGCTGCATTGGTAGGCAAGAACGGATCGATCGACTGGCTTTGCTGGCCGACGTTTTCCTCAAACGCCTGTTTCGCGGCGCTGCTGGGCACGGCCGATCATGGTTTCTGGCAGATTGCCCCGATGGACAAGGTGAAGGCCACGACGCGGCGTTACCTGCCGGGCAGCATGATCGTCGAAACCACCTTTGAAACTTCAGGCGGCACGGCGGTCCTCGTGGACCTCATGCCGCCGCGCGGCAATTACTCCGATATCGTGCGCATTGTGCGCTGCACCCGGGGCAAGGTGAAGATCCGCATGCGCCTGGCGATCCGGTTCGACTTCGGCCGCACCATCCCGTGGGTGACGCGCATCGAGGACGGGCTGCGGGCGATCTCCGGGCCGGACATGGTGGTGCTGCGGACGACCGCACCGCTGAAGGGCGAGGACATGGAGACGGTCTCCGAGTTTACCCTGAAGGCGGGTCAGGAGCAGACGTTCACCATGACGTACGCTTCTTCGATCAGCGAGGACGGCAATACGCCGGTCGTCGATCCCAAGCAGCTCGACCCCCACGCCGCGTTCGACGACACCATGAAATTCTGGGGTGAGTGGAATGCTCGCAACAAGTACACCGGCAAGTATGACGAGGCGGTGCGCCGTTCGCTGATGACGCTGAAGGCGCTGACGTACAAGCCTTCGGGCGGGATCGTTGCGGCGGCGACGACGTCACTGCCGGAAAAAATTGGGGGACAGCGCAACTGGGACTATCGCTTCTGCTGGCTGCGCGACACGGCGTTCACCCTGCTGACGCTGCTGAACGCCGGCTATGACGAAGAGGCGCTGGAGCGTGGAGGCGCTGGCTGCTGCGTGCGATCGCCGGGATCACCGGAACAACTGCAGACGATCTACGGCATCTGCGGCGAGCGCCAACTGCCGGAGTGGAAGGCCGAGTGGCTGCCGGGCTATGAGAACTCTTCACCCGTCAACATCGGCAATGCCGCCTCGCAGCAGTTTCAGCTTGACGTGTATGGCGAAGTGGCAGCGGCGCTGTCGCGCATGCCGGATGCGGCGGATGACATCAAGGTCTCTTCGAGTGCGCTGCAAGCGCGGCTGATCGACCAGCTGTGCAAGATCTGGGAAGAGCCCGACGACGGCATCTGGGAGACGCGCGGCGGCCGCAAGCACTTCGTCCACTCGAAGGTGATGGCGTGGGTCGCGCTTGATCGCGCCATCAAGCACTACGAGAAGTACGACGGCGGCGGAGACATCAAGCGCTGGAAGAAGAACCGCGCGCTGATCCACAAGCAGGTCTGCGAGAAGGGCTTCAACAAGAGGCTCAACTCGTTCGTCCAGTCCTACGGCTCGAAGGAACTGGACGCAAGCTGCCTGCGCATCGGCCTCGTGGGCTTCCTGCCGATGGATGACCCGCGCATCATCGGCACGGTGAAGGCGATCGAGAAGCGTTTGACGAAGAACGGCTTCATCGAGCGCTACGACACGAAGACGAGCCCGGACGGCCTGCCGCCGGGCGAGGGAGTCTTCCTCGCGTGCAGCTTCTGGATGGTGATCAACCTCTGGCTCATCGGCCGCAAGGCGGACGCCGAGGCGATGTTTGAACGGCTGCTCTCGCTGCGCAACGACGTCGGCCTGCTCTCCGAAGAGTGGGATACCGGGGAGAACCGCATGGTCGGCAACTTCCCGCAGGCCTTCTCGCACATCACGCTGGCGCACGCCGCCTATACGCTGGCCGGCCACTGGAAGCCCGAAGGTTCTGCGGGCCGGCAGGCGAAATAGCAACCCCGGCACCGCCTGCGGCACCTAAGTAGGTACAAACGCAGACAGGTGCAAGGGATGAGTAAGGTAAAAACGCCGATTTCGACGTATCGGCTGCAGTTGCATCAAGGCTTCACGTTCGACGACGCGTCGGCGATCGCTCCGTACCTTTGGGCGCTCGGTATCTCGCACGTCTATAGTTCGCCGTACCTGCAGGCCGCGCCGGGCAGCATGCACGGGTACGACGTGGTCGATCATCAGCGGGTGAACGAGGAGCTTGGCGGCACCGAAGCGCACGAGCGCTTTTCGATCAGGCTGGGTGAGAACGGTCTCGGCCAGGTGCTGGATATCGTGCCGAATCACATGGCGATCGGCAGCCAGAATCGCTTCTGGTGGGATGTGCTCGAAAACGGCGCTTCAAGCCGGTACGCGTCGTTCTTCGACATCGACTGGAACCCGCAGGAAGAACGTCTGCGCGACAAGGTGCTGGTGCCGATCCTCGCCGATCAGTACGGACGGGTGCTCGAAAAAGGAGACATCACGGTCTCGCGCAAGGGGGCGAAGTTTTCGGTGGAGGCGGCGGGGCAGGTGCTGCCGGTCGCGCCGACCTCGTTGCCGGCGATTCTTGCGAAGGCCGCTGTGTATGCGAACTCTGACGCGCTGAGTTTTGCCGCGGCGTCGCTGGGCCGGCTGCCGAATCCGTCGTTTGAGGACCGCCGTACTGTCCTCGCGCGGCATCGCGACAAGGTCGTGATCGAGGGGATGCTCGAGCGGCTGTGCGCGGATGAGCCCAACGTCTGCAGCGCCATGGACCGCGCCCTGCGGGAGTTGAATGCAGACCATGATGCGCTCGACGATCTGCTCAACTCGCAGAACTATCGGCTGTCCTATTGGAAGACCGCGGACCAGCAGCTTGGCTATCGGCGCTTCTTCGATGTCAACACGCTGATTGGCCTGCGCATGGAGCGTCAGCATGTCTTTGAGGAGACGCATGCGCTGATTCTCGACTGGCTCAAGCGCGGTGTGCTCGACGGTGTGCGCGTCGATCATCCCGACGGGCTGCGCGACCCTTTTGAATATTTCAAGCGGCTGCGCGAGGCTGCGCCCGAGTGCTGGATCATCGGCGAGAAGATTCTTGCCGCGGGCGAGTATCTCCGCGAAGAGTGGCCCATTGAGGGCACCAGCGGCTACGACTTCCTGAATGTCGCGCTCGCCGTGCTGGTGAAGCCGGAGGGCATGGCCGCGCTGTCGGATGTGTATGGCGAGTTTACCGGCGAGCCCACGGTCTTTCCGCTGATCGCGCACGACAAGAAAGTCGCCGTAAGCCAGGAGGCACTAGGCTCGGATGTCAATCGGCTGGCGTCCCTTTTCGTCAACATCTGCGAGACGCATCGCAACCAGCGCGACTTCACTCGCGCGGAGATTCGCCGCGCCATCCGCGAGGTCGCGGCCTGCTTCGCCATCTATCGCACGTATGTCTTTCCCGCGCGCAACGAGATCACCGCGGAGGACAAAGACTTCATCGCACGCGCGATCAACTGCGCCAGGGAGAAGCGGCCCGATGTCGACGGCGGGCTCTTCGACTTCTTTGAGGAAGTGCTGACGCTGAAGTCGAACGGACGGCTTGAATCGGAGTTCGTGCTGCGCTTCCAGCAGTTCACCTCGCCGGTGATGGCGAAGGGCGTTGAGGACACTGCGTTCTACTGTTACAACCGGCTGACCGCGATGTGCGAGGTGGGCGCCGACCCAGGCCGCGACGGGCTTACCGTCGCGCAGTTCCACGCGTACCAGGCGAAGATGCAGGCTACGCACCCGCTTACCATGACGACGCTGTCGACCCACGACACCAAGCGTGCCGACGACGTGCGCGCGCGGCTTGCCGTCCTCAGCGAGATGCCCCACGAGTTTGCCGAGGCCATCATCGAGTGGTCCACCCTCAACGAGGGCTACAAGACCAAGTCGTTTCCCGATCGCAACACCGAGTACTTTCTCTACCAGACGCTGATCGGCGCGTGGCCCATCAACGCGGAGCGCACCAAAGCCTACATGCAGAAGGCGACGCGCGAGGCCAAACAGCAGACCACGTGGACCGCCAATAACAAGGACTTTGAAGACGCCCTCAACGGCTTCATCGACAGCATCCTGAGCGACCGAAAATTCGTGGCCGCGCTCGAGATGTTTGTCGGGCGGGTGCTCGAGCCGGGTCGCATCAACTCGCTCGCGCAGACGCTTGCCAAGCACACCGCGCCCGGCGTGCCGGACCTCTACCAGGGCGCGGAGCTTTGGGACCTGTCGCTCGTCGATCCGGACAACCGGCGGCCGGTCGACTACAAGCTTCGTGAAAAATATCTCGCGGAGGTCCAGCAGATGGACGCGGCCGCGGTCCTCGCCCGCATGAACGATGGCCTGCCCAAGATGTTCGTCATCCACAAGGCGCTGACGCTGCGCCGCGAGCATCCGGAGTACTTTGGCGCGGAAGCCGCGTACCATCCGCTGGCCGCGAACGGCGCGAAGGCGGACCACGTCCTTGCGTACCTGCGCGGCGACCGCGTGCTCACCATCGCCCCACGTCACTCGCTGCTGCTCAAGGGTGACTGGCAGGACACCACCATCGATCTGCCTCGGGGCGCCTGGCGCAACCGCCTCACCGGCGAAGCGCTGACCGGGGGCACGATTCCATTGCAAGACCTGCTGCGGGCGTTCCCCGTAGCGCTGCTCGTTCGCGAGGGAGATTAGTTTATGCATTCGTTTGTTGTCTGGGCGCCGAAGCCCGCTCGTGTCGCACTCAAGCTTGGCGAACAGGTCTACCCCATGGTCGGACCTGACGATAAAGGCTACTGGAAGGCCAACATTCAGGAGGCAAACGCGGGCGATGATTATGGATATCTGGTCGATGACGACCCGACCGCCTATCCCGATCCGCGCAGCCTGTGGCAGCCCCACGGCGTGCATGGGATGTCCCGCGTCTACGATCAGCGCGCGTTTCGCTGGGACGACGGCACATGGCAGGGACCGCCTCTCAGTGGTGCCGTCATCTACGAGATGCACATCGGCACTTTCACCCCCGAGGGTAACTTCGACGCGGCCGTCACGAAGCTGAGATACCTCTTCGACCTCGGCATTACCCACATCGAGGTGATGCCGGTAGCCGAAGCCGCCGGCAACCGCGGCTGGGGCTACGACGGGGTCGCCCTGTTCGCGTCAAGCTCCTGCTACGGCGGGCCGGATGCCTTCAAGCGCTTCGTCAACGCATGCCATATGCAGGGCATCGGCGTCATCCTCGATGTCGTCTACAACCACTTTGGCCCGGTCGGCAATTACACCGGCAAATACGCACCCTACACCACCGACAAGCACCTCACCCCCTGGGGCGATGCGGTCAACCTCGAAGACCGCGGCTCGGATGAGGTGCGCAAGTTCTTCTCCGACAACGCACTGATGTGGATGCGCGAGTTTCATGTCGACGGACTGCGTCTGGACGCCGTGCACGAACTCATGGACCGCTCGGCTGTCCACTTTCTGGAGCAGCTGTCGGCCAATGTCTATAACCTCTCCGCTACCGTCGGCCGACGGCTCTTTCTCATCGCCGAGTCCGACCTCAACAATCCCATGATCGTCCGGCCCATCGAAGCCAACGGCTTCGGCATGGACGCCCAGTGGTCCGACGACTTTCACCACGCGCTCTTCACCCTGCTGCACGTCGAGGACGACAAGAGCAAGGGCTACTACGGCGACTTCGGCGAATTCGAGTGCCTCGCCAAGTCGCTCAAGGACATGTTCGTCTACGACGGCGTCTACTCCGAGTACCGCGCACGTCATCACGGGCGCCCCGTCGATTCGCTGTCGGCGCACCACTTCATCGGCTTCATCCAGAACCATGACCAGGTCGGCAATCGCGCCACCGGCGATCGCCTTGAGCACATCGTCGGTGTGCCGCGCACCAAGATCGCGCTCGGCATCGTGCTGACCGCGCCCTTCGTCCCCATGCTCTTCCAGGGCGAGGAGTTCGCTGCCTCTTCACCCTTCCTCTACTTCGCGGACCACGAAGACCCCGAGATGGCCAAACTCGTCTCCGAAGGACGCAAGAAGGAGTTTGCCGCCTTCGGCTGGGATGAAGCCCAGATCCCGAACCCCGAGGACCCTTCGACCTTCACCAACTCCCGCCTCAACTGGCCCGAGATCGACGAACCGATGCACGCCGACATGCTCGAATGGACCACGCGCCTCATTCACATCCGGCGCAACTCCATCTCGCTCAACGATGGGGACCGCGGACACCTCAAGGTTCATTTCAGCGAGGATGACAAGTGGCTGCGGGTTGACCGCAATCTCGTCAGCATCTTTGCCAACCTGGGTTCTTCCCCTGCGTGCTTTAAGGTAGGCGCCCAGTATCAGACGCTGCTCGCGAGCGATCCTGAGAACACCTTTATCGACGACTCGCATGTCACCATTCCCCCGGACGGTTTTGCGATTCTGTCCGCCGAGACCGAGTAGAAGTCTGCGGACGGGCAGCTCTGAGCGGATGGTTCGGCGCGCATCAAAACAAGCCGTTAAGCGCCGCGCCTGCGGTGAATGTCGATCCAGCATGGAGGCAGGACTGCAGCCCTGCCTTCAGGCTGGCTTAACCCGTCTGGTTCATGATGGTTCTGCCCGATGCAAAACTTCCGCCTATTCCATAAGTCCTTGTTTCTGATGGCTGATTCCGCGAAAGAAGTTCGCCCCACGGGAAACTTAAAGTCACCCCAGTCGTAGTAACGGGAGGGACTTGCGGCGTCTATCCCAAAGAGAATCAGCGCACGCGGCCGCGGGCCCTCCGGATCGCAGTTCGAGTGACGGCCGCGCGACCACGCGAGAGCGGACGAGAAGAGAGCGAGTGATGTTCAAGATGCGATTGACGCAAAGCTTGGTGATGTACAAATCGGTGACGCAAAGGTCGGTGACGCAAAGATCGGTGACCGCCCTGCTGCCGCTGTTGTTCGCGGCCACGGCGCTCCATGCGCAGGCTCCCGCCGCCGCACGGCAGCTTGGCACCGTGACCGCCGTCTCCGGCAGCACGCTCACGCTCAAGCCGACCAGCGGCGCCGAGGTCACCGTCAACGTGGCTCCCGATGCGCCGGTCCTGCAGCTTCCTCCCGGCAGTACCGACCTCAAGGCTGTGACGCCTGCAAAGCTTGAAGATGTTGCCGTGGGCGACCGCGTCCTGGCTTCGGGAACGAAGGATGCCTCGGATGCGCTGACCGCGACGCGTCTCGTGCTGATGAAATCGACCGACATCGCCGCCCGCAACGCAGGCGAAGAGCGCGACTGGCAGCGGCGCGGCCTCGGCGGGCTGGTGCGCTCGGTTGATGCGCCGGAGATCACGGTCGTCTCGGGCGCGAAGGTCCTGAAGATCACGACCACCTCCACAACCGTCTTCAAGCGTTATGCCGCCGACTCCGTCTCCTTCGCCGACGTCAAGCCCGGCAGCATCGGGGAAGTCCGCGCGGGCGATCAACTCCGGGCACGCGGCGCGCTCAGCGACGACAAGCTCTCGCTGACGGCCGAGGAGATCGTCTCCGGCTCGTTCGAAAATCTCTCCGGCATCGTCTCCGCCGTGGACCCTTCCGCCCAGTCGCTGACGTTGAAGGACTCCGCCACCAAGAAGTCCGTCACCGTCTACGTGACGCAGAAGTCCGACCTGCGCAACCTGCCCCCCGAAGCCGCCGCACGCTTCGCCGCCCGCACCGGCGGAGCCCCCGGTGCATCCGGCGTTGGTCGCACCGAGGGCACACACCAGGCGCCGGGCGCCGGCGCACCCGCGGGCGGACCACCTGCCGGGACCGGCGGCGCACCCGCCGGAGCGAATGGCGCGTCCGCCGGAGCGAATGGCGCAGCACCCGCCGGAGCCCGCACCCGCAGCGCCGGCATGGACCTCTCGCAGATGCTCTCGCGGCTGCCCACCCAGACGCTCGCCGATCTGCACCCCGGGGCGGCGGTCATGATCGTCGCCACCCGCGGCAAGGAAGATCACCCGACCGCGGTCACCCTGCTCTCCGGAGTGGAACAGATCCTCTCCTCGACCCCGGCCGGCGCCGCACCCGTCACCCTGTCGCCCTGGAACCTGGGCGGCCAGCCCGACGCCGGCGGCGAAGGCGGCGGACGCTAGTCCAGACTGACCGCACGACATCGCACGAACGCAGAAACCTGCTCGCAAAAACCTCACCAGGAGTGGCAATGCCTCTGTATTACAAACGCTTTCACCGGAAGACTGCCCTGTACCCCGCGACTATCGCCCTCGCGGCCGGTGTCTTCCTGATGCCAGGCTGCTCGCCGCAGGCATTCGCCCAGCAGCCCGCCGCCGCGCAGCCCGCCGATGCCGCCACCGTCCAGACCGGCCCCATCGTCCTCAGCGGCCTGGTTGCCGACCCCGACAGCGCCCAGATTCCCGGCGCGACCGTCACCCTTACCCCCGTCGGCAAGGGCCCTGCCTACAGCGTGCAGTCTGGCGCCGACGGCTCCTACGTCCTGCGCGGCGTCCCCGGCGGTACCTACTCGCTCACCATCACCATGCCGGGCTTCGCCAGCTTCGTGCGCCAAAGCGTCCACATCGGCGACGGCGCCATCACCATCAACGCCAGGCTCGCCATCCAGGATCAGCAGACCGTCGTCAACGTCACCACCAACTCAAACTCCGTCTCGACCGACCAGGACAACAACGCCAGTTCTACCGTTCTCAAGGGCAAGGACCTCGACGCGTTGTCCGACGATCCCGACGAGCTCTCAAGCGAGCTCACCGCCCTCGCCGGCCCCGCTGCCGGCCCCACCGGCGGCCAGATTTACATCGACGGCTTCACTGGCGGACAGCTCCCACCCAAGTCGTCCATCCGCGAAATCCGCATCAATCAAAATCCTTTCTCTGCCCAGTATGACAAGGCCGGCTTCGGACGCGTTGAGGTCTTCACCAAGCCTGGTACCGACAAGTACCGCCTCTTCGCCCAGATCAACGGCAACGAAAAAGACTTCAACACCGGCAGCCCGTTCACCAATAACGCCAACCAGCCCGGCTACCACACCATCTTCAGCTTCGGCCAGTTCTCCGGCCCCATCACCAAGACCGCATCGTTCACCGTCGGCAGCTCCATTCGCCAGATCCAGAACAACTCCATCATCAATCCGCCGTCCATCTTCGCCACCAGCCAGAGCTCCGGTATCTTCTGCTATCCCGGTACCCCCGGCTGCGCCGTCTACACCACCCAGGCGGGCAACGGCTTCTCCGCTTCGCAACTCGTGCCGCAGCTGCGCTATGACGTCTCCCCGCGCATCGACCTCGCGCTCAGCGAGAAGAACACCCTCACCGCACGCTTCCAGTTCGAGCACAACTCGCAGCAGCAGCAGAATATCGGCGGCACCAACCTCGCCAGCACCGGCTACAACAGCGTCAACAACGAGACCACCATCCAGGTCAGCGACTCGCAGATCGTCTCGACCAAGATCATCAACGAGACCCGCTTCGAGTATCAGCGCGCCAGCTTCACCGAAAATCCCTTCCAGACCACGCCCTCCGTCACCGTCCAGGGTGCGTTCACCGGCGGCGGCGCGACGACCGGCACCGAGAGCGACGTCACCAACCACTTCGAGGTCCAGAACTACACCTCGATCGCCCTCGCCAAGCACTTCATCCGCCTCGGCGGACGCCTCCGCTACACCGGCGAAACCAACACCACGACCGCCGGCTCAAACGGCTCCTTCAGCTACACCAGCATCTGCGACTACACGGCGCTCGCCTCCGCCTGCGCCGGCCAGGCCACCCCCGCTGCCTCGCTGCTCGCCGACTTCACCACCACCCAGATCGTCCACCCCACCGTCACCCTCAGCACCGTCGACCTCGGCATCTACGCCGAAGACGACTGGAAGCCGCGCCCCAACTGGACCATCAGCTACGGCGGCCGCTTCGAAACCCAGAACTTCATCCACGACCAGGCCGACTTTGCCCCCCGCCTCTCGACCGCCTACGGCATCGGCAAAAAGACCGTTCTCCGCGCCGGCACCGGTCTCTTCTACGAGCGCTTCCTGCTCACCAATCAGCTCGAAACCGTCCGCGAAAATGGCGTCAATCAGCCCCGCTACACGCTCTCTTCCGCCACCGCGTCGCCGGCCCAGCTCGCCGCCTGCAACCCCTCCAACCCGCAGGGACCAAACGGCAGCATCTCCGATGCGCCTTACGGCTGCGATCTCACGCAGAGCCGGCTCACCATCCAGAGCATCTCGAGCAACCTGCGCGCGCCCTACACCTTTCAGACCAACGTCGGGGTCGACCAGCAGCTGTTCACCAACGCCACCGCGTCGGTCAACTACCAGCACATCCGCGGCGTGCACCAGTTCAACTCCGACGTGCCCAACTACAACACCGCCTCCACCAGCCAGTCGCTGCTCAACCAGTACCAGTCCAATGGCGAGTTCAACCAGAACCAGCTGATCGTGAACGTCAACCTGCGCAACTTTCATCACACCTCGCTCGGCGGCTTCTACGCGCTCAACTTCGCCAACTCCGATACCGGTGGATTCAACACTTACGCCTCCATCCCCAACAACCTGAAGGCAGACTACGGCCGCGCCACCTTCGACGTTCGCCACAAGGTCTTTCTCTACGGCAGCTCCACCCTCCCGCACCTCATCACCCTGAGCCCGTTCGTCGTCGTCAACTCCGGCAGCCCGTACAACATCACCTCCGGCCAGGACACCTTCAACGACAACGTCTTCAACGGCCGCGCCGTCTTCGCCGCCCCCGGCACCCCGGTCACCGGCAGCCAGGTGGTCAAGACCATCGCCGGCTGCGGCACCTTCGCCACCCCCGGTACCGGCGGCAACAACACGCCGGTCCCCATCAACTACTGCACCGGCCCCACCACCTTCACCTTCAACCTGCGCGCCACCAAGACCATCGGCTTCGGCGCCAAGCTGGCCTCGGCCAACAGGGGCGATCAGGGTGGCGGTCCCGGCGGTCCCGGTGGCGGCGGCCCCGGTCGTGGCGGTCCCGGCGGCGGTCGCGGCGGGCCGCCCACCGCGAGCAGCGGCCGGCGCTACAACCTCGCCCTCGGTGTGCAGGCCCAGAACATCTTCAACTACGCCGACCGCAGCGCACCCGTAGGCACCCTCACCTCGCCCAGCTTTGGCCAGAGCACAGCCCTCGCCGGCCAGTTCTTCACCTCGGACGCAGCCGTTCGCCGCATCCAGTTCCAGGCTTCGTTCAACTTCTAACCGCAAAGATCGATCAGCTGGCAGCACATTGCTGTCGGCTGATCGATCAAACCGTCGCCAACCCACTGGTCACTTCGCAGGAGTGCGCTTTCGCCTTCGCGACACGCTCATAACGATCAGCTGATCAATCACTCAGCCATTTTCTCCACCCTCACTGCGTCATCCCCCGCGAAATCCCGTCCATACGATATGCGTCTCTTCGCCTCATTCTTCTGCCTCGCCCTCGCCGCCTCCACCCACGCGCAGGAAGCCAGGCCCGCACCGGACGCAAAGCCCTCCGAACCCGTCTCGACCATCTCGCTTAATGCCAACCTGGTCAACCTGCCCGTCATCGTCCGCGACAAGAAGGGCGCGCTGATCCAGACCCTCGCGAAGACCGACTTTGCGCTCTCCGTCGACGGCCACGCCCAGGCTATCCGCTACTTCGACCACGACGCCAACCTGCCGCTCACCCTCGGCCTGCTCGTCGACACCAGCCGTTCCCAGCGCAACGTCATCGACGAAGAGCGCAACGCCAGCACCGCCTTCCTCGACGACATGCTCGGCGCCCCCGCCGATTCACCCGCCGTCCAGAAGCAGGACCGCGCCTTCATCGTTCAGTTTGCCCACGAGGTCGAACTGCTCACCGACCTCACCAACTCCAAACCCAAGCTGCAGTCCGGGCTCAAGCAGATCGGCTCCGAAAACCCCAACTCCTCCACCTCGACCGACGAGGACAGCAGCGGCAACGGCGGGCGCAGCGCCCACCACGCCGGGGGCACCACCCTCTACGACGCCGTCTTCCTCTCGGGCGACGAAGTGATGCACAAGCAGCAGGGCCGCAAGGCGCTCATCATCCTCTCGGACGGCGTCGACCGCAACAGCAAGGAATCCATGAACGCCGCCATCGAGGCCGCCCAGCGCGCCGACACCATCATCTACGCCATCTACTTCAAGGGCGACGAAGGCCACGACGCCGGCAACAGCCGTGGCGGCGGCGGTGGCTTCCCCGGCGGCGGCGGACGCGGTGGCATCAGCTTTCCCGGCAGCGGCGGAGGCGGAGGCCGCAATGGCGGCGGCAACCGCGGCGGCGGCGGCCGCCAGGAAGCCAGCGTCGACGGCAAGAAGATTCTCGAAAAGATGGCCTACGAAACCGGCGGCCGCCTCTTCGAGGTCAAAGGCAAGAACCCTCTGCCCGACATCTACAGGCAGATCGCCGAAGAGCTGCGCACCCAGTACCGCCTCGGTTACACCCCGTCCAAGGACATTACCGACGACGGCTATCATCGCGTCGACCTTCAGGTCACCACCCAGAAGAACCTCTTCGTCCAGACCCGCGACGGCTACTACACCGGCAAGTAGCTCACCACCTGAAAGCCACCACTCCGGCAGCGGGTTGTGATCGGTCCGGAGCCGGCGGTCCAGACCTAAGTCGAATCGATTGAAGATCTTGCGCAGGAACGGTGGGGGGACACCCCCACCACGAATTCCGCCGGACGTCCGCCTAGGCCTTCGGGAACTTGATCATCGAGGTCCGGCCCTTCAGCCGGCTCGGCTCAGGATCGGTCACATTCTCCGCCTGCTCAAACTCTGTCATCGCCGTCCGAAACGCGCTCTGGAACTGCCCTGAATCGTAGGGGTTCCGCGTCAGCACAGGCTCGGGCTCAGTCTCGATCGCCCCGTCGAACGCGATCTCCGTCTGCTGCACCTCATCGGCGATCACGATCGTCTTCGCGTTCAGGAACTCGCGCATCCCCGCACCCGAGAGCTCGCGCCCATACCCCGACCGCTTTACCCCGCCGAACGGCAGCCGCGGGTCGCTCGCCACGATCGTATTCACAAACACCTGCCCGCACACCAGCTCCGCGATCAGCAGCTTCTGCTCGTCCGCATCCCTGGTCCAGACCGACGCGCCGAGTCCGAACGGCGTGTCGTTTGCAATCTCGAGCGCCTCCTCGACCGACGAGGCAGGGAAGAGCATCGCCACCGGCCCGAAGATCTCCTCGCGATACACCGCCGACGAGCGCGGCACGTCCACAAGCACCGTCGGCTCGAAGAAGTTGCCGGCGCCCAGCATGCGCTCGCCGCCGGTCAGCACGCGGCCGCCGGCCTGCTTCGCCGCCTCCACCTGCTGCTCCAGGTCGCCCAGCAGCTGCACCGTCGCGATCGGCCCGATCTCGGTCGCTTCCCTGGTCGGGTCGCCCACCACCAGCGCCTCCATGCCTTCGACAAACCGCGCTTCAAACTCGTCGTAGATCGCGCGGTGCACGATAAAACGCTTCGCCGCAATGCACGATTGCCCGTTGTTGATCGTGCGCGACTTGATCGCCTGCGCGACCGCCGCTTCCAGATCGGCCGACGGCATCACGATAAACGGGTCTGAGCCGCCCAGCTCGAGCACCGACTTCTTGATCAGCCAGCCCGCCTGCGCCGCCACCGCACGCCCCGCGGCCTCAGACCCGGTGACGGTGACAGCCGCCACGCGCTCATCGGCGAGCACCGACTCCACCTGCCGCGATTCGATCAGCAGGCTCTGAAAGGTCCCTCGCGGAAAGCCGGACCGCCGCACCAGCGACTCGATCGACAGCGCGCACAGCGGCACGTTCGACGCATGCTTCAGCAGGCACGTATTGCCGGCCATCAGCGCCGGCGCCAGGAAGCGAAACACCTGCCAGAAGGGAAAGTTCCACGGCATCACCGCGAGCACGACGCCCAGCGGATCCCAGCGCACGTAGCTGTTGTTGTTATCGGTCGGGATCGGCTCTTCGGTCAGGATGCGCGCGGCGTTCTCCGCATAGTAGCGGCACGCCGCGGCACACTTCGCGACCTCCTGCCGAGCCGACGTGATCGTCTTGCCCATCTCGCGCGTCAGCAGCGCGGCCAGCTCATCCTGCTCGTAGTCGAGAATGCCCGCAAGCTTGCGCATGCACAGCGCACGATGGCTTACCGGGATCTCGCCGTAGTCGAGAAACGCCTTTTGCGCCAGCGCGATCTTCGCCCTCAGCACCTCTTCGTTCAGAGGCTCGAAGCTGCGGATCACCTCGCCGTTCGCCGGATTGACGGATTGGATGGCCATGATGGTTTACGTGTGCCCTGCCAGTTTAGCAAGCGGAGGGCCCTGCGGGAACCGCCAGTGTACGCGGTTTCCCGCGCCTCAAACCAGCGACCCCGTATGCCATAATCGACCGTGTCCCCTTCGCCACGGCAATCGGCCTGATGCCTCAACAGTTTGCCGGGGCCACCTCCACAGGAATCCACCATGTCTGAGACCCCGCTCGATCACGACGCGCGCTTCATGCAGATGGCCATCGACCTCGCCACCGGGAACGTGCTCTCGGGCGCCGGCGGGCCCTTTGGCGCAGTCATCGTCCGCGCCGGGGAGGTTGTCGCCACCGGCGTCAACCGGGTCACCGCGCTCAACGACCCCACCGCGCACGCCGAGGTCACGGCCATCCGCGCCGCCTGCGCGAAGCTCGGCACCTTCGAGCTCACCGGCTGCACGCTTTACTCCAGCTGCGAGCCCTGCCCCATGTGTCTCACCGCGACCCTGTGGGCACGCTGCGACGCGCTGCACTTCGCCAGCACCGCCGCCGATGCCGCCGCAGCCGGTTTCGACGACTCGCACTTTTACGCGCAGGTGCGGCTCCCCTTCGACCAGCGCCAGTTGCCCACCACCAACTTCATGCGGGCCGAAGGGCTCGGCAGCTTCAACGCCTGGCGGGACTTCGCCGCGAAGATCGAATACTGAAAAGCAAAGACTGAAATCGAATACTGAGGATCGAATCCTGATGAACGTCGCAAGCGAAAGACCACGGACGCCGGTCCGGGTCGCCATCCTGGGCTTCGGCACCGTCGGCATGTCGGTCGCCAAGCTGCTCGCCGCAGGCTACCTGCAGGGACTTGAAGTCAGCGTCGTCTATAACCGCGACGTGCAGCGCAAGCGCGTTCTCGAGGCCGCCGCCCACGTGCCCGCAGGCGCTCTCTGGACCGAAGACTTCGCCGCGGTCCTCGCCTCTGACGCCGACATCATCGTAGAGCTTGTAGGGGGCGCAAACCCGGCCGGCCAGTGGATTGAACAGGCCCTCGCGGCGGGCAAATCCGTCGTCACCGCCAACAAGCAGCTGATCGCCTACCGCGGCAGGGAACTCGCCGCGCTCGCCGCAGTGAACGGCGTCCAACTGCTGCACGGCGCAGCCGTCGCCGGCGGCGTGCCCGTCATTCCGGGCATGCTGCAGGGCCTCTCGGGCGACCAGGTCACCCGCGTCAGCGGCATCCTCAACGGCACCTGCAACTACATCCTCAGCCGCATGGAGGCCGGCGCGCGCTACGCCGAGGTGCTAGCCGATGCGCAGCGTCTCGGCTACGCCGAAGCCGACCCCACCGCCGACGTCGGCGGCTTCGACGCCCGCGCCAAGCTCTGCATCCTGGCGCGCGTCGCCATGCACGCCGAACTCGATCCCGAACAGGTGCCGACGCAATCGATCGCCGCCATCGACGCCATCGACTTCGCCTACGCACGCGAGCTCGGTTCGACCATCCGCCAGGTCTCGAAGGCGCAGTTTCTGCCGGCAATCGCCGGGCAGCCCAACGGCGGCATGTACGCCCGCGTCGCCCCCATGCTGGTCCCGCTCGAGTCGCCGATGGCCTGGTCGCGCGGGACGCAAAATATGGTCGTCTCGACCGGCCGATTCGGGGGGGACGTCGTCTTCTCCGGCCACGGCGCGGGCGGCGACGCCACCGCCGTCGCCGTCGTCTCGGACCTGCTTGCCGTCGCGCAGGGCGCACGCTCCGTCACCCTGCCCGCCGCGCCGCACACCGTGACCGGCGAATCCGTCGCGCCGCACTATCTGCGCTTCGTCGTCGACGACAAGCCCGGCATCGTCTCCGCCATCTCGGGCGCGCTGTCGAAGGTCGGCGCCAATATCGACTCGCTGCTGCAGCGCCGCGGCTACCCCAAGAATCGCCTGCCCTTCGTCGTCACCACCGAGCCCACGCTCAACTCCGTCATCGCCGAAGCCGTCGAATCCATCGCCCAGATGGACTGCATGCTCGAACGCCCGCTGGCACTCGAAATGCTCGTCGTCGACGACCGTGACGAGGAGACGGCCTGAAGACAACGGCAGGTGCGGCCTGACGTCGCACGACGGACGACCCGCCACTTCGTGGGGTGCAGGCTGCGCGTGGCAGCCGTCCGCACTCCGCATGAAGCTGCGATTCGAGGCCTCCACCCCGCGATGTGCTCGCCGCCTGCGATGTGGGCGCACTTGAGGTGGCCTCGGCTTTCCATTGCCAGCCTCGCCAGCCGCGGTTTATCGTTGCGGGCATGGGGAAGCTTCTGCTTCTGGGCTTGATGGCGCTTTCGGCGGCTTCTGCGTCCGCACAATCGGACCAACCCATCACCACGCTCAAGGTCACGACCCGCGTCGTCGAGGTCTCGGCCGTGGTGAAGACCCATTCCGGCGAGCCCCAGGGCGGTCTCACCAGGGATGATTTCGTGCTCACCCAGGATGGCCATCCCGAGCCGATCCGCTACTTCTCGCAGGGGTCTGACCTGCCCCTGACCATCGCGCTGATGGTCGACACCAGCGGCAGCCAGCGGACGCTCATCGGCGACGAGACCCTCGCGAGCGATGTGTTCTTCGAGTCCGTGCTGGGCCGCGTCCAGGACCGCGCCGAGCTCGTCGAGTTCGACAACAAGATCGTGCGTCTGCGCGGGCTGACGAGCTCCCCGGGCGCCCTGCACCTGGCGCTGTTAAGCCTGAGCCCGCGCGCTGCGCTGGTCGGCGGCACGCTGCTCAACGACGCCATCTGCTCGGTCGCGAGAACCGATCTGGCGAAGGAGACCGGCCGCAAAGCCATGGTGATCCTGACCGACGGTGGCGACAACGGCAGCCGCTGCTCGGTCGCGCAGGCGGTGGAGCAGGCACAGCGCGCGGACGTGCAGGTGTATGCCATTCTCTACAGCGACACCACCGGCCAGCGCCAGCCGCGGCCCGGACAGCTGGCCGCGCCCGACTCCGGCACCGCCATTCTCCGGCAGCTTTCGGAGAACACGGGGGGCCGCGTTTTCACCGCCTCGCACACGCTCAGCCTGCGCGAGATCTTCGCCCAGATCAGCCAGGACCTGCGCCTGCAGTACGAACTCGGCTACACCCCGCCGGCCGACACGCAGCCCGACACCTACCACAAGCTCGACGTGAAGACCCGCGACAAACACCTGCAGGTGCAGGCCCGCAAAGGCTTCTTCGCCCGGCCCTGACTTCCCGCAGCCCGTCCTATGGCATCCTAACGATCATGATCAAGCCGCTCACCGCCGGTCTGCTGCTGCTTGCCCTGGCCGGCTGCACGTCGCCCTCAAACACCGCCGCCATCACGGAGCACACGGCGAACCTCACCGCCGCGGCCAAGCGGGATGCCGGCGCCATCGCCCGCGGCGTCGCCCAAGGGCTCGTCCGCAAGGGCCCGCTCGACCTCAACAGCGCCTCGGCCGCGCAGCTTGCGAAGCTGCCGGGCATGTCGCCCGAAAGGGCCGACTCGATCGTCAAGCATCGCCCGTACACTGCGCCCAAAGACCTCGTGAAGCGGAAGATTCTCACCCCCGCGCAGTTCAACCGCATCAAGCCGCAGGTGCTGGTCAACGAGCCCTAGCCGGAGAGCCCCTTGCCTTCGCTTCGCCGCAGTTTGTGCAGGGTGATCGAGCGCGTCTTCGTGAAGCCCAGCCGATCATACAGCGCGATCGCCCCCTCGTTCGAAGCCGATACATGCAGAAAGCTGTGCGTCCTCTCCGCCCGGTGCACGCGCATCACGTGGCGGATCAACCGCGCCGCGTAGCCGTGCCCGCGGTGCTCCGGATGCGTGCACACCGCGCTGATCTCGATCGCACCCGGCAGTGCCATGCGCTCGCCGGCCATCGCGACCAGCGCGTCTTCGGCGTAGATGCCGAAGTAGCGGCCCAGCCGGTACGTCTCCCGGCGAAAGAAGCCGGGAAACGCGACATCGGTCAGCCCGACCATCGCCGCAGCTTCTGCTGCGCCAAGCGGCTGGATGGCAGCGCCGCCCTCGTCCGGCGCGATCGCAGCAGCCGGGTCGAACTGCATCTGCCACACCGCGAACCCGCCGTGATCCTCGAGCCCGGCAACCTCCACCGGCGGTTCCGCGACGGAGACATAGATCGCCTCCGCGGGCACCAGCAGGTCGCGCAGTTCGAGCAGCGCCGCCGACGTATTCTCCGCCAGGCCGGCAAAGGGAATCACATGAGCCGGGTAGCGCCGCGCCCGCTCTTCGCCGATCGCGAACTGTGCATGTTCCGTCGCAAGCGCAACTCCGCAGGTATCTTCCGGCAGATTCAACATCGTCTCCTCGGTTCCTTCGATGGCATCCAATCGGATGGCCGTTGACTGATCCCAGACCCCGAAAAATTCGGTTCTTGGTTATCGGCCACTCAATCTCGTATTCTTGAGTAGATCGGAAAAAACCAGTTTAAAGGAGACGCAACGTGGCGGACACCGAGAAGAAGGCAGCGAAGAAGACCCCCAGCAAGAAGACCGCAAGCGTAAAGACTGCACCCGCAAAGACAGCGGCGACCAAGACGCCAGCCGCGAAGGCCCCGGCCCAGACTCTAGCTCAGACTCCAGCGAAAACGGCAGCCAAGACTCCCGCGAAGACTCCGGCCAAACCCGCCGCCAAAACGGTAGCCACGCCCGCCACCCAGTCGCCCGCAACGAAGCCGCCCGCAACCAAGGCAGCGCCTGCACCGACCTACCAGGAGATCGCCATCCGCGCCTACTATCTCTGGTCCGAGCGCGGCCATCACCACGGCGGCGACGCGCACGACTGGCTCCGCGCCGAGCACGAGCTCACGAAGAAATAGTGCGCCGCCCCCAAGCGGAAATGCCCCCGCACTCCAGACCGCGAGTGCAGGGGCAGCCTCTTTCGAGCCAAGCCGGGCCTCAGTACTTCGGCATCGACGGATCGATCTTGTCCGCCCACTCGAGAATCCCGCCCGCAAGATTTTCGACATGCGTGAAGCCGGCGTTCTTCAGGATCACCGCAGCCTTCTGACTGCGCGCACCCGACCGGCAATGCACGACAACCTCGGCATCCTTGCCTACCGGGATCTCCGCGATCCGTGACTCGAGCGAGCCCACCGGGATCAGCGGCGCGCCCAGGTTCGCGATCGGATACTCGTGCGGTTCACGCACGTCGAGCAGGAAGAAGTTCTCGTGCGCATCCTGCCGCCGCTTCAGCTCCTGCACTGTAATCTGCGGGATGCCGTCAACCATCGCGCCCGTCACATTTGCATCCTTCGCAATTTCAAGCGGACCCGTCTCGGTCGGCTTCGGAATACCGCAGAACTGGTCGTAATCGATCAGCTCCGTCACCGTGGGATGCGTACCGCACACCGGGCAGTCCGGGTTCTTGCGCAGCTTCAACGAGCGGAAGTTCATGCCCAGCGCATCGACCAGCAACAGCCGCCCCACCAGCGTATCGCCGATGCCGAGGATCAGCTTGATCACCTCGGTCGCCTGGATGATGCCGACCAGCCCGGGCAGAATGCCGAGCACGCCGCCCTCCGCGCACGAAGGCACCAGCCCCGGCGGTGGCGGCTCCGGATACAGGCAGCGGTAGCACGGTCCGTCCTCGGTCGCAAAGACGCTCGCCTGACCCTCGAACCGGAAGATCGATCCATACGCGTTTGGCTTGTTGCCGCTCAGCACGCACGCGTCATTCACCAGGTAGCGCGTCTGGAAGTTATCGGTGCCGTCCGCGATCACGTCGAAGTCCTTGAAGATCTCCATCGCGTTCGCCGACGTCAGCATGGTGTTGTACTTGATGACGTTCAGGTTCGGATTCAGCCCCTTCAACATGATCTCGGCCGAATCGACCTTCAACCTGCCGACCGTCGCGGTGGAATGAATCACCTGCCGCTGCAGGTTGCTCGCGTCCACCGTGTCGAAGTCCACCAGCCCCAGCGTGCCGACGCCCGCCGCCGCCAGATACAGCGCAAGCGGCGCGCCGAGTCCGCCGGTGCCCACGCACAGCACCTTCGCAGCCTTCAGCTTCTGCTGCCCCTCGTACCCTACCTCGGGCAGGATCAGGTGGCGCGAGTACCGGGCCACCTCTTCGTTGGTCAGCTTCGGCAGTTCCACAGCGGTCGTCGGATCAAGCGTAGCGGTGGTCATAAAGTCCTCGGTTCTTTAGATGTCCTGCAGGTGCGCCGTGATGCGCGAGCCGTTGCGCTACCGGCCGCCCGCGATCGACGGAATAATCGTCAGCTCGTCCGAATCCTTCACCGCCGCCTCTTCCTTCTCCGGCAGGTAGCGCACGTCGTCGTCGTTCAGGTACACGTTCACGAACGAGCGCAGCTTGCCGTCGGTGCCGAACAGGTTCGCGCGCAGCTCCGGATACTGCGCCACGAGCGCCTCGAGCGAACCGGCAACCGTCGTGCCCGTCACGTCCACCGAGGCCTTCTGGCCGGTGTACGCGCGAAGCGGGGTAGGGATATGAATGAGCATGAATTCTCCTGGAGCAGGGTGAAATGTGTGAGGAAATTGAGAGAGAAGGGAACGACGAAAGCCGGCAGCGAACACGGCGAGCGCTGGTCGCTAGCGGCGACAACAGCACGGACAACAACAGCGGATTGATGCGAGGCAGGTCATGATGCGGAAACCGCTTCCTTCATCATAAGTTCAATTGGCTCATCTTCGAAGGTTTTGTTCTCTTCATCGACGCCGCGCAGCAGGAACGAGTTCGTCACGTCCGCCTTGCCCTTCGCCACACGCGTGATGACGTAGCTGCAGCCCAGCCAGTGGGCCTCGGCAAAATCCGTCTGCGACCACTGCGCCGGATGATCCGGGTGCGAGTGGTAAAACCCCACGATATCGAGCGACAGCGCACGCGCCTGGCGCTGGATCCGGATCAGCTCCACCGGGTCGATCTGGTAGCGGTTATGCGCCGAATCGGTCCGCGTATTGCCCGCCGCGATCACCTGGTGCACCTCGTTGCGTCCCTCCGCAAACCGGCCCAGCAGCACGCCGCAGCACTCATGCGGGTACGTCTCTTCGCCGTGCGCACGCAGCGTGTTGTAGTCCGCAAAGCTCAGCTGCAGCATTTACTTCACCTTCCCGTTCAACTCCGCGGCATACTGCGGATCGTTCCAGAAGCGCTCCGACATGTACTTCTCCGCCGAATCGCACAGGATCGTCGTGATCACCGCCTCGCGCCCCGCCGCATACTCACGCCGGGCAACTTCGAGCGCCGTCGCCACCGCCGCGCCGGCCGAAACGCCGATCAGGAGCCCCGACTGCCGTGCCAGGCGCAGGCACATTGCGTACGCCTTCTCGGTCTCCATCGGGAGATTCTCGTCCGCCAGCGAGGGGTCATAGATGCGCGGCACGATCGCCGTCGCCATGTGCTTCAAACCCTCAAGCCCGTTGAACGCCGAGTCCGGCTGCATGGAGATGCAGCGGATCTTGGGATTCAACTCGCGCAGCCGCCGCGTCGTTCCCATGAAGGTTCCCGAAGTCCCCAGCCCGGCGACAAAGTGCGTCACCTGCCCATCCGTCTGCTCCCAGATCTCGTTCGCCGTCGTATGGTAATGCGCCAGCCAGTTCTGGTCGTTCGAGTACTGATCGGCATAGAAATAGCGGTTCGGCTCCTCGCCCACCAGCTTGCGCGCCATGCGAATCGCCCCGTCCGAGCCATCCGCCGGGTCGGTCCACACGATGTTCGCGCCGTACGCCGAAACATACTTCTTACGCTCGGGCGACACGTTCGACGGCATGCACAGCGTCACCGGAAAGTTCAGCGCCGCCCCCAGCATCGCGTACGCAATACCCGTATTGCCGCTCGTCGCATCGATCAGACCCTGCATCGGCGAGAGCAGGTTCCGGCTCAGCGCGTCCTTCACGATATAGCTTGCCGCGCGGTCCTTCACCGAGCCGCCCGGGTTCGCCCACTCGGCCTTGCCGACAATCTGCACGCCCGGCATATCCTGGGTCAGCTCGTCCAGCCGCACCAGCGGCGTGTTGCCAATGCGCTCGAGCAGCGTCGTGCCGAGCGTCGATAAGGTGGGGGTCATCATCATCATAAAGTCAGATGCAGCAACGGTTGAGTCGTCGCAATGGATGTGCGACAGTTATCGTGAGTCTAAATTATGGCGAAGAAGATCCAGAAACGCAGCTTCAACGACGTGCTTGCCGCCCTTGGGACGCAACGATTTGATGTTTCCGGCGCAGCCGAGGGTGCAACCCGCAAAGCCGGCGCCATGCGCGTCAGCAAACACGGCTGCGCAGCCATCATCGCCGACGGCCAGGGCGGCCCGGTCATGCTGCTGCACAAGCCCGGCTGGGTGCTCAACGGCGAGATCGCCCGGCTCGTCGACAAGGGCTACCAGAAATTCCTGGCGACCGCGAAGCTCGAAATTCCCGCCACCGCCGACAAACTGCGCGCACTTCACGATTTCTCAAACGAACTCGACGCCATCACCGGCGAAACCGCGCTCTACAACGACGCACTCGGCACCACCAGCGACGTCTACCTCTACGACCGCGTGCACGGTCGCCCAGACGCAGCCAAACACTAAGAGCAACAGCAACCGCGCCCTTATCGCGGGCGGCGACCACTTCGTGGGGTGGAAGCTTCGCGTGGTGTCCGGTCGCACTCCGTTTGAACGAGCGACGCGAAGCCTCCACCCCACGAAGTGGCGCCCGTCCGGCGTTAGGACGCGGTTGCTGTTGCTCTTCGCCCTTGGATACTTATGCGTGTAAATGGATTTTCATTCTTGTAGACGCTGCGAGAGGCTCCTGCCAAGCTTGAATCATGAAGCAGCAAGCCGATTTACTGATGTGTACGCCCACCTTTTACGACGTCGATTACGTCATCAATCCCTGGATGGAAGGCAATGTCCACGCGGCCTCGAAGGCCCGCGCGTGCGAGCAGTGGAAGGCGTTGCACGCCGAGCTTTCCACGCGCGCGAACGTTCAGCTGGTGGAGCCGGTCCTCGGGTCGCCCGACATGGTCTTCACCGCGAACGCCGGGTTGAAGTTCGACCAGCGCGTTGCCCTTTCGCGCTTCCAGTTCGCCGAGCGCCAGGCCGAAGCCGCCCTCTTTCACCGATGGTTCGACGCCGCAGGCTATAGCGTCGACGTCATGCCGGAAGGGGTCTCTTTCGAGGGTGAAGGCGACGCGCTCTGGGCCGTCGATATGGGCGATAAGCCGATTCTGTGGGCTGGCCACGGCTTTCGGACGGACCTCGCAAGCCACCGCCTGCTCGAACAGTGGTGGAACGTCGAAGTGCGCTCGCTCCGGCTGGTCGACCCGCGCTTTTACCACCTCGACACCTGCTTCGCGCCGCTCCCGAACGGCGACGTGATGTACTTCCCGGCGGCCTTCGACGAGGCGTCGCGCGTTGTCCTCGAGATGCATTATCCGAAAAGCCGGCGAGTCATCGTGAGCGAGGAGGATGCGACGAAGTTCGCCTGCAACGTGGTCTGCCTCGAAGACGAACTGGTGCTCAACCAGATCTCCTCCGGCCTGCGCTCGGATCTCGAGGGCCGAGGCTTCCGCGTCGTCGAAACGCCGCTCGACGAGTTCCTGAAAGCCGGGGGCGCGGCAAAGTGCCTCGTGATGACGATTACTTAAGTGGCGGCTTAAGTGTCATGCTCGGAAGTCGCCATTACTTAAGTGATTGCTTAACCTTTGGCAGGTCGATCCAGACGTCTTTTTTGAGGCGTCCGCCCCACTCGGCAAAGTTCGCCACGCGGAACAACGGACGCTCCGCCGCCTTCAGTTCGCTCCAGGCCAGCGGCACGGCGACGCCCATGCCCTCGCGTGCGCGCGGGCTGTAGGGCGCGACCGCGGTGGCGCCGCGTTCGTTGCGCAGGTAGTCGAGATAGATCTTGCCGGCGCGTGCGGCCTTGCTCATCTTGCTCAGGTAGAGCTTCGGGTTTTCACGCTCCATCCTGAGCACAAACTGGTGTGCCCATTCCTTGATGGCGGGCCACTCCTGCTCGGGTGCGATGGGGACGACGACGTGCAGACCCTTGCCGCCGGTGGTCTTGACGAAAGA
Source organism: uncultured Granulicella sp. (assembly GCA_965213805.1). Classification (GTDB taxonomy): domain Bacteria; phylum Acidobacteriota; class Terriglobia; order Terriglobales; family Acidobacteriaceae; genus Edaphobacter. Next base: position 18,765 of record CBDCAG010000002.1, on the reverse strand, counting down.
TTCGAGGCCGGCTTCTTTCAGGCGTTTGCGTACCTCGAGCGCGGCGCCGGTGAGGACCTGCCAGGTGAGCGATTCGTCGGGGTCGAGATCGATCGTGATGAGGTCGGGGCGCTCCAGGGTTTCGTTGTGCGAGCCCCACGGGTGGATTTCGAGCACGCCAAGCTGCGCCAGGCTGGCGAGAATCTCGCGCGTGTTCAACGTGATGTAGGGCTCGGGCTTGCCGGTCTTCTTGTCGGGCACGTCGACCGAGCCGATGCCGTGGGGCAGCATCGCGTTGACGTGCTTCTGGAAGAAGCAGGGCTTCTCGGAGCCATCGGGGCAGCGCACGAGCGACAGCGGGCGGTCGGCGACGTAGGGCAGCATGCGATCGGCGACGGCCCAGTAGAAATCCGCAAGCTGCTGCTTGGTGACCTGCGTCTGCTGGTCAATGACCTTGTCAGGGTGGGTGAGACGTACCGGCGCGCGCTCCATCGGCGCGGCCTTCACGAGGACGACTTTCGCGGAAGCGGGCGCAGGGCCGGGGGCAGCGACCGGCGCTTTGGCCCGAGGCGTGGAGCGGGCGGTCTTGGGGGTCGGCGCAGCGGTCTCGCGGCGAACGTCTTTCGCGGGCTTGTCTTCGCGGAGGCCGAGGAACGCGGCCTGCCGCACCTGCTCGTCGGCGGTCCAGGTGGCAAAGCGAACCTGGGCGACGAGGCTGGGCTTTACCCAGACTGCGCCCTTGCGTGCCTCGCTGCCGGTCTTCGCGAAGGGTGCGGTCTTGACCTCCATGGCTTCGAGGCGCTTGCGCAGTTCGGCGGCGAACCTGTGGGTGAAGCCGGTGCCGGTGCGGCCGGCGTAGATCAGTTCCTTGCCTGGCTCGTCGTAGTAGCCGAGCAGGAGCGCCCCGAGCCCCGGGCCGCCGGCGTTGCCTTTGCCCGGCAGGGTGAAGCCGCCGATGACGAACTCCTGCTCGTGCAGGCACTTTGACTTGAGCCACGCGGCGCCGCGTCCGCTGGCGTAGCCTGCCGCGGCGCGCTTCGAGACGATGCCCTCGGCGCGCAATTCGCAGGCCTTCCGGAACATCGCCGCACCGTTTGAGACGATGTGCTCGGACATCTGCAGGGAAGCCGCGTCCGCGCCGGCGAGGATCTCCGCCAGCAACTTTTTGCGTTCGAGCAGAGGCAGATCGCGGGGGTTCCTGCCGTTGACGTGCAGAAGGTCGAAGCAGAAATAGGTGAGCGCGTTCTTCGCGCCCTCCTGGAACGAGGCCTGCAGATCCGCGAAGTTGGTGGTGCCATCCTCGGACAGTACGACGACCTCGCCATCAAGCGTCACTTGTTCCACGGGGAGCTTCGCAACTTCGACTGCGATGGCGGGGATGCGCGCGGTCCAGTCGAGACCGGAGCGCGTGAGCAACGCTACTTTGGCCCCGTCCTTGCGTGCCTGAATGCGGTAGCCGTCGAGCTTGAGTTCGTGGATCCACGCATCGCCTTCAGGCGGCGCTTCGGTCTCCTGCGCGAGCTGCGGCTTGACGAAGGTGGGCTGATGCTCCTTCGGCAGCTTGTCGGTGTGGAGAGGCGCCGCGGGTGGCTTGCCCGGCTGCTTTTCTGAGGCAGCGTCCTTCCGTACCCACGCCTGCTGGTCTTTTTTCTGCGTGTCCTTCGAGTTCCAGACGTGGTCTTCCTGGGCCGCGATCTGCTCGAGCGAGCGGTGCGTGATGACGGAGTCGGGCTCCGCGTCGGTGACGGCGGGGCCGTCGGGCGGCCGTTCGAACTCGTCGTGTTCCTTGATGAGGAGCCAGTTGGGCTTGGTCTCTTTCGGCCGCGGCGCCATGCGGATGAGCGCCCATTTGCCGTGCATCTTGGTGCCGTGCATCAGAAACTTGAGGTGCCCGTCGCGCAGGCCGGCCTCGACATCCGGATACTCGGGCTGCGGGGCCCAGGTTCCCTGGTCCCATAGCATCACGGTGCCACCGCCATACTGCCCGGCGGGGATGATGCCCTCGAAGCCGCCGTATTCCATCGGATGGTCTTCGACCTGCACGGCGAGGCGGCGATCCTTCACGTTGTAGCTGGGGCCCTTCGCGCAGGCCCAGGACTTCAGGACGCCGTTCCAGCCGAGACGAAAGTCATAATGCAGGTGCGAAGCCGCGTGCTTCTGAATGCAGAACGGGTACGGCCCATCCTTGCCGATCGTGCGTGCATCGGCCTCGCCCGAGGGTTCGGCGGTGACGGAGAAGTCGCGCATCGAGCGATAGCGCGCAAGCTGCTCGTCAACGGCGTCGGCAGGGCTGCTCGCAGCGTCTTGGGGCGAGCTCAGCCGGGCAGCTTTTCCGGGCGCTGCCTTCTTCGAAGCAGCCTTCCCGGCTGCCGCCTCCTTGGTTGCCGGGACCTTCTTTGCCGGAACCTTCTTTGCAGGAATCTTCTTTGCCGGAACCTTCTTCGCCGGAACCTTCTTTGCAGGAATCTTCTTGGCAGGAGCCATCGCGACTCCTAGGCCGACTTACGTTTGGCAGCCTTCGCTGCCCTGGCCGGAGTGCTCTTCGCCGCGGCGGACTTCACCAGCGTGATGCCCTTGGCGGGGTGTTTGGCCGCCGGCTTTTTCTTCGCCGGCGCTGCTTCTTCTTCGTCCGCAGTCTCAGTGTCTGCCGGGCTCTCGCCGCCGGCAATCGACTTCTTCAGCGCGTCCATCAGCGAGATTACCTTGCCGCGCTGCGGCTTTGCTTCCTCATCCTTCGGGACCGGTGCGTGATCGACCTTGGCCTGCACCAGCTCCTTCAACGCGACCTCGTAGCCGTCGACAAATTTGGACGGGTCGAACTTCGCCGCCTTGCGCTTGATCAACTCCTTCGCGAGCGACAGCGAATCCGCGTCGACCGTGACCTTCTTGATGTCGCGGAAGTAGTCCTTCGCGTCGCGCAGCTCCTGCGCGTAGCGCATGGTGTAGGCCATCATGCCGCCATAGTTGTCGTCGTCTGCGGGGGCGATGGCGACGACGTGCTCGCGGCCGCCGAAGGCGATCTTCGACAGCGCAATCTTCTTGGTATCTTTCAGAGCCTGGCGAACGACGGCGAAGGCCTGTGCCTGCGAGTCGTTCTCGGGCACCACGAAGTAGGGCTTCTCGTAGAACTCCGGATCGATGTCGGCCTCGTCGACAAACTGCGTGACCTCCATCGAATGCTTCGACGGCACGCGCAGATTCGTCAGCTCACTGGGCTCGATGGTGACGTACTGGCCCTTCTGATATTCGTAGCCTTTGACGATCTCGTCCTTCTGCACCGGCGGCGCGGCGGGGGTGTCGTCGCCGGCATTCTGCTGCGCTTCCTGCGCGGAGGACGTCACCTTCTGGTAGCGGACGCGCTCACCCGTCGCACGGGAGATCTGATGAAAGTGAATCTCGCTCTTCGCCTCGGTGGCCACAAAGAGCTTCACCGAAAACGACACCAGCGAAATCGTAATCTGCCCCGACCAATAAGGACGCGCCATCGGTGTAGCCTCTGACACTACGATTCCCACAGGCAGAGGGGGGATGCTTGGCTGCTTGAACGAAGGAGAACAGCAAATGCGTCCTTACGCCGGACGGGCGCCACTTCGTGGGGTGGAGGCTTCGCGTTGGAACATCAGGCGGTGTGCAAGGTCCTCGCACGCGAAGCTTCCACCCCACGAAGTGGTCGCCGCCCGCGATCAGGGCGCACTTGCTCTTGTCTTTCGCCTAGGCGAACCGGAATCCCACCCTGCCGAGGGAGTGGAAGTGGGCGTCTACGGCGCTGCCGGCTGTGGCGAGGGTGACGCCGGTCCAGCTGCCGGTGGTGATCCATTGTCCGGCGTAGAGGCCGCCGGTGCGGGTGGCGCCTTCGTTGGCGAGCCAGGGAAGCAGCCGGTGCAGGTTGCCGGAGGTGTTGGAGCCGGTGCGTTCGACGCGGATGGAGGCGTCGACGGCGAGGGTAACGTGCTCCTGGTTGAAGTCGATGTCGCGCCATTGCTCGCAGGCCGTTCCGTAGACGAAGCCGCCGTGCATCTGCAGGTCGGCGACCTGCGAGAGGCGGTTGACGCCGGGGTCGGTGGGGTCGAGCAGGGCGGATTCGAGGACCTCGATGGCGGGGTGGCAGGAGAGGATGGCGTCGCGGACTTCGTCATCGGTGTAGGGTGTGGCGCGTGGGGGCAGGTCTTTGCCGAGCAGGAAGGCGACCTCGGCTTCGAGTCCGCGGAAGCGGTGGCTCCCGGTGGCGAGCATGGCGCCGTTGCCGGCCATCCAGGCGCGGGGCATGGGGGCAGCGATGGGGGTGGCTTCGGCGGTGGGCGCGCCGACCTTCCAGCCGCCGATTTCGCCGTAGGCCTGGATCATCTGGGACTGAACGTAGAAGGCTTCGTCGGGTGAGGTGGGCTGCAGTGCGGGCGGCAGGTCGGCGATGGGCGTGGAGGTGCGGCGTGCATCGAGCAGGAGGTTGGCGGCCTGCATCAGCTCGCCCTGGCGTGTTCCGGTCATCGTCATGCTTACTTCGATGCGCGCTGAGGATTGCCGGCGTAGCTGACGAGGTTGGCGAGCAGCCGGTAGGCGCCGGGGACGCCTTCCGGAAGCTGCCGGTAGAGGGCGAGCGCGCAGTAGATGTAGGCACCCTTGCCGACGGGGGCTATGAGCAGGCCACCTCTTTGCGGATCCTGGTCGAGGTCGTGGGTTTCGAGCAGAGGCTGGTATTGCGGGGCCCATTCGGAGGCGAAGCCGTGCCCGCGTTCTTCGACCCAGTGGTCGAAGTCGTGCGTCGTCAGCTGGTTGGGCCAGTTGAGCAGAGGCGCGCCGGGGACGAGGAGGCGGACGGGCTGGTCTTCGTCAACGACGTTGTGGGCGGAGTCGCCGGGAAGTGAAAAGGGGAAGGGAGCCGATGCCGGGTTGAAGCCTCCGGAGTTGTATTGCGCGATGACGACGCCGCCGGCCTGGGCGAAGTCAGTGAGTGGTCTGGATCCGGCACCGGTGAGTTCGGGGTGCGCGGAGTAGGCGCGTACGCCGAGGATGACAACGTCGAAGGCGGCGAGCCTGGCTGGTGTGATGTCGGCGATGGTGAGCATGGTGGGTGCGACGCCGAGCGAGAGGAGGGCGGCGGCGGTGTCGTCGCCGGTGCCGGGCAGGTAGGCTACGCGGAGGTTGGGTGCGGTGCGCACGTCGACGACGCTCGCCTTGAAGGTGGCGGGGGTGTAGAAGTTGGTGAAGGTGAGCCCGGGGTAGCCGACCGGGCGGTAGCTTTCGGCGTAGTGCCTGCCGCCGGCGACGGCGTCGAGCGAGATGGTCTTCTCGCCGGTCGCGCCTGCGGGGGACTTGACGGCGAAGGTGAGGGCTTTCGCTGCCCTGGTGGGGAACGCCGCCTGGGCGGGATTTGCGGTCCAGCCGTCAGGGAGCTTCACGGTGACGGCGCCGGGGGCGTTGCCGCTTGAGAGCGCGGCGTGCAGGGCTACTTCGTGATCGCCGGGGCGGATGATGCCGAGCCGCGGCGTGACACCGACCGAGACCGGCGGAACAACGGCGACGGCTTGTCCGGCGAGCGGGGCGTCGGGCGGGTATTGGACGGTGCTGCGGACCTCGAGCCTGACGCCGTGGTCGTCGAAGGCATGCGTGACCTGGAAGGGCGGCGGGGTGGCGGGGGCGTTGCGGAGGCTCGGGTTGCTGACGTTGTAGTAGGGCTGCTCCATGCCGGGACGCGAGAAGTAGGGCTTGGTAGGTCTGGCCTCGAGAGCACCGAAGTGCCAATCGGAGGTCTGCGGACTCTTCTTCGGCGTTGACCCTGCCAGGTTGAGCGGAACGCCGTCGCTCTCCCAGCCGGCGTACAAGGCTTCGAGCGGCAGTGTGGGCCGCTGGTGAATCTCCTCCTTCACCTCGAACTTCGATTGCCCCGCCTGGTATGCGGACCCCTGCGCGATCTCAGTCACGGTGATGCCATACGCCAGCACCAGCGCGTCGTTCAGCTGCACGCGCTTCACGCGAATCTCGTGCAGCACGTTGAATTTTCCCGTCTTCGCGATCCCCGACTTCTCCGTGTCCGCAAGCAACCGGTCCAGCACGACTAACGCTTCGTGCAGCGCCGGGGCCACCGCCTCGGGCTTCGCCGGGTCGAACAACTTCTGCGCCTCGGCGATCTTCGCGTCGACCGCCGCGAGCGCAGCCCGCAGGCTCGCCGGGGCATCCGGAGCCAGCGCCGCGATGCCCGCAAGCGATGTATCCACGCCCTCGAACATGCCGCTCTCGGTCGCCGGCCCCGCCGCAAAAGCCTTCCCCAGCCGCGAGCCCATGCGCGTGTAGCCGACGTCGTAGTCGCCCGCCGGCGGCACCCGCACGCCGTTGCCGATCTGGCTCTTCTGCATCGCCAGCCCCTGGCGCGCGAACTGCACGTAGCTCATGCCGCCGAAGGATGCGATCGACGGCTTCCCGCCCTCGTGGATCGTCACCGTGGCGGAGGGCTCGTGGTCGATGTCGATGCCGGTGACGTAGTTGTGGAACTTCGTCGGCGAGTAGCGGCCGGTCGCATAGTCGAACATGCCCTTATCGGTGACGGGCGCGAACGGGGTGCGCGCGTAGACCTTCAACGGCGCCCAGGGCGGCAGGCCCATCTCCGGGAAGACCCTGGGGTCGGCCGCCGCGACAAACACCTCCTGGCAGATCTCACCCGAGACCTGGTGCTGCCCGTGCCCGTCCGTGACACCGCCCACGAAGACCGAGGCAAGGACGAGCGGCCGATACAGCCGCACCGCGCGCACCGCGTCGTACAGCACACGCTCGTGGCCCCACTGCTTCAGCGTCTCTTCCTTGGTCTTCGAAAAGCCGAAGTCCACCTCGGTGCCGAAGAACTGGTCGACGCCCATGTAGCGGTCGGCGGCCAGCAGCTCCTGGGTGCGGATCAGTCCGAGCGCATCGTTGAAGTCCGCCGACATCAGGTTCTGGCCGCCTTCGCCCCGCGTCAGCGTCAGCATCGCGACGCGCGCCCCCTGGCCGCGCGACTCGTACGTCAGCAGCCCGCCGTCTTCATCGTCCGGATGCGCCACGATCAGCATCAGGCTCGCCCGCGAACGGAGCTTGCGCAGCAACTGCTCAAGCGCCGGCGCGCCATGGTTGATCGGCACCGAATCCGCCAGCGCCGGGGCCGCTACGCGCTCGCCCATCAGGTTTGCCGGGTCGTCCATCTGCTGAGCCGCAGCCGGCAGCGCAGCAAGGAGAAGAAGCACAAGTCGAGATCGAAGCATTGTGGTTAATCTCTCACAACAGGCAAGAGCAAGTGCGTCCTAACGCCGGACTGGCGCCACTTCGTGGGGTGGAGGCTTCGCGTCGCATCATCAGGCAGTGTGCAAGGTCCTCGCACGCGAAGCCTCCACCCCACGAAGTGGTCGCCGCCCGCGATCAGGGCGTACTTGCTGTTGCTTGCCGTTAGACTAGCCACTATCGCTTCCGATCCTCAACTCGGCCGTTCGCTTTCGCTGCGTGGTGCGGTCGCGGTGAATATGCTGGACATGATCGGCGTCGGTCCGTTCATTACGCTGCCCTTGCTGCTTTCGGCGATGGGTGGGCCGCAGGCGATGCTGGGCTGGATCCTGGGGGCGCTGCTGGCGGTGTGCGATGGACTGGTGTGGGCTGAGCTGGGCGCGATGATGCCGGAGGCGGGTGGCTCGTATCGCTTTCTCAGGACGATGTTTCCAGGGAGCGCCGGGCGTTTTCTTTCGTTTCTGTTTGTGTTTCAGCTGATGGTTTCTGCGCCGCTTTCGGTGGCGAGCGGCTCGATCGGCCTGGCACAGTACGCGGCGTACCTGGTTCCGTCGCTGCACGGCGCGTGGCTGCAGTGGGGTCGCATCAGCTTCGGCCCGGGGACGCTGGTGGCGATCGCTTCGGTGGCGCTGGCGGTCGTACTGCTTTATCGCAATCTCGCCAGTCTGCGGCTGGTCTCGTATGGCCTGTGGACGACGGTGATTGCGACGCTGCTCTGGATCTTCGGCGTCGCGCTCGCCAGGGGTCACGCTGCGCAGGCCTTCAGCTTCCCGGCCGGTGCCTTTCACCTCTCGCCGGCGTTCTTCTCCGGGCTCGCGGGTGCGATGCTGGTCGCGACTTATGATTTCTGGGGCTACTACAACGTCGCCTTTCTGGGCGGCGAGGTGAAGGACGCGGCGCGCACCATTCCACGCGCGATCCTGATCTCGATCGCCGCCGTCGGGGTCCTGTACCTGTGCCTCAACGTGGCGGTGCTCGCGGTCGTGCCGTGGCAGCCGCTGGTGGCGATGAAGGACCTTGGCGCACGCCAGGCGCTGGTCAGCTTCTTCATGCAGACGGCGTACGGGCCGGCGCACGGCGCGCTCTACGGCAAACTTGCCGCGGTGCTGGTGATGGTCACCGCCTTCGCCAGCATCTTTTCGCTGCTGCTCGGCTATTCGCGCATCCCGTTCGCGGCCGCGCGCGACGGCAACTTCTTTCCCGCGCTCGGCAAGCTTCACCCCACGAAGAACTTTCCGTACGTGTCGCTGCTCTGGCTGGGCGGCGCCGCGGCGTTCTTCTGCTTTTTCTCGCTCGGCGAAGTCATCGCCGGCCTGGTTGTATTGCGCATCCTGGTGCAGTTCCTGGCGCAGCATGTCGGCGTGCTGTACCTGCGGCGCACGCAGCCGGACCGGCCACGCCCGTTCCGCATCTGGCTTTATCCGCTGCCGCCGCTCGTCGCCCTCGCAGGCTTCACCTGGATCCTGATCGGCCGCACCAACTTCACCCACGAACTGCGCCCCGCCGCCGTGATCATCCTGCTCGGAGCGGCCGGTTACGTGGTCTGGAATCGAAGAGCAACCGCAAATACGCCCTGATCGCGGGCGGCGAGCACTTCGTGGGGTGGGAGCTTCGCGTGCAAGACCAGCTCACACTGCATGAAGTTGCGACGCGAAGCGCTCACCCCACGAAGTGGCGCCCGTCCGGCGTCAGGACGCGGTTGCAGTTGCTTCTACTCCCACTCAATCGTCCCGGGCGGTTTGCTTGTGATGTCGTAGACGACGCGGTTGATGCCGCGCACTTCGCTGATGATTCGCGACGAGATCTTCCGGAGCACCTCGTACGGCAGCGGAGCCCAGTCCGCCGTCATGCCGTCTTCGCTCTCAACGGCGCGAATGGCACAAGTATTGGCGTAGGTCCGCTGATCCCCCATGACGCCAACCGACTTCACTGGCAGCAGCACCGCGAAGCTCTGCCACACCTTTTTGTAGAGTCCTGCGGCCTTGATTTCATCGACGACGATCTGGTCGGCCTCCTGCAGAACGGCCACGCGTTTTGCGGTGACTTCGCCGAGAATCCGCACGGCGAGGCCCGGCCCGGGAAACGGCTGGCGATCGATGATCTCGTCCGGCATGCCGAGATCGCGGCCGATCCGCCGCACCTCATCCTTGAACAGATCGCGCAGAGGCTCGATCAGCTTCAGCTTCATATCCGCGGGCAGCCCGCCGACATTGTGGTGGCTCTTGATGGTGTGCGACGGCCCGTGGACGCTGGACGACTCGATGACATCGGGATAGAGCGTGCCCTGCACCAGCCAGGCAATCTCCTCGCCGGCACTCTTCTCGGCTTCGAAGATCTTCTTCGCTTCGTCGTCAAACACCGAGATAAACTCGCCGCCAATGACCTTGCGCTTGGTCTCCGGATCAGTCACGCCGGCGAGCCTGGTCAGGAAGCGATCGGACGCGTCAACCGCCACGACATTGAGCCCAAGCTGCTCGCGCATCGTCTTCTGCACCTTGGCAAACTCATCCTTGCGCAGTACGCCGTTGTTGACGAAGATGCAGGTCAGCCGGTCGCCGATTGCCTTCGCCACCAGCACCGCGGCGACCGACGAATCGACCCCGCCGCTGAGTCCGCAGATCGCGTGGCCCGCGCCCACCTGCGCCTTCACGCGTTCGATCGTCGATTGGATAAAGTGTTCCGGCGTCCAGTCCGCCTGCGCTCCGCATAACCCGATGACGAAGTTCCGGAGCAGTTCCATGCCCTGCCGCGTATGCGCGACCTCGGGATGAAACTGCACCGCCCAGATCTTCTTCGCTTCGTTGGCGATGCCGGCCACAGCGTTCAAGGTTTCGGCCACAAGCTCAAAGCCCGGCGGCAGCGCGGCGGCGTGATCGCCGTGCGACATCCACACATTCATCGTCGCCGGCAGCCCGGCAAAGAGCGGTGTCTCCTTGACCAGCGAAACCTCGGCATGGCCATATTCACGGCTTGCGGCACTCTCCACCCGCCCGCCCATGTGGTGCGTGATGAACTGCAGTCCGTAGCAGATGCCAAGCACGGGAAGCCCCAGCGCCAGCACCGCGGGGTCCGCCGCCGGCGAGTCCGCGTCATACACCGAGCATGGGCCGCCCGAAAGGATGATGCCCTTCGGATTCAGCGCAGTGACCTGTGCGAGCGGCACGGTACAGGGCAGCACGACCGAGAATACGTTGAACTCGCGGATGCGTCGCGCGATCAGTTGGGTGTATTGCGAACCAAAATCCAGAATGACAATCGTCGAGGTGTCCACGTTACCAGTCTAAACGGCGCCCTCGAGCTAACCCTTCGCCTTGCCGTTCTGCACGGCCGTGAGAATGCCGATGCCCACCAACACCAGCACAATGGCGCCGATCCATGTCTGCGGAATGTGCAGGAGGTGCGCCATGTACGCCACCCCGATGATCACAATCAAATACCCCAAAGCGTACAAGCCGTTCGACATAAAGCCTCCCGAATTTCATCTTCTGCGCATAGGATGCAAACTCTTCCACGATGCCGCCATTCGCAGGAATCAGCCCGACAAACGAACAGCCGAAATCTGTTGTTATCACGCGGCGAAGCAAAGAGGGCTGTTCCTCTGCCGTCACCCACGCTCCGCATACACCCGCCAAAGCTCGAGGTACCCCACCAGCCGCGCCACGTGAAAGAAGTCCGACCAGAGCAGATAAACCACGCCTACGATCGCCCACCACACCGCCAGGAACCCCGGCGTCGTCACCGATTCAAACGGCAGCGGCGTCGCGGAAAACACCATCGCCAGCACCACGAGCGCAATCTTGACGATCCCCAGCACCAGGTTGATCTCGGCCAGCTTCCCGCGCAGCGCGCCCAGGCGCAGCGCACCGCGCAGGCTCCCTGCAATCCCCAGACCTTCAAGCATCGCCAGGACCGGCGCGATCTGCAGCACCCATGCCACCAGAGCCCACGCCGTATAAATCGTCAGCGAGATGACGATCACCAGCCCGCAGTACAGCACCAGGTTCGGCTCCGCATGCTGCGCAATGGGCCCGAGGATCGCCGTCCGTGAGCTCCAGCCCACGAGCGAAAACCACACCCAGAACACCCCCGCCAGCACCGCAACTCGCAGCCCGGTCAGCACCATTACCGTACCCACCCGCACCTTCATCGCCGGGTCGATGCGCCGCAGCACCATCGTCCGCCCCACCGCGCACTGAATCACCCAGCCCACCAGCACCAGCGGCACCAGCCACCACGCAAAGCGCATCACCTCCGGCATCACCAGGCCCAGCGCATGGGCGAACTTGCCGGTCGCGCCCAGCGGATCCGCACTCAGCGCGCCCACCGGATCGTTGAGAAGCACGGCGTCCAAACCGAGCGATGCTGGATCCATGGTGCCGCCCGTCGCCGCCAACAGCGCGCCCTTCAGCTTCGCCAGCGTCAACAGCAGCGCCGGAATGCCGAATGACCAGCGCCACGCCACCTCCATGAGCGTCAACGAAGGCCGCCGCCACGTCGAACTCAACGTCCCCACGAACGATTGCGTCCCGCGTACGCTTGCTGTCGCCATTACTTCACCACAAGATTCACAAGCTTGCCCGGCACCACGACGAGCTTCACGATCGTCTTGCCAGCGGTCCTCGCCTGCACTTTTTCATCGGCCGTCGCCGCGGCTTTCACCGCATCCTGGTCGCTCTCGGCGGCCAGCCGGATCACCGTCACCAGCTTGCCATTGACCTGCACCGGGATCTCCATCTCGCTCTCGCGCGCAAGCTCCGCATCGGCTTCCGGCCACGTCGACCGGAAGACCACACCCGTCTCACCCAGCCGCTCCCACATTTCGGCTGCGAAGAATGGCGCGAATGGCGCCAGCATCTGGACGAGGCACTTCATCACCTGGGCCACGGTCGCAGCCGTCACCTGCCCGGCATCGATCGCCGCTTCCTTTGCGGTGACCTCGTTGACGAGGATCATGATCGAGGAGATCGACGTGTTGAAGTGCCAGCGCCCGCTGAAATCCTGCGTTATCTTCGCCAGCGTCTGGTGCAGCTTGCGCAGCAGCACTTCGTCATCCGCGGTCTTTACCTCGGCGCCGCCGGTATGCGCCGCATACTTCGCGACCAGCCGGTACACCTTGCCCAGGAATCTCACGATCCCGGCAACACCCTCTTCCGACCACTCGAGATCCCGCTCCGGGGGGCCGCCGAAGAGTGCGTACATGCGGCTCGCATCCGCGCCATAGCGCTCGATCATCAGGTCCGGGCTCACCACGTTGCCGCGCGACTTCGACATCTTCGCGCCATCCTTGATCACCATTCCCTGCGTAAACAGCCGCGCCGCGGGCTCGGCGTTCTCGATCAGCCCAAGGTCACGCATCACCTTCGTCCAGAAGCGCGAATAGATGAGGTGCAGAATCGCATGCTCGACTCCGCCGATGTACTGGTCGATTGGAAACCAGTAGTTCGCCTTCGCCGCATCGAAGGGAGCCTCGCTGTTATGCGCATCGGTATAGCGGTAGAAGTACCAGCTCGAATCGACGAAGGTGTCCATCGTGTCCGTCTCGCGACGTGCCGGGCCGCCACACTTCGGGCACGTGGTCTCAACAAACGATGGCACCTTGCCCAGCGGCGAGCCGCCCTCCTGCGTGATCTCGATCGACTCCGGCAAGAGCACCGGCAGGGAAGCCTCGCTCACCGGGATCGGCGTCTCTTCGCCGCACGCCTTGCAGTAGACCATCGGGATCGGCGTCCCCCAGTACCGCTGCCGGCTCACACCCCAGTCCTTCAGGCGGTATGTGATCGTTGCTGAACCGAAGCCGCCCTCCTTGGCAAACGCCGCCATCTTCTGCTGCGCCTCGAGGCACGCCATCCCGGTCCACTCATTCGAGTCGATCAACACCGCATCGTCTTCGCCGCCATACGGCAGTTCAGGCTCAGCTTCGTCTACCGGTGCGACGACCCGCTTGACCGGCAACCCATACTTCGTCGCAAACTCGAAATCCCGCTCGTCATGGGCCGGCACGCTCATGATCGCGCCCGTCCCGTAGTCGGCCAGAATGTAGTTCGCCACCCAGATCGGCACGCGCTCGCCGTTGAACGGGTTCACCGCGAAGTGCCCCGTCGCCACGCCATGCTTCTCGATCCCGCCGACATCCCCCGCCTCGCGAGCTGCCGTCTGCTGCGCAATCATCTCCTCGACCTGCTTTGCAAGCGAGGGATCCTGTGAAGCAAACGCCTTTGCCACCGCATGCTCCGGCGCCACCTGCACCGACGTCGCCCCGAAGATCGTGTCGACCCGCGTCGTGAACACGGTGATCTTCAAGCCGTTGGTTGCCGCGCCGGCCTCGTTCACCAGCATGAAGTCGACGTTCGTCCCCTCGCTCCGCCCGATCCAGTTGCGCTGCATCGTGCGCACCTTCTCCGGCCAGCCATCCATCATGGCCAGTCCGTCCAGCAGCTCATCCGCATACTTCGTGATCCGCAGGAACCACTGCGTCAGGTCCCGCTGCTCGACAATCTGCTCCTCGTGCCGCCAGCAGCAGCCGCCCACCACCTGTTCATTGGCCAGCACCGTCGCGCACAACGGACACCAGTTCACCTTCGACTTCTTCCGGTACGCCAGCCCCTGTTCGAACATCTTCAGAAAGAACCACTGGTTCCACCGGTAATAATCCGGCAGGCACGTCGTCACCTCGCTCGCCCAGTCGAACCCCATCCCCAGCCGCTGAAACTGCTTCTTCATCGCCGCGATGTTCGACAGCGTCCACTCCCGCGGAGGCACGTTGTTCTTCAGCGCCGCATTCTCCGCCGGCAGCCCGAACGCATCCCACCCCATCGGGTGCAGCACGTTGTACCCGCGCATCCACATAAACCGCGCCAGCGCATCGCCGATCGCATAGTTCCGCACATGCCCGATGTGCAGCTGCCCGCTTGGATACGGCAACATCTCCAGGCAGTAGTACTTCGGCTTGCCGCAGTCATGCGCCTCGGACGCATATAACGACGCGTCCGCGTCCCACCGGGCCTGCCACTTCGGCTCGATCTCCGCCGGCGTATACCGGTCGGGCCGCTCCCCATCCACTGAAACCACGCTGTTTTGATCGTCCGTCACACTCTCGATTGTACGTTCTGACGCGCGCTACCCCACCGCTCCCTATCTGTCGCATCCCCCAAAGGTGGTACAGGCAATCCCCCGTCCGGGCAGTAGAGTGAAGCAGTACCCCTGAAACCCTGTATGCCTGAAAACCTGAACGCCTCCGCCCCGACCTCCGTTACCCTCCCCGCCCCGCGCATGCCCCGGCTTCCCGTCCTCGACGGCTGGCGCGGCATCAGCATCCTGGCTGTCCTCGCCGCCCACATGCTGCCGCTCGGCCCCGCCCGCTTCGACCTCAACTACATGGCCGGCGAGTTTGGCATGGGCCTCTTCTTCGCCCTCTCCGGCTTCCTGATCACCAGCACCCTCTACTTCCACCCCAGCGTGCGCGACTTCGTCATCCGCCGCCTCTTCCGCATCGTCCCCGCAGCCTGGCTCTTCCTTCTCATCACTCTCGCCTTTACCCACGCCGACCTCGTCACCTGGCGCGCCAACCTGCTCTTCTACGCCAACCTGCCGCCCTACCACCTCACGGCAATCACAGGCCACTTCTGGAGCCTCTGCGTCGAGGTCCAGTTCTATGCACTTATCGCTGTCCTCTTCCTCCTCTTCCGTAAAGCCGCCCTTGCCCTGCTGCCGTTCGTCTGCGTCGCCGTCACCCTCAACCGCATCCACGCCCACGTCACCGCCGACATCTACACCCTCTACCGGCTGGACGATATCCTCGCCGGCGCCGCGCTCGCGTACCTCTTCCACAGCCGATTCTCCGCGCCGCTCAAGCGGCTGCTCGCCCACATCCCCCCCGCCATCCCGCTCGTGCTGCTCTTCCTCGGCGGCCACAAAACCAACTTCTGGATCAGCCAGTTCCGGCCCTACTGCGCCGTCATCGCCATCGGCGCCACGCTCTACCACCACGGCACCCTGTGGAATCGCGTCCTCGAGTCCCGCCCCCTCAAGTACCTCGCCACCATCTCCTACGCGCTGTACATCTGGCACCCGCTCACCACCCACGGCTGGTTCGAGCCCGCCTCAAAAGTCGCCAAGTACGCCCGCCGCCCTCTCGGCATCGCCCTCAGCTTTCTGCTCGCCCACCTCTCCACCCACTATTGGGAACAGCCTTTCATCCACCTCGGCAAACGTCTCACCCGCCGCAAATCCGCCGTCCCCGCCGCCCAGCCCCAGGTCCTCACAAGCGCTTGATCAATCGATTATGCTAGCGTGGCATCCGGAGAAATATTCGATGCCCGCACGCCCCTTCCGCCTCGCCGCCCTCACGCTCCTCGCCTTCAGCCTCCCCCTTGCCGCCACAGCCCGAGCCACAGCCCAGGCCCCGCTCAAGATAAAAACCACCCTCGGCACCCTCGAAGGCGCCGCCACGCCCGACGGCTCGGTCCACGCCTTCAAGGGCATTCCCTACGCCGCGCCGCCCGTCGGCAACCTCCGCTGGGCCCCACCCCAGCCTGCCGCTCCATTCAAAGGCGTCTTCGAAGCCAAGAACTACGGCAATCACTGCGCCCAGGCCAACAGCTTCGCCGACATGATCTTCCACGACGCCGGTCCCTCCGAAGACTGCCTCTCGCTCAACATCTGGACCCCCGCGAACGCTAAACCCGGCGCCAAACTGCCCGTCATGTTCTGGATCCACGGCGGCGGCTACTACGCCGGCGGCGCCTCCGAAGCCCGCCACGACGGGGTCGCACTCGCCAAACGCAACGTCATCATCGTCACCATCAACTACCGTCTCGGCATCTTCGGCTTCTTCGTCCACCCCGAACTCACCGCCGAATCGCCGCACCATGCCAGCGGCAACTACGGTCTGCTCGACCAGGTCGCCGCCCTGAAATGGACCAAAGACAACATCGCCGCCTTCGGAGGAGACCCCAAAAACATCACCATCTTCGGCGAATCCGCCGGCTCCTTCGCCGTCAGCTCGCTGATGGCGTCGCCCCTCTCGAAGAACATGTTCGCGAAGGCCATCGGCGAATCCGGCGGCGCCCTCGCCAGCGCCGTGCTCGGCCAGCAAACCCTCGCCGATCGCGAAACCAAGGACTCTGCCGACGCCAAAGAGGCCTACAGCACCAGCAAGCTCGCTGACCTGCGTAAACTTCCCACCGATGTCATCCTCTCAGGCGTCAGCTCCACCAAGGCCCACTTCGCGCCCGTCATGGACGGCTACTTCTCCCCCAAACCCGTGGCCGACATCTACGCCGCCGGCGAGCAGTCCCACGTCCCCCTCATCGCCGGCTGGAACAACGACGAGATGCGCGCCGCCATCATCATGAATCCCAAAAAGCCCACCGCCGAATCCTTCTCAGCCGAGGCCCAGAAGGACTACGGCGACGAAGCCCCCGCCTTCCTCAAGCTCTACCCTGCCGCCACCGACGCTGAAGCCGTCACCTCCGCCGGCGACCTCATCAGCGACCGCTTCATCGACTACAGCACCTGGCGCTGGCTCGAAGCGCAGACCAAGACCGGCGCCGCGCCCGTCTACCGCTACCTCTTCGCGCTCCCCGCCCCGACCGACAAATACCACCCCGTCGCCGTCGGCACCTTCCACTCGGACGACATCGAATACGTCTTCGGCACGCTCGACTCCCGCCCCGAAGCCGCCTTCACCCCCGCCGACCGCACCATGTCCGACGAGATCCAGCAGTACTGGACCAACTTCGCCAGGACCGGCGACCCCAACGGCAAGGGCCTGCCCAACTGGCCCACCTACCAGCCCCTCGACTACAAGGTTCTCCGCCTCGACGCCACCATCTCGGCCGCCCCCGACGCCCTGCGCGACCGCTACCTCTTCCTCGACCAACACCCTCTCAAACCGCCAACCCCGTAAGACGGAGACAACAGCACATGCGTCCTGACGCCGGACGGGCGCCACTTCGTGAGGCGAAGGCTTCGCGTGGCAGCTTCGTCCGGCTGTGCGAGGGCGCGCGAAGCGTCCACCCCACGAAGTGGTCGCCGCCCGCGATGAGGGCGCACTTGTCGTTGTCTTTGTCATTTCGAGGCAGCCTGCTTCTCGCACAGTGAATCAGCGCAAAGCTCGAGAAACAAGCCGGTGCCTATTCCTGACTCTCAACAAACAACGATCAGCTATAGACCACCCTCCCCAATCACGATCTACCCCGCCGCCAGCGTGCGGAGCACCCCGACATTCCGACCCTCATCCCCCGGCGCATCCACCGGCGTCTCCGCGATAAACAGCGCACCCGCAAACCGCTTATCCCGCAGTAACCGTCGAAACGCCTCCGCCCCGATCGTCCCCTCGCCGATATGCTCATGCCGGTCGAGCTTCGACCCTCGCGCCGCCTTCGCATCGTTGCAGTGCCACACCCGCACGGCGTCAAACCCCACCGTCGCCGCCACCAGCGTCATGGTCTCGGCATAGCCTTCACTCGTCACGATGTCGTAAGCCGGCCACATGCAGATGGCAGGTGTCTAAACACACCGCCACGGGAGCGCAGGCGCTGAGACACTGCACGAGTTCCGCCACCTGCTCCAGCTTGCCGCCAAGCGAAAATTCCGCACCCGCGGTGTTCTCGATCAGGATGCGAAACTCGGGCGCCCCCGAAAAATCGATCCCGTCGATCGCCCGCTCGATCGACTGCGCCGCCAGCGTCAGCCCCTCCTCGCGCGTCAGGCCCTTCCAGCTTCCCGGGTGCAGCACCAGGTTCTCCGCTCCCAGCGCCAGGGCGCGCTCTACCTCGCCGCGGAAAGCAGCCGTCGAGTTTACCCGCACACTCTCTGTCTGGCTGCACAGGTTGATCAGGTAGCTCGCATGAATCGAAATCGGCCCTATATTGTGCTGTGCCCGCAGCTCCCGCATCTTCGCCGCGTCCTCCGCCTTCACCGGCGAAGCCTTCCACTGGCGCGGGCTCGTCGAGAAGATCTGGAACGTGTTCGCCCCCGCCTCCACCGCCCGGTTGACCGCCGTCCAGCACCCACCCGCCGTCCCTAAATGCACTCCAATGCGCTTCGTGCCCATCTCTCAAGGCTACCGTACAACGAGTGGGCGCAGCCCCGACTGCTACCATCCACCCATGCCCAAACCGCAAACAGCCCTGAGCCACACGTCAGTCGATCCCATCACGACCTTCGTGCTTGCCCCCATCTTCGTGGTCAATTTTATCGTCGCCATCTACCAGGCCATTCACCGTTGGCCTGTGCATCCGTTTCTGCACCTCTGGTCCATCGTCGTCGCCGTCGGCTTCCTCTTCTTTATCCTGAAGCTGCGCCGCTACTCGCTCGCCAACCAGGACCGCATCATCCGGCTTGAAGAGCGCCTGCGCATCGGCGCACTGGTTCCCCGCGCCGACCTCTCGCAGCTCTCTACCCGTCAGCTCATCGCTCTCCGCTTCGCCCTCCGACGGCGAACTCCCCTCACTCGTCAGCCGCACTCTGACCGAAAGCCTCGACCCCAGGGCAATCAAGGCAAACATCAACACCTGGCGCCCCGATGACCAGCGGATCTAG